>NZ_CBCSKT010000163.1:352-107577 GCF_965140895.1 Legionella sp. | reverse complement strand
AATCGACAAGGAAGGGTGGAGCCGAGAGCTGTACGATTAAGAGCACGCTCATTTCCCGTGCTTAGAAATGACAGATACGTCGAGCAGCAAAAGATAGTGCGGCAAAGAGAAATAAGAATGGATAAAAATGACGCTGCTTAAGGCAGCGCCATTAGGCCATTGGCCCGACCTACGTTTGCTTTATTGGCTTATTGATGGGGTTTCATCAAATGTTGCTTCCTCTTGTTTCAAACCTGACAATGTCCTCTTAGTTTCTTCTTGTGCTTTCTTATTTCCCCAAATGAGATGATGTTTTTTGTCCTTTATATCTGTCCCAATCTTATCAATCTGTCCAGAAGTAAGGTCTTTACTCTCGCGAAAGTATGCGTAAATTTGTGCACAGATCTCATCGATTTTTTCTTCATCTGTTAGATTTTCATTTTCTGGTTGTAGATGAAAATCAATCACACAACATCGTGTGGCGGTTATATTTCTTATGGAAAATAAAGAAAACATGGCGCGATACACACTATTATTGAGAATAAAGGCAGGTAATAACGACTTTTCGAATCCGAAACCATCAAGTCGAATTACTTGAATAGGTGCTTTACTCTTCACTGCCATCTTGGCTGCTCCAGCATAAACTGGGTGTGGATCTTGGCCTAGTTTTGCAAAATTACCTTGAGGAAACAGAGCCACACAACCTTTTTTACTAAGCGCTTCGCATCCTAATTCTATAACTCCAGCATTTGCAGATTGTCCTTTAGTTTTAGTTGCTTTTTCTGCTACAGGGATGGTTTCAAACATCTTCATAAAAGCGGCAACACCAGGTATGGTATTGAACGTATCTGTGGCAAAAAAGCGTGGTGGTGTTCCGGTAATTTTAGAGGAGGCAACAGTTGCATCCAGTAAGCCTGTTCGATGTGGACCTATTGCAATGATTTGGCCTTCTGGATTATTAATCTCCAAATCACCTTTCTTGGTATGTAAGGTGTTCACCATCAAGGCTAATCCACCTGCTATGAAACGAGCAGTTGGGTCTTTAAAGCTGAGACGATTTTGAGATGCCGCCTTAGTAATTAAATAAAGGGTTGTCGCTAGACCAACAAGAAATGTAAATAGAAGATAATAACTCGTCGAAGAATCATCATCATTATTATTATTAACTGGGTTTAAATCTCCAAGCATATTAATTACTCCTTTCAATAGATATTAAAATTTAGCAGGGGAGATTGTATTTCAGAATTTTAAGGGGTCAAGTGTTTTTATGGATTCAGTCGAAGAGTTAAATGCTCATATTGTAGGGGAGTGATTATCTTACTGTAGTAACCTATAGTCTGATGTTAGCTGATATTACGCTTAAGTGTTACCAAGATCAGGAGTGGATAACCAATCCTTATTATGATTTTGAAAAACATCCTGAAGCGCGGACTCCGTTCAGTGATGAGTTTACACATCCAAATTTTAATCCTATTGAAAATCTTGCGTTATGCATTGGCACTCGAGCTGAGAAACTGTTGCAAGCAATCAATCAAGAGGGAAATCAACAGGTCTTAGCAGAAATAAACCTCTGGGCAATGCAAAAGCAGGGGTTAAAAGATACCGCTGCTCCAATCCCCTAAATTTGAATTTTGGGGTAGTGTGCCAGGCCTTGATCTGTGTTAATACTTCAAGGTTTATGACCTGGCACCATTGTTTTTTTGACCAAACTAATTTTGTAGCGGCTACGTTAAAGAAACTTTATATCAACGCTCAGGAGAAAATTTGTTATCATCTTCCGTTTCCGCCTGGGGCTTCTCTTCCAATTTCTTGGGTTGGTGAGAGCTAAATAACTTAAATTCTTTACCCGTGTCTTTTACAAATGTAGCTGCATGAGTATTAAATAAGTCACTAGGCCATTTTTTTGTTGCCCACATAATTAGAACCCCAGGTAAAACGCCCGTGGCTATCGTTGCAACAACTACAGCAATCCCCAAAATGAATTTAGCAGAAGAGCGGGTGTTATCATTTTTAATAGACTGTAGGTTATCTTGTTCATTTAATTTTTTATAAAAGCTATCAATGCAATCAAAAGACAGATAAGTTTTACTCTCCAATTGTTCCTTTAATTCCATCACTAAGCCATAATTTGTATGGCTAGGATTTAACGTATTGAGATAGGTCTCTGTTAGTTCTTTTAATCGCGCTTGAATTTTTTGGCATTCTGGCTCTGCCGCAATTTTCTGTAACTCCAGATTCACTTGCTCTATACGTGCTATGAGGTAAGTGAAATATTTCTCTTCTGTAAGATGGTTTTTACCTAATAATAACCGATCTTCGAGTGACGAGCCGAGATGCTCCAATGATGTTAACCAGCTTTGTAATCTGTTTTTCATCTTTGGTGAAGCGCTGTGTAATTCTTGCTTAACCTGTGTGGCACTTTTTTTAATCGCAGCATCAAGAGCAACATATAAAGACATTTTTTTATCGAATAAGTCAGTTACACTTGCACTATCTAGATCTACAGTTTCTTCCTTTATTTTTTCAGCAATTGCATTTTTCTCTTCTGGAGTTATAGCAAGCACAGATGCATTTAATAATACTTTTGATAGTGATTGAATCTCTTTGGCTAATGCCTCGCGTTTATATTGTTCTATCTCTAAGATTCGTTCTTCACTTACAGGTTGGGTATTTTCACCTAATATTGGATCTAGCATTTCATCTAAACTGGCTTTTATATCATAGCTTTGCATGATGATATTTTTTAAATGTGGATCATCTTTTTGTTGCTCCATCATTTGAGCATGGTTGAAACCATGAAATCCATCTTCGCCATTTATTAATCTTAAGGTATTAAGGCATCCATTTTTAACAAGATCTGTTACCTCGTCTACCGAATGGCCATCGAATACCGAGGGTCTTTCCAATATGACTGGGGGTAGCCCTGCTTGCATGAGGCAGTAACACAGCATGGTATTAACAAAAGTACGGCTGTTTCCATCTGGAAAAGGATGAAGTTGTTCACAGCGTTGAATGTAATCCACTATGGTGCGAATCACTTTATCTATATCCCCTTGATTCTTAACTGCTTTAAACTGATTAATAAAGTTCAGGGTATATCTTTCCATTATTTGAGCGTATTCATTATCTTTTACATCGTTGTCACCAGTAGTTTGAAAAAAACCACCAAAACGAAGTTCGCTATGAAATAGATCTATTTCTTGTTCTGTATAAGATTGTTTAAGACAATCTTCTTTATTGCTAAAGTTCAGTTGTGCTGAGTTTGGATCTAAAATATAACGATAGGCGGTTTCTTGTGGATCAGCGCTGCGTTGTAACAATTGTTTTAAGCCTTCTCTAGAAACACTATAGGGGGCTATGTTAAACCCTGCTGAACCAGCCATGCAACCTGCAGTTGTTGCATCGTTCAATTGATTATTTTTATGCATGATCCGAAAATGAACCTTTTTAAGCAATTCATTAGGAATCTCCAATGGTTTCTGCTCTCGACCGATACCATGTTGAATGGGGGCAAGTAAACCTTGTAACGCTTTCAGTATTTCATTTTCATTTTCAAGTCTATTCTCATATTCATAGCGCCGGTCATACCTCATTGGTCCTTGCTCTTCTTTCAATTTGCATCCATCCACATATAGACGATAGAGTTGTTCGGTGGGAATACTTCTAAGGTGGGTTAAGCCTTGTTGCAAATTACCAAGTTGTAGTTTAGGTTGTGTATTCTGAGGTGCCATATTTTATGTCTCTATCAAATGAGTAAAAAGTTACCTCAAGAACCAATGCAGTTTCTTGAGGTTTTTTTTTGTCCTTTGTGGTGAAAATATAGCATATGTGCCTGTTATTTTCCATGCCCTCGTAAAAAACAATTTGACTAGGGTGTTTGTCAATGTGAAAGTAAATAAAGGGGATCACCCATTGAAAAGACCTAGCTGACCGTGACTCTCTAATGGGTCCTGTCATCCTACACCAACATTTTATTCTTCGAGGCAACAAGCAATTGGTTTCAAATCAGAGTAAGGAACCTTAGGCAGAAATTCATTGGTATAGCATTGTGATAGAGCAAAATTTTTATCAATGATATTCAAATGTTGAGTATAACGTCCTACCTTATCCCAGTCCCTTTCTACATTGTGTAAGGTACGTGAGAAAAAAGGGAGGGTATGGGTAAATATCTTTTGGTACATTGGGGTACGTAATTGCGGTTTTGCTTGGCACAATAATTCATAGGCTTCTTCAGGCTGTTCCGTGGTAAATGCTGCTCCTCGTTGGGTTGCTCTAAGAAATCCTTGAACTAATTCGGGGTGTTGTAGAGTGTGTTCCGGAATAATAAATTGAATTGAACAAAAGCAACAACATCCAAGTCCAGCTAGCTGATCAAGACGTAAAAATACGGTTTCACCTTTTCTTTGTTCTAATTCGATGCGTTGAAAATTAATAAATCCAATGCCAGTATCAATAATATCGCGGCAAATCGCATCAGTCACATTCATACCGATTCGGATAGTTTGATAACTGGTGGACTCAATACCGGCGAGTTGTGCCAGGTCATCAATAATTTTCTTACCAAATTCGCCAATGTAACCAACCCGCTTACCAACAATGTCATGAAATGAGTTAATGCCGCTTGATTTGAGTGCAATTAATCCTGTTGGGGGCTCATCAAGCAAGGTGCCAATGGACTTCACGGGATAGCCCTTCGCCTTTGCTGCAACAGTATGAATCATGGCTTTTACACCAAAATCTACAGTTCCCAAACCAACAAGCTCCGTAACATCGCTCGGATCGGCAGGCTCTAAAATAGCAAGTTTAATGTTTTCCTCTGAATAAAAGCCAAGTTGCTGTGCTACAAAAATTGGTGTGTGATAAGGATTCGCGTACCAATTTAATAATAAAGTAGTTCTAGTCGATAAATGAGATGACATAGCCAAGACTCCTATATAAATGTAAATAATTCCGGAGATGGCAAAAGGGATCCCTGCCCCATAAAATAGCGGAACATGGATTTATTGAAGGCGTCCTTACGCTGATATGACTCAGATCAAGTTCGACGGGTGATTCTCAGTCGGTTTCCCGACACCCCGCGCCATCTAACAAACAAGGCCATGTTATAGTTTAATTTTTTATTTGTCAAAGCATGTTTCTCTTTGCTTTGATACTTAATGGTGGTGTACAAGGCACTTTATCATTGTGATGAGTTTGGGGAAAATCAGCTTTGGGTGCGCCCTATGCACATGTTTTTTGAACATGTGATTCATAATGGAAAAACAGTTGCTCGGTTTCAACGAATAGAATAGAAATAAATGGTAAGACACATTGATATTCGCTGTCTTAAAACGGAAGCAGATGGGCTTGCCTTCCAAGCATTAAGACTGAATGCATTCTGCAGGCTACAAGACTAGCAAGAGCAACAGGAAAAAGCCTCTAAATACGGGGAAAAGTGCTAAATCAATGTAATCACAATAATAGACTATAATGATAGTAAGATTGCATTATCGAGAGAAATGTTATGGCTAAACAACCTCCTCAACCTAATGGCATAGATAACCCTAATGCAGCGGTTGATACTGCGGCAAAGGCCCATCGTTTGTACAATAATACGCAATTAGGCAGCCCTGTTGATACAGTAGAAGAGTTTGATGCGCAACTTCATAACCTAGGGCCATTAGATTCTAAGACGGAAGTTGCTGGCTTGGATAAGGATGAGCCAGAGCACCGCTCTGCGAACAAGCCTAGATAGCTCGGGCCGCTATTCATAAGTTATACTTAGCCAGCTTCCAATCGGAAGGTGGATCAATTATCTGTTAACTCAAATTAAATCCAATGAGGTGCATCGTTTTAGGGGAGCTACGCTATGGTTTTTCATATGTCAGCTCTAGGCTTTGTTTTTGAACGAAGTTATCCTCAATTTGTTTATAATCAGATATTGGCACATTGGATAGCAATCGTCTGATAATTTGGTTCAAAATAAAACTGATGCCCAGTGCGACTATCAATAAACACGTAATCGTAGTAAATGCAGCAGCGTAATGTGTTTTTAAGAAAGGCAGGGCCGCTCTCTGTTGAGATACTGCGGCCAGTTCGGCTAATTTTCCTGCTAGAAAACTACCAACGCCTAGAGAGACAAAGAAAATACCGGTCATGGTACTTACCTTATTGCGAGGGGCTAGCACCGTAACGATGGAGAGACCTATTGGGTATAACAATAATTCCGCTAATGAAATCATCAAATAGATAGGAATAAAAAGTAGGGGAGATAATAGCATATCGCTGTTGCTTGTTCGGCAAATAACTGTCAGGGTCAGGAATGCTGCAGTCATAAAACACATGGATAATAAAAATTTATTTGCGGACTGAATCCCCATGTGCTCTGTTGCAGTATTATATTTTCGTCGAGATAAATATAAACCCAAAACAATTGCTCCAAAACTTTGTATACTCACGTAATAAGGTGGTGGAAACTGTAAGCCAAATAAGCTTTGTTCAACTACTCGGGAGAGGAATAAAGTGAATGATAAAAACATCTGGAAATAAAAGGCCCAAAAAACGACTGAAATAATGCATAACAAGCCTATGACCATGGTTTTGCGTGCATCATAAGAGGTTTGTTCTTTTATTGTGTAAGCAAAATAGCCTATAGAAAGCAGTACTATTCCTATAAATGCAAAATTGGCCAGGGTCGTGTAGGCAAGGATACAAAGAGCCCCTATCCATAAAGCAATAAGGATCAAGGATGCTAAAATTATATTCTTAAATTGGTATTCATAAGTTGTATAATCCTCTATTTGGTACTTAAAAATCCCCCAAATAAATACCAATAATCCTAGTAACATTCCTACAGATGCGCTAGTGAAGGAAACTGACCAGCCAAAGTAGAAGTTCAGGTGATTTGGAACAGTGCAACCAAAAATAATTCCCAGTGTTATTCCCATGTAAAAAATGGTAAATCCATTTTCTCTTTGGTTTGAATTATCAGGATATTCACTTCCCAGTAATGATGATATGTTTGGCTTAAATAAACCTGTTCCTACAGCAATACCTGCTAGGGAGCCGATTAATGTATTATTTGAATCGATGAGTCCTAAAATCAGATAACAACATAATAAAATAATACCCCCAGCAATAATGGTTCTTTTTTGACCTAAAAACCGATCGGCAACCCAGCCACCTAAAACAGGAGATACATAGGTTAGCGCTGTAAAAGAACTTACCAGGGCATAAATATCTTTGTCATTCCAATTAAAGTGTTTTGCAAGATAAAGTGCTAGGAGTGTTTGTACTACATAGAATCCATAACGCTCCCACATTTCTGTTGCAAAGAAAATGCGTAACGATTTAGGGTGATTGCGTTCAATGATATTCATTTGTTCAGAATCCTTCTATTATCTGTCAGATTCACTACCTCAACAGCTATATATATCCATGTCTTGATTATGAAGTTATAGTTTTTGAAACCTTATCATTTGAGGATAATGACTTGCTTTAAATTTCACAGGGTGTAAAAAAAATGGCGAAAATAAAGGTTCAAAGAATATAAATGATAAGTAATATGTGGTCAAGAAGAGGACATTTATATTTGACTGGTTAATAAATAATCGTGACTCCATAGGCAAAATCATATTGATCCGATAAGGAAAAATGATAGACAAAAAAAAGCCTGTTCGGAGAATAAGAGCGCAAGATGCTACGCTCTTATTAATAGACATTGACGTATTTATCCTGGAACCTTTGCTAAATCTTATCCTGCAATTCTGATTTCGTTGTTAGTGTTCTCTTATCTGGAATACGGTCTAAAAACAAATAACCATTAAGGTGATCAATTTCATGTTGCAGGATTCTTGCCTCTAAACCATGAGCCTTCTTGCAAATAAAGTTTCCGTTTATATCTAAACCAAAATATTCTATTTCCATGGTCCTGGGTACTTGCCCCATGATTTCACCGCAATTGAGACAACCCTCATAGCCGGTTTGGATTTCCTCGGATAATATATTTAAAGAAGGATTAATCAGTGCTGTATTCGGTATGGGGTATTCCAGATTTTGGCGTTTTGTATAGGCAGTGCTAAAAACAATAACACGTTTACTGATGCCTATTTGCGGAGCGGCAACACCCACGGCACATTGTTCTTTCATGATGAGAAACATGTCCTGAACTAATTCCTTTAGCCAGGCACTTCCAAATTCTGCCTTTAGAATAGGCTCAGCCACTTGTCTTAAAACAGGATCATTTTTGTCCAATAACCGTTTCATAATTTCCCCAGCCCGTCCATATTTTTTTCTTAGTACATTCCTCTATAGTGGCTTTTATATTAATAGAAATTTGTAAAAAATACAGTGATTCGTAATCGCGTTTTCTCCATCAAAACTGAAGCAAAAAATAATTTTCGAAAAACTTTGAGTAGTTAATCAACCCTTAAGCTTAAGTGTTTTACACTAATGAAAAGCCAAGAGGAGAAATACTATGTCAAACAAAAAACTAACTGAACGTTTGAATCATGAACTTGACGAGCTAGGTGTTCCATCCTTGATGACTGAGCGCGTGCAAGTATGCTCCAAACTATTTGAACTGCCTAAGTTTAAAATAGAAGCTTTATTAAATGGTGTGGTTGCTTTAGATGCCTATGCCATGAAAAAAATTGCTGATGAGCTTGAGGTCAGTATTGATTGGTTGTGTGGTAAATCCAAAAGCAAAACACAACACTAACATTTATTATATTGACCCCAATGGCCTGGATTTTCAATCTGAAAAGTCAGGCCATTGGGGCTCAAGTTAGCTAATGTAAAGTTTGAGCCTGTTCTACGAAGAAATGCACTATACTTATAGGGTACCCTTAATGGATAGGGGGGTTACCATGACTCGTGTGGCGGGTGATAAAAATAAGTCGACCTTATTGATTTTTCCAACATCCTCCCATCATTCATCGCCAATGAATTCCCTTAAGTTCGCTCATATAAAGGATAATTTATGAGTAAAGCAAATATTGTTATTGGTAATGAACAAATCAAACCTGGACAGCAGAAAACGGTTTTTTTGCCTTTACCTAAGTTATATGATTGGACTCCCATGAGCTTGCCAATACACGTCATTAATGGGGTAGAGGAGGGGCCGGCACTTTGTGTGACAGCCGCTATTCATGGTGATGAGATCAATGGCATAGAAATCATTAGGCGCCTATTACACAAGAAAGGGTTGAAACGCATCAAGGGCAACATCATTGCTATTCCTATAGTTAATGTTTATGGTTTTTTATTCCAAGAGCGTTATCTAATGGACCGAAGGGATTTAAACCGTTCTTTTCCTGGAGGGCCTAAGGGTTCCTTGGCATCAATTCTTGCTGGGATTATCAGCACAGAAATTCTTTCTCAATCGCAATATGTTATCGATTTACATACGGGTTCAAATCATCGTTTTAATTTACCGCAAATTCGCGCCAATCTGGATATGCCCGATCTTGAGGCTCTCGCTCGAGCCTTTAATGTCCCGGTGATTTTGCATTCTTCTTTTAGAGATGGGTCGATGAGAGAGTATGCGAATGAGCAAGGGGTGCCTATTTTAGTTTATGAAGGTGGGGAGGCTTTGCGTTTTGATGAGCTATCCATTAGAACCGGACTTAATGGCATTTTAAGCGTTATGTCCGCCTTAGGTATGATTAAACCTGGGCGACTTGGCATCAAAAAATTTACGCCAACTATTTCCAGGAATAGTTATTGGCTAAGAGCGCCTATCAGTGGCATCTTGCGGCATATTAAAAAAGCCGGAAACCGTGTCAGCAAAGGGCAAATTATTGCGATTATAGCCAATCCTACCAGCACGGAAGAGTACAAACTCAAGTCACCTATTTCAGGCATTATTATTGGTGAAAGTATGTTGCCGCTGGTTCATGCCGGGCAAGCTTTATTTCACATCGCAAGCTTTGAGAAATTAAATGTTGTTGAAGAGCAGCTGGAAAATATTCAAGAAGCATTTAATTTGAATGATGAGGATGTGCAGTAAATGTCCATTCTGGTTGCACACAGCCAGACTACGCTTGTTGTGTGGCTTAGTTTCTTCGGTTTGGGTGAGATGAGGATTGAGGGTGATTTTATTCTTTTGGATATATTTCATGCTATTCAAAGCAAATATCAGAAAAAATACACCAATGACTTGGAATATTTGCCCATAATATTGGGCTGCGAAGAACATAATGGAACAACTACTGCCTAAGTTTTCGCTTGATTTTCGTAGTGATACAGTGACTAAGCCCTCTCTGGAAATGTTAAAGGCGATGATGTTTTTGATGAGGATCCTACGGTTAATGGCATTATTTTTCCAAAAAAAGCGAATAAAATGAACCGCATTCGCCTTGTAACTCATCGGGATATTTCCAAAGCGGATATTGACCGAGTACTCGTTACGGTGAAGTCTTATTACCAAAATACAACCAACGTCCTGATTTAAACAGGACTGTGGTGTGAAGAGGGGGGGGGGCTAAATTTTTGTCTTATATCCAGGAAAGGATATCTGGTTCTAAGCGAGGCACTGGTTCAACAGGGCTGACAGGAACTCCGATAATAATTGGTGCAATGGCAATCATTTCAGCTCCAACATGTAGTTTTGATTTCCATTCGGGAGTATTTAATGCCGCTGCGGCAAGAGAAATAACGCAGGTACCTAAGCCATTAACACAGGCAGTGAGCATCAAGTTTTCAGCGGCTAACCAGCAGTCAGCTACTACAAAAGGTCTTTGAAACCTACTGTAAATTACAATGAGTGTGCCTGCATTGTAAAATGCATTAAAATTCGGGCTGTCCGTGAGTTCTTTGACGCGATTCATTAGCTTGGGATAATTACGCGCTTCATTATAGATTAACCCTTGAATCGTGTCGGATAGTTTTTTGAGCATTTCTTTATCTTGGATTACCGCAAAGGCCCATGGCTCTTCACGTAATGCTGTCGGTGCTTGAACCGCAGCATTAAGTAAAGCATGAATCATTGGTGCTTCAATTTTTTGCGGTTTATAATCACGTACTGTTCGGCGTTTATAAATAGCGTCTATTTCGCGTGCAGGGCGGGCTTCCCTAGGTCTTTTTGATGTAGCCATCATGTTCTCCGTTTCAGGTCCTGGTCAATAGAGTATAAACTGGCGGTAATGTGTAAATTTTGGTCTATCCTTGCGGTTTGTCAAGCTCATTAGGCAATATAAATTGCATTAGCCAATCTTTCACTTATGGGCATCGGGGACCGCTTTTAACAGTTCTTCAACACCGACCTTACTTGACAAGATTTAATATTACTTTCTAAAATGCAGGTGACCAAATTATTATTTGGTATCTCAGGTGTTTATCAACTAAATTAAAAGGAATTAATCAAATGAACAAAATTAAATTAACTGGTGCTGCACTTGCAGTTGGCGCTGCTTCTCTGTTCTCTTTAGCTCCTGCTTTTGCTGATGATACAGCTTCTTCTGCACCAATGGTTCATTGTAAAGGTGGTAACTCATGCAAAGGCCAAAGCTCTTGCAAAACTGCGGATAACTCATGCAAAGGCCAAAATTCTTGTAAAGGTAAAGGTGTTGTTAAAATGACTAAAGAAGAGTGCGAAAAAGCTGGCGGTACTGCCGAATAATTTTTTTCCTTACGCCAGGCATGAGCTTATGCCTGGTGCTATCCAGGTTTATTATGTCTCAATATAACTCCATACAAAAAATGCCTTACCTTGGTTTCGGACTTGGGTTAAGACCTGACTACTATGAAGAAATTTTATTACAAAAGCCGAAAGTAGATTGGTTTGAACTAATTACTGAAAACTATCTGATTCCAGGCGGAAAACCATTATATTATCTTGATAAGATTCGTGAACATTATCCTGTAGTAATGCATGGAGTGTCCCTTTCTTTAGGAAGCAGTGACCCTTTAGATAATGATTATCTGCAGCAAGTAAAAAACCTGGCTTTACGAGCAGAGCCTAAATGGATTTCTGATCATTTATGTTGGACTGGGGTTAATGGCCTTAACGCCCATGATTTACTGCCCATCCCCTATACGCGATATGCGGTAAAGCATGTTGTGGCACGTATCCAGAAGGTACAAGATTTTTTACAACGCCCGCTTTTAATTGAAAATGTGTCCAGTTACCTTACTTATAAACAGTCGGAAATGTCTGAATGGGACTTTCTTTTAGACATCGTTAAAGAATCGGGTTGTTACATCTTATTGGATGTAAACAACGTGTATGTAAGCTCGGTTAATCACCAATTTAATCCTATAGATTATATTCACGCTATGCCTGGAGGGCGGATTGCTCAAGTTCATTTAGCAGGGCATTCCAATCATGGTGACTACATTATTGATACTCATGATGCGCCAGTGGCACAGGAGGTCTGGGATCTTTATGCGGCAACGATCCGCCATTTAGGGGCAGTATCCACTATGATTGAGCGCGATGATAATATGCCTGCTTTTGCCGAGTTATTAGCTGAAATGAATCAGGCTCGTAGTATTGCTGAATCCATATTATGCGCTGAGGTATTGGTATGAATGAGCTGAAGCAGCTGCAAGAACAGTTCCACCAATTCTTATTATCGGGTGATAGTCAAATTCATAGTTCCATCATGCAAACAGAGTTAGTTTCGGTCGAAACCCGCTTAGGAATTTATCGAGATGCTTATGAGCTGCGCTTAATTGAAAGCCTCGCGACAAATTTTCCTTGTCTTTATGCGTATCTTGGTACCGAAGAATTTAATCAGTGCGCACGCGTCTATCTTCGGGAATATCCTTCTTCATTTCGTTCCATTCGCTGGTTTGGAGATAATTTGGCGGCTTTTGTACGAGCAAACTATTCACAATACTATCTCAGTGAATTAACAGACTTTGAATGGAAGATGACTTTAGCTTTTGATGCCGCAGAGGCACCAGTGGTATCTGTGGCTGATATGGCAGCAGTTCCACCAGAGGCTTGGGCTGATCTACACTTTGTACTTCATCCCTCAGTTCAGCGACTTAATTATTTATGGAATAGTGTTTCTCTTTGGCAAGCGTTGGCTCATGATCACGATTTGCCGGAGCTTCAGCAGCAAACTGAAGCTTCTACTTGGATTTTATGGCGTACCCCTGAATTAATGATTCGGTTTTGCAGTTTATCAGCGGATGAAGCCTGGGCTTTAGATAGCTTGGCTCAAGGCGCTTCTTTTGGCTCACTTTGCGAAGGGCTCTGTCAATGGATAGCAGTAGAAGAAGTTGGAGTGCGTGCGGCTTCTTATCTTAAAAATTGGATTCAGCGTGGTTTTTTGTCGGAATTATTAATGAGTTCGTCCGCACAATCTTAAACGTCGAAGGATATTCTGTTGTTTTTGGATGACATGATCGGCTGTAGTTTAAATAGACTCTCCATTGAATGCTTTGCTCTCTTGTAGTATAATAACTATACATAGTGGAGTATATCCTATATTCCCGGAGGGGCTATGACTGGCAGCAAAAAGAAAACACCTAATCAAATACTAGGCTCTAATCAAGGTGCTGGAAATTATACCGGGGTTGCCAATCCTGACGGTGCTAGTAATTCACCTGGTCAGATGATTCTTGAGCAAGATGCAGAAGATTTTTCTTTAGCGTTTATTGTTGATGATTTTATCAAAAAGGAACGTGCCGCCTATACTCAACCCACCCTCAAACGCATTGATAATCCAGGCAGCGGTAACTGCGCTTTTTATGCTTTTGCTATTGGTTTGATTGATATTATCAAAAAAGAACGAGCAGCGAATGGTAATGTACGTAGCCCTATGTTTGAACGCTGGATTGCTTTAGATCCTTCCCTTGCTAATGACTATTATGCTATTTGCGCATTTGATCTCAATAAGCCTAATAAACAGAAAGAATTATTAGGTCGCATGCAAATGGGACTTAGAAAAGTTACTTATCAGTATAAGATGGCTGAATTGAGTAAGACCTGTGCGCAGGCGCGAATTAACGGTGGGTATAAAAAACTTGAGTCTACGAGTAGTTATGTCAATTTCTCTTACCTGTTTAATGGTTTAAAACTTTATAATGACAGTAATTATAATGAGTTTAGTAGTAAGAATATAACTGCAGAAATTAGCAAGGCTTTAAAAAAACCATTAAAAAGAATAAGTCTTGATGATGTTTTAGCCCAAAAAGGCACCAATCAACTTGAGCTGAAAAACAGGGTTGGGCAAAGTACGCTCCAGACTTTTTTAGAACATACTCTAAACATTGCTGAAGTTGAACAACAACAGACTTGGCGTACAATCTTCGATGAAGTTTCTGGGTTAATTATAACACCTACAGCACTACAACGTCTAAAAACACATACATCAAATCTTACTCAAGAAGAACGAGCGGTTTTGCTCACGCAAGTAGCAGGCAAATTATATCAATACATTTATGATCAATTAAAAAAACAGATATCAACATTGCTTCCGGACCAAACGGTTTTAGATGGGGGGCTGCGGATAAAAATAGAATACTTGCTTGATGAGGCTCTTAATGTAGAAATTAAAAAACTCTTCTCAATATATATAATTGAAGAAGAGAGGATTGTAGCAGAGGGTCTGCAGAGAACAATAGGCACCGAACAATATGACGCATTTTGTTCAGAAATAAAAAAGCAGGTATTAGTCCTCTCCCAGGATGAGGATATTTTAGTTGAAGCTACGCGCAAACAACTTGAAGATCAACGATATGAGGCAGTTAATGCAGAAATAAAAAAGCATGTATTAGCATTTCTTGAGGAAAATCCGACGTTCCTTGTTGAGAGCTATGAAACTTATACTTTAGCACCATTATTTTTGCGTTTATTTTATGGGGCAGAAGTTGATCTTGATACGATTACAGAAGCAACTCCAATAGCACCTGATTCAATTATTCCTACTGCGATACAACGCATCATGCAGAGCGGCTTTTGGGGGACTCATTTGGATTTGGATTATTTATCCCATTCATTTAATGTTAATTTACACACCTTAGAAAATTATCAACAGAGATATGCTTTCCGTGATCTACCCGATCGCCAAACACTTACTGTAAATAATGAAGGCAATGGCCATTGGACTACTTTTATTGAACAAGCCCAGAAGCCTGAAGCCCACCTGAAAACGGATGTTAACGTGTTAAAACAGGGGGATATAAAAACAGAGCTTGTGGTTGATGCAGATGCTGAGCCAAAGATTCAGCCCAATACCGAGCCAAAGCCAAAGATCCCCTTGCCAAGTAGTAAACCAGACAGTCGTAGAAAATTATTTAAAGAAATAAATGATGCTGAGACATTGCAGCGTGTTGTTGGTGATGCCGTGATACGATATTGTGAGCACAGCGACAGTATTTATTTTTCTATTTTTCATCGTCATGGTCTAACTGGGAGACGACGTGCTAAAGATTTCTTAGCTCAACTCCATGAGGAGAAAGATTTTAATGAGGTTAAGAGACTCTTAATTGACTACCTTGATAATGATAAGAATGGTAATACTTATCCACATTCGTTCCGTACCATGCTGTTACATGAGTTCGTCAACGCCAATTTGAACACTGGTTTGGTGGAAACTTCAAAAAATTATGATTGGCAACTGGGGCAGTTAAAAAAGCAAATGTGCATAGACGAAAATGTAGCAGCCATCGTAAGGATATTATAAAATAATGTAGCCTGATGGCAACTAATGTCACATATTAGCTGCCATCAATCGACCTAGACTCAAACTTTCTTTTTATTAACCAATGCGAATAAAGCCGGCAATAAAGAAACAAAAATAATCCCATAAATTACCAGGACAAAATTTGCTTTAACCACTGGGATTGAACCTAAAAAATACCCCAAGCTAAGTAAGCCTCCGATCCAAAGAAGTGCACTGACTATATTATACAGAGAAAAGTGCAATACCTTCATGGTACCTACGCCGGCAACAAAGGGGGCAAAGGTGCGGATGATGGGGAGAAATCGTGCAAAAATAATGGTTTTTCCACCGTGTTTCTCATAAAACACATGCGCTTCATGTAAATGTTTTTTATTTAATAACCAGGATTCATTCGCTGAAAAAATACGGGGTCCTAATGCCCTGCCAATCAGAAAATTAAGTTGATTTCCTAAAACAGAAGCAATAACAAGTAGCATAAACAAGATGATTACATTAAATGAATTATCAGGTTGGGCGGCGATGCTTCCGGCGGCAAATAACAGAGAGTCTCCTGGCAAAAAGGGTGTGACGATAAGTCCCGTTTCACAGAAAATCACCGCAAATAAAGCAAGATAAGTCCAAAATCCATAAGTAGTAACAATGGTATTTAGATAAATATCAATGTGAAGGACGTAATCAACAAGTTGATGTAAGTAGCTCATTTTATCCCTACGGTTAGGTTAGGATTGTTGATGCTTTATCAAGAATCACTAATGAAATATTAAGTGCCGAGGTTTGTCCTCGCCTTCGCTTTCCAACGTCCCGCAGTTTGTCCACGTGGCATAGGCAGCTATACTCGCTGCGGCCATTTTCACATACTTTATACTTCTTTGTCGATGCTGTACCATGCGTCTAATCCAATGTTATATAATTAAGAATAGTTTTTAATTTGCATCAAACTAGCGATTTTATTCGGAGTAATCTCTATGAAGACCTTGTTTCATTTGGCATTCCCAATTCATGATTTGGCTTTAGCAAAGAATTTTTACCAAGATAAATTAGGCTTTATATTAGGGCGCGAATCGGAACATGCATTAATTCTTAATTTTGGGGCCCATCAAATTGTCGCACATAAAGTTGAAGAGCCTCTACCTGTGCAGGAGAGTATTTACCCCCGCCATTTTGGTTTGATTTTTCTCGAGCAGGAAGAGTTTCTTGCGTTTATTGACAGGCTGCATGCGCAACAGGTTCATTTTGAAGTTCCAGTAAAAACCCGATTTGCTGGTACACGTATTGAGCATCAATCCTTTTTTTTGAAAGATCCCAGTAATAACCTACTGGAATTTAAGTATTATTTTTATGATTCTGCGATTTTCGGTGAGCGAGATTATAAGAAAATTGGGGATACGCTCTCTTAAAGAATTATTCCGGGCTACCGCTTCAGTTGAATATAAATTTGTATAATTCTACAATAACCTCCTTTATAGAATTCAGGTAAATCAAGGATGAGTGGTGCTATATTTTCTATTTCCTGTTTGCTTATTCCTCAGCGCGGTTTTGCTGTTCAGTATCCAACCTATGGCCGCGAAGGCCTTATTACCTGTTTATGGCGGAACTCCCGCCGTATGGACTGTCTGTATGCTTTTTTTTCAGGCAGTGCTGTTGGTTGCGTATGGATATGCAGCATTATTGAGCGCTTTTAAAAATACTAAAGCATGGCGGATAATTCATAGTATTGTTCTGGTACTTAGCCTTAGCGCGATTCCTCTTTTCTTGCAGCCAGAGGTTAGGTCTGGGGCGCCTGAGTGGAGCATTTTATATAATTTATTAACTCAATTGGGCTTGCCTCTGCTGGTTCTTGGTGCCTCAGCTCCTTTATTACAATTTGCTTACAGTCAGACCAAGGCGAAAGGTGCCGCTGATCCATATTTTTTATATAGAGCCTCTAATTTGGGGAGCTTATCTTCCTTAGTATTTTACCCATGGGTAATCGAACGCCTCATCGGATTAAAGGGGCAATTTCGTTGGTGGGGAATTGGCTACCTAATTTATATAGGGCTTTTATTATTGGTGTTTTGCACTAATCGTTTCAATTCCTTGGTATCCGATAGTCGGGATAGCGCTCCATGGCCCTGGCGACAGATGGCATATTGGGTATTTTTAAGCTTTGTCCCATGCAGTTTAATGTTAGGCGTTACTTTATATATCACCACGGATGTTGCTGCGACCCCCTTATTTTGGGTATTGCCTCTAGCATTGTATTTACTAACCTTTATCTTTGCATTTTCATCCAAACCACTTATTTCCTTTAGCTGGCTTGCACAAAACTTTGTTTTGTTTTTAGTGTTTACCGTGCTTTGTTTTGTCTTAAATGTGAGCCAAATCAGGGCTTGGCAGAGTATCTTATTTAATTTAGCTAGCTTTTTTATTTTGGCGGTACTTTGCCATCGGCAATTATTTCTAAAAAGACCCAAGCCACAATTACTGACTTTATTTTATTTTTGTTTGGCTCTTGGCGGTGTTTTAGCCGGAATATTTAATGGTATTTTGGCACCGCACTGGTTTAACCAAGTCTATGAATATCCTTTAGCATTATTATTCAGTTTAATTGTTTTACCCATAAGTTGGTCTGCGGAGGGGGATGGGGAAGTAAAACCTGTTTATCAACAGCAATCAATGTTACTGACAATTAGTATTCCCGCTATTGTCTTGATTATTTTATTGGGCCAGTATTTTATTCCTGCAATTCATTGGCCAGGCGAATTATCGAATTTTCAAATAGCTGCTATTGTGGCGTTGACGATCGCGGCTGTTTGGGGGCGAAGTAAAGCGAGTCTATTGAGTTCGTTATTTATATTATTTAGCTTTATTTTTTCTCCTTATTTGCAGGGAGAGAGGATTTTAGTACAAGAACGTAATTTTTATGGGGTGAAAAAAGTTGTTGATAAAGGGGTAGATCAAAATGCAGTGCACGCTTTAATTAGCCAATCCACAGTACATGGATTGGAGGCTATGGGTGATGCAATGCCCTTTGGCTTTAGCTCTTATTATGGGGCAATTCAATCGGTTGTGATGGATCTTCAACAAGAGTGGCCATCCATGTCAGTCACGATTATTGGTTTAGGCATTGGCACCATGGCCTGCCAATTTCGCCATACAGATCTCGTTAAGATTATTGAAATCGATGAGCAAGTGATTCAAATTGCTAAAGATCCCCAGTATTTTACCTATTTGCGTGACTGTCCGCCCAAAATCGAACTCATCAAAAATGATGGCCGTTTGGCTGTAGAACAATTAAGGGATGGCTCGCAAAAGCTCTTAATGATTGATGCTTTTAGTTCAGATGCCATTCCCATCCATTTAATTACGTTGGAAGCTTTCTCTTTATATAGGCAGAAAATCACCGATGACGGAGCTATTCTGATTAATTTGAGTAATCGGCATTTAGATTTATTACCTGTGGTGACTGCGGCAGGTCGTGCTTTGGATCTTATGGTATTTAGTAAGCTGGATCCGGGTAATGCGGCATTAGGTCAATTCGCCTCGCAATGGGCTTTGTTAACAATGAATCAGGATTTAGCGTTTAAATTAATGAATGGAAGTGAGTGGCATTTTGTAGCTAATAACAAGCAGTTTTTATGGACTGATGATTATTCGAATATCATTCCATTGTTGAAGTGGTAAGGCAGGATGTAGTTTTTTGAATTTAAGAATCATATATCCTGATTGCTAGCAACCAGGATTTCCACCCTGTTATGGTGTTAGTATGGTAGTTAATTTTCCAGTGTTTTCTTGCTTTTTACCTGAGAAAAACCAATCGTTTAAAAAGAGTTCCTCGTCATTGCCAGCGTGCGAAACAACCCAGAGCAACGCTGCATTAAAGCCCTGTACTCAGTTACTTTGCTGCACTTGCAATGATGACGATTTAGCAGGATCTTAATACTCTGCCAAATTCCCTTTCGTTTCTAACCAAACCTTACGATCTCCGGCACGTTTTTTGTTAAGCATCATATCCATTACTGCTTCAGCATTGGCTTCATCATCTAAGGTAAGTTGAACTAAACGGCGGGTGTTCGGATCCATCGTGGTTTCACGCAATTGAATGGGGTTCATTTCACCCAATCCTTTGAAGCGTTGCACATTAATTTTAGCTCGGCTTGTTTGCGTTAAATGCGCGATTAAGCGATTCTTTTCTTCATCATCAAGTGCATAATGAATCACTTTTCCTGCATCAATACGATAAAGAGGGGGCATCGCTACAAACACATGTCCGGCTTGGACTAAGGGTTTGAAGTGACGTAAAAATAAGGCACAGATTAGGGTCGCAATGTGCGCACCATCCGAATCCGCATCGGCAAGAATACAGACTTTTCCATAACGCAGACCGCTGAGATCTATTGAGCCTGGATCCACGCCAATCGCAACAGAAATATCATGAATTTCTTGTGAGGCTAATACATGAGATGAATCAACTTCCCAAGAGTTTAGAATTTTTCCGCGTAACGGGAGTATCGCTTGATAGTCTTTATTACGTGCCTGTTTAGCAGAACCACCCGCAGAATCCCCTTCAACCAGGAAGAGTTCGGCTTGGCTGAGATCTGTTTGCAAACAATCAGCCAGTTTACCCGGAAGAGCAGGGCCTTGACTTACACGTTTACGCGCTACTTGTTTCGCTTGCTTTAAACGACGCTGCGCACGGTCTATCGCTAAAGAGGCAATCGCTTCCCCTTGGTTTCGATGTTGGTTTAGCCAAAGTGCAAAAGCATCTTTTACTACATTACTGACAAACGCGGAGATTTGTCGAGAACTTAAGCGCTCTTTAGTTTGTCCTGCAAATTGCGGCTCTTTCATTTTTACTGAAAGAACATATTGGCACGAATCCCAAAGATCATCAGCGGTGAGCTTAACCCCACGTGGTAATAAATTTCTGAGTTCACAGAATTCATTCATGGCATCAAATAAGCCTGAACGTAAGCCATTAACATGCGTTCCACCTTGAATAGTAGGAATTAAGTTCACATAACTTTCACTAAAACCAGCACTGGTACCATCAGCCCAAACTAACGCCCAATCCACTGTTGCTTCATCACTTTTGAATTCACCAGTGAAGGGTTCTTCAGGTAAATAAGTTCCATCGCTTAAGGATTGGTTTAAATAATCAACTAGCCCATGTTCATAACACCAGTTAGATACTTCATTATTCGTTTTGTTAACGAAAGTCATTGATAAGCCAGTACACAATACGGCTTTGGCTCTTAAAATATGGGTGAGATGTTTGACGGAAATACGGGTGGTATCAAAATATTTCTCATTGGGCCAAAAACGAATGGTTGTTCCGGTGTCTCGTTTTCTAGCCACGCCAGACTCACTTAATTCACAGAGCTTATCCCCATTCGAAAAGGACATTTGATAGACAATGCCATTACGTTTAATCGTGACATCAAGGCGTTCCGATAAGGCATTAACTACGGAAACCCCCACACCATGTAATCCACCGGAGAAGCTGTAATTTTTGTCAGAAAACTTACCACCCGCGTGCAGACGCGTCATGATCACTTCAACCCCACTCAATCCTATTTGTGGATGGATGTCAACAGGCATACCGCGACCATCATCTTCCACTTCAACAGAACCATCTTCATGAAGGGTGACTGTGATGTGGCTAGCAAAGCCTGCTAATACTTCATCCACGCTGTTATCAATGACTTCTTGAGCCAAGTGATTTGGGCGTGTGGTATCGGTATACATCCCGGGGCGACGTTGAACCGGTTCAAGTCCACTAAGAACCTCAATGGCCTGGGCGGTGTAATTTTCTGACATGGCACTCACTCAAATATATGTACTAGGGTTTATTTTATCATAGATATGGTAGAGTAGAGGAATATTCATGAGCAATAAAAGATATGGAACATCGGATAGAAGCACATTTATTGTCAGTCGCATTCAAAGAACCACATAAAACGATCTCCGCATTGGATAAGTTAAGCTTCGTGCTCCATCCCGGAGAAACCTTAGTATTGTTAGGTGAATCAGGCTGTGGGAAATCATTAACCTCCTTAGCCTTGATGCGTTTATTGCCACATACGGGCGTTTATGGCCTTGATAGCCAAATTAATGTCGACGGAACCGACATTCTCAACTTGCCGGAGCAGATGATGCGGCAACTAAGAGGCAAGCGGCTGGCGATGATTTTTCAAGAGCCGATGACCGCTTTAAATCCCGTGATGACGATTGGCGAGCAATTAGTTGAAGTGTTAAAAAGAAAACAAGCCTATTCAAAACAAGAGTTAGAGCAGGCTATGCTAGCTTTGCTTAATGAAGTTGAAATGCCACAACCGCAACTCAAAATGCATCAATACCCACATCAGTTATCTGGTGGGCAAAAGCAGCGGGTTGTCATCGCCATTGCCTTGGCTTGTAACCCTGAAATTTTAATTGCGGATGAGCCAACCACTGCTTTGGATGTAACGATTCAGGCACAGATACTCGCTCTATTAAAAAAACTTCAAAAAAATCATCAAATGAGTATGTTACTCATTACTCACGATTTAGGGGTCGTGAAAGCCATGGCTGACCGCGTTTGTGTGATGTATGCCGGGCAGATAGTAGAGCAGTCAACCGCCCATGATTTTTTCTCACAAGTGAAACATCCTTATGTGCAACAGCTGCTTGCCTCATTACCTTCATTTGCCAAAAGAGAAGAGCGATTATCGGTGATTCAAGGTTTTGTCCCTGCTTTGGATGCATTGCCCTCGGGCTGTCGTTTTCATCCCCGCTGTCTTTATGCCTTTTCACGTTGTCATCAAGAAGAACCTCAATTGCAAGAACAAGAGCAACGGATAGTACGCTGTCATTTATATCCAGAGCGTCATGAGTTACCGCCTTTAGATGCGAAGAAAATTGCCTGGAATGCTGCAACGAATGAGACGGAAATCATTCTACAAGTCACTGATTTATCCGTTGATTTTATTCAGAAAAAAGGCTTGTTTAGCCGAACTAAAATACTATTTCCTGCCGTAGATAGGCTTTCTTTTCGTTTACAACAAGGAAAAACGCTAGCTTTAGTAGGAGAGTCTGGTTGTGGCAAGACTACTGCCAGTCGTGCTTTGTTGCGTTTATTAGCTGTTTCTGGTGGTTCGGTTCAGTATCGGGGGCAGGATATTTTATCGCTGCGAGGCAGGGCATTAAGAGAGTACCGTAAAAAGGTACAAATTATTTTCCAAGATCCGTTTTCTTCAATGAACCCGAGGATGACCGTAGGTGAAATCATCGCTGAAGGCATGCGTGCTCAGGGTATGAACCGTTCTTTAATTAATCAGCGCCAAAAAGAGCTCTTGAACCAGGTTAATTTGCCTGCAAGCAGTTTGTACCGCTACCCACATCAGTTTTCCGGTGGGCAACGACAGCGAATTTGTATTGCTAGAGCTTTAGCTACGGATCCGGATATTTTGATTTGCGATGAACCAACAAGCGCGTTAGATATTTCTGTTCAAGCGCAGATTCTTAACCTATTAAAAGAATTGCAGCAACAGACGGGTATTTCCTATCTCTTTATTACCCACAATATGGGTGTTGTTTCCTACATTGCTGATGAGATTTTAGTGATGAACGAGGGGAGAGCGATTGAGTTTGGGCCGTGTGAAAAAATTTTCCATTACCCCGAACAAGCGTATACCCGGCAATTGCTCAATGCAGTACTGGATGTTTTTTAATCAGTTTTCTATCCAGCTTACGTCATCCTGCATGGTAAAAAATTTAAATTTACTCATTTAATAAATCATTAATAAATATGGTATATGATAGCCTTGCATTTCAAAGGAGCATAACTGTCTCTCAATATAAATTTAACTCATAGGAGTGTTTAATGCGTAAATTATTTACCTCATGCATGTTTTTCCTGTTCGCGCTTATTTTTGCAACAGGCGCTAACAGCTATGGTGTTCATGAAGATCATCCTTATGATTTAGCACTAACCAAAGATATCTATAAGTTTTCAGAAGTGTATCAAATCAAATCACCACTTAAAGAAACTTATCCAGGAACAATAAAAAAGAGCGCATTTCGTATTCGCACCAACTATGACTTATCCAATAAAGATGGTTGGCAAGCAACAGGGATTACCCGTGTTATTTCTATGGGGTCTATCTACCCTTGGGCAACTGATATTGATATTTATGATACTCGTGGAGTAAAAATTGGCTTGATTGATGGCGACATGGCTACTCTTGAATCGGCTAAATTTAATCTCTATGAATATGATGAATCAGGCAATGCAAAGTACATAGGTAGTGCTTATGCAAATGCAAATTTTGATCGATTTGTTGTTCTTGAATCTAATACCAATCCTCATCCAATTGCTGAATTCAACCGTAATAAGAGCGAAAATAAGTGGAGTGTTTCAGTACATTATCCTGAAAAAATTGATGACCGAATTGTGCGTATTTTTGCCGGATTTGTTATCGACTTCGAAGATAAATTCCTAGCCACTCCTGAAGAGCTAGCAATAATGAATGCAGCTAAATAATTTAGTGAACATCAGGATGGCTAAGCCGTCCTGATGATTTTTAAATTTACATCTTGCAAAAATTATAAATATCGCAGAATATGCCCCTAGATAAAATGGATTTAAATAGGTTGTATATATGGACCGCGCAGCAAATTCTTTGCTAAAAAATTATTTAGCGAATTATACGGATGTTCCCAAAGGCACAGGAAAAGTGATTCCCCTGGTAGTTATTGAATCAATCGCGATGTGTGTCTCGCATTTAATCTCAATTTATTTAGTTCATTCCTTACATTTTACAACATTCCAAGTCGGCAAATTAATGTCTGCTTTCTCATTGGGAACCTGCGTTGGCTCATTAATTAGTGGTTATTTAACAACTAGAATTTCTGTCGTTAGAGTATCTGCATTTGGGATATTTCTTTATGCTCTAGGTTTTTTTCTACTCTCGTCCATAACTACTTATTCCTATTTGCTCGCTATCTTATTTTTATGTGGTATTGGCGGGGTTTTTATGATGATTGCAAATCTCACCGCCTTGATTAAATTGGCCGATAGCGATGCAATGAAAAATCGAATTATTGTTATTCAATCTGTAGTGTTTAATCTGTCCTTTTCCATCAGCAGTTTTTTTATGAGTTACCTTCAAGCAGAGCGTTTGAAGAGTTTATTTCTGCTATTTGGGTTTATCCTATTATTTTCAGCTATTTTTTTACTGACCAAGGATGATGGCTTTGTGATGGAGAAAAGAAAGTCTGACTATTCAGTTAAAAAGAATTTGTCTGCTCTCGGCATGATTATACCCATCGTCTTTGTTTACGGGATTATTTATTCATTAATTAGAATTTATTTTCCCTTAGAAGCCGTTTCACGCTTCAACAGCCCATTTTATTCATGGCTGATTTTATCTCTAAATCCTATGATGCTCATATTTGTACAACCATTATTGATCGGTAAATTGCAGGCTAAAGGAAATTTGGTTCTTCTAAGTACGGGAGCTTTCTTTTTTGGAGCCGGATATTTTCTATTTGGAATCACCAGTTATTTGGCATGGAGTTTAATTTTTCTCTTCTTCGCCTCCATTGGCGAAATGCTTTTCTCTCCAATATCAAAAAAAATAGCAGCAACTTCATTCGGCCCAGGGAATGAGGGTTTGGGGCTTGCCACTTGGAAAATGACTTATTATTTGAGCGGCGTAATCGGTGCCATTGTTGTAGGATTTATCGGTGAAAATTATTCGAATATAAACATTTGGACTATTTGCATCCCTTTATCGCTGTTCATTGTTTTCTTTGTATTTTGTTATGGTAAGTTTGTGAGTAATGTAGCGAGCACGTAACCTGATGAATGTTCCGAAACTATAGTGTGTAGCATAAATTAGCTCATATCCTTTT
Organism: Legionella sp.; assembly: GCF_965140895.1. Lineage (GTDB taxonomy): Bacteria > Pseudomonadota > Gammaproteobacteria > Legionellales > Legionellaceae > Legionella. The sequence continues at coordinate 82,105 of NZ_CBCSKT010000163.1, read as the reverse complement.
TATATCAAGCAAAATACTCTTATTCATAAGGCTGGGGCGATTTTCTTAATATTTTAATCGCACCTTTTTTAGATTTTTCATCTAACATTCTTTGCTTGGAGCGTCTGCTTCGTCTTTTCTTTTGGCGTTTTATTTTTTCAATTTGTTGTTGGGCTTTACTTTTTTCATCATTCACTAAAGAGTTTATTTTTTCACAAAGCCGCAGTCTTGCGAAATATCGGTTATCTTCTTGGCTTCTGGATTCCTGGCATTTTATTTCCAGGCTGGAGGGGCGGTGTTTTAAATACACTGTTGAGGCGGTTTTGTGTAGCTTTTGGCCTCCTTTGCCGCTGCCCACAATAAATTTTTCGATGAGGTCTGTGTCATTGATATTGAGTTTATGCATTAGCTCTGCGAGCTTGTCCCATTTTTCTTTGGTAATCATGGATCATGTTTTATTTAAAGGTCTGGTTCTATAGTACTAAAATAAGCAGGTTAAATAAAATGACTTTCCGATTAGTTGTCAGTTTTTTTGCGAAATAATTGTCACGAATTACCGCGGAGTGGAGGGATAATTGTAGTCAAGCCACGGTAATTCGGTTTCTATAAGCTACTTGGTATTTAGGGTTAAATGCCAATAGACACATATGCCCTAAAATAATTACAAACTATAGAATACATAACTATTCTACTGATATATAATGTTTTTTCATCTATTTAATAGGTGGGTTTAAATTAAACGATGAGAGCTTCTTATGGACAGAGCAGGTTATTTTTTTTGGATAAAGCTCATAGCCAGCGTTTTTCTTTGTGTTAGCATGCAAACTGCCAATAGCACCAGAACCTATAGCAAAGATTGGGCGGTTGTAAACATTATTGGCCCTATATCAGAAAACTCATCCTTTAAATATTATGTGGAATCACAACTGCGTTTGATTGACAACACATCAGTTTTTAATCAATTTCTTTTTTTAGGGGGATTAGGTTATCAATTTAATCCAAACCTGATGTTTTTTGTTGGACCGGGCTGGATTTTAACAAAAACACCTGCAAATAAAACACATACAGAACAACGATGGTGGCAACAGTTAAACTGGCGAGTAGCGAATGATTCTAATTTCAGCCTTAATAGCCGAACTCGTTTGGAACAACGACGACAAAGCAATCAATCGCAAACGGCTGTTCGTTTACGTGAACGTTTGTGGTTAAGAATTCCCTTTAAATGGCGAAGTTATTCTTTTTCTACCTTTGATGAATTTTTTTTCAATCTAAACCATCCTCAATGGACCTCATCCTATTTTTTTGAACAGAATCGAGCATTTATCGGAATTGCCAAGCAACTTTCTAAATCAACTGCTATGGATCTAGGATATCTGCATCAAAGCATTCATTCACGTAACCATGAGACAAGTAATGTGATCTTACTTAGTCTCACCATGATTCACTAAGTTGAACTGAAATTATTCATTCCTTCATATTATCTTAATGCTATATGTGCTATATTTTCGCACTCAATGAACAATAAGATATAAGTATTCGTTATTTGAAGGGGATGGCTGCATGAAGATTACTGTGGGTACGCGGAGTTTTGATACCGTCCAAGAATTTACTGCTCATTTAGAACAGACTTATGGACAGGTCCAGCTTGCATCAAAAGAAGTGCTTATTTGTTTAAAATGTGAGGCGCTTGAAGCAGAGCATGTGACGCAGCTAGTCGAGTTTATTTTAAACCCTGAGCATCCTCATACTTATAAATTACAAATAGCGTCTTTAAAGAATAGTAGTACTCAATTAGCTTTTGATGACGCATATTTGGCAAGTAAGCGACGTAGATTAGCCCTTGATTTTCAACAAAATATTGCAACGTTACCCCAGCCTGTCCGACCTTTCCAGCCTCTTGCTTTCCCCCTAAGAAAATCTAAGAAAAATTGGCTTGAAAGAACCCAAGGGGCGAGTTTAAATATACAAATCCCCGCGGGTGAGTCCTCATTCAAGGAGCCACCAAGCCAACCTATAACAACCACAAGCTTAAGAAAGCAAAGAGAAGATGTTGTTGAGGAGATTGTTCCGAATCCGTCTGTGCCTATGGATACACTTGGTGAGCTTATTGAGCGTGAGACGATTAACGCAAAATTAAAGCGTTTTGCTAATAGACTGTTTAAAGATAAAGCTCCAGATTTGCAACTCTTATGGGACCGATTGGTGGGATTGTCCACCGATAAAGGTAAGAGAATAACCCATGTGCAAACTGATGCCATGGAACAAATTATTCGTTATTACCCAGAGTTCGCTTATGGAGTCGTTTGGGATAATTTACCTGCTGGATTTTCTCTCCTGGCTACCAATGAAGACGGGCTGGCTTTATGTTATAGCCCAGAGATGGAAGCGCAGCATCTTGATACATTTACGCCATTAACAATTCTTCCTGAATTGATGAATCCAACCGTTAACGGTTCATTCCAACAATTTAGCCTACTTGGAGATGAATCACCGAATAGTGCACGTTATGAGGCTGAATTTTCTCACTTATTTGCACCTAAAATTGCCACAGAAACACGCCTAACTGCTTTAAATTTTTTCCTTGCAGAGTTGGAACAGGATCAGCTGAAAATACGACGTATTCATCATTTATTGATGTTTTTACCTTTAACTAATTCTCATTATCATGGTTTAGCTTATGTATTGGCTAATGCTGGTGTCGATGGGGTTGTCTTAGTACTGCAGCAATTTAAAACACTTCATGAGCAAGAGCTCTTTAACGATTTACATCGCTTGTTTCTCGAAAATCCCCAAAGTTATGCGGACTTGGCAACACCTAAGGGCCTTGATAATCTTAAAAAATTATCCGAGTTAACCTCTGAGCAATATATGTGGTGGTGCTCATTAGTGAATCAGCATAAAGACGCTGGTGCACGAACTGATTTTAATGAATTATTTGATGCTTATTCTTATTTTCTGACTGAATTAGGGGAGCTTGTTCAGGATTTACCTGCGAGTTGCCCTCTGGTAAATGTTAAACATATGAAGCCGGCGTTAGATCGTGCTTTGTCTATTATTAAAAATTCAGCTGATCCTAAAGAACAATTGGCACATCTTTATGGCTTAGATTTTGCTGCTGATTACGAACAGGATTATCGTATCGTTTCCCAACACATGGGATTAGTTTCTGGACAAGTTAATGCGGTAGCGTTTAAAAACTCACAAGAGCTATCTACCTTCTTTGCTGGAGATCACTCCGCTAAAGAGCTACGCACGCAATTTTATCGCTTTATTGGCACACAGGATTGGGCTTATGGTTTGGATGTTTATGAAGGTATTGAGGCGCAAATAAACGCAAAGTATGGTCATTTAGGCCAAGATATTAGCTCCGCATTACTAGGCATTATTCTGTTAACCACGACCGGTGAACGTTCATGTACCGAGGAGCGTGACCCAAGTACGGCGGTCCAAAATTTAATTGATAAAATGATGGCTGTTGCCAAAATTATTAGCCCTGAAGCTGATGTGAAGACAGGGTTGATGCCCATTCTCTTAATGAGCTTGGGGGCGTTAGGGGCTTATGAGCAAGATCACATGCCTTCTTTAGATGAGTTAAATCTCTTGTTCGATACCTTATTACTCAAGCATGGCTCAGCTATAGATATACCAGAGAGTGAAAAGGCTAATTACATTCCCCTTATTTCAGCGAATAATGTGCATGCCAATAATGAAACATTAAAGCCGCTATTCGATGAATTGGCTAAAGTAGCAGTAGAACCACAAGATGAGAATATCGTCGTTTCTGATGCCCGAGTTAATCTGCTTGCACTTATGGCCCTTTCGCTAAGCTCGTTACATACATATGGGGATCTTTGGGCATCTTTTATTAATAGTTACAAAACACGCCTTAGTCTAGAGCAAGCTAAAACCACCGAGATTAATTCGTTTAATATCAATGTGCTATTAAGACACTTACATCCCACCGCTAAATTAGGCCAACACTTATCAGAATCTTTCGCAGAAGAGCCTGCTGTTTTAGCACAATTCACAATGTTATTGTCCTTAATTAGTGATGAAATTCCTGCATACAATGACGAGGCTGAAGCACCTGAGTCAGAGTTTGAAACCCAAGTGAAAACTTTGGCGCGGAATATTTTAGATCTTCCCAAGGAACAGCGAACTTTATTATTAACTCAGCTTATCGATATTGATATTGAAACCTCTTATTGCCTACCGTCTTTAGAAAACTTGCTGGAAATTGTTCAGGTAGTAAGTGTTGAACAACAAGAATTTACGATTTTAAATTTAATCCAGGAAGTTTTACCTAATACAATACTAGGTAACAGCCCTGTAATGAGTCTGAAAAAGCCAGATAGTGCCGAAGATTATGAAGAGCATATTGTTGATGCTATAAACTCATTGCAAACAGCAAATCCGGATTTTGACGATTATTTGTTAAGTTTGGCCCCCGATGATGGCGATAATTTTGATGATGAGTTCGAACCTAATTTAAGCAAACAATTTGATAACCTCGCTAAAATCATTAATGCCTTAATTTATCTCAAAAATAACAATCATAATGAGTTCCGTCGTTGTGTTAGCCGCTTAGCTAATGAAATTATTTCTACTAATCCACGAAGCACATTTACCGCTGCCCAGCAGGGGGAGTTGTTAAAAGGGTTTAACCAAATTGCAAAAGACAATGTGGTTGAGCAATTAGATATCCTATTAAATGCGATGCATGCAGTTTCGAATTATTCTGAAGAGCAATTCGATAATGCCATTCAGCAGGTATTTAACTTAATGCACTATAGAATGGCAGGAGTTATTGATTTTGCTACTTACATGAAGTTATTGCAGTTGTCATTTGGACACAATTTGTCTATGACTACGTTATTTCCATTTGAGCAGTTAATACAGTTTTCTGAATTTAGTAGTAAACCCGCCCAAATTTATGCCTTATTTGATGCATGGATGGAGTTGATCAAAAAAATGGATGGGCAGCAAGTAAATAGTGTGTTTTTAACGCAGATTATTGAAAACACCTCCTATATTCTCGAATGTTTTTCAGGCTCAGAAAGTACAATACTTCCCTTAATTACTTCATTAATTAAAGCCTGTAAAACAGGTAGTGCAGAGGAGTTACAACAATACGATAATCTACTTGCTAAGTTTGTTAATGCTAGTGAGCCGGTTTTTAATGCCTGGATCAAGATACTCACTGCTTATGGACAAAATGTTGCTGATGATAAATTACCCTTGCTGTTCACATTACATGAGGGTCTTGAAATGCAAGCGTTTAATTTAGCAGAGATTGTCTCTTTATTTGAAAACCCACCTTACCCTGATTTAGAGAAATTTATCAGCAAATTAAATGGAAGCACCCCAAAATTAAAAGTTTATATTGAACAGTTCGATAAAGATCCTAAAAAAGGGCGTGCAGAGCAACATGATGCTGAATTTGGCATTACGATTACTAAGACTGCTGAGCAGGTACTGCAAGAACAGTTTGATATGTCGCAAGTAGCGCGTGTTATTGCCGAAGTTAAAAATATGATTGGGGATATTGATTTAACTGCTCTAGAGCAACATGATTTAGCCCAACAAATTACCTACATTAATGCCATTGGCAAAGAAGTTCCGCTAGTCATTAAAGGAATGGGTACAAAATATGATGATTTAACGATACTTTCTCGAGCAGAGTTAAGACTAATTTCGGATTATTTGATTGCCACGATACGCCAACCGAATAGTTCATCTGCAGACAAATTAAATGCTCAATTAAATCTTCTCGCCGTATTGCGTGAGCAATATGAACGGGCAACAGGCCAAATTATTTATGCTCCGCAACTGGCAGCGGTATTGTTGTCACTAAAAAATGGACGACGTAATCTGTTGCTGCAAATTCCTTCAGAGCAAGATACGTGCATTATTAATACACTGCTTGCGGTGATGCAATGGGTTCAGGCTGATGGTGGCACGGTTGATTTATGCTATGCAAGTCGTGAACAAATAACACAGGATTATTATGGCCTTGGTCATAAAGATTTCTTTACCTCTGTAGGCATTGATTCCAGTTCTCTTGAGGCTGATTCAGCTTTGGAAACTTATAATAAAGGGGGAATCAATTGCTCAACCATGGGTGATTTAGCTTTGTTTCGTCAACGCGCCAAGCAAAGACAAGAGACTCTAATTGCTGAAAAGGAGGGACATTCATTATCGACGCATTTAATTCTTTGTGGTACCGATCTTTCGGCTTTAAATGACAAGCAAGCATTTAGTTTGACTGCGGATAAAGCAGGAGAGCACCCTGATGCTTGGATTTATCCACTGGTTAATGAGTTCATTAATCTACCTCAGTTTAAAAGCTTAACTCCGCTTAGCGCATGGAGTGAACGACAAGACTTTACTCAGCTAAGGGGCTTTTTAGACCGATATGCTCCAACTTACAGTCATCGCTCTAAATTAAAAAATATATCTAATGCTCAATTAAATGTATTGATGGACTCTGCTGTAGCGGCTCAGCGTATGGTCGAAGGGGAAGATTTTGACGTCCTAAATAAAGGCGAAAATATCTATACAGCAGTGCCTTATAGTTTGATGGCGGCTCAGAAGGGAATGAGCATCGCTCAAGAAGTCCAGCAGTTTTTGCATGTTCGCTTAGAAAAAGAATATATGGCTTTAGGGCGAAAATTCCCTCTTAATCCAGTACGTAGAACGATTGCTCAGGTATCGGTAAAAGATTTAATTGATGATTATAAAGCCCAGGGATGCCGCATTATTGGGCTGTCTAAAACAATGGATGCGGAAAGGTTAGGAGAGCTATGTGAGCAGTTAAATATCACTGTCGCCAGTGCTATTCCATCATGCATGCACGCTCAGAACGAATTGGCTGTAGCACCTACGAAACACGAAGAACAGTATTGTAGACAGATTCAAAACGTAATTGCTAATGCTGTAAATGACCAGCCTATTGTGTTAATTGCGCAAGATGCGAATGAGGTTCGTTATCTTCAAGAAATGTTAACGGCACATTATGGTGCAGCACGTACTATTGGCGTGCTGGATGAAGACAATAAGCAGTCCTGGTTGAAAACAGCGGGCAAGCCGAATATGGTGACCATTACTACAGCCTCCGCCCTCGGACGCGGTACTTTTTTTAATACTGAACTTGCCGAAGGATTTTTGACAATACAAACCTACCTTGATTCTGCAAATCATGTGCGTGAGTTTTTACGTCGAATTTCCATATTTGAGAAGCCAGGTAAATATACAGCTATTTATGAGTCTCAAGATCTAATACGTGCCAGTTCTTGGAGTTTTTATGAGGATGTTGAACGTGAGTTAATGTTTAAAGACCTTGATGTATTGCGTCATAAACAACAAGAAATTACGGCAATTCAACATTATTATAACCAATCCGCAGCTGCCATCCGTTATGTGGCAATGAAGCAGTTTGATGGCTGGCAAGCATTTTTATCTTCTGTTTATTCGAAAGATCACTTATCGCAATTAAGTAATGAGCTGCTGGTGCTAAAAGATAATTTGGCTCGCGCATTAAGTGAGAAATGGCAAGAGTGTATTAATCCTCTTGGTCGGCCAGAACTCTATCTGAACGCCTATGAGTGCCAAGATTCTGAGGGACAAAGCGTTTTGCTTACTGGTTTTCAGGAAGCCATGCTTGAGTTTGAGCAAGCAAGTGTAGCGATTTGGAAGACAACCTGTTCTGCATTGCATGAAAAAGCTGCAAAAGTAATTGAACTTGGTTCACTTGATGAGTTGCGTAGCAATTATTTTGCGAGCGTGTCTATCCGCGAGCAATTCCGCTTGCATGAAATCGAAGAACTTAAGAATGCAAAAGCAACGCAGGTGAAAAAAGAACAAGCACAGCGTTATGTGGCTGCAGGACTAGACGTAAATGGCGCAATGATGCGTTACTACGATGGTGAGATTGACACGTATCGGGCTGCATTTACTAAAAATCAGATTAAATCATTGCAGCAACACATTAGTAAGATTATTGCTAAAGAGACGGTGTTAAGCAAATCGGTTCGAGATAATTTGTTAATCCAAATAAATTATACAGATACGTTGAAGGCGCTAATTTTATTTTTAAATTCCTACGAAAGATGGTTTGCTGATAAAGATTTCGAAAAGAAATATGCAATGCAACCCGTTATTCAGGAGTTGCTCCAAGTGGTTCAAGAGGTTGGCTATCCAGAAGATACTGCTTTGACTGAGTTAAAAAATATTTACATTAATGATGTGGTTAATGAAATTACGGTTGAATTGGAACATAGCCTTTCATGGGCAGCTAAGGGAAGGCGTGGTTTAGGATATTTATTAGAACGTACCGCAGTTACTGATGCGGCTAACGATATTTTAAACGCGGTTACCTCCTTAAACGCTAATACTAACCCGGAGCAACGTCAGGCAGCAATTAAATATCTTTATAAAGTTTTAATGCAACATCAAGCACGTTTAGATGGCCTATGGATATTTCCTTTGGGACATAAAAATACGCGGAACTTGATTCAAGAAACCTTAGCCACATTAGATAGCTTAACTCTGATCGGCAATGGGAAGAAAACCTTGGATAAGACCTTTATTCAAGAGAGCAAAGAGCAGGCTGTTTATCAGGTAATGCGTGATAAATTTAATGCGGCACTAAGCAGATTAGAACGAGAGAAAGGATTGCGCGGGCATAGCGGCTGGGGGCGAATTACGAAGCAACTAGTTGATATACAAAGAAATAATGACAGTGTTTATGCTCTTTATGAAATGAATGAATTGATTGTCAATAAAATAGCTAAATTAGGCTCCGCTAAAGCGGATGCAGTGCTTCTGGCGCCACTAACTCAGTTACGTGGTGAACTAAATAAAATGTGGCATGAGTGTGAGCAAAATCATCAGGAATTAATGGATGAGAGCAAATACTTCAAGCTTAAAGCAACAAAAATTGAGACTCAATTGGCAGAGGTGAAGAATTTCCGTGTTATTCAAGTTAGTTTAAAAGCGGGCCACATTGGTTTTAACGATTATCTGGATTTAGTGATTGAAGGCAGAGGTGCAAATGCCGCACTTAAAGACTTTGTTCGCTACAACTCTCAAATCCCTAAGTTGAAGCAGACAAAAAGAGAATATGAACGGCAATTAGCTGCTGCTCTGGATTTAGGTGTACAACTAGAGCAACTTAAAAGTGAACAAGTACCTTTGTTAAGTTATAAGGCTATTAAATCCGCTGACTCGAAATTATTCCCGGCACAGTTTCAGGCTCAGGTAGATGCTATTTTGCAATTAAAAGCTTATGTTCAAGGGGTAACACCAGATGATTTAAGTGGTTTTTCAGAGACAGTGCAGGCTCGTTTCCAAGATCGAGATCGAATCAAAAACTTTAGATTAGCTGATTTAGATTTGGAGGAAATAGAGCAAATTCAGGATGAAGATGTAAAATTAGATTTAATATCTTTACACGAGCGAGTTACTCAAGCAGCTAAGCCTCAATCGATTTGGAAAGGTGTATGGTCTGCAGTTGTTAGCACGGTGAGTTACCTGGAGTCTGAAGAAGAGCGGGGAGAGATATTGGACGGTCTTAAAATGTATTGTAAAGAGCAAGTGCAAAAGAGCTTATTGCCTGCACTTAAAAAACAACAGGCTCAGTTGGCGAGTGCTCTAGATGACTTAAATCAAAAGACATTAAGTCAGGTAAAAACGCTTAATGAGAAGTTAGAGTTCTTAGCTCAAGAAATTGAAAGGGAAGAGGCTAAAGACGGAGTCTATTGTAAACGATTTAAATCGGTAGCTGAGTTTTATCAATTTGAAACTCAGTTGCAATCATACCTGGAAAATCAAATTCAAGAGCAGTTTGCTACCGGAGTACAATATGATGAAGAGCTGTTCTTGGATGACGAGGAGTTTGAAGTTGAGAATTCTTCTTTAGGTATGTAGGAGCGTAGGGTTGATGCAGCGCAACGCTGAGAACTCTTTTCCCTTTCGACGTGCCGTTGCACGTCGAAGCTTTTATAAAATGAACTCATTTTTCAGTATGCTGCAGAATAAAGATTACAACTCTCTATACAGACATCGATTCCAGAAACAGGCTTAAAAAATTATCAAGTAAGCTGAAGTCAAATTTTTTATATTCCCTATAGTTTCTTAAAAAGCCCATTGAGGGTGTCATATTTTAATCAGTTCGGCATAAATTCTCTGTGTGCGAGGGGGGGGTCTTATGAACTCAGGAAAGGATTTTTAAACAACAATAAAACCAAAATAAAATCTTTGTGATTATAATGTGTTCGTTTTTACGGGTTACTACTATACTGAAAAGTACGAGTAAGGGATGCATCAGTAGTAACTAACGTGAGTTCGAAACAAGGATAGCGAATGGAATTGACTCGGTCGAAACAGGATGTGCCTGTAAAAGAGGTCGTACCGTTTAAGCCAGTTATCAAAGAGAAAACGGAATTACACGAGACGGCTTATCCTTTATTAATTGCTTATTTACACGCGTTGCGTAAACATAATTCGGTGCACAATAAAATCGATGAGCTTAATGAAAGTGCATATGCTCGTCATAAATATAATTATACCTGTGAGCATAATTTATTATTCTTTCTTCTTACTACAGAACAGTTTAAAAAGATTCGCGAACTATTTCAAGATCACAAGGTGGAATTGGCCCGAACACACATAGTGTTTCATTATATTAAAAAGCGGAGACTCCATAAAAAAAGAGCAACAAATCATCATTTTTTCCAGCATTTAAATGCGGCGAATGATGAATTGTCTAGGTCTAAACATAAGGATGACGAATCATCCAAATTCGTTAAAAATCCATATCTATTTTTCAAGAAACGTAGCCTTGATGCAGCGCAACGACACCAATATTTTGAATGCTTAGCGGACTCCGCATCCCTTGATTACGCGGCACTACATCAAGGCTACAACTGAGGTTACATCGTCATAGATGGTTCAATAGCTAACTCCAAATCCATATCCGCAGTTATTTTTCTTGCAGATGTAGTTGTAGCTAATAGACTATTTCTTCTTAAGCCTTCACTAATCGTAACTCGGGTGGCTGGTATCTGCCAAGCGGGCTGCGTGGTAACTGGGATTTGCACAGGTAATGCGGTTTGTGGCGTTTGGATTGCTGCTCTTCCTGGATTGAGAATCGCCTCTTCTTCCGCAATGGTTTGGAGTTGCGTCGAGGTGAGTGGCTGCAGTTTTCCCTCGTAAAAGAAAGGTAAAACACGTAACTTGAATACCAAACGAAAAGCATCCCATGTATTCGATACCTCGGTATAGCCATTATTTTTCGGATCAGCAAAGATTGCTTCTAATTGAGATGGAGATAAGGTATTAATTTCACTGATGTGAGTACGACGATAAACCTTATTGTCTTCGCCAAGAATAATCAATGGTTGAGGTTGGCGATATTTCTCATCAATATCCGGCATACTTTCTAACCCGCCATACTTGTTTTGTCGTGGTATTGCTTCTCCTATGAATACCTTATCGAGATCCGCTAAAGAACTTTGCATACCGGCAATACAGGCTACTTTATTAAAATGGTTGTTGGGGGCATCAAAGTCACCATCTCCGCCAGCTATAACAGGTGGGTCTTGGGGATTCGGACTGGGGTCATACGGTTTTTTAGTATAAACCGAGACCCGATTTAGTTCATCATGTAGATTATTGACTAAAATACTGCCTAAAGTTCCGAAGCGCTCAGGTAATATGGTTCGTAAATCACCCATAAACGCACCATGGCCTGCTGCAAAATGGTCCGTATAATAATGGAAGCAAAAATATTCCATGCTTAGAGAAAGTGCTTGATAGCGGTAAGATAGGTCTTGCAAAGTCTCTGTTGATAAACCATTGGGTGTATTTTCTAAGATGCCGCGAATGCGATTAAACTCCGCATTATTAGATTGATAATCAGTATTATCTGCGAGTTGTTTTAACTCATAAGAGAGGCGGGCATATTGCAGGGCAAGATGATGACCAATTGTATAAACACGCACTGACCAGGGAGTAAAATGAGATAAATTCCGATTTAATATTTCACTATAATTATTTACGCGCAAAGCAAACATAATTTGTTGCACATAAGAATTTAGGGTTGAAGAAAAAGGAATATAGTTTGCACTGTTAATGGTTAAAATCGTGTCGATGTCTTCTTGAGTGACTTCTTCATTAGCAAATCGTTTGTACGAGCAAACCAACTTTTGGGCTTGGTCGTCAGTAATTGGCATCCTATTTAATAATTGTCCTAGAGTTTCACATGTGCCATCCCTGGTAAATGCTGCTTTATTGAGCTTAAAGTCATTAACCATTGGCAATTCATAGGCTACTTCTCGGCCACCAAAATAATCACCTGACATTCCTACAATTGTCCCAGCAGTTACATCGTTCAGATTAATTGATACAGGCATGTCATTAGCATCAAGACCCTGAATATCTATAAGCGGAGTGCCATCGGGAGCAGATTTGACATACGGGTTATCCTTATATAATTCCATCCGTAGTCTAGTTGCATTACCTAGTTCAATATGTTCATCTGTTTCCATTGCTGCAATCTCCTTATTGTTTCTATTTCTTCTTCAAAATACCGCCCTTTTTGACAATTGCTATCGTAATGGAGCAAACAAACCAAAAGCACCTCAATGAATGATGTACCTGGAAATCTGATGGTTTGACGACTGTGAGCGTAGGTCTCCCCTTCCTTCTAAATAGGAAGGAGGGGGTATTGAAATAAAGCGGAGGAGTGTATCAAATCAAAAACGGAACGATTTTGTATGGAACCAACTCACAATATTTACTCCAATAATGACCGTATTTCTCAGAGCATCTTTGATCATCACGAAAAGCACGATCGATTAAAAGAACGGTTAGAAAACAAATATAGAAGTAGGGAGAGAAATTTTCAAATAAAGCAGGCACCGACCAAAAAAATGTACCGGCAAGTTCAGGAATGTAATGAAAATGTCGAGCAACACCCCACCAACCTGAAGCGAGAAGGATCGTTTCTTTTTTATCGCCTTTAGTGGTTTGGTAATGAGCTACTAAAGTAACCGGTTTTTTACCCCAAACTTTACAATTACCATCAGTTGCTCGGGTTACTAATCGTTGCTTGTCTGCAAGATAATTAATAATAATTCCAGCTGCACCTAAAATAAAGAAGGTCGTTGCTAGCCAAGGGCTTAATTGAATTGGATGTAATACTAAGTACATGCTTGGTGAGGTGTAGATACATGGAACCCAAACCAGACAACCCCAGCAAATATAAAAACCAGCCCGATCGTGCATGATGTCCAGAGAGCGTAAATAACCTTTTTCCCAGAGATAGAATTTTCCTAAATAGATGAACTGTAAGGCAACAGAGACTAGCATGGAATTAGAGATACCACTTAATTCACTTTGTTTGGCACAATAAGAGATCAGGAATAATCCCCAGCTCATCATACCGAAACGGCAGGTAATAAATTTTTTAATGCTAAAACCTAAAACTTTTGGATAAAGCTCGGTACCCCAGTAGTAGTCAAATATAAAATTGTTGGTAATACCTGAATCTGTGCTTGATGGAGCAAAACGTCCTTTAAGGTATAAGAACAAACAAAATACAAGGCTAAAAATGTTTAATGCACCGAATAGGGCTCCCAAATTATCGTAGAGAATTGTTGCTGGAAATAAATTCAAACCAAAACTGGCCACACAAAAAAGACCCATAGTGGTAACAAAGGCTAAAGGGCCATTTTCTTTATAGGTAGGGACATTTCCTTTAGGAGTAATTGGGCCATCAAATGCTTTACCTGGCAGTAAACGCATTAAGGCTAATTGAAAAACGATAAAGGTAAAAATAATTTTCCAGGCAGTAGCTGAGCCCCAAAAATAAGGTTGCCAGACGTTGTAGATTGTTTGAAAAAAACCTTGCTCATTCATGAGGCTCCAGAGTGTTGATAAAGAGCCTTTAAGTTCCGTATTGGTATACCACATTAGCATGACAAAAATAGGGCAGGTAAGAATTAACAATAATGGCCCTAGGGTATTCCTAATTTTAAAATACATATGCGTCCCTACATTAGTTATGGAGGGATAAGCGTATCATAATAGAGGAATTTTAGGCTACAATTTATGGCGTTAACTTTTTAAGGATAGATTATGAACAAAATTAAGTGTAAAGGAGTGTTCGCTCTAGGTGCTCTTGCTTTGTTGGGAGCATCCATAAGTCATGCTGCTATGGTGACGAGTGAAGTAACTAATGCAGCAGGTGCTGTACTAGGAAAAATTACTTTTGAAGACAGTAAATTTGGTTTATTAGTTAAGCCTCAACTTTCTGGTCTTCTCGCAGGTGCTCGTGGTTTTCATATTCATCAACATCCTGATTGTGGCGATCATGCAATGAAGGCCGGTGGGCATTTAGATCCCGCAGCGACCAATAGTCACCAAGGCCCTTACGGACAAGGTCATTTAGGTGATTTGCCTGTATTAGTAGTAGATAGTAAAGGCATGGCCAATACACCTACTTTAGCCCCACGTTTAACTACAAAAGAAATCCAGGGTCACTCTGTCATGATTCATGAAGGTGGCGATAATTACAGCGATAATCCTGCTTTGGGTGGCGGGGGCGCTCGTATTGGCTGTGGTAAAATTTCCGGGTAGTTATTCGCTTAATCGTGCCGGCTTAAAGAATGTAGCTTTTGGAATCGGAACTACTCATTCACTTTCGAATTCTCATACACTTGACCGTGGGATCCTGGTATATTGCAACACCGAGGGATCCCGTGTTCAGACTGCTGTTTATGTTGTGCCTCTACGTTTTAATACTTTACTCGGAGTATTCTCAACGGCAGAGTGATCATAAGCAGACTCTCCATGCTCAATAATGTCTGTACCCTGGATTTCTTCTTTAGGGTTTGTACGGATATTCATGATGTTTTTTAATAAAAATAAAATTAATGCCGTACCTGTAGATGGGACAAGCCAACATAGGTTAAGTCGCCAATCCATTATTTAGATGTAGTCTGGTTGCTTGCAATCAGGTTTTCATTTATTCGGACTTAAAACCCCGCAGGTTTATTCGTCATTAAATAAAAAACAATAATTAAACTAATAAACGCAGGCCAGCCTAAGCAAAACCAGTACTTAAAATAACGGTAGTAAATTGGAGGGAGTACGGTTTTATTTTCTTCCGCTTCAACAGCAAAATCGCGCATTTTAATTTGCAGATACACAACAGGAAACCAACAACAAGCAGCGATTGCATAACCAATAATGGAACCCATAACCCATAAAGAGGTCCACGCATAGCCTGCTAAATAAACCATCCATAAGCCAGTGAGAGGTTGGAGGAAACCTGAAGTCCCAGTAAAGATCCAATCGGCTAAAACCACATAGCGTGTGGTCGCGGCAATTACCTGGGTGTTTCCCGTGCGATGACCATAGAGCATCGTACAGGCAGTGCCTATGCCGGTGCCAAAAAGTATGGTCGAACTCAAAACATGAATGAATTTAAGCAAAAAATAGATCATTACCGATCAGACTCCAAAGACATAGAAACCAATATAGCTACCAATAGTGGAATATTTTTTGCCAAAGGAGCAAAAGGTTCAAACCACAACGAGGGAAGCTTCAACGTAAGTATGACACTATAGCCTATTATCAAGATAATTTGTAAGAGTCCAACTTTCGCAGATTTTGAGCACAAGATGGCTACACCTAGTGCCGCATCAAGAATGCTCGCTCCATAAAATAAAATAGGTTGCCAAAATGTGCTAACACCAATTTGTGCCAACAGTTCATAAGATGAGGCTCGAGGATAGATGAATAAACAACAAATCGCGGTGAATAGCCAAATAAAGGCAATGCTAAATTTTAACAGTGGCTTGAGAAAATACAGTCGCGAATGCCAACGATCTTGTATTGAGCTGGGATGGCTATAGAGGCCTGTGGTGAATTCTCTAGGGGTAAAACCAATTTGTTTGTGGAACTTTTGGGTCTCCTCACTACTGGTCACATTGTTTTGAAAGAGTAATTTATACGAGTTGGTATTAAAAATGGAGTAGGGGATGCGATCACCAATCAATGCTCCCAAACGAATTAATTTTAAAGGAACATGAATTAATTTAGTTTTGGAAAAACCTAACCAGGTACGCATCTGAGTTAAAACATTCGCTAAGTTAATGCGTTTCGCACTTACGGCATTTAAGATTAAATTGTGAGCTAAGGGTTGCTCCATGAGCCTGACGACGGCCTTTGATAAATCTTCTAAATAAATGGGTTGAAACTCTTGGTTGCCTTTATCGGGTACGGGAGTAATCCAGGGCAGTCCTGCTAAACCGCGAAATAAAGAGGAACCGCCATAGGAGCCTCGTCCATAAACTAACGAGGGGCGTAAGATAATTGACTGGACTGGCAGCGTCTGTAAATAATCATCCGCAGCTTTCTTACTGGTTGCATAAACCACATTTGATTGCTCAATACCTAAGGCGGAAATTTGTATAATCTTTTTGACCCCGGTATTAACGCAGGCATCGAATAAGGCGCGGGGAGTATGATAGTGAATTGCCCAGGTTACCTGGTCATTGGGATGGTAAAGGATACCGACACTGTTAATGACAACATCAATATTCGTTAATCGTTCACTCCAAAGTGTACTGGACTGTTCGTGAATAAAATCGCAAGGAATAATGGTCGCTGTTGGAAATAAATTTTGAGTATAAGCGACATCACGGACACAGCAGCTAACTTGATGCCCGGCGGCAATTAAATCGGTAACAATTTGGGAGGCAATAAATCCAGAGGCACCAGTAACCAATACATTCATCGTTTCTCTCCGGGCGCTATAAAAAAATTAGAGTATATACAGCAATGGTTAAGAAATATATCTCATGATTGATAGCTAACTGATCAGGGATGGTCTATGCTCAGTTAAGAATAATTATTAATCAAAGGAGTGATACATCATGAGTTATTCTTTATTGAAGCGCACAGGAATAATCGCTGCTACGGCTTTGTTCTCTTTTTCTGTCTTTGCTGAAGAAGCTACTCCCAAAGAATCATCTGACTTTGCATCAATTTGTACTAATGCCTGGATGGAAAAAGCAGATGCTGCGAAAGATAAAGTGGATTTCAAAAATTTTGGAGAAAAATATTGCACGTGCGCTGCGTCACAACCTTTAGGTAGTGATGAAGCAATACAAAAAGCAATTCATGTATGTATGTCACGCACTTTATTGCATGATGCATTAGATGCAATAGAGGATGATGTGGGTTTAAGTAAAGCGCAAGAAAGTGATTTTCTTCAGTTTTGTCAGGATCGCTGGAACCTTATTTATCCTAACTTAAGCGAAGAAAATAAAAAGGTAACTATGGCTTATTGCGAATGTGCTAAACCTAAAGTTATGACTTTGATTAAACAAGCTGATGGTATAACTGATAAACAATATGATGAAGGTGTTAATGATATTGCTGCAGCATGTTCTGCAGATGCTTTAGCTGAAAAACCAAAAGCATCAACTTCTGCTCCTGTACCAGCAGAATCTCCTGCGCCAGCAACTCATTAGGTTTGAGTGCTGTGTTGTAAACGAAGCACTTCCGTGATTCAACATAGAGGTGCTTTTTTTATTACGCATGAATTAATGTATAGGTCCTTTTCTCGAATTCCCATAGTCAATCCATGGGAGTTCGAAAACGGGGCAAGGATATAGTACTGATGTCGGCTGACATATTGCATCACTGATATTTGTATGTGATGATTGGTAATTCAACATTTCATCTAATACGACTGTGAAAATCCGAACAACTGAAGAACCAGACTGGGCAATCCTAAAAGAAATTCGACTTGCTGCAATCGTTCACTTTTGAATGGTAAGTAGCTGTATCATTACAAAGTGCTTTAGCACGTTTAAGTTCACAATGAGCAGGAACAATCTCTTTCCATATCATAATAAAACCCAGGAATCTTTCCGGAAGTATCACTACGCGCACTAAATAAAGGGATCGCTGTTGCATCAGGATCGGTAATGCTTCTAGGGGTTCTATTTAACAGGTTACGTTTTTCAACGCCTTGTTTTTATTGAGTTATACTATAAACGGTCCTGATAGCCAGAATCCTAGTCATCCCTCAAACTCATAAGGACGAAGAGGGCGTTAATTCTGATGATGGCTTAATTCCAAGCAAATTATTCAATTCTTCAAATAAATGAGGACAATGTCGCAAAACCCCCTCCTTCTTTAAGTCCTTAAATAGCTGGTATAGTGTGTTTTTATCAAAAAGTGAATTAGCAAAAACCTCTTGCGGAGCACTTATTGTTTTTTTAATGCCTGTAGTTCCAACTATGCCATTTAGAGCATGGAACATGAGCTCAAGCGGAGGAATCTTCGTTTTATGGTTTTCTTCACTTTTTTCTGATGTATTAAACAGACAAGTCTGCCATTGACTCCTGATATTTTTTAGTATTTTATCTGTGGTATTGAGCGGAAAAACACAATGTTCTTTAAGAAAATAATTATAAACAAGAATGCTTAAACGACTAATTTTCTCTTTGGTTAAAAAATCGCTGGATTCATTTAATTCAGATGTTGTACTCACCTTTAAACTTTGAACTAACGAATAGACTTCGCGCATTATGAATATGCATGGAATGGTTTCAATACCCGAACATATAGATAAGGCAAAAAGTTTAGTCATCGTTTCAGTTTGATTATCATAATCCATGGAGTTATAGAATCGACTGTGATTTGTTCTCATAGCGAGAGCAATGGGTTCCAGGATAAACGAATTAGATTCTTTAAGCTTGCTAAAGTGCGCATGTCTTTCGGATTCATTTTTCACTAAGTGTCTTTGTTCTTGCACTGTAATCGTATTTACTTCATCAAGTAGATATACATCGAAGGGAATATTGAATTGTAAAAATTGCTCTAATTGCTCGATTTCTTTAGCTGTAAAACTAATGCTAATTGAATCTGACTTGTCAGAGGGATTGCAAATTTCTTTCTTTTTCTGAAAAAAAAAGGGTAGTGAGCTTGCTGATCCCAGCTTTATAAGCACTTTACTAACGGATGGGTTTATCAGGCTTTCATTATGTTCTTTCATTTATTAATCTCATTTAAAGCACGATGTTATACGTGGAACTCAGATTTGAATTTTCAGAAGATATTGTAGATTTTGTTAGTAATTGATTACATCGGTGATCAAAACTAGTCCATTTTAGCAAATAAAGTTGAACTAGTCAAAAATAGCGCATTACGCTATTTATATTTTCATTTAAATCGTGATCATCAAAATGCAAACGAATTACTTACTGGGACCCGGAATTTTTCCAGCCCTCTTTTAGTAAGTCAGTTAACTTAGTAATAATTCATACTGTAAGATAAACAATAACATTGTTTATTACCGAAGCATATCAACTTGATTGGAAAATATGAATTTTATAGTGACAAAGAATGCCTTAATTTACATGAGGTTATAAACAATTTGATAGCCAGCGAAAAAATCAATTTATTGACTATAGCCTAGGCTGGAAAAAGGTTGTAATGGTGTACCGGGAAATTTCATACCTACCTGAAAGGAACCCTACTAGAGTCTGTGAGTAGAAAAATGTTAATTAGCACCCAACCTTAGTCGAAAGATCTCACCTTTCAATACAATCGTATCTCCTGAAGCCATCTTTTTTCTTTTCTGTTTTTCTATTTATTTCTTATTCCATTAATTATGAGTTGTCGCAATCTTTACTTTTTAAGAAATCACAATAAAGGGTTTCAATTTTAGTCCTTGCCCATGGTGTTTTGCGCAGGAATTTAAGGCTTGAATTGATGCTGGGGTTGGAAGAAAAACAGTTAATCTTGACTCTCTCCGCCAAGCCTTCCCAGCCATAACAACTCAATAAACTATTTAAGATAGCCTCTAGAGTAATGCCGTGCAGTGGATCATTAGAAGTTCTGTTCATCAACTATACCTTTTTTTGTTGTGCAGTGCATTAATATCAGCCACGGGGTTACTCGCAATAACTGTTAAATAGGCTCTCGCGGATGATTTCGGTGTGTGCTCACCTTCATTGCTAAAAATTTTAAAATTACCTCTTGCAAAACCGGTGGGGTCCATACATGGCAATGAGGCTTGGGTCATTATTTTAATCATCAAATTAGATTATCTTCATACTCGCACTATCACTATTTTGCTTTGTACTAAAATAAGCACTTAATTTTTGAGTAAGTTCTTCGTTTTGCGCAAGATAGCCAAGGTTAAGAATATCCGGCTCACATAATTCCAATAGAGAAGACTCAGGATTTTGTTCTAGTGTATTTAAAATTTCTTGTAACCCCTCATCTGTAATACTAGTAGAAGAAATATCCATTTTTTTAATAGGAGTATATTTTGTTATCAGTTCGGCAATATGGTGTGCGCTTACATCGGTTATTCCTTCATTACAATTAATATCCAATAATTGAACAGAAGATAGGTTTTCTTTTAGAGAATCAAAAAGGTAAAAAAATTCTTCATCATCTAACCCATTGGTTCCCAAATAGATTTCTTCTAGTGATTGATGGGTTTTTATCGATTCTGCCAGAAATTTAATAGCGCCTTTTGAGTTATTACCAAGAAATTCTAGCTTTTTAACATGAGTGCTATATTTGAGTGCATTGAAAATCTCTTTTGATAATGCAGAATCTAAACTAAGCTGACCGCACTTAACCACTTCTAGAGTTGGATCATTAGCAGTAAGTCTGGTTACGATGGTTTGTACGGTATCATTTTTGACACTAAATAAAGTATGCATTTAAGATCTCCTAATAAGTAATTTAAATTAAATTCCATTACGAATAAAAAATTTGAAAATAAATTTATTAATTTTCAATGAGTTGATATTTTTAGAATATCGTTCAATGCCATTGATTGCCACATCTCAACACATGCTAATGACCTTACGACAATTTAAGAAATATCTTACAAATAAATTAGTGTTTTTGGAACACATACTTTTAGAAAAATTAGCTATACTGTATCTGTTTGGCGCGGCTGGGATCTTGGCTGGATATTAACCTGCGAAAGATTGCAGCTGTCGCACAAACACGAATACAATGTTACTCGTAGTATGATGCACTCCTGGTGATGACAATGGCTTCTTACTGAAGCTTCAATATTGAGCTCCCATATCCTTTGACCCCATGTTTAAGCATTCGTTGCTGTACCAAATGCTTAGTTATTACTGTATTAAAATGGAGTCTAGGCTTAATTCTTTACTTAATAAGAGAAATAGTTTCTCTAATGCTAATAGTGATATGTTGCTCCGCTTTGAAGTGTTGGTTGAAGGGAGTGCTGCTCATTAGTAGCAAATAAATTCACGACAAGCGGTTCTTCTTCTAATGTTGTTGTTATTTGAGGGCGAGTTCCCAACAGCTTAGACATTACTGATGGTGAATCATCCGAAGCAGGGTCAACTGTATTGTTATTTTGCGTTGCTGTAGTCACAATGTCTTGTTGTTTAAAACGATATAAATTGCTTAAAACTACCGTCGTTTCAAGTACCATTAAAGCAATGCCAATGGGGGGGGTTATGCTAAAACCTAGAGCAACAAATAGTCCTGACGCAACTAAAGTAATAGTCGAATTATAAGTTAAGCTCACAAAATAGTTTTGAATAATATTTTGTTTTCCTTTTTGAGCCAGATCAAATGCTGTTACAATAGGGAATAATAAACCTTGATGCACGACGATTCCGGCAAATTTTTTGGCGCTGTTATCGCCAATCTTTGATTCAACAGCAATACCTATATGAGCGCCTGCAATTGCTGCGGAATCATTGGCCGCATCGCCAACCATAGCGACTTTAAATCCTTTATTTCTTAGTTCTTGAATGTAACTAATTTTAGATACTTCATGGTTTTGAGTGCTTACTCCGACAGCGTTAGCACAAATATTTTTTTCATCAATACCTAATAAGGTAGCATATCGTTTTGCAGTTTCCTGAGACGCCCCGGTACAAATATGTACGGTTTTACCAAACTGTTTTAATTGTTTGATGGTTGTAATCGCATCCTCGCGTAATGGATCCATTAAGGCGATTTGCCCAATTACAGTGTTGCCACGAACAATATAAGTAGAACCATTTTTAGGGTCATTATACGGTTCATTAATTTCCATAATGCTGTTTGCTAACAGCATGTCTTCATTACCTACGATAAACTGTTCGCCATTGATAACCGCTTTTATACCTGAGTGGTGTTCTTTATCGATGTCGGTGATTTCTAATGGCTCATCACTAATATCTTCTTGGCTCTGAATATAAGCAGCGATGGTTTTGGCAGCAGGGTGATTGGCATTGCGTTCTAATAAGGCGATATGGGCTAATAGCTTTCTATCACTAATTTGCAGATTTTGTACCTGCATTTTACCTTGAGTAAGGGTGCCGTTTAAATCAAAAACAATCGTATCAATGTCGGCTGCTGCTTGTAGCGCTGCTCCATTACTAAACTGAATCCCTTGTTCAGCAGCTTTGTTCATGCCGATTTTAACTGCCATTGGGGTAACTAAACTTAAGGCACAGGGGCATGCACTGACAAGAACGGAGATAACACATTGAATAGCTGGCGCAATACCAAATAATGAACCAATAATGACACCGGATACAGCTGCTGTGACGAGTAAGCCGGGAATAAAATAATCCAATATTTTATTCGCAATTAATTCAATGGGCGCTTTTTCATCATTGGCTTCCTTAATACCTTTGGCGACTACAGAAAGATAAGAATTGTTATAGGTTTTGGTAACACGCATTTCTAGCGAAGGAATATGCTTGGCTAAGCGCATGCCTGACTTCACGTTGTCCCCTGCTTTAAAGCTTTTAAGCTCAGGAGAACCATCGACTCGAGTGGTGTAAAGTAGAGCATCTGTAGTTAATACGCCATCAACAGGAATTACATCGCCTTTTTGAATAACAATCAGATTCTCAGGGACTAAGTTTTTAACGGAAACTTTTTTATCTTCTTCGCCTTTTAATAAGACTTTTTTAGGAAGGCAATCAAGGACATCTAATTTTTTATTGATTTGATCAATTAGGCTATGTTCAATCCCTTCTCCTAAATGCCAAAAACCTAATACTAAGGGAGCGGCTTCAAACATCATTGGTAAACCTGGAATCAGGATACTGGCAATCGATACAGCGAGAATACTAAGGGTGCTAATGGTATATAAAGTCGTCATATCCCATTTGTTGTTAGGAAGGGTATGGCCTCCATTGGCTGTGATTAAGTTTTTAATTTGTCTCGTTGTCAAGGTCAGTGAACTAGAGTTCTGCCCATTTATTTCATTCAACGTTTCTTTGAATAGAGATAAGTCATCAATTTTTACCTTTCTACTTTCCCCATTTGTATTAACATAAAACAGCTCATCTTTGCAAAATATGTAGCTATTGGGGTATTCGCTCGGTTCTTTAGACAATTCGGACATCAAATGAAGGCCGCACTCTCTGCGAAATGAATTCCAGGCTGATTGGTAAACGGTGTGTCCCAGATATAAGGTCATCAGCGAAGTAAGTCCGGTGATGGCATAGTAGGCGGCAATGGGAATGCTAAAGCCCCCAACCGATAAGACGAGCAAACTTGCTCCCCAAACCAAACCTAATGTAGCTTTAAACCAATGGTTGTCATGGTGATCTCCATGATGATGATCGTGGCTATGTCCATGATGGTCATGAGAATGGTTATGGTGGCTATGTTTGTGATGGTTGTGTGCTTTATTTTTCTTTTGTTTACTCATATGATCACTTGGTGGACGGTTAGGGGTAAATGAAGTCATATTAACTCTCAAAGTGTTATAGTATAACATTTTGGTGTTGAAGGACAATATACATTGAATAATTTTTATATTAAAAGTAATTTTTACAGCAGAATTCGTAACTTATAAGATGGGTATTTTGATCAATACGATATTTATTGACGTTGTCTGGTTGTTTGTAACCAGGAATTCAATGAAGTGAGTTGATAGGAATAGTAAATAAAAAAAACCTGGTTGCAAGCAACCAGGCTACGTATAGATCTGATTATTATGAAATTAATTTAACTAGATCAGCAACAGCAGTACTTAGAGAAACTTGTTGTGTTTCACCAGTAGCGCGTGATTTATATTCCACACAATTTTGTTCAATGTTTCGGTCACTAACCACCAGGCGATGCGGTATACCAATTAAATCATGGTCAGCAAAGAGGGCGCCTGCACGCTCATTTCGATCATCAAGTAATACTTCAACTCCTGCATTACTAAGTTGTTGGTACAGAGCCTCAGCTTGGTCTTTAACTACTTGAGATTTATGTCCATTCAATGGAATAATTACTATTTGGAACGGCGCAATATTTTGTGGCCAGATAATTCCTTGTTCATCATGGTGTTGCTCGATTGCTGCAGCAACGACACGAGTGATACCTAAACCATAACAACCCATCAACATTGTTTCTAATTGACCTTGCTCATTAATTACAGAGGCATTCATTGCTTTGGCATATTTATCGCCTAATTGGAATACATGACCCACTTCAATACCACGACAAGAGTGCAGTGTACCCTGGCCATCTGGGCTTGGATCCCCATCTTTTACATTACGTAAGTCGTATTCTTGGTAAACTTCGATATCTTTATCCCAAGCAGCATACTGGTAATGTTTATCCGCTTGATTCGCACCACAAACAAACTCATCCATAGCAAGCGCATGGTGATCTGCGATTACTGGAATGGATAAGCCAATAGGTCCTAGTGAGCCAATTGGAGCGTTTAATGTTTTTAGAATGCTTTCTTCATCAATAAATTGTAATGGAGAAGCAATGAGAGGATGTTTTGTTGCTTTTACTTCGTTAAGCTCGTCATCACCACGTAAAACCAAAGCAACCATAGGATGTTCTTTACCGCGTACAATTAAAGTCTTGATCATCTTGCTGCTGGCGATATTTAGGAATTTTGATACTTCAGCAATCGTTTTTTGTTCTGGTGTATCAACCAATGCAATTTTTTGCGTAGTAGGATTTGTTGATTTGGCAGGTTTTAGACTAATTGCTTGTTCTATATTCGCTGCATAGTTACTTACATCACTATAGAAAATTAAGTCTTCGCCAGAATCCGCAAGTACTTGGAACTCATGAGAGGCAGAACCACCAATAGCACCTGTATCTGCTTCTACGGCACGATATTTTAGACCCATACGATCAAAAATACGGCAATAAGCCTGGTACATGTCTTGATAAGTTTTTTGTAAACTTTCTATACCTAAGTGAAATGAATAAGCATCTTTCATAATAAATTCACGGGCACGCATTACACCAAAACGTGGTCTGATTTCATCGCGGAATTTAGTTTGGATTTGATAAAAGTTTGCTGGCAATTGTTTGTAAGATTGCAGCTCATTACGCATAATGTCTGTAATTACTTCTTCATGAGTTGGACCGTAGCAATATTCTCTTTGGTTAGAGTCTGTCATGGTGAGCAGCTGTCCACCAAAAGTTTCCCAACGTCCGGTTTCTTGCCAAAGTTCTGCGGGTTGTACCGATGGCATGAGTACTTCCATGGCATTGGTGCGATTCATTTCTTCACGAACGATTTGTTCTATTTTACGAAGTACTCTAAGTCCTAGAGGCATCCAAGTATAAAGGCCTGAGCCTAGTTTACGGATCATCCCAGTTCTCAACATCAATTGATGAGAAACGATTTCAGCATCGTTAGGAGTTTCTTTTAGGGTAACTAAAAACCATTGTGACGCACGCATTTATGCTCCTGAAAGTAATTTCGTAAATTCAGGCATTATATACCCAAGAAATGCCAAAATACTATTAAAGCGGGGTATTAGGGATACTGTTTTTCTTGATTTTTAAGGTTAGTTACAGGAGTATTCGTTTTTTTGTATACCGCCTCAATGAAAGCCTGCGCTGAGATAGGTTACCAAGCAACGCGTTGTATTGGTTGCGTTGGTAGGGAGTGACTTCTCATTTCAACCGTGGAAGTATTTATAGCAGTAATCATACCACTGTTTCGCTGACTGCTAATTTTGCATAAACGATACGTGTTTGCTGGGCTTTACAGCCCAGCTTGCTTTTAATGGTGTACTTTAGCATCCTTTAATACTTGAGCGATTTTAGAAGCTAAATGAGTATTCTTATCACCATCTAATTGTGCAAGTTCTTTTGCATAATCACTATAGTGTACTTCACCACTTTGAACATTATAAACAGCCCCAACAACGGCAACATCATCCTTTTCAATCATGTCTTGGATTGCTGGGCTGCGCTCATAAATATTTTGCAAAGTATTCGCTACATTTAGCTCAGTAATGTGGTTCACAAAATGGGAATTCTGACCATTACGATTTGATGTGGTTTCTGTTTCGGCATTAATTGCCGGTTTTATTTTGGCTAGCAATTGCGTGATATGTCCTTGCTCTACGCCATTACACGCAGATTGAATTGCGCCGCAACGTGTGTGACCCAAGACAACGATTAGCTTAACACCAACCATATTACAGGCATATTCGATACTGGCCAGAACATCGTCATTAACTACGTTACCCGCAACACGCACACAGAAAATATCACCGAAAGTCATATCAAAAATGGTTTCTACAGGTACCCGTGAGTCAATACAACCTAATACAATAGCAATTGGATGTTGTTCTTTTGCTGTGTATTGAACATCAAGATGAGTTAATCGGTGAATGCGCTCATCAGCTAGAAAGCGGCTATTTCCCTCATTTAAGATGTTAAGTACTTGCGATGGGGATAGGTGAGATTGCACATCATAAGTAGTGACATTAATAAAATTAATATAATTATGAATTTTATAATGCTCTTTGAATCCGGTCAGGTTTGTTGAAATTTGCTTCAGTGGTGCTTGTTCCTCTTTAAACTCTTTCAGTAGTTCAGAAATTTCTTTATCAATATACTGAGTATAATGAGCATCAATAATTAACTGAGAACCATTGGGAATTGAGTCAAGTTCTGCAATTAACGTTGATTTGTTTAAGAATGTTACTTGCTGTGGCAGTATCAGTCGGCTGGTTATTCCATTAGGATAAATCTCTTTAATAATATCAATACGTGCTTGGCTATTTGATTTCAAGATGAAAAATAAGCTTACGGCCAGACCGATTAAAATACCTATCAAAAGATTAAATACAATAATACTAATAACCGTCGCAATAAAGGGAATGAAGCGATCGATACCTTGAGCATAGATTGCGCGATAAATGTCGGGTTTGTTTAATTTATATCCTGTGTAAATGAGAATTGCTGCTAATGAGGATAAGGGGATTTTGTTAAGCGTTCCCGGAATTAACATCACGGCAAAAAGAATAAATACTCCATGTAAAATGATGGACATTTTAGTTCGTGAACCAGCTTGGATGTTAATCGAAGTTCGTACAATCACTGATGTAATCGGGATCCCACCGAGTAGACCTGCGGTCACGTTTCCCACACCTTGAGCGACCAATTCACGGTTAGTAGAGGCATGACGTTTTTGTTTATCCAGACGCTCCCCTGCTTTAAAGTTAAGTAAGGTTTCAAGTGATGCGACAATGGCAATAATAACCCCGTAAAAATAGACTTTGGCATTACTCCATGCAGTCCAGTCAGGATGTACTAATTTACTAATAAAGTCTGAGACACTTTCACTATGGGGAATATTAACCAATTGAGGCGTATCTTGCATCAATTCAGAGTCAGCCCACATATATACTTCATTTAAGAGTACACCCAGAATTACTACAATAATTGGAGCGGGTATTTCCTTAAGCACTTTATTTTTGGTTTTATCAAAGTAGATTAAAATGGCTAAAGAAAAGAGTGTAATTATCATTGCTCCGTTATTAAGGTGATTATAGAGGGTGAGCAGGGGACTTAAGGTAATGACATCCGTAGTTTCCATTAAGTGGGTTTTCAGTTCATTAAAATCACTAGAGTGAGTAAAGGCTAGTGGTAATTCTTTGATAATTAATAAAATACCGATTGCACAAAGTAAACCTTGCACCACATTTGAGGGAACATAATCCGCAACAAACCCCGCTTTTAGGCTACCGATAATAACTTGCAGCATACCGGCAAGAACTAGGGCGAATAGGAAAGAATTGAAGTCTCCTATCTGGGCAACAGCGGTGACTACAACGGCGGCCATCCCTGCAGCGGGACCACTCACGCTGACTTGTGAGCCACTTAATGCACCTACAATAATTCCTCCAATAACACCACTTATGATTCCTGAAAATAGTGGGGCTCCGGAAGCGAGTGCGATTCCTAAGCAGAGTGGAATTGCCACTAGAAATACGACTATCCCTGCGACTAGATCAAACTTTAAATAGCGTTTGGCGTAGATTCGAAATTTACGTACATCAAACATCGTTTCTGCTAGCATGAATAGTATCCTATATTGAAAATTATTTATCAGAGCCTGCTTTAAGTTACTTACTTTTATAAGCCCCGTAATTTTAGACTAAAGTGTAAGCTATTGAAACATAAATGTTACAGAAACGTAACTATTATGTAACGGTTTTGTTAAGATTGGCTTGGGTTGTTGGCTTTACACCCAAAAGAGTTCGTAACGTTCATGGTTTACGGATTTCACGGTGTTGTATTCAGGTTACATTGGCTTTTTTTAAATACATCGAGATGCTTTTGGTCTAAGTGATGTTAGAGAAATTAAATTGAAAACCTGGTTGCTCGCATTGCTCGCAACCAGGTTACAGCAGGAAAAAATGAGGGATGCTTCGCTTAAGATTCTTCAGATGTTTCAAATTCTTCCGCAGAAAAAAGTTCATCTGCTTCGTTTCTGTTTTCAGTAATCAGCTCATGCTCTAAGTTTTTAAAATTCCACATGCTTTGATCCATTAGCTGGCTTGGCTTAATACTTTGTAATGCATGCAAAATATTGCTTGGAACTTTGGGGTTTTCCTCGGCAAGCTGATCAATTAAACGCGCTACTTTTTTACGCATTAAATTTTCTTGGGAGCCACAAAGATTGCAAGGAATGATCGGGAACGCTTGTTCATTGGCAAAAGTAATAATATCTTTTTCTTGTACATAACTTAATGGGCGTATGACGATATGCTTTTTATTATCGCTTAGCAGTTTGGGTGGCATAGAACGAAGGTCACCATTATATAAAATAGACATCATTAATGTACGGATTAAATCATCGCGGTGATGACCCAAAGCAATTTTGTTATAGCCATTTTCTTCTGCATAACGATAAATAATACCCCGGCGTAAGCGTGAGCATAAAGAACAATAGGTTTTACCCTCGGGAACCTTTTCTTTCACGATGCTGTAGGTATCTCGTGTCAAAATTTCATGTTTAATGGAACGATCAGCCAGCCATTGGCGCAGTGTTGAGTCATCCCAGCCAGGTTGTGCTTGATCCAAAGTAAATGAAAACAGTTCAAATTTATTACCTGAACGACGACGTAGTTGATCAAGAATAGTTAACAGCGTGAAGGAATCCTTGCCTCCTGATAAACAGACCATTACGCGGTCACCGCGCTGGATCATATTAAAATCTGCAATGGCTTTGCCAGTGTAATGCAGTAGTTTTTTTTCAACTTGAGACGGATTGGACATGATAAAACCTTGTTATTTGCTTGTCTTACTGGCGATATGAGTGTTAACGCGCATCGTTGCCAGCCATGAATTGACGAGTTGCAGATCATTAACATTTAATGAACCGGCAAAGTATTTTAAAGTCAAAACAGAATTAATCAAGTTGTATTGATCATTAGCTAATTGCTGTTGGGCTTCGAACAAACGTTGTTGTGCGTTTACTACGTCAACCATGGTACGGGTACCTACTTCGAATTGGGCTTCGGTACTTTCTAATGAATTTTGTTGCGAGATAATTGTTTGTCTATCCGCCTTTACTTTGCTAATCCCATCAATGATCGTATTGAATGCGATACGGCTATTCACGACCACGTTGCGATAAGCTTGTTCCATTTGCTCGCTACTTCCTTGGAAATTATGCTGAGCTTGGCGTGTTTGGGAACGAACCAATCCTCCTTGGAAAACAGGGAAATTTAAGGCTAAGGCTACATTCGCTTGTTTCTGGTTTTTTGGAAGCAGGGGGTTATTGTCAGCATTAGTCACCTGGTTAAAGGTTTGAGCACTGTTTCCCTGAATCGCAATGGTAGGCCAGTTACCTGCTGAAAGCGCTTTGACGTTTTCTCGCGCTACGTCAAGATTATATTTTGCGGCAAATAATTTGTAATTTTGCTTTAAGCCGGTATCGACCCAAACATTAACGTTGTTCGGCTCAGGTCTTATCAGCGGGATTTTACCATCACGCAGAGGGGCTAATGCCTCATAAACATGATTGGTTAATTTTCTTAAATTTTCATACTGATTTATTTTATTATTACGAGAGGCAATAACCGTAGCTATAGATTGATCATAGGCGGCTTTAGCTTCATAAACGGAGGTAATTGCATCCAGACCAACTTGAAAACGTTGTTGCGCTTGCTCGTATTGGCGTTTGTTGGCTCTTTTTTTCGCTTCGGCAAATTCTAAAGTGTCTTGCGCATAAAGCACATCAAAATAGGCTTTTGCCGTTCTCAAAATTAAATCTTGTGCTGAATCGTTAAATGTGGCTTGTGCTGCTTTAACATAGGCTTTGGCTTGGCGTACTTTAGCCCATGATTCATAATTGAATAATGCTTGCGAGGCGGTTACTTGCCAAACTGCGGAATTATAATATTGGGTAGTAGCTCCAAAGGCTGAGGAATTATATTCAAAATAATTACGATTTCCCTGGCCAGAAAGGGTGAGTTGTGGAAGCAATGCAGCTCGTGCTTGAGGCACTGCTTCTGCATTGGCCATGTACGTATCATAGGCATTCTTGAAAATCGGATCATTTGCAAGGGCCTGTTGATAAACATCCATTAAGTCTGTTGCATAAGCAAATGAAGACAGTCCCATGGTTATGAGAGAGCAGAACAGCAGCTTTTTCATTATAAGATTCACCCTAAAAATACAGAGTCCGTCTTCCTGCGGCTTTGTGTTGAATAATTTTTTCTTATCACCTAATGCCATTTAGTTAGCAATTATGGCCATTCCCACACTGACAGGAATGACCGATAATGACTTAATGGCAGAATACTAATTCTTGATTTAGAATGTAAATTCTTTTGGCTTGAGCTTATCAATTAATAAAGGAATTCCTGTTTCCAAAAGCATTGATTTTTGCCAATTTCCTTGGTGATCTAATTGGTGTAATACACCTTTCATTACAGGCATGTTTCCTTCAATTGCAAATAATTTTCCGCCTGGTAATACTTGCAACATATGGGTTTCAGTTAACTTTTCTACAGCGCCAGTAAAAATAACAATATCGTAAGGAGCTTTTTCTAACCAACCCTGACAGGCATCGCCAGTAATCAATTCTACATTGTCACAATTATGCGCTTTTAATTTACGGGCTGCATTCGCAGTAAATTCAGAATAGTAATCTACGCTAATTACTTGTTTGCATAATCTGCTCAGTAATGCAGTAAAAAAACCACTACCTGTACCCACTTCAAGAACCGTTTCAGTACCTTTAAGTTCTAAAGACTGAAGAATGATCCCTTCTTCCAATGGAGTAAGCATACGCTGGCCATGCTCTAGAGGAATTTGCATATCTGAATAGGCAAACTGAGTATATTGCTCAGGGACGAATTCATGTCTTGGTATTAAATCATACAAGCTCAGAATTGACTCTTCTAAAACATCACCAGTTCGTAACTGTTGTTTAACCATGTTCGTGCGTGCGTCTTGATAACTCATTTGTTCTACCGTATTCATTGTGTTTAATGGGTTAAAACTCTGCGACCATCTTAGCAAAAAATTAGCTTATGTGCTAAGAAATAATGTCCGAATCCTTAATTTCGTGGTGACTGTGGTTAAAGTTTGTTATGATCCGCAAATTTATCGTAATTCACTTCGAAAAAGCAAATGTATTGTTTGCTTGATAAGGAGCGATGCAACTGTTGTTTCTAAGTTAATGTATAGGAGAGAACCGTGCTTGACCAATTTAGCGATTTTTTGCAAGGCGAATTAGAACAGCTGAAAAGTGAAGGACTCTACAAATCAGAGCGTATCATTGATAGTCAACAACAGGCTGATGTGACCGTAAATCATAAAGAAGTGATTAATCTTTGTGCGAACAATTACTTAGGTTTAGCAAATGATCCTCAATTAATTGCGGAAGGACAAAAAGCACTTGAGCAATACGGTTATGGTATGGCTTCAGTACGGTTTATTTGCGGAACTCAAGCACCACACAAACAACTGGAACAAAAAATTAGCCAGTTTTTAGGTAAAGAAGACACTATATTATATTCTTCTTGTTTTGATGCGAATACTGGTCTTTTTGAAACCTTATTGGGTGAAGAAGATGCGATCATTAGTGATGCCTTGAACCATGCCAGTATTATCGATGGTGTACGTTTATGTAAAGCTGCGCGTTATCGTTATGCAAATAATGATATGAACGCCTTAGAAGATCAGCTCATTGCAGCAAAAGGTGCGCGTTTTCGTTTGATTGCTACCGATGGCGTATTTTCTATGGATGGTATTCTTGCGAACCTCCCCGCTATTTGTGACTTAGCAGACAAGTATGATGCGATGGTTATGGTAGATGATTCGCATGCCGTTGGTTTTATGGGGAAAACAGGTCGTGGTACTCCTGAGCATTTTGGCGTTAGTGAGCGCATTGATATTATTACTGGTACCTTAGGCAAAGCTTTAGGCGGCGCTTCGGGTGGATATACTTCGGCAAATGCAACGATTGTTGAGTGGTTGCGTCAGCGTTCCAGACCTTATTTATTTTCTAATACCCTTGCTCCAGTGATTGCACATACTTCCTGCGTGGTTTTAGATAATTTAATGAAAGATAGCCATTTATCAGAAAAATTAAAGCGTAACAGTACATATTTCCGTGAAGGAATGTCAAAATTAGGCTTTAAGTTAATACCAGGTGAGCATGCAATTATTCCGGTGATGTTAGGAGATGCTAGCTTGGCTGGACGCATGGCTAATCGTTTGCTGGAATTAGGTATTTATGTAGTTGGTTTTTCTTATCCCGTGGTGCCTAAAGGTTTAGCACGTATTCGTACGCAAATGTCTGCAGCACATGAGTTGCACCATTTAGATAAAGCTATTGCTGCATTTGAAACAGTAGGTAAAGAGTTTTCGGTTATATAAATAGGGACATTATATTGGAGCGTCTTCGCACCATAGCGACTGAAGAATAATTCACTATTTTGAGGTAATTAAATGAAATCATTAGTCAAAGCTAAAAGAGAGCCTGGAATTTGGATGGAAGATGTAGCCATTCCTGAATACGGCGTTAATGATGTTTTAATTAAAATTAAGAAAACAGCGATTTGCGGTACTGATATTCATATTTATTCTTGGGATGATTGGGCGCAAGCGACTATTCCTGTTCCTATGACTGTAGGACATGAGTTTGTGGGCGAAATCGTGGCTTTAGGCCAGGAAGTTCAAGGTTTGAGTGTTGGTCAACGCGTTTCTGGTGAAGGGCATATTACTTGTGGTTATTGCCGTAATTGTCGTGCAGGCAAACGCCACCTATGTCGCAATACTTTAGGTGTTGGTGTCAATCGCCCTGGATGTTTTGCTGAATATTTAGCATTGCCGGCCTCGAATGTTATCGTTCTTCCTGACAATATTACAGATGAGCAAGCATCGATTTTTGATCCATTTGGTAATGCAGCTCATTGCGCCTTGTCTTTTGATGTAGTGGGTGAGGATGTTTTAATTACCGGAGCAGGTCCTATCGGTATTATGGCTGCAGCAATCGTTCGCCATATTGGTGCGCGTCATGTTGTGATTACTGATGTGAATGATTACCGTCTGGACTTGGCACGTAAAATGGGTGTTACCCGTGCGGTGAACGTTAAGTATGAAAAACTTTCTGATGTTGTCGCAGAGCTTGGCATGATTGAAGGTTTTGACGTAGGCTTGGAAATGTCAGGTAACCCATTAGCCTTAAATGAAATGATGAAAGCTATGACTCATGGTGGTCATGTTGCAATGTTAGGTATTCCGCCACAAGAAACCCCAATTGACTGGAACCAGGTAATTTTTAAAGGGCTAGTTATTAAAGGTATTTATGGTCGTGAAATGTTTGAAACCTGGTATAAAATGATTGCCATGTTACAAAGTGGACTAGATATTTCACCGGTAACCACGCATCATTTTCCAGTAGATGACTACCAAAATGCATTCCAAATTATGGCATCAGGTCAATCTGGAAAGGTTATTTTAGACTGGACCTAAGATTTTATAGAGTAGGGGCTATTTACATAGTCTTTAAATAAAGCGGAGTTTTTATGTCACAATATATTTTTACCATGAATCGTGTCAGCAAAATTGTTGAAAACCAGCGGTTTATATTAAAGGATATTTCATTAAGTTTTTTTCCTGGCGCAAAGATTGGTGTGTTGGGGTTGAACGGTTCTGGTAAGTCCACGCTGTTACGTATTATGGCAGGAGTAGACACCCAGTTTGAGGGTGAGGCAAGACCACAAGCAGGTATTAAAATTGGTTACCTGGAGCAAGAACCACAGCTCGATTTGGATAAAACGGTGCGCGACATTGTTGAAGAGGGCGTATCTGAGATGAAGCAGCATTTAGTGCGATTCGATGAAATCAGCATGCGTTTTGCTGAGCCAATGAGCGATGATGAAATGAATCAGTTACTTGCTGAACAAGGCGAGTTACAAAACGTCATTGAAGCTGGCGGCGGTTGGGACCTGGATAGAAAGCTGGACATCGCAGCTGATGCACTAAGACTACCTGAGTGGGATGCGATTATTCGCAATCTGTCTGGAGGAGAGCGCCGTCGTGTTGCGTTATGCCGTTTATTACTTTCTAACCCTGATATGTTACTACTTGATGAGCCAACTAACCATTTGGATGCCGAGTCAGTAGCGTGGTTAGAGCATTATTTAGAAGGCTTCCCAGGAACCGTAGTTGCGATTACGCATGATAGATATTTCTTGGATAATGCCGCTGAGTGGATCTTGGAATTAGACCGAGGGGAAGGCTTCCCTTATAAAGGTAATTACACCGCTTGGCTTGAGCAAAAAGAAGCTCGTTTAGAAATGGAAAAGAAACAGGAAGATTCGCATCAACGAACGATTAAGGCTGAGTTAGAGTGGGTACGTACTTCTCCGAAAGGACGTCATGCTAAGAATAAAGCGCGTTTACAACGTTTTGAAGAGATGAATTCTAAAGAGTTCCAGAAACGTAATGAAACCAATGAAATTTATATCCCACCAGGTGAGCGTTTAGGTGAATTAGTATTCGAAGGCGAGCAAATTACTAAAGCATTCGGTGACCGAATCTTAATTGATAAGTTTGACTTCAAATTACCTAAGGGCGGTGTTTTGGGTATCATTGGTCCAAATGGTGCTGGTAAATCAACCTTTTTGAAAATGATTACTGGTCAGGAGCAGCCTGATAGCGGTACTATTCGCATTGGTGAGACAGTACAGTTGGCTTATGTAGATCAGCTTCGCGATGAATTAGATTCGAATAAATCCGTTTGGCAAGAAATTTCCGATGGCCACGATATTATGCAGGTGGGTAGTTTCCAAATGCCTTCGCGTGCTTATGTTGGACGGTTTAACTTTAAAGGAACTGATCAGCAAAAGAAAATGTCCCAACTTTCTGGGGGAGAGCGCAACCGCGTACATTTAGCAAAATTGCTAAAGAGTGGTTGTAACGTCTTACTACTTGATGAACCCAGTAACGATTTGGATGTTGAAACCTTACGTGCGCTGGAAGAGGCACTGTTAAACTTTCCTGGTTGCGCTGTGATTATTTCGCATGATAGATGGTTCTTGGATCGAATTTGTACCCATTTCATGGCGTTTGAAGGTGATTCACAAATTGTCTTTATTGAAGGAAACTACAGTGATTATGAAGCAGATAGAAAACGCCGTTTAGGTGATGCTGCAAATAGACCTTCGCGGATTAAATACAAAAAGTTAGAATCTTAAGAGTGTTTTATATTGCTGTTAGGTGAATAAGATGTTAGCTCTATCGACTTCCCGCAGCTTGTCTGCGGGAGCCTGAAATCTTGCTACATTGCTGGATTCCACGGACATGCCGCGGAGGGTCGAATAGGGTTCTGAACCAAGTCTTAGCATCACGCTCAGACTTAATTGATGTACGTTAATCCTTCTCTTGCAGGAAGGAGATTTATTTTTTGGAGAAAATGTCTAAATGAAGAAGTTATTTTGGGCCGGTTTGCTGTTATGCCTTGGGTTAACATCCTGCGTAGACTTAGATGAATCTACTTTAATTACCGATGATGCAGGTTATGTGCACCGAACCATTCATTACACCAAAGACAAACGTGGACGTAGCTATTTTCCGATGAAAATTAAAGCAACTGGTGAAAAGCGTTTTGTGTTCGATCCTAAAGCATCTGCATGGGCTGCTTATGATGAAGATGGCAATCGCTTATTAACGGGAGCAGGTTCTGCTGGGGTTGATACTTGTGAAGAAAACTCAAGTCAGTCATGCAGAACAGT
This sequence comes from Legionella sp., assembly GCF_965140895.1. GTDB lineage: Bacteria > Pseudomonadota > Gammaproteobacteria > Legionellales > Legionellaceae > Legionella. Next base: position 45,581 of record NZ_CBCSKT010000163.1, on the reverse strand, counting down.
AACTGGTATGTTCCGTGTTTATAACAAGCAAGGTATTAACTGTCGTTCAGGAGAATATCCTGTAGATACACGCGGTGGAGCTAAAATGCCGTACTGCATGTACTTCTATCAAGGATTCACTATTCATGCAGCCTATGATGTTCCAGAGCGCCCATCTAGTCATGGTTGCGTAAGGGTGTTCCCAAGTGCAGCAAAATGGTTAAATGAAAACTTTATGAAGATTGGTACTAAAGTAATCATCTTGGCTTACTCAGACCAAAATGGTGTGAGTCGTTCCAATGCTCAGTTATTTTAAATAATGCACATAAAACCTGTATCGGGCTACGTCCTTCAGAGTAACCTGGTTGCTTGCAACCAGGTTACTCTGAAGGTTTGAACGTAGTCCGTATTAGACACAGTCGTAATACGGGATGCAGTGACAGGCCTGATTAATTAGGCTTACCTATAACGGGCTGGTTTTGCGGAGCATTAGGAGTATTCTCAGCTGGTGGGCGAGTATCAAGATTGGTATTCTCTGGGTTATTTACCAGCACAGGTTTTTTCGTAGTAACAGTACCGCGTGGAGTCGCAATCATTTGGGTAATTCCCAGATCCCCAGTCGGTTTACGATTAACCGTTAACTCAACACTCAACAATTGACTAACTTTTTCTTTCTCATTCCGATAAACCACGACTAAAGGCAAAGTGACCTTCCACTGATTATCTTTCGCATCAGTAATAAACCCTTGCCCATCAACATGACTGCTGACCTTTAAACTTTGGGATTTAATCGCCTCGATATTACCTGACTTTTGCAATGCACTACTAAAACCAGTCCAACCTTGTTCAGTAAAACAGGTCTGTAATTTTTGCATTTGTGCATCTAAAGTATTGGGTTCAAAACTAAATGACTGAATTGCCGCTTTTTCTGACCACGCTAAAACAACAGATTGTTCAACGCTTTTAACCTGAGCCGGAATTTTATAATTACAATCAATAACCACGCTAGGTGCGAGGGCTGAGGGAATCTGAGCTGCTGGAACTGCACTAGGTCCTGATTGTGGGGTGGCAGGCGGAGTTGCTGGTGGCGTTGGATCAGCAGCATATACTTGAGTGCTAATTAGAGTAGCTAAGGCACTCCAAAGTACGGTTTTCTTCATGAAATAACTCCTTTAAATTGTGTGCAGCAATTCTGCGATAATAAGCGCTGCCAGTCTGGCCGTTTTTTGATCCTGATCCAAAGGCGGCGAAAGCTCTGCAATGTCTAAACTGACTACTTTGCCACTTTGCATGATGTATTTCAAGAGTGGCAATATTTGCCAAGGGGTTAGCCCCAATGGCTGCGGGGCACTTACCCCAGGGGCAAAACATTCAGCTAAAACATCAAGACAAATAGTTAAATAAATATGATCCAGATTCAGCATAAAATCATCAAGAAAAGCCAAATGCCAGGCAAGACTTTTCTCATAAATATCTTCTGCTGTTAAATAACGTACATTTAATTCTGCTGCACGACGAAACAACGAAGGAGTATTCCCCATCTGCTGTATACCCAGGCAACAATAATCAAATTTACGCCGATTTTCTTCACACCAGGCGGCAATTTGTGAAAAAGGAGTTCCTGAGGTTCCAAGTTGATCTTTGGGGTAAGGGCGCAAATCAAAATGCGCATCAAAATTAATAATACCCAATCGCGTGTAATTCGCTGCTAGCCCCTGATGGTGTGCCCACGCAATTTCATGCCCCCCACCTAGAGCAATGGTTTGGTGTCCCTGTTGATGGCAAAAATTAATCAAACTAGCAAATTGGCTTTGTGCCAATTCCAGCTCATCCTGTTCACAGACAATATTTCCTAAGTCGACATAAACTTTGTTATTGGAGCAAGGGAGCTTTGCTAATTGAGTTTTTATTTGGTCAGGACCTAGTTTTGCCCCTGGTCTACCCAGGTTACGTCGTACTCCAGCATCGCTAGCAAAGCCAACAAAAACGGTTTTCTTCTCTTTGCTAATTAAATCGGTTTGTTGCGTGGGAAAAGTTATTTTTTGGAAAAAACGTTCAGCATTGGGGGTATCTTTTCTTCCCTGCCATAAAAGCGGGTCAGCATGTCGATAATTGGACAGATTTTCAAACATTAATATTCTCCCTGCATTAGGCTACATATCTTGAAAGTTATTGATTCTATAGTACTTGCCATAAAAAAAGAAATTTTGCCTTTACTCGGTTAAAATATGCCAACTTAATCTAATGTCTGGTATTATCTGAGTACACTTAGATAGAAGATACAGAGGATATTGTGTTTATTATTACTGGCGGTGGAAGTGGTATAGGGAAAGCTTTAGCCTTATCTTTGGATAAACGCGGTAAAAATGTATTAATCATTGGGCGTCGAGAGCGGTTATTGAAGGAAACAGCAGCTACGGCGACAAACATTCAATATTTCTGCGCAGACGTTGCAACACCTGATGGATTAGCCGCTATAAAAATGCATCTGGATTCGGTACCGCAAATTACTGCACTGGTTAATAATGCAGGTACTTTAAACCCCTTGAGCTTATTAAAAGATGTTAAGCCTCAAGAATGGCAAAATGCAATAAATACTAATTTAAATGCACCACTTTATTTATCACAAATGTTATATGCCAAGTTAAATCGAGGTCGTGTGTTAAATATTGGTTCCGGAGCTGCTTATTTTGCGATAAAAGGTTGGGGCGCTTATTGCGTTTCAAAAGCTGCATTAGCTATGTTGTCCAAGTGCTGGCACTTGGAATCTGAATCGGTTGCTTTTGCTAGTGTAATGCCAGGGATTATTGACACGAATATGCAAGTTCTGGCTCGTAGCGATGAAAATCCAGATTGTGATCAAGGTAATTTTTATAAGCGTCTGAAAGAGAAAGGACGTTTGGTGGCACCAGAAACTGTTGCAGAATTTTTAACCTGGTTATTATTGGATGTTGATGCACAAACCTATGCTTCTAAAGAGTGGGACATTTACGACACGAGTCACCATGTGTCATGGCTTAAGGCTCCACATCAAGTTCTTCATTGGGATTTTTGATGTCTGCTTGCGATAAATTATTAGTTAATGCAAGGACTATTGATGCTTTAGGCAAACAATTAGAACAACAGGCAATTGCTATTAGTGAGGGCATTATTTCCTGGTGTGGTCCGGAAGCTGAACTGCCTGCACACTTTAATGAAACTAAAGAGCGGGTTGATTGTCATGGTCAATTAATTACTCCAGGCTTGATTGATTGTCATACACATTTGGTTTTTGCGGGAAATCGAGCCGCAGAGTTTCAGATGAAACTATCTGGTGTCAGTTATGCAGAAATTGCTCAGGCTGGTGGTGGAATTATCTCTACGGTAAAGCAAACTCGTGCGGCCTCAGAAGACGAACTCATCCAGCAATCATTACCGCGAATTTTAGCCTTAAAAAATGAAGGGGTAACCACGGTAGAAATTAAATCAGGCTACGGTTTGGATTTGCCTACTGAGCTAAAAATGCTACGTGTGGCTAAACGTCTGGGAGAAATGACTGGTTTAAGAGTACGTAAAACTTTTTTGGGTGCGCATACAGTTGGCCCTGAGTTTACCGGAAATAGTCAAGCCTATGTGGATGTGTTGTGCCAGGAAATGCTTCCCGCTTTAGCTGATACGACTTTAGTTGATGCCGTCGATGTCTTTTGTGAGTCGATTGCTTTTTCGCTTGCGCAGACAGAGCAAATTTTTCATGCGGCGCTTGCATTAAATTTACCAATAAAATGCCATGCAGAGCAATTATCTAATTTGGGGGCGAGTGAGCTTGCTGCTGAATTTGGCGCTTTATCCTGTGATCACCTCGAGTTTTTAGATGAGATTGGAGCACAGGCGATGGCTAAGTCCAATACCGTAGCGGTATTGCTTCCCGGTGCTTATTATTTTTTACGCGAACAACGTAAACCACCGGTAGATTTATTACGCCAGGCGGGAGTAGGAATGGCTATTGCTAGTGATTGCAATCCAGGCTCCTCACCAACTGCATCATTAAGATTGATGATGAGTATGGCATGCCAGTTTTTTGCTTTATCTGTTCCTGAGGTATTGGCTGGAGTAACGAGCCAAGCAGCGAAAGCTTTAAGTTTAGACAAAGAGGTTGGCCAGATTGCTCCTGGTATGGCGGCAGATTTGGTATTATGGTCCGCCACTGAGGGGGCTGCGCTGTGTTATTATTTTGCATATCCATTGCCTCACCAAACAATGATTGCTGGTCAATGGGTATCTAAGAATGATTTTGGATTTGGGAACTAAATTATGATGAACCAATTAAAATTCGTTTTATCGCTGTTAGTTATTTTTTCTTCTTTTGCTGCACAGGCAGTTACTCCGGCATTACTTAAGAAAGAAACATCGACCTATATCATTGATGTAAAATACCCACAAGGCTTTAAAGACGCGAAAGTAAATACGGTAGTAAAGGCTTTTATTGAACAAACGCAAAAAAGTTTTTTTAATGAACTATCTGAAGATGAAAATGTTGCTTTAGATGTTTCAGGTAAAAGTGGGCTAAATATTACTTATGCGATTCCTTACGAACAAAATAATGCGTTGAGTGTGCGTTTTAATGTTTCTATTTATCATCGCGGTGCTGCTCATCCATTAAATACGACTGCTGTGTTGAATTTTGTTGATAATCGCCAAGTTGAGCTTGCAGAGTTATTTGTTAATGGGGCAGATTATTTAAAGACAATTTCTGAAATCAGTAGCAAAGATATTACCGCAAAGAATATCTCTGATTCGAAATGGATCAATGAAGGGACTAAGCCAGTCGCAGAGAATTACCATGTTTGGTCTTTCTCGCCAAAAGGACTTGAGATCATTTTTGATAGCTATCAAGTGGCGGCTTACGTTTATGGCCCACAAATAGTTTCAATTCCTTTATCTGCTATTTCAGCGATGTTGAAACCTGAAATACAAAAAGTTTGGAAGTCTTGATGAGTGATACACCTTTTATAGCTGCCGATAAAAAAGTAGCCGAATTAACTTTTCGGGTCATTATTTTGGCCATAATATTGACCGTATTATTGGCTATGTCAAACGCCTATCTGGCGTTGAAGTTAGGTATTTTAACTTCTGCATCGATTCCTGCAGCCATTATTTCCATGGGAATTTTACGTTTCTTTAAAAATCCGACTATTTTGGAAAACAATGCCGTGCAAACAGCGGCCTCCGCTGGAGAGGCTGTCGCTGGCGGTATTGTATATACCATTCCCGCCCTAATCATTATTGGCTATTGGAGTCATTTTGATTACCTGACGAATTTTTTTATTGCAGTGAGTGGGGGAATTCTTGGCGTTCTGTTCTCAATTCCTTTGCGCCGTATTTTAGTTAATGATCGTAATTTAAAATTCCCCGAAGGGCGAGCTATTGCTGAGGTATTAAAATCCTCGGTAGAAAAATCCAAAATTAGCGACATCTTGATGGGGGGGGCGATTGGCGGTCTAATTGAATTGTTGCAAACGGGGTTTAAACTTATTGCAAACAGTTGGGGATATTGGTTTGTTGTTAAGCGTTCTTTATTTGGTTTAGGTGCTGGTTTTTCTGCAACCATGATAGGTGCTGGTTATTTGGTCGGGCATGATATGGCCATCAGTATCTTTTTGGGCGCTATCATTTCCTGGTTAGTTGCTTTACCTATAGTAAGCCGTGTTTATCCTGAATTTTTAACGCATTACAACCCAGAGCAAGCCGCTTCATTCTTATGGAATAGTGAGATGCGTTATCTGGGGATAGGAGCTATGCTATTTGCTGGTATGTGGACTTTTTTGAAATTAGTTAAGCCATTGTCTAAGAGCATTCAAACCTCTTTCAGTACCTTTGTAGCGAAAAGTCGGATGGATCTGCAAGTACCGCGTACAGACAAAGACATCCCACTTCCTTACCTGCTTATGGGGATAGGGGTGATGGCTTCGATTTTATTTTTATTTTTCCAATTAGTGTTGCCTTTAGCACAAGTGGGATTGGATAACGATTATTCACCTACGCTAGTATTTTTCGCTGTGCTGTACGTCTTATTTATTGGTTTTATCTTTTCGGTAATTACGGCCTATTTTTCGGGAATGGTTGGGGTTACTGCCAGTCCTGGAAGTTCAGTGGTTATTTCGGGAATGTTATTTGCTGCATGGTTGCTATTAGTTGCTATCGATCATTTCCTGCCGTTGCCATTAAGCCCTCAGCAAATACAGGCAGCAGAAGCAATTACTATTATGATTGGTTCGGTAGTTACTGGAGTTGCGGCTATTGCGAATGATAATACCCAGGATTTAAAAGTAGGGCAGTTGGTTGGTGCTACTCCCTGGAAGCAACAGCTCATGCTTTTGCTTGGGGTTGTGGTTTCTTCGCTGGTAATTCCACCAGTAATGCAGTTACTATTTAATGTTTATGGTATTGCTGGGGTAATGCCGCATCCTGGAATGGATGTGAGCCAATCTTTACCGGCACCCACAGCCGCCTTGATGGCTGCAATAACAGAAGCAGTGTTTCAAAATTCATTGCCTTGGAATATGATGTTTGTTGGCTCTGGTGTCATTTTAGTAATCATTTTCCTGAACCATATCTTTAAAATAAGACGCTTCCTAAACTTGTCCATTCTTGGGGTTGCGATAGGCATGTATTTACCTCTTTCCTCCTCATTTCCTTTATTCATTGGTGGGATGATAGCTTTATTTGTACAACGGCATTTACGTCGTGTTCAGAAAGATAAGGAAGAACAGGTTACGAGAAAACAAAAGGGTACTTTAATTGCTTGTGGTTTAGTTGCTGGTTCAGCGATCATTGATGTATTGCTCGCCATTCCATTCTCCATTGCGAAAAATCCTGATGCACTACAATTGGCTGGTGCTGGTTGGAAGAATGCCAGTGTATATTTGGGTGCTTTATCCACATTATTATTAGCCTGGTGGATCAATCGCCGCGTCTGTTCTGGAAAAATTTAAATGTAGGTCTGGCCCATTGTCGGACCATGGCCCGATCCACATTTGATCTCTAGTTAAATTTCATCACGTTCTGATTTGGTTTTGAAAGAAAATAAGCCTAAACCATATAAGGCTAGGGAAGCTGGTAGAGCAGCACAGGCTAACCATTTCTCCCCTTCTCGATAATGACAAAGGACAGTTTGAATTGGTCTATATTTGGTCAAAATTCTAAAATATAAGCATTATGAACGTTATTACTAGTTTATACAGTCATTAGGTAGGTTTGAGAAATATAGGCTGGGCTTGACAGCTCAGCCTATGGGGACATTTTACAACGATGCAATACGAATCTTATGTTGTAACAGCTTTTCTTTAGCTTGTTGTGCTTGAGCCAGTTTTTCCTGTTCTTTCGTAATAATTTCAGGAGGCGCTTTATCCGTAAATTTAGGGTTATCTAATTTACCTGAGGCCAAGTTAATGTCTTTTTCCAGCTTTGCTAATTCTTTAGCTAGGCGAGCTAACTCTGCTTCCTTATCAATTAAATCAGCCATTGGAATTAAAAGCTCAATTTCTCCTAGTACTGCAGTAGCAGAAACAGGGGGTTTTTCGCCAGCTTCCAAGTAGTTAATTTGTGTTAACTTGCTTAAAGCTTTTAATGTATGCTGATACTTTTCCATACGTTCTTTGAGTTCAGGAGTGTAGTTACGAACATACAATGGGATTTGTTTTCCTGGGGAAATCGACATCTCACTACGAATAGTACGTATTGCTTGGATTGCAGATTTTAGCCATTCCAATTCTTCTTCAATGGTATCATTGAGGAATTCTTCATCCACTTGAGGATAGCTGCTTAGCATGATGCTAGCATTGCCATTCTCGTTGGTGAGTTTTGACGTACGTTGCCAAATTTCTTCGGTAATGAAAGGCATTAATGGATGCAGTAGCTTCAGGATTTGATCCAATACGTGGAACAAGGTTTTACGAGTACCGCGTTTTAATGGAGCTAGTGCATGCTCATCATGGAGGATGGGCTTGGATAATTCCAGGTACCAGTCACAGTATTCATGCCAGACGAATTCATAAACAGTATTGGCTAACAAATCAAAGCGATAGGTTTCAAAATAATGATGTACCTTGCTAATGGTTCGTTGTAAGCGGGATAAAATCCACTGATCTGCTGGGCTGTATTGGAATGGACCATCTCCGAAATCAACTTGCTCTTCATCTGTATTTAACAATACATAACGGGCAGCATTCCATAATTTATTACAGAAATTACGATAGCCTTCTACACGGGCCACATCAAAACGGACATTACGTCCAGTTGATGCTAATGAGCAATAAGTAAAGCGCAACGCATCCGTTCCATAGGCGTTAATGCCTTCAGGAAATTCTTTGCGAGTCGCTTTAATAATTTTATCGCGAACGGATTGCAACATCAGATTGGAGGTACGCTTTTCGAGCAGTGAATCCAAATCAATACCATCAATCAGGTCAAGTGGATCTAACACATTACCTTTTGATTTAGACATTTTATGACCTTCGTTATCACGGATTAGGCCAGTAATGTATACGTCTTTAAAAGGAACTTTTCCAGTGAACTTTAGACCCATCATAATCATGCGCGCAACCCAGAAGAAGATAATGTCAAAACCTGTGACTAATACCGAAGTAGGGTAGAACTGTTCCAGTTCTGGAGTACGTTCCGGCCAGCCTAAGGTTGAAAAAGGCCATAGGGCAGAGGAGAACCAGGTATCCAGAACATCTTCATCCTGTTTTAACAGGGTGCCTTCTTTAATCTTGTATTTGAAGCGAACATCATTTTCACTGTAACCTACATAAACATTACCGTTGCTGTCGTACCAGGCTGGGATACGATGCCCCCACCATAATTGACGGCTAATGCACCAATCTTCAATATTTTCCATCCATTGAAAATAAGTTTTGCTCCAGTTTTCTGGGATAAAACGAATTTCCCCATTTTTAACCGCAGCAATAGCAGGTTCGGCTAATGGTTGGATTTTTACATACCATTGATCGGTTAATAGAGGTTCAATGATAACATTAGATTTTTCACCACGAGGCACTTTTAATTTATGCGCTTCAGTTTTAACTAAGAAGCCTTCTGCTTCCAAATCTTTAATAATTTGTTCACGCGCAACAAATCGGTCCATGCCTTGATATTTTAATGGAGCATTTTTGTTAATTAATGCTTTTTTGGTAAAGATATTGATTACTGGTAGTTGATGGCGTTTCCCAACTTCATGGTCATTAAAGTCATGGGCTGGGGTGATTTTAACGCAACCACTAGCAAATTCTTTATCAACATAGTCATCGGCAATGATGGGGATGGTGCGATCGCAAAGTGGTAATTGTAACTGCTTGCCAATTAAATGCTTAAAGCGCTCATCCTCAGGGTTTACTGCAACTGCAGTGTCGCCGAGCAAGGTTTCAGGACGAGTAGTGGCAACAATTAATGACTCAGTAGAGTCTACAACAGGGTAACGAATATGCCATAAAAAACCATCTTCTTCTTCAGATAATACTTCCAGATCTGATACCGCGGTTCCTAATTTAGGATCCCAGTTAACCAAGCGAGTTCCACGATAAATTAAGCCTTCATCATGAAGCTGTACGAATACTTTTTGGACCGCAGCTGATAAACCTTCATCCATGGTGAAGCGTTCTCTAGTCCAATCAACAGAAGCACCTAAACGTCGCATTTGTTGGGTGATGGTATTACCGGATTCTTCTTTCCATTGCCATACGCGTTCCAGGAATTCTTCACGGCTTAAATCTTTTCTATAAATGCCATTGGCTTCTAATCGGCGTTCAACAACCAATTGTGTTGAAATACCTGCGTGGTCAGTACCAGGTTGCCATAAGGTTTTGTCGCCTAACATGCGGTGATAACGAGTTAAGGCATCCATAATGGTATGTTGAAAACCATGTCCCATGTGCAGGCTTCCTGTCACATTCGGAGGAGGGAGCATAATACAGTATTTTTTGCCGTCTCCTTGAGGTTGAAAGTAGTGATGGCTTTCCCATGTTTTATAACATGCGCTTTCAATCGCTTCGGGAGAGTAGATTTTATCCATGATATAAACCTGTACTGATAAAACCAAAGATAATACCACAGGTTAGGGGGGATTTTACATGGTTCAAGGGATTTTGTGATGCTGAGTAATTGGATTGGTACAAAATGTAGCTCGTATTACGATTACGTTTAATACGAGCTACGATTTGACTATTCTAGGCCCCCTCGGACACTAGATCGTCGTCCTTTTTAGTACGATGATCTTCGGCAATATAAGTGTACATAGTTGGTACTACAAATAAGGTAAAGCAGGTACCAATTAAAAGTCCGGCAGCAATAACCAAACCGATATCAAAACGGCTTACTGCTCCTGCTCCACTAGCAATTAAGAGTGGTAATACACCAAACACCATAGCTGCAGTCGTCATTAGAATAGGTCTTAATCGTATTCCTGCTGCTTCTTCTACTGCGGCACGACGATCCAGATTTTTTTCTCGTTGCAATTGGTTGGCAAAGTCTACAATCAGAATTCCATGTTTGGAGATTAATCCAATTAAGGTAATTAAACCTACCTGAGTGTAGATGTTAATGCTTGCCAGACCTAAGTTTAACGGGATTAGGGCACCGCAAATCGACATAGGTACGCTAATTAAAACGATTAATGGATCACGGAAGCTTTCATACTGAGCTGATAGAACCAAGAAAATGATGATAATTGCGAAGACAAATGCAAATAATAACGCATTACCTTCCTGCATAAATTGTCTTGATGCACCACCATAATCGGAAGAAAAGCCTTTGGGTAAGGTTTCATTTGCTGCTTCTTGTAAGAAATGCAAACCCTCACCTAAAGTTTTTCCTGGCATCATAATTGCCTGGATAGTCGCTGAATTAAGCTGTTGGAAATGAGTGGCCGCATTAGGCGCGGTTTTTTCCTCAGCGGTAACTACGGTAGAAAGAGGGACCATCGTACCACTAATGCTTTTCACATAAATACGACCAAGTTGCTCCGGTGACATGCGGAATGAGCGATCCAGTTGAGGGATAACCTGATAGCTACGTCCCTGCAAATTGAAGTAATTTACGTAATTACCTGAAAGTGCGCTGGTTAAACTGCTTCCTACCGCTTGCATGTCTAATCCCATTTCGGATGCTTTCGCGCGGTTAATCTTTAACTCGATTTGTGGTTGGTTGAATTTCAGCGAGTTATCGACATAAATAAACATACCGCTATTTCTTGCTTTCTCCGCGAGCTGATTAGAAATTTCAAATAGACTTTGGAAGTCGTTTGTCGTTTTAATCACAAATTGCACTGGAGTACCACTACCTCCACCGGGAAGGGGAGGGGGGATAATCGCGAAGGTATTTAAGCCGGCCACATGAGATAATTTATCTTGCAAGGGCTGCTTTAACTCAAATTGGCTTTTCTTACGTTCATTCCATGGCTTGAGTACCATTCCAGAAACAGGTTGACTGCTATTTACCGTAAAGTAGTTCCCAGTTTCTGGGAAGCTTTTATAGATGTCATCAAATGGCTTCGTAAATGCTTCAATATAGTTGATTGTTGCAAATTGCGGTGCCGTTCCGATGACAAAGAAGAAGCCTTGGTCTTCCTCTGGAGCCGTTTCTGCAGCACTATGCGTATAAAGATAAGGCAGCATTAAAATCACTATGGCGGCAAATGGCAGCATAATGATTCGGGTGTCTAATAGACTGTGGAGAATGCGCTGGTATTTTTCTTTTAGCTTATTAAAAACGGTGTCAAGAAAATGGACGAATTTGCCACTACCAATATCCGCTGTTAGTACTTTAGAGCACATCATTGGCGATAAGGTTAATGCAATAAGTCCGGAAATAATTACCGCACAGGCTAGTGTAAATGCAAACTCTTTAAATAAAGCTCCAGTTAATCCCCCCATAAAGCCAATTGGTGCATAAACCGCAGCCAAGGTGATGGTCATTGCAATAACTGGAGTGGCAATTTCTCGGGCACCAATAATTGCCGCGTCAAAAGGTGTCTTGCCTTCTTCAATGTGTCGATGGATATTCTCCACGACCACAATGGCATCATCGACCACCAAGCCAATTGCGAGTACAAAGGCGAGTAGGGTAAGCAGGTTAATACTGTAACCTAACATGAGCATTAGGGTACAAACACCAACGAGCGATAATGGAATTGTTACAATAGGAATAAAGACGGAACGCATGGAACCTAAGAACAAATAAATTACCACAATAACAATGGCGGCTGCTTCAATAATGGTATGGGTTACTTCATCTAATGAGGCACGAATAAAGTCTGTCGCGTCATAAACGATGGTGCCGGTTAATGAAGGTGGAAACTCCTTGGTAATTGACGGCATAAGCGTGCGTACATCACTGATTACCGTTAATGGGTTTGCTGTTGGTGTTGGAGTAATCGAAATGAATACGGCTTTTTTACTATTAAAGGTTACTGAGGTGTCATAGCTTTGTGAGCCTAATTTAACTTTAGCGATATCATGTAAACGCACAATGGAACCTTTATCGCTTTTAACAATAAGGTTACTAAATTGTGAGGCATCATTCAGGTCGGTTTTGGCGGTGATGCTCAGCGCTACGTATTCGCCCTTAGTATTTCCCGCTGCGGTTAAGAAGTTATTTTTCGCAAGCGCTGCGGAAACATCGGAAGGTGCCACATTTAAAGCAGCCATTTTTACGGGGTTGAGGAATATTCTCATGGAGTAGGTAGATCCCCCGAGAATTTCTGCTTTAGCTACACCATCAACGGTTTGCAATTGTGGTTGCACCACACGGGTTGCATAGTCGGTGATTTGTTGAGGTGTCATTTCCGTACTGTCTAAGCTGATGTACATCAAGGCGGTTGATGAGTCTGAGGCTTTTAAAATGACGGGTTGCTGCGCTTCTTTAGGCAGCTGGTTAATGGTTTGCTGCACTTTACTCATTACGTCAGTAAAGGCGACTTGTGGATCAAAGTTTAATTTGATGTTTAGGGTAATCGTACTCATGCCCTGGGTGCTTGATGAGGTCATGTAATCAATCCCTTCAGCACTGGCAACGGCATTTTCTAATGGTGAGGTGATAAACCCTGCGATCAGATCGGCATCTGCGCCAGGGTATCCAGTCATAATAGTAATAACGGTGTTATCCATACGAGGATATTGGCGAATTTGCATGTCATGCATGGCATTGAGGCCAAACAGGAAAATGAGCAAGCTAATTACCATGGCAAGTACAGGCCGCTTGATAAAAAGATCGGTAAATTTCATAAATTATCCTGACAAAAAGTAATTCATTTTCTGGGTTAAGAATTAATTCCTAACCCAAGTATTAAGGGGCTTTACGTTATCTTTTATTGCCCCAGCAGATTGGGATTGCTGGTATCGTTGAGTCTGACTTCATTATTGATTACAACAGGAGTACCGTTTTGTAGTTTGACCTCTCCGGCACTAACAACAGGTTGTCCTGCTTTTACTCCTTTTTTAATTACGGTGTAATTTCCACGTTGTTCACCAATAGTGACAAATACACGATTTACAGTAAGCAGGTCGGAACCATCTGGATTTTTCTTACCTTCTTTATCTTTTTCAATGATGTAAACCGAGTTACCGTAGAGGCTGTAGGAAATTGCTGTTGATGGCACTACAACGGTATGTGCTTTTGCTGCTTGTTCAATTTCAATTGCGGCAAACATCCCAGGCACAAAAGCATATTTTTGTACTTTATTTTGGGCATTGGTTTCAGTACTACAAGAAACAATTTGTTTACTGCTATTGGCTTCCTGATGGGTTTTAACCAGTGGCGAGCCTATTGGATTTTTAATCGCGCTCGCAGGACAGTTCGCGAGCACACCTTGCACTAGAACGTTATGCGTATTGAGATCTACTTTAGAGTTAACCGCTGAAACTTTAGCTTCAAAAAGGAGGTCAGGAAACTGTTCTAGAGAAAAGGTAATGATTTGGTTCGGATGTACTTTTTTATACAGTTGCTCTGGAAGATAAAAGTCTAAATATAGTGGATCTAATGATTGTAATGAAACAATTGTCGTTTGTCCTGGATTAACAAACTGACCCACATTGACTTGGCGGATGCCTAAACGGCCTGAAAATGGCGCAGTAATATGTTTTTGATTAATTTGCGCTTGTGTTTGATCAACCTTTGCTTGTGCTTGATCAAGCATTGCTTTGGCTTCATCTACACTGGAAATTGGCGTTGCTCCGCGCTTAAACAAATCGGATTGACGTTTGTAACTAAGTGTTTTCAGCGCCAGATCTGATTGGTTAAATTTTAGAACAGCTTGATCAATGGAATCATCCAAAGTAACTAATGGGGCGCCTTTCTCGACATACTGCCCTGATTCAAAATCAATTTTAATCACATTTCCCGATGCTTGGGAACCTAGATCCACACCATTTAGCGCAACGAAATTGCCTACAGCATTCAGCGTGGGAACCCAATTTATCTCTTTGGCAACAGCAGATGCAACCGCAACCGCAGGGGGCTGATAGCTGGCAAAAAACCGCTTAATCATAAATGCCTTAATGAAATTAAAAGCAATAATTCCACCGAAAACAACCAATAGGGCAATGCCCATGATAGTCAAACGTTTTTTCATTAGGTGCCCCTACAAATTTAAAACTGGCCAAATATATCACGAAAGGGGGCGTTAATTCTCTCAATTATATTAATTTTATTTAATGTGTTGACAATAGATTGCATTGGCCATGATACTTTGTTCTTTCTTTGTGACACACAATGTTCTTTGTTGCAGTGGTCAAAGGTTAAGATATCATTATTTAAGTTTTCACCATGTTGGTAAGCTGGAACGTGGTTACAAAAAAAACCTATTGACTAAATACAATACTTTGCTACTATGCCGCTTTCATAATGAAAAAGGGGAAAACCATGAAGTTGAAGTCCTTGCTGTTTGTAATTTGTTTAGGCTTCTTTAGCAATCTTTTTGCAGTGACTGCACATATGCATCCAAAGGCAGATGCGGCTGATAAAAAGTCTATATCTAAAGAAATTACGTTTCCTGGCTATTGCCAAATCGAAATTATAAACGATAGTTTCACTGACGTTTATGTGTATGGAACTTTTGATGATGGCAGCACAATTGATTTCAGTATTTATCGTTACGAAGCGCCTCATTATATTAACTTATTCTACTATTTCTACTGCCATAGCGGTATGTACCTGACAATTCAATCTCCATACGGAGTTGTTTATTCTGGTTGGACTAACGTAGACAGTACTATTCACGTTGTTCCTTTTCTGAAAAATGGTGTTAAAGCTGAAATATCGCGCCGATAATTTTTGATAAGTTAAAAAGTTTATTAATAGGGAAGTTGCATTTAGGTGTAACTTCCTTTTTTTGTATATGTGGAGTAGTCCAATGAAACGTTTAATACCTTGTATGTTGTTATTACCTTTGCTGTCTTCTTGTGTTTCTGAGGGGGCATATTACGAACCAGGTTATTATGCGCCACCACCTCCACCTTATGTTGAAATACATCGTTATGAAGAGCATCGTCATTATGATCACGATGATCACGGTTCTCGCCATCATCGTCATGGTTACCGACCAGCTCCTCAAGCTCGTGTATATCAAGCCCCTGTTAATGTTCATGGAAATGGCAATGCCCATGCCCATGGCGCTAGACACGGTGGACAAGTGGTAGTTATTAATCCTCGCCAGCCACAAGCACGACCACAACCCCACGTTCAGGTGCGTCCACAAGGGCCTGCGGCCAACCCACGTCCAGCGAGTCAACCGACACCTTCTGGTGCTAAAGTAATTGTTCATCCGAATACAGTAGAACACCAAAACTAAAAAAACATAGCCCATATTAGTGCAGCTAATATGGGGCACATCACGATAATACAGGTCATCCCGAATAGAGTAAGGACTCTCTTGAATGAGGCATCATAAATCTAAACAATGCCTCATTCAGGAGAGACTTTGTCATACACATCCACAGGATGATGTGCTGGATGGCATTCGTATCCGATTAAATTTTGTGGTAGTCTTAGCTGCGTTTTTTTTATTTGAGGGATTGCAGTGATGCGTAACCTATTTAAAATCCTCCATCTGGGGTTTTTATCTTTAATTTTGGCTGCATGTGTTGCTTCGCCCGGTAGCGAAAGCACAGGGGAGTTTCTAGATAGCTCCACGACAACCACTAAAGTAAAAGCCACCTTAGTGAATGATTTAGGAGCGACTGGACTTTCAATACAAGTTAAAACTTTTAAAGATCAGGTACAATTAAGTGGTTTCGTGCCTACCGAGCGCTTAAAACAAAGAGTTGGCGCTATTGCTGCAGGTGTAGATGGTGTGAGCAGCGTTATTAACGATATCGTTGTTAAACCTTGATGTAATTATTTCCAGGCTAAGGAACTTACTTATGTTTGATGGAAGCTATACCATAGAAAATTTTGATAAAGAGCTCTTCCTGGCAATTGTCGAGGAAGAGCGTCGACAAGAAGATCATATTGAACTTATTGCATCGGAAAATTATGTGAGTCCTCGAGTGCTAGAGGCTCAAGGTTCGGTGCTGACAAACAAATATGCCGAAGGTTATCCCAGCAAACGTTATTATGGCGGTTGTGAGTACGTTGATGTGGCCGAAGTCTTGGCAATTGAACGTGCGAAAAAGCTGTTTGGGGCTGATTATGCCAATGTGCAACCACACTCTGGCTCCCAGGCAAATGCTGAAGTGATGATGGCGTTATTATCTCCCGGTGATGTTATTTTAGGTATGGCATTATCCCACGGTGGTCATTTAACGCACGGTTCTAAAGTTAATTTTTCTGGAAAATTGTATCAGGCTGTGCCTTATGGGGTGGATGAACAAACGGGATTAATTGATTACGATGAATTAGAACATTTAGCTTTAGAGCATAAACCTAAGTTAATCATTGCAGGTTTTTCAGCTTATTCACGTGTTCTTGATTGGCCACGTTTTCGAGCAATTGCTGATAAAGTAGGTGCTTACTTAATGGCTGATGTGGCCCATGTTGCTGGCTTGATCGCAGCAGGTTTATATCCTTCACCTATTCCTTATGCTGATGTAGTTACTACAACGACTCATAAGACCTTAAGAGGCCCTCGTGGTGGTTTGATTTTATGTCGTGCAAATGAGGAAGTTGAGAAAAAATTAAATTCAGCTGTATTTCCAGGCATGCAAGGCGGACCGTTAATGCATGTTATTGCAGCTAAGGCAGTCGCCTTTGCGGAAGCCTTATTACCAGAATTTAAAGCCTATCAAGAGCAAGTTTTACTGAATGCAAAAACGATGAGCTCGGTTTTAATCAGTCGGGGATATAATATTGTTTCCGGTGGCACTGATAATCATTTACTGTTAGTGGATTTAACTAATAAGGACATTACCGGTAAAGATGCTGATGCTGCTTTAGGCCGTGCCAATATTACAGTAAACAAAAATTCAGTACCTAATGATCCACGTTCACCCTTTGTTACCAGTGGTCTAAGGCTGGGAACCCCGGCGGTTACAACCCGAGGATTTAGGGAAAAAGAAATTACTCTTCTATCAAATTGGGTAGCAGATATTCTTGATGATATTAACAATGAAGCGACTATAGCGCGGGTTAAAGAAGATGTATTGCGTTTGTGTTGTGAGTTTCCGGTTTATAGGTAATCATGTATTGTCCATTTTGTCATGCAGAAGAAACCAAGGTTGTCGATTCGCGTTTAGTGGCTGATGGTGCTCAAGTACGTAGAAGGCGCGAATGCCTCGAATGCCATGAACGTTTCACAACGTTTGAAACTGCAGAGTTGATTATGCCTTTAATTATTAAGCGCGATGGTCGACGTGAAGCATTTAGTATCGATAATTTGCGTTCGGGTATGTTACGAGCGCTAGAAAAGAGACCGGTAAGCGTTGATTCTTTAGAAGAAGCGATCATCGCCATTACTCAAGAAATTCGTCGTAGAGGTGAGCGTGAAATTGACTCACAACTCGTTGGCGAGTTAGTTATGCACGCTTTGTATAGTCTGGATCATGTTGCCTATGTGCGTTTTGCTTCAGTGTATAAACGCTTTAAAGATGTAAGTGATTTCAGACAGACGATAGATCAAATGAAAAAAGATTAGGGTTTGTTTATTGCAAAATATAAACAGGCTCACAGTAAAAAAAGGATTTTGATGGGGACTAGCTTAAAAGAGTAAACTTTTAAGGTTCAAGCAAACACAAAATAAGTGTTCATAGAATAGGTAATGTGCCGTCATTTGCTAGCCTAGGCGAAGCGATGATGGCTGTTTTTTTTATTTTAGCCATGCTCTGGGCACTTACAACAAAATTCATGAGGTTATAGTGGAAAAGCAGTCTATAAGTGGAAAACGTAAAGCCCGGAAATTATCACTTCAGGCACTTTATCAGTGGTTAATGTCTGGTGCTGATTTATATGAAATTGAAGCTCAATTCCGAGTGGCAAATAATATGGAAAAAGTTGATGCTGATTATTTTTGCCGCTTATTATACGGTATTCCAGAGAATGTACAGCAGCTTGAAGAGAGCTTTGTTTCATTTTTGGATAGAGGCATCAGCGAATTAAATCCGATTGAGTTGACAGTGTTACGCATAGGGGCTTTTGAGTTAATTAACTGTCCAGATATTCCTTATAAAGTAGTTTTAGATGAAGCCATATCATTGACTAAAGAATTTGGCGCACAAGACGGATATCGTTACGTCAATGGGGTATTAAATAATCTGGCTCAACAAGTTCGTGCAGTTGAAATCAGCCTAGATAATGGTAATGGATGAGTTTTCTCTAATAGATAAGTTTTTCAAGCCGTTAGATCTAAAACGCGATGATGTTTTATTGGGTATTGGGGACGATGCTGCATGTTTGCATGTTCCCGAGGGCATGAATATATTAGTTAGCACGGATACTTTGGTTGCCAAAGTACATTTTCTTCCCGACTGGGATGCATACGATATTGCTTATCGTTCAGTTATGGTTAGTGTTAGTGATTTGGCTGCCATGGCGGCTCAGCCCTGTTGGGCTACTTTGGCATTGACCTTACCTCAAATGGAGCCTTCTTGGCTTGAGTCTTTTGCTCGTGGCTTAAGTGATTCGTTAAAGCAATTTAATATCGCTTTAATTGGTGGAGACACTACCTGTGGTCCACTTTCAATTACGTTAACCGTTTTTGGTCAAGCGCCTTGTCGTCAGGAAGTACGTCGTAGTGGTGCTAAACCTGGTGATCTTATTCTTGTATCAGGAAACTTAGGGGCAGCTGCTTTGGCGGTTAAATTTCTTGATGCTCAAGACATACCTTCATCGGATCAGGCCACCTTAATGCATAAACTATTGCACCCAACACCACGCATTGATTTAATCAAATTTTTACGTCTTTATGCTACGGCAGCTATAGATATTTCTGATGGGCTTAGTGCTGATCTTAATCATATTTGTACGGCCAGTGGGGTTGGTGCTTGTCTTAATCTAGATGCCATTCCCATAGAACCCCTGGTGAAGCATTATTATCGCAATAAAGCAGTTGACTTAGCCCTTACAGGCGGTGATGATTATGAGTTATGTTTTACAGTGCCTGAGCTGAAATTTGATTCACTGATGAGTACCTTAAAGCAAGCAGGGGTGGTTTGTTACCCCATTGGTGTGATTGAAAAACAGCTTGGGTTAAGAATTAAAACGGCTGAGAATCTGTATCATGAAATAGTCCCAAAAGGCTATTTGCATTTTTAAATCTGTAGCGTGTGTTAATTTAAGAATCTGCGTTAGGATGACGTACATGATCAGGTGAACAGTTTGCAACTGTAGTGAGAATAATAATGAAGCAAATCAATTTAGCAAATCGTGTGTGGCAAGACCCTGTTTATTTTATCGCTTTTGGTTTTGGTTCTGGTTTGATGCCTAAGGCACCAGGAACTTGGGGGACCGTGGCTGCTGTACCAGTCTATTTATTATTGATGCATTGCAATCCAATTGTTTACCTTATTTTAACCGCATTGGCATTTGTCTTGGGTGTTTGGGTCTCCGATAAAGTAAGTAATGAGTTAGGCGTACATGATTATAAAGGGATCGTTTGGGATGAAGTTGTTGGTTATCTATTAACGATGTTTATGGCACCGCAAGGATTTAAATGGATGCTATGCGGTTTTATTCTGTTTCGAATTTTTGATATTTGGAAACCCCAACCTATAGGATACATTGATGAAAAGGTAAAAGGTGGAATGGGGATTATGTTGGATGATGTATTAGCCGCACTACCTGCTTGGCTCATAATGCAGCTATTAGCTTGGAGTTTTGCGTGATGAATGAGAATCATAAGGAACTAATTAGTATTGGGTTAACGGTAGGTATTGTTGCCCTTACTTTATTTATTATCCATCGCTTTATCCCCTCGATGATTTGGGCGGCAATCATTGTTATTGCTACCTATCCTTTGTATAAAAAATGGCGGTATCTGTTTGGTAATAAAGACAACCTCGCAGCCTTTCTTTTTACAACTCTAATTGGTTTACTTTTCCTTCTTCCGTTAAGCTGGTTGGTGCGAATCCTGATTACTGAAGTTCAGTATTTCATTAATTTTTTACAAAATATAAATCAACAGGGTGGTGCTGCTCCAGAGTTTTTGAAAAATTTTCCATTCATTGGTAATGAATTGGTAGCCTATTGGGATGACAATATTGGCCAACCAGGTAAGATTCGTGATTTTCTCTCCAATGTGCATTTATCATTAGCTCCCACTAGTTATTATGTGAAACAGATAGGAACGAATTTAGCGCATCGTAGTATTCAGGTTGGTTTTACTTTATTAACATTATTCTTTTTCTATCGTGATGGGGATCAATTATTGTTTCAGATTTATCAAATAGGGGAATATTGCCTGGGAGAAAGATGGTTCCGCTATGCTGATAGATTACCTAAGGCATTGAGTGCAACTGTTAATGGCACCATCGTTGTCGGGCTGGGAGTAGGGATATTAATGGGTATTTGTTATGGCTTGGTAGGTTTCCCTGCTCCTACGTTGACTGGATTTATTACTGCTTTAGCGGCCATGATTCCTTTTGTTGTACCTATTGTTTTTGTTATTGTTGCGATGATTTTATTTTCAGCTGGAAGTATGGTTGGCGCGATCATTGTTTTGGTTTGGGGAACCTTAGTGATGTTTATTGCGGATCATTTTGTTAAACCCGTGCTTATTGGTGGTGCGATTGAACTCCCTTTTTTGGCCGTGTTATTTGGTATCTTAGGTGGGGTTGAGACTTTAGGTTTATTGGGCTTATTTATCGGGCCGGTGGTTATGGTACTCTTTGTTACGTTATGGCAGGAGCCTCAGGCCATGCCTCATATTAAACGTAAAAGGTCTATTCATTGTGGTTGGCAATGAACTGAAGCTCGTATTACGCTGCGCTAATACGGGCTTCTAGTCATATTACCAAGAACTGGCGAATTCCCGCAGCTTGAACACGGGAACCATAAACTCGGCTAAGTTAGAGTCCTTGGTGCAGGGTTGCACGCAACCAGGCTTGTATCTTATTTATAGCTGCAAGAATCAAATCGATAGATTGCCCCAATACTACCCATTTGGGCCTGGAATGATCTTCCGAACGTATTGATACTTGTGGTGGACATATAGCGATATGCTGCGTTGAGTGCGTAATTTTCTGAGAAGTTATATGTTAAACCCACAGTTCCCTGATAGGTAAACACATTTTTTTTGGCACTAAACGAAATCGCGTCAAGTGGGCCAGATGCGTTTAAATCAAGGTTTAAGAACGAGTAACCAATACCGCCGCCAATAAACGGAGATATTGTTTCCAAAAACTCTGGAAAATCAAAATAGATATTAGTCATGAGCACATTAGCAGAGGTTCTGCCACTAAATGATGTTAGATCAAAGTTCGTAACACGGAAACGATCGGGATTGGCAGAGATGTACGTATATTCAAACTCATAACGAACGGGATTATATTGATAACCTAGACGGCCCCCTGCATTCCAGCCATCGCGGTAGCGTACGTTAGAAAGCTGTACACCTAAAATATTAGTATTTACGTTCGATGATAAATAGCTATAGCCTCCAAAAGCACTCATATACCAGCCATCAACAGCAGTAGATGCTGATGCGATGCTTGATGCTAATAAAGCAGCAGAAAAAAGTACAGATCTCATGACTTCCCTTTATTATTATTTTTGTGAAGTCATGTTATCGTGTTGCCCTAAATTTGCAAGTCCTTAAATTCAAAAAAAATTAACAAATATTTTAACGATACTCCGTTATTGCCACAGGTCTGTTATGCCTATTATTTCATCGTAAAAACAAAAAATTTTTATCACTACTATAATGAATTGGCCACATTGATTTTGCTCGCTCATGTTATGTGCTATTGAGAAATATACTATCTGTGTGAATCGTCTACTTGTTTCAAATGAACATTGGTGCAATGATAAATTTTTAACAGATTGAAATGGAGTTTCATAATGACTGACACTAAAAAGAAAGGCACGGCAAAACCGTTATTGGAGATACCGTCTAGTTTTATTGAACAGATTGTTGATCTTATTTCTGATGCGACCGATGGAGGTCGTCAGAAAATAGTCGATCTGGCTGAACAAGCCAAAGTAAAATACAAATATTGGCTTTATTATTTTACACGTACCCGTGACATCAACAGCTTTATTCATGACTTAAAAGAAACCAATGATTCTTATTTTCGCTGGGAAGCTGTTAAAAAGCTTTTAAGCGAAGGCGAATGGAATAATGGCTCTTATAATTTCTACTTTCTTTTAGAACTTACCTGCGCTATTGATGGATATCAATCTTTAGAGGAGCAGGAAAAACTTTCCTTTGTGCTTAAATTAAAAGAGCCAATTATGAATCGCTTAAATTATTTAATTGCCGATCATAAGAAAGCACTAGAGGAAGCAAAACATCGTAGTGATGAGCTTGTGCAAGCAGGTTTAGCTAAACAACGCTTATTCGATTCGGCAATTGTTGAGCAAGATCTCGATGCTGCGAAAAATAAAGCTGCAAAAGAAGCGGATAAAGTTGTTTTTTGCCTGGTAAAGGATACTAAGCAGTGGACGCTTTCTTTAGTGGATGCCACCGGTAAAATACATCCATTGGATGTAAGCGTAGAGCTTAAATTATTTCTATCCCGCAAGAAAATTACCGATCTAACCAAATTAAGTACTGAACAGCTAGAACATATAATCACCGAGTGCCAGCAAGCAAAAACCCAATTGCTTGAACGTTTACAATTAGTGATCAATTCTGAGCAAAATAATATAGATCTGGTGAATAAAGGTCTTAATTCAGCCTTTGTTTTACGCACCGATCCACCTAAGGCCAATCTTTGGTGGGTAAGCAGTTTAGGCGCACTCAATTTTATTGAGCTCAAAGATTATCCTTTGCTTCATGAATGTTTAACTAGCTGTCTTGGACTGTTGCACGATAATGACTTTAATGAGGCGGCTAAAAAAGAAATTGAGAACACAATAAAACTTCATTTATTGGGAGTAAAAACAGCTAAAGCTTTAAATACGGCAACTGTTTCCCTGATGAATCGACAGTTGGGTAGTATTATTGGTAGAAAAATGGGGCAACAAAACATTGATGAAGTAAAACATAATGCTCATGAACGTGCGTTTAGTTTACTTCAATGCAAGATCAACCCAGAGGAACGAATCAGCGATTTGCAGCGTATGCATATTACCTCAACCTTTATTCTACACCATACGGACAAAGAGCATGCTCTTTGGTGGGCAAATAGTTTAGGTCATATCAATCAAATTAGATTAAAAAATTATCCTGAACTTTCCAGTTGGCTTGGTACTCATCCTGCTCCATTTAATGCAGAAGATGAATTAGCGTTTAAAAACTATTTGTTAAACATTAATCCGATTCATGAGTTAGATAAGAATAGTTTTCAAAATATTAAGGCCATGCTTGAAAATAGACTGAAGCTGCATGTTGAAGAGCAAGTGCAGCAGACGCTTGAATTGGTAAAAGACACTCCTAAGGTTGATGCATCATTTAAGGAAGAGACGGAGAAGGTTAAGCCTCAGCCTTTAAGCAAAGATAGATATACAGCTATCAGTAAATTGCCTACTATTTGGCATGAACGCAGGATTATGGATGAAGCTTTAGAAAATGCCGAAGTGCTATCGCGTACGCTTAATTCTTAATATGATGTAGATTATAGGTCATCCCTAACTAGTGAGGGCCTCCTGAGAATAATACCACATTCAGGAGAGCCTTCATCGTATTCCTCAGGATGACGTAGATTTAAACCCATTCGTTATCGGATAACGCCAATCTTTACCAAAGGCCATTGCACTTACTTTGATTCCAGGAGCTGCCTGGCGTCGTTTATATTCAT
The DNA here is from genome assembly GCF_965140895.1 of Legionella sp. Taxonomy (GTDB): domain Bacteria; phylum Pseudomonadota; class Gammaproteobacteria; order Legionellales; family Legionellaceae; genus Legionella. Next base: position 21,243 of record NZ_CBCSKT010000163.1, on the reverse strand, counting down.
TGCGTTTAATCATCTGGATTACTTTAGTAACCACTTCAGGTTTGAATCCTTGTTGAATGATTGCTGCCGGGCTTAAATTCTTTTCCATGTACGCCACAATAATCGCATCTAAAATCTCATAGTCAGGCAAGCTGTCTTGGTCGGTTTGATTATCCCTTAACTCAGCCGAAGGAGGGCGAGTAATCACCCGTTCAGGGATTACTTTCGATACGTTATTTCGATAATGAGCTAGTGCATAAACCTGGGTTTTGAGCACGTCTTTTAAAACCCCAAAGCCACCACACATGTCACCATACAAGGTCGCATATCCTACTGCAGACTCACTTTTATTTGAGGTGGTCAGGACCATTTTCCCAGTTTTATTTGACATAGCCATTAACAATAAACCGCGAATTCGAGCCTGGATGTTTTCCTCAGTAAGATCTGCGGGGCATCCATGAAACTCAGGTTTCAAGGTCGTCATTAGGGCTTCAAATGCGGGTTCAATGGATAACATAGAATGAGCGACTGCTAGTGCGTGTAGTTCGAGCATGGCATCCTCAACGCTCATTTCTGCAGTATAGCGTGAGGGCATAAGAACTGCATGTACTCGTTCTGCTCCTAAAGCATCTACAGCGATGGCTAAGGTGAGTGCAGAATCAATACCTCCTGAGAGGCCTAACAAAACGCCTGGAAATTGATTTTTATTAACATAATCATGGGTTCCACAAACTAATGCTTCATAGAGTAATGCCTCTTTAGTTGGCAGGGCCGCTATAGGACCTGAAAGCTGTTTGCCTTGCAATTCAATGGTACATAAATCTTCTTTAAACGCTGCGGCGCGGGCGCAGACAGTGCCTTGTTGATCCAGTGCAAATGAATGTCCATCAAATAATAATTCGTCTTGTCCGCCAATTTGATTTACGTAGGCAATAGCAACACCTTGCTTCGCATAGGATTTTAATAATGCTTCGCGTTTTTGATATTTGTGTTCATCAAATGGGGACGCATTGGGGATGAGTATTATCGAGACACCGTGTTCAATTAAGTCCGTGATCGGACCGGGTTGCCATGCATCTTCACAAATGCAAATACCTATCTGGTAATTCTTTATTTGTAGAATACACGGTTTTCTTACGCCTGCGGTGAAATAGCGTGCTTCATCAAAAATTTCATAATTAGGTAATTTCTGTTTGTGATATTCCCTAATTATTTGCCCTTGATACAAAATGCTCACACTGTTGTAGCAGTTTTTTTGATCTATACTTGGATGACCAACAAGGATATAACAGTCTTTGGTTGCTGCTTGGATTTGTTTTAAATGCTCCACCACCGAAAGATGAAATTCATTCCGAAAAAGTAAATCCTCGGGAGGATAGCCTGTTAAGGCTAATTCAGGAAAAACAATGACATCATGGTCATCTTGCTTGTTTTTTATGATTTCAATAATTTTATCCCGATTGAGCGCTAATGCTCCAACTGTGGGATTGATTTGAGCCATAAGAATTCGAAGCGTGTTTTGCATGATATTAAGCGCACTTTGATAGGAATGGGCAGTAAATTATTACAAAGTGCACCTAAATGAAAGATATAAGTGTTAATTAGATTGAAAATTGCATAAAATAGACGCTTTTGTCTAGAACATCCCAAATATTATGTTAAATGAAGCACTATCAAAAATGCCAGAAGCGTTTGAGGCCAAAATATTATTGCGTGGGCAAGAATATTTTGAGAATGGCCATGTGCTGAATATTCGTTTTAGTGAGGGGCTCTTAAAAGGGCGAGTTAAAGGCAGTTCCAGTCAGATCTATGATGTGCACATGGATTTAAAAGCCTGGCCTGGAAAACGTGCGAGTTGCACTTGCACTTCACCAATTAACTGCAAACATGCGGCAGCCTGTTTATTTGCCTTACGCGCTCAAACCAATACGGTGTCACAGCCTGCAAATAAGCTTGATAAGCGCTTAGATAGCTGGTTAAAAAATCTGCGTGCCCAAGAAGCCGCGGTGGTTAAGACTCATGAGTCCACGCATCATTTAACCTATTTAATTGAACTGAGACTTGAAGGTTATGAGCATAAAGTAATCGTCAAATTGGCTTTAGCTAAATTATTAAAACGTGGTGGTTATGGAAAGATGATCACTTTTAACAGCCTTGCTGAATCCAAGAAACAACACTTTACTGGTGATGATAATGAATTAGTCGCTCAATTACTGTTTAAATGCGGTGTTACAGGCTGGTTTGATTCCTTAAGCATTCGTAATAGCGAATTATTAGCAGGAATTCTTGCTACAGGCAGAGCTTTTTTTGTTCATGATCAAGAACATGCTATTCATCTGGGTGAAACCTATAACGGCACATGCCAGTGGGTTTTGGCACAAAATGGTAGCCAGAACTTATTGTTGATGCATGATGATGAAGTTGTTAAGCCTTTATTGCTAGACGAGAGTTGGTATTTTGATTATGACATAGGAGTCATGGGCTATTTAAAAACTCCTTATCCAATAAAACAGCTCGGACATTTATTAGAAGCACCCCCCATTTCTATTGAGCAAGCGCCATTACTGGCGAAAAAAATGGAACAAACTTGCCCTGAGTTTCCAGTACCGCAAGTTTTTACTATACAAGAAACGCGTCAAGTTACTCCTATACCTATGCTAATTTTGGATGCAGTAAGCGAGGAACAGGAAGGACCATCTTGGTTTTATGATGATGAGGAATTGAATGCCTTATTCATTGCACGTGTTTTTTTCAATTACAATCAGTCACGAATCGCGCTTAACGAAGACTGCGATACGGTAGTGACTCAAGAAAATGGCATTTTAATTCATTACCAACGCGATAAACATTTTGAAGCAGAAAAACTAAACGAATTACATCAGATTCTTAAATTGAGAGCAGCTAAAGGTTGGGAAAAAGCGCAGTGTAATAAAACCAGGCAAGCTGATTTCGTATTAGAAAATATTACCCAAGCCTCAGATTTAGAGTTTCTTTACAGCCAAGCAATACCACTATTAAACCATCGGGGCTGGCAGGTAGACATGATAAGCTCATTATATCAGCAAGTGGTTAGTGTTGATGACGTGGAATGGTTTTCTGATTTACATGAAGGTAGTGGCACCGATTTCTTCTCCTATCAATTAGGTATCTTAGTCGAGGGTAAGCCTGTCAGTATCGTTCCTTTGGTGGCTGATTTAATCCAGCATTACAAAGGGGGGGAGTTGGATGCCCTTCCAGATGAGCAATTAGTTAAATTACCTTTAGATGATGGGCGTGCTTTACAGTTAGAAATGGGGCGTATTAAACCTTTGGTCCGTTTGCTTTTGCAATTTGGTTTGCGTCATATAGATGAAAATCAAGATCTGCAAATTAACAAATACCAATTGATCTTAATGCAGGAAGCAGAATTAGCACTAGCGGCCACGAAGTCACGTTGGCAAGGTGCTGAAATGCTACGCGATGAGTTAAAGCGCTTGGTTAAGTTAACTGACATTCCGGAGGTTCCGGTTCCTCATGGGTTACAAGCGCAATTAAGAGACTATCAACGCCAAGGATTAAGTTGGATACAGTTTCTGCGTACGAGTAGTTTCAGCGGTATTTTAGCTGATGATATGGGGTTGGGAAAAACCATTCAAACCTTGACGCATTTGCTTTATGAAAAAGAGCAGGGACGTACACGCACGGCTACATTAATTATTGCGCCCACCAGCTTAGTTGGCAATTGGGAGGCTGAGGCTCGGCGTTTTACTCCGGCATTAAAAGTCTTGGTTTATCATGGTAGCGAGCGGCATCAGGATAACTTTGACGATTATGATTTGGTTATTTCCACCTACGGACTCATTCATCGAGATAAAGAAAAATTTGTGAGTTATCCTTTTTATTATCTCATCTTGGATGAGGCACAATTTATTAAAAATGCCCGCACTAAAACAACGCAGATTATCCAGCAATTGCATGCAGCGCATCGTTTATGCCTCACGGGTACACCTTTAGAAAATCATTTAGGGGAATTATGGTCTTTATTCCACTTTTTAATGCCAGGTTTATTAGGAGATACCAAACAGTTCAGGCTTTGGTTTAGAAATCCTATAGAGAAACATGCCGATATGCATCGACGTGAAGTTTTAGTCAACCGAGTTAAGCCCTTTATCTTAAGAAGAACCAAAAACCAGGTTGCTCGTGAGTTACCGCCGAAAACAGAAATGACGCGGACTATTGAAATTGTTGGGCCACAGCGAGATCTTTATGAAGCCATTCGCATGAGCATGGAGAAAAAAGTTCGCGATGCGATTGTGAAGCAAGGCTTAGGTAAAAGTCATATTATTATTCTTGATGCTTTATTGAAGCTGCGTCAGATTTGTTGTGATCCGCGTTTATTATCATTACCCGAAGCAACGATTGCCCATGGAACTTCAGCTAAGCTTGAGACCCTAATGGAGCTGCTTGATAATTTGGTGGAAGAGGGCAGACGAGTACTCATTTTCTCGCAATTTACATCTATGCTGCAATTAATTGAAGATGAGTTGCATGCGCGTAATTATGATTATTTAAAGCTTACCGGACAAACACAAAACAGACAGGCTTTAGTTGAGAAGTTTCAGGAAGGAAAGATCCCTGTGTTTTTAATTAGCTTAAAAGCAGGGGGAACGGGACTGAACTTAACGCGTGCGGATACGGTTATTCATTATGATCCCTGGTGGAATCCGGCAGTAGAGGATCAGGCTACGGATAGGACGCATCGTATTGGTCAGGTAAATCCAGTGTTTGTTTATAAGCTGATTACTTCGGGTACGGTCGAAGAAGCTATTTTAGGTATGCAAGAGCGTAAGCGTCTATTGGTGGATGGGATATTATCCGCAGATCCGGCTAAGGCGATGAGTTTAAGCGAAGACGATATCGAGCAGTTTTTTGCGCCACTGTAGCAACTGTGGGGTGGGTGCGAATTTTTGACGCATTTTCAAACAACTACTCCTTCAAAAAAACATAAAATTTAATGCTTTTTCATTGAAAAACTGGCATAGTCGCAAATCATGGCATAAGCTATATATGATTGTAATTATGGAGAAAACTATGAAATTATGGAAAGCGATTTGTGGTTTGGTTTTTGCTGTATCATTTGTTCCTAGCGCCATTGCTGCATCAGGTTCGCCTGTAGGTCAATGGACAACAATTGATGATAAAACTGGTGCCAAAAGAGCTGTTGTAATGGTTTCTGAATCTGGCGGCGTTATCAGTGGCGTTATTCAAAAAGTATACCCACAAGCAGGCGATACTGGAATTTGTGAGAAATGCCCTGGCTCGTTTAAAGGTAAAAAAATTGCGGGCATACGTTTCTTATGGGGTTTGAAAAGTGATGGTAATAATGAGTGGAGTGGTGGCTCTATTCTAGACCCTAAATCAGGTAAAATTTATAAAGCAAAAATGACTCTAGATGGAAATAAACTTCATGTTAGAGGATATTTAGGCGTATCCTTATTAGGACGCACTCAAACATGGGTTAGATAATTCCCGTAACCTGGTTGCAAGCAACCAGGTTTTCTTTTAGAAATCCTCCTGCCAATCCCGTCGCAGTCCTTTTAGCAGATGACATCCTAGCAAAAGATCATTACAATAGCCGTTGTTCCAACTCACATGCCTACCTAATTATGCTTGATCTAAAAAAACCTAAAAAAACCGTTGATCCATTAAGAAGACCCCCACATTCAGTCGAAGCAGAGCAATCGATTATTGGTGGCTTGATGTTGGATAACCAGGTTTGGGATAAAATTAGTACCAAATTATGCGAGGCAGATTTTTACCGTACGGAACATCGTATTTTATTCCGGGCAATTTCCGCATTATCCAAAAAAGACCAACCCTTTGATGTAGTCACGCTTCTTGATACTTTAAAATCACATAATGAGCTGGATGATGCCGGCGGTGAAGCTTATTTGTTTGAATTAGCAAATAACACACCTAGTGTGGCGAACGTCAATGCCTATGCTGATATTGTGCGTGAAAAATCCGTACAAAGACAATTGATTGGGGTAGCTACAGAAATTGCTGACGCAGCCTATAACCCCGAGGGCAGGGAAGTACCTGAATTATTAGATATGGCTGAAACCAAGGTATTTGCCATCGGGGAGCAAACCGGAGGCGATGGTGGTCCTGAAAATATTAAATCCATTTTAGTGCGTACCGTTGAAAAGATTGATGCCTTGTACCACAACGGCGATGCGCTCACCGGGGTTCCGACAGGACTTAGTGATTTAGACAAAATGACTTCAGGCTTACAGCCCTCTGATTTGGTTATCGTTGCAGGTCGTCCTTCTATGGGTAAAACCACCTTGGTAATGAATATGGCAGAGCATGTCGCGATTCAGTCTGGAAAGCCCGTAATCGTATACTCAATGGAGATGCCCTCAGATTCATTAGCCATGAGGATGATGTCTTCTTTAGGTCGTATTGATCAGCATAAGATAAGAACTGGAAAGCTTGATGATGATGATTGGCCACGGGTGACTTCTGCGGTACATATGCTGTCTGAAGCCACTTTATTTATTGATGATACCCCAGCGTTAAGCCCCTCGGAAATGCGCGCTCGCTCGCGTCGTGTAGCCAAAGAACATGGTTCCGTTGGCTTAATTGTGGTGGATTATCTGCAGCTCATGAAAGTACCTGGCTTTAGCGCTGAAAACAGAACTGCGGAAATCTCGGAAATTTCACGAAGCTTGAAGTCCCTTGCTAAAGAATTGCAAACACCAGTAATTGCTTTATCCCAGTTAAACCGAAGTTTGGAGCAACGTGCTGACAAACGTCCCGTAATGTCTGACTTAAGGGAATCGGGTGCTATCGAGCAGGACGCGGATTTAATCTGCTTTATTTACAGGGATGAGGTGTATAACGAAGACAGCCCTGATAAAGGAACTGCTGAGATCATTATTGCGAAACAAAGAAATGGTCCTATTGGAAAGGTCCGTGTAGCCTTTATTGGTAAATATACTCGATTTGAAGATTTGGCATTTAATGGTTATCAAGAGGGATTCGAATAGTGTCAAGACCGACCCACTTGGTTGTTGAATCTAGTGCTTTACTGCATAATTTGGCGCAGATAAGACGATTTGCTCCAGGAAAAAAAGTAATTACTATGGTCAAAGCCAACGCCTATGGCTGTGGTATCCATGCGGTGGTTCCTGTGCTTGAAGGGCATGTTGATGCTTTTGGTGTCGCCTGTATTGAAGAGGCCATGGTTATTCGTCGCCTGGGTAGTCGTACTCATTGTATTCTGTTCCAAGGAGTGTTTAGCCCGGATGAATTTAAATTGGCTGCAGAACACCAATTAGGTTGTGTCATGCATCAGCCACACCAAGTACAGTGGTTATTAAATACGCCATTGGATAAGCCGATTAAATTATGGGTGAAGGTAAATACAGGCATGCATCGTCTGGGGTTTAAGCCTTATGAATTGCAAGAGCTGATGAGTGCTTTACAAGCTTGTTCCTGGGTGGATAAAGACATTGGTTTAATGACTCATTTAGCCTGTGCTGATGAGCCAGAACGTGCGGAAAATTATCAGCAGATTTCTCTTTTTGAACGTATTTCCGTTGCCGGTTTTAGTCAACGTAGCATGGCCAATTCCGCAGCAATTATTTCTTTCCCACAAACTCATGCGGATGTAGTCAGACCAGGCATTATGCTGTATGGGGTATCACCTTTTGCGGATAAGACTGCAATTGACTTGGGATTAGTGCCCGTAATGCGTTTTGTATCCGCGATTAGTGCGGTTTATGATAATCCATCTTTTGCACAAGTAGGGTATAGCGGTGTTTGGAGCAGCCCAAACCCCTCACGAATTGGTATTGTTGCTGCAGGCTATGGTGATGGTTATCCGCGCCATATTGCTGCGAATACGCCAGTTTGGGTGCAGGGTAGGGAAGTTCCTATTGCGGGTCGTATTTCTATGGATATGTTGGCTGTTGATTTAACGAAACATCCTGATATCCAACCTGGAGCTCCGGTTGAGTTGTGGGGGACTCATATTTTAGTAGAGCGTATTGCTCAAGCCGCAGGGACGATTGCTTATGAGTTGTTATGCCAAATTTCTGAGCGCGTGCGTCATTCTTAGTCAGTTTTTCCTTAGCTTAATGGCGGTGCGTCCCTGACCATCCCCATTGCGTCATTGCTTGCTAACTCCTTGAGACTAGTTAAAAAATATTAAGCATTTAAACAATGCACTATTTTAAAGACCAAATAGTTCATTAAGTTCCTTTCTTTAGGAAGATTGATTGAAAAATAGATAGGCAGATGGTGCTCTTTTTAACAAGTATATCAGAGAGTGATCAAATTACAATCTCCATTTATTGTGGTAACGTTTGCTCAATTAAGTGCCATGCCCTCAATAAAAGGATATGGATCATAATCATTCAGGGTGTTAGAATGATGTCGATTTTTTAACCCTTTAATCTGGTGACAATCATGAAAAAGTTAACTGTTGCATCCTTATCTTTGTCTTTCTTACTTGTCGGTTGTACCGGAGTGAATAATGAAGGTATAGGCGCCCTTTCTGGTGGTGTCGTTGGTGGATTGCTCGGTAGCCAGTTTGGTAGTGGCGGTGGTAAAGTCGCTGCAGCAGCTGGTGGCGCTCTTATTGGGGCTGTTTTAGGCGGCCAAATTGGGCGAAGCATGGATAAAGTAGACAAAATGCAAATGCAAAGAGCATTGGAAACTGCACCAACCGGTAGAGCCGTTAATTGGTCAAACCCAGATACTGGATATCGTTATACCGTTCAACCTACTCGAACTTACTATCATGAGCACCATCATGAGCGCTTACCTTGTCGTGAATATACTACAAAAGCATGGATTGATGGACGAACTCAACTTCTCCGTGGTAGCGCTTGCCGTCAACCTGATGGAAGTTGGCACGTAGTGAACTAGTAGCTAGCGAAATATAAAAGTCGCGAAACAATAACAAAATTGCCGTCATTGCGAAGGCATAAACGTAGCCCGTATTAGCGCTGCCGTAATATGGGCTACAGCTTATTAAGCTACAGGCTTATCCTTAACTTCTTTCGCCCCCTTATTACAACAAGCACAACCGCAATTGCTAAACTTATTGTATAGCCAGGCAATAAGAAAACCCATAATGAAGGCATCAATAAATGCAATAACTGCCCCCAAAATACTTCCTTTAATCGATGGAGTATATCCAGGATATAAATTTCCCATTGATATAACAAAATCATGTCCATAAGCATAATAAGTAGCAACTAAGCCTAGCAATAATATGGATATTCCCCAAAGCACACCAAAAGCCAGACCCAAACCTACAGGATTTATTCTGCAACCACTCATAATTATCTCCATATAAAAGGCCTCGATAGAAAAGAGGCTGTGTTGGTTTACGGGTGGTTCACAATTAAACCTGTTTGCTGGCCAGCCCAAGAGGCATAAAATGCCTCTTGTAGGAGTATAGCTCTACTTCAGGTCAAGTAGTAGTTTTTGACAAATTGAAAAATATTGGGCCTCTAATTGATGCAGATCGATTAAAGAAACACATTCGTTAACTTGATGGATGGTGGCATTAACAGGGCCTAATTCAATAACTTCTACACCATAAGGGGCAATGAAACGACCGTCAGAAGTACCGCCACTGGTTGATAATTCAGGTGTATAACCTGATTGCTCCAGAACCGCTTGTTGCGTACTTTCCAATAGCACTCCTTGAGTGGTTAAAAAGGGTTCCCCACTTAAACGCCAGTTGATGTTAGGGCTAAGGCCAAACTCATTAAAGGTTGCCATAACGTGTTCTTTTAAGCTCTCTTGAGTCTGCTCTGTAGAATAGCGGAAATTCAAGTGCATATTGATTTCACCAGGAATAATATTTGGTGCTTGGCCGCCTGAACTAATGGAGGTTATTTGCATGGACGTTGGTGGAAAATAAGCATTGCCTTCGTCCCAACGAATGGCAGTTAATTTAGCTAAGGCTGGGCTTATTTTATGAATGGGATTTTCTGCTAGATGCGGATAGGCAACGTGTCCTTGTTTTCCATGCAGGCAGATTTTGGCACTTAACGAACCCCGTCTGCCAATTTTAAGCACGTCCCCAACATGGGCGGTACTGGAAGGCTCTCCAACAATACAGTAATCAATATGAATTCCCTGTCGTTGCAATTGTTCCATAACATAAGGTGTTCCTAAATCATAATCATCACCTTCTTCACCGCTGGTAATGAGAAAGCCTAATCGTCCTGGAAAAGCAGGGTAGGCTTCAACGAAGCGTTTTGCCATGAGTAGCATACACGCAAGGCTGCCTTTCATATCGGCAACGCCACGGCCATAAAGCATGCTGTCTTTATCTACCAAAACAAAGGGATCCGTATGCCATTTTGACTCATCACCTATGGGCACTACATCAGTATGGCCTGCAAATACTAATAAAGGGCCACTGTTTCCATAAAGAGCAAAAAAATTAGATACAGGGCCATTATTCATCCGTTCACAACTAAATCCTGCATTCTGCAAGAATTGAATCATAAATTCCTGACACCCTGCATCATCAGGAGTAACCGATGGGAAATTAATGAGTTCAGTTAATAGTTCCTTTATTTTACTCATAATTTAGTTAGCTCTTAGTAATTCATTAATGCTCACCTTCGCTCGGGTTTTTTCATCCACCTGTTTTACAATCACGGCACAATACAAGCTATGGCTTTTATCTTCGCTAGGTAGGCTTCCAGCAACAACTACGGAGCCTTCAGGAATACGACCATAAGTGATTTCCCCAGTGAGGCGATTGTAGATTTTGGTACTTTGTCCCAAATAAACGCCCATGGACAATACGGAATTGCGCTCTACGATTACTCCTTCAACGACTTCAGAACGCGCACCGATAAAGCAATTATCTTCAATAATGGTTGGATTTGCCTGTAACGGTTCTAATACGCCGCCAATACCAACGCCACCGGAAAGATGCACATTCTTACCAATTTGCGCACATGAACCAACGGTAGCCCAAGTATCAACCATGACCCCCTCATCGATATAGGCGCCAACGTTTACATAGGAGGGCATTAAGATGCTGTTTTTAGCAATATAAGCTCCTTTGCGCACCATGGCATGCGGCACAACACGGACACCAGTTTGTTGAAATTGCGCTTCGCTATAGTCTTGATATTTCAGTGGGACTTTGTCATAAAATTGACAAAATCCAGCATCGATAACTTGATTAGGAAATAATTTAAATGATAAAAGGACCGCTTTTTTAATCCATTGATGCACAACCCAGTCATCATTTACTTTTTCTGCAACACGGTACTGTCCACTATCCAGGCAAGAAAGTACTTCATTCACGGCCGCAATGAGCTCAGGACTTGCAGTGCTCATGGATAAGGTTTGGCGCTGTTCAAAGGCTTGTTCAATAATGGTTTGTAACGTATGCATATGTTTTTCCTAAATAATGTTATGACAAAGCGCTGTGTAAATCAGCTTGCAAATCTTCTACGTGCTCAATACCCACGGAGAGACGAATAAAGCCATCTTCAATGCCTAAAGCTTTGCGCTGCTCTGGTGGAATGGATGCATGCGTCATAATCGCTGGGTGTTCAATTAAACTTTCAACGCCACCTAGGCTCTCAGCAAGGGTGAATAATTCACAACGCGATAAAAAGCGTTTCGCTTCTTCAATACCACCGTCGATTACTATGGAAATCATGCCGCCAAAACCTTGCATTTGCTCTTTAGCTAATTGGTGTTGCGGATGGCTAGCAAGACCTGGGTAGATTACTTTGTTTACTTTAGAATGTGAGCTTAGCCAGTTTGCTAAGTGCTCCGCATTTTCACAATGTCTTTGCATGCGCAAGGATAGGGTTTTCAGGCTTCTGAGCACTAAAAAGCTATCAAATGGACCGGCAATGCCTCCACATGAGTTTTGTAAGAATGCCATACGATCGGCAAGATCCGCATTGTCGCCCACAACAACGACGCCACTAATTACATCGGAATGACCATTTAAGTATTTCGTTGCCGAGTGCAGCACAATATCAAATCCCAATTCAATTGGACGCTGAATCCAGGGAGTAGCAAAGGTGTTATCCGCTACTGTAATTAGGTTATGACGTTTTGCAATCGCTGCGATTTCACGTAAATTCGCCAGCTTTAGCATGGGATTGGATGGAGTTTCTACCCAGATTAAGCGTGTTTTAGGAGTAATTGCGGCTTCAATGTTGCGCGCGTCGGTCATATCTACAAAAGAAAACGATAAGTTGGAGGTGCGAGTCTTCACTTTATCGAATAAACGAAAAGAACCACCATAAAGGTCGTCCGTAGCAATCACATGGTCTCCAGCATCGAGCAGGTCAATCACAGTATTTATGGCCGCCATTCCCGAGCCAAAAGCAAAACCACGCTGACCTGATTCCAGGCTGGCAATACAGCCTTCATAAGCTGCGCGAGTAGGGTTTTGCGTGCGCGAATACTCATAGCCTTGATGTACTCCAGGAGCGCTTTGTCGGTAAGTAGATGTTGCATAAATTGGAGTCATTACTGCGCCGGTGCTTGGGCAGGGTTCTTGGCTAGCATGAATAGCTCGTGTATCGAAGTGATTCTTTTTCATTCAATATATTCCTTATAGGTAATCGTTTGTATTCTAGTGGGGTAATTTCCTCTAGGCAAGGTATCAATTGATGTTAAATTTAGGACGAATGGAAGCTATTAGCTTTAAATCGGTGGCTTTTGGGGCATTTTTGCCGCAATAATTTTGATTTCTTTTGATTTTATGCGATTCTTATCCAGAAATCGCGTTTAATCCAAGGCTTAGGAAACTATGAAGGTTGATTTTCATTATTTATGGTCAGGCAAATATGCACAATGGATTGCCATTGCTTTAATTTCCTTTTTTTCTTCATTGATTATTATTGAATTTTTTTCGCTAAGGTTTACACCGATTCAAGCACAAATAGCTCCTGAACCGGGTAAGGGGGTGATTCCTGTTGCTCAGAAAGAGGATTCTTTTAATGACATTATTAAGGCATCCCTTTTTGGTGTTTATGTTTCCAATGATTTAAGTGATGGCAGTGTCAAAAAATCCATGTTAAATGTTACTTTGGTAGGAATCTTATTTGCTGGTAATATGGAGGATTCTCAAGTGATCATTCGTGCTGCAAATGGGGAAGAGAAGACCTATAAAATAGGTGACACCATTCCGGGCGATGCAGTAGTTAAACGAATTACTGCCAATGGGGTACTTGTTGAGCGTCAAGGGGCTTTGGAAAGTTTGAGTCTACCCAAAAATGAATTAATCTTTGAGCCGGTAGCTAAGCCTTTAAAAGGGGAATAGATTAGATGAAACATGCTTTAAAATTATTAATCGTTGTACTGTTTATTCCAGGATTAGCTGCCTGTCTGACACGCACCGCCAATTTACGCGAGGGCATTACTAACTTTCGTGTGGAGAACTATCGCACCGCATTTATACGTTTGAAACCAGAAGCTAAAAAAGGTCAGCGTGATGCGCAATATGCTATTGGTTATATGTATTATTACGGGAAGGGCGTGGTTGAGGATCGTAAAAAAGCATGGTTTTGGATCACTGCAGCGGCCAATGCCGGCCAGCCTGATGCTATCGTGGCCGCGAAAATTCTGGATGGGAATATGAATACTCCGGTGGTTAATCCGAAGGTTTATTGATCATTATTTTGATTGCAGACCCTAGCGCGTATTAGGCTGCGCTAATACGCGCTATATATTCTTATAATAAAGACAAAATCTTACTCGTGGGTTTTGCCAATCCCAAAGAGCTTAAATGTTCTTTCGCAAACCATTGCCCCTTAGGCTCAGCCAATTTGGTTCCCAATACTTTAATTTTAATCCGTAGTGCATTTATTTCCAAAAGAAAATGACTAAAACGATGTTTAAAAGCAATCAAATGCTGAGGCGCTTCACCGTTTAAATCATATTCCATTTTGATAAAATCAAGGGGGCAGCTGCCTTCATCTATACTCGGTAAACACCATAAACCACCCCATAATCCTGAGGGAGGTCTTTTTTCTAAATAAATTTTGCCCTCGTGATCGCATAAAACCAATAATTGTTGCTGTTGTACTGGTACAGGTTTTTTTACTTTCTTGGTTGGGTATAAATGTTGTTCTCTATATTTTAATGCCAAACAATGATCTTGTACCGGGCAATGCTGGCAATCAGGGTTTTTCGTGGTGCAACAGGTTGCTCCTAGATCCATAATGGCTTGCGTGTAATCTGCGCACTGTTCTTGAGGCATGCACGCATTGGCAAGTTGCCATAATTGCTTTTTTATTGCAGCTTGCTCAGGATGTCCCTTAATGGCGAAAAAACGCGTTAAAACTCGTTTCACATTCCCATCTAAAATCGCCGTAGGTTGGTTAAAGGCTTGAGATAAAATCGCGGCTGCTGTTGAGGCGCCAATTCCTGGCAATGCATGCACCAGCTCAAGTTGATTAGGAAAAACTCCTTGATACTCAGAAGCAATAATTTGCGCGGTTCGATGAAGATTACGAGCGCGGCTGTAATAACCTAATCCGGACCATAGGGAAAGGACCTCATCTTCATGAGCATGGGCTAAATCGTTAATATTTGGAAAACGCGCCATAAAACGTTCGAAATAGGGGATAACGGTTTGTACCTGCGTTTGTTGCAGCATAATTTCAGAAATCCACACTCGATAAGGGCTACGGGGTAATTGCCAGGGTAGGTTTTTGCGCCCATGGCTAGCAAACCATTCAAGCAAAGGCTTGCTAAATTGCACAGGTAAATTATTCACTTAAATCATTGTCTAGTTAATCAGTCAAGATAATATCTTAATTTTAATATGATTAATACCTGAACATGATGCAGAAAAAATTTTAAAATTTATTCGCGAACTCCCCATCCATGGTCTATCGTTTTAGTAAGGCTTGTTTACAAATAGCCCTTAGGACATGCCTAAATATATAAAAAGTCCCCTCATCAGCGGAGAAAATTTCATCGCAGGGAGGGGGCTTTTTTTGTGATTTATGTAGAAAGATATAATAAGGAGATAATTATGCGCCAAAAATCATATGAAATAATAGTCTTAAAGCCTACGGCTGTTTTTTTATCATTTCTGGCGTCACAACTACCAGAGGCCAAATTACCCGATCTGCGTTTATTGCAAATCGACAATACAGCTTACACTATTCCAAAACAAGCATCAGATGATGCCGTCCTTAATGAGATAGAAAAACGTTTCCCTGAAATGTTTCGTCATGAAATTTCTCGTTGGTTAGGGGACAGTGTTCGTTCTGAGATTGAAACTAATTTTTTAGATTTTCTGTGTTGTTTCCGATTTGAATTGCACAACCATATTATCTTGATGGAACCTTCCATCGAAGAAGGGAAACAATTACTGCTCTTCAAACCTCGGGTGGCTTTACTTAATTGGTTAAAATCAACAGCTGAGGGTCATAATGAGCTTGTTGAAGTAATTGAACGTGTGCACTTATCTCATTTAGAAGAAAATGCCACGGTGATGGTGAAGAATTTTTCTAATTTAACGGAAATTAAGCCTTTTATTAAAAACTACTATCAGCCGATATTTTCAACGGCGATGACTCGTATTAGCAATCCATCTGAGCAATGGCCTTCGATTGATTCGTTTCATCAGTTTAATGAGTATTTTGCAGTTGAAATACATACACAATTGATTCATTTGTATCAGTAAGGGAGTGGATTATGGATCCGATGGTTATGGGGCTTATTTGTGCAGCAGTATTTGGGACGGTGATGGTTGCATCTGCGTTTATTAGACAATTATTACTAAGTAGAGATAAAAAATTAAATGATGAAGCACAAAGTAGGGCGTTAGCGCAGGAAGCCGGTGAGTTAGAGAAAATCCGAATACAAATGCAAAATGAAAAACGTTTTACTGCACATTATCAAATGCTTGGTGAAAACAAGGATGCCATTAAGTATCTGGATGCTCAAATCTCAGAGCTTTTAAATAAAAAAACGGAGCTCATCGAGCGTTATGCACAAGCAACCCTTAAAGAGTCTGGAGTTATCATTTCTAGTGGGGAGATTTCTCCTGAACGTAAATTGATTTGTGATAAATTAAGAGATGAAATTGATAAAAAAATCGGATTTTATGACGCTGAGTTGCAGATATTGCAAAAGCGACGGGCTATATTATGGGATACACATGCCGATTTTGAACGGTATCTGTTAAATCAAGAGAAAGCGAGTAACGTCAATTTGGATAATATTTATAAGCAACATTCTGCTTTATTAGAGAAAGTTTATTTACGCCATATTGATGATACGGAAGTGGTTGCTGTGAAACTTATTGATGCGGGTACCGTGTCGTTTAAAGACATGCTGATGGCGCCCATACAATTTTTAATGCAATTTTTTGGAGCGGGTAGTGCCTTACCGAGTATTGCTGTAGTGCAAACCCGAGTGGAACATAGTGCCAGACAAGAAGTGGAGCGTACAGAAAATGATATAAACAATCCTGAAGAGCGCACTAATCGGCATCTCCATGCACTTGATGAACCAAACGATCAGAGAGGAGATATTAATAATACCTCTGTTTCTTTTGCTTTATAAGCGAGGATTAAGTTGTGATTTTAAGCCAAGTGGTGACATTTTGCCCAATGTATAATACAATCACGTTCTGAAAAACTCGCTCATTTTTACCAAACTATCGGCGTGTCGCGGCTAATCCGCGGGATGTTGAAAAATGAGAAGATTTCTCATAATCTCGTTGCATTTAGGGATGCATACAATTTTATAATTGCTGTGGAGTATTACAACAATGAGGCAACATCGCTTAGGATTTATTTTAGGTGCTATTTTGGCTGTTCCTGCGTACAGTGTTAATGTAAATGCACTTCTTCCAGATGAACAAAATACGGTACAAGTATTTCAACAAGCATCACCTAAAGTGGTCTATGTTCATCGCTTGGCAACAGTAACTAATCATTATTCTTTCAAAAAAATGCAGGTTCCTGATGGTTCGGGTTCAGGTATGATTTGGGATGATAAAGGTCATATTGTTACTAATTATCATGTAATTAAAGGTGCAGATAAACTGGCTATTACTTTGGGTAATATGACCGTTCCTGCACGAGTAGTTGGTTCTGAGCCACGTAAAGACATCGCGGTATTACAAGTGAAATCACCGAATGCTTTATCGACGCTAAAATCGTTTAAACCTTTTGACATTGTGCATCTTGTCGATTTGATTGTTGGCCAAAAGGCTATTGCAATCGGTAATCCTTATGGTTTAGATCACAGTTTATCTAAAGGGGTTATTTCGGCATTAGGTAGACAAGTTCCAGGTATTGGAGGGGTAACTATTCGTAATATGATCCAAACGGATACGCCAATTAATCCAGGTAATTCTGGTGGTCCATTATTAAATAGTGCTGGGCAATTAATCGGTATGAATACCATGATTTTTTCTCGTTCAGGTGCTTCTGCAGGAATTGGATTTGCTGTACCGGCTGATGATATTCAACGCATTGTGTCTCAAATTATCACGCATGGGCGTGTTGTATTATCAGGAATAGGTATTCACAGTGTTGCGCCTAATATTGCGCAGCGTTTAGGCGTACGTAAGGGTATATTGGTTGCTGAGGTACTTCCTCGTACACCTGCATCACAAGCAAATTTGCAAGGAACACATCGTGATCCATGGGGACGCACAGTGATAGGTGATGTGATTGTTGCCCTTAATGGTCATGCAGTTAATAATTATGATGAACTCTATAATTTGTTGACTGATATTAAGGTTGGTGAAAAAATTACGGTGTCAGTACAGCGTGGCAATAAGCAGATGGATGTGGCCATGAAGACTATTGATATTGCTGGAGCATAATATAGCTTTTCCTCATCATTCCGACGCAGGAGAACCCTCGTTGCGTTCGGGATGACAGGGGAATTATTTAAGGAGATAGGGATGTTACTTAATAAAGAAGAGTCATTGTTATTATTAATTGATGTTCAAGAAAAACTTACCCCTGCTGTAATGAACAGCGAGGTTCTCATAGCCCAATGTGAGTGGCTTTTAAAACTAGCCCGCAAATTGTCAGTTCCCATTTTAGTCAGTGAACAATATTTCAAAGGCCTTGGCGCAACGGTTGCTTCACTTCAAGAATATTATGATTCGCAAGAATGTATTGATAAAGTTCATTTTTCTTGCATGAGTGATGCAAACTATGCTCAGCGTCTAAAACAATTGAATAAAAAACAATTGGTTCTAATCGGCATGGAGGCACATGTGTGTGTGCTGCAAACTGCTTTAGAAATGAAAGAGCATGGTTTTGATGTTTTTGTAGTTGTTGATGCAGTCAGTAGTCGGGGAGCGCAAAATATAAAATACGGCCTGAAACGCATGCAGCAAGCAGGAATTCAATTAGTTACTTCAGAAATGGTATTTTTTGAGTGGATAAGAAAGGCTGGAACACCTGAGTTTAAAGAGTTAAGTAAAGAGTTTTTGTCTTAGGTTTTTCTGTATACCTAAATTTTTGGGCTGTGCCATTTAAAAGACATAAAAAATGTTTTCATTGCGAGCGCAGTGAAGCAACCCAGTACTGAACTCTAACGAAGCATCATTCTGGAGTGCATCGTCAAGGCTCGCAATGACGAATTCATAGCTGTACAGACACATGTGGCTTCGTTTGCATTCTTTCTTGCGGGGACTTGAACGAGAAATGGATAATACACGTTTATAATTACGGAGAAGTTTAGTGAATTTTACAAATCAAGTAGCATTAATTACTGGTGGCGCTTCAGGTATGGGAAAAGCTTGTACTCAGTATTTGCAGCAACGAGGAATGCGGGTGGCTATTTGGGATAAACAAGCAGACCCTCAAAGTGAGGCTGATTTATTTATTAATTGTGATGTAACCAGTGATGCCTCTGTGGAAGAAGCAATGCAGCAAACAATTGCTAAACTTGGTGCGCCAAGAGTTTGTATTAACTGTGCGGGAATAGCACCAGCAAAACGTATTGTTGGTAAAGAGGGAGCAATGCCATTGGCTGCATTTAAGCAAGTCATTGACGTGAATCTTATTGGCACTTTTAACGTAATGAGAGTTGCCGCACATGCAATGTCTGCATTGGAGTTGGATAGCAAATCTCAGGAGCGAGGAGTTATCATTAACACCGCATCAATTGCCGCCTTTGAAGGCCAGGTAGGGCAGGCGGCTTATAGCGCTTCCAAAGGGGGTATTGTCTCCATGACTTTGCCTGCTGCACGAGAATTAGCTCAGTTTGCTATTCGTGTAAATACCATTGCACCTGGATTGATTGGTACTCCGTTATTACTCAATATGCCCCAAGAGGTTCAGGATAATTTAATTTCCACGATGACTTTTCCTAAACGCTTTGGTCAACCTGAAGAGTTTGCTGCTTTAGTAGGGCATATTATTGAAAATGGGATGATGAATGGTGAAGTTATTCGTTTAGATGGTGCACTGCGCATGCGATAGGGTTTACTATCTTACGTGTAGGTTGGGCCACGGCTCAGCCTACAATTTATCCGCTTTTATCCAGTATCGGGGGTGAGATTAAGCTTCTTCGTGATGGTGATTAGTCTCGTTTGAAGAGGATAAATTACCATGAGCATTATAAACACTCACTGCATCGGGTTTATTTCCTGACAGAGCATTAACAAGCTCCTGACGAACATAAAGATTATTTGCAATCACTTGACCATTTACGGTATTTAATTCACGACAACGCGTCAAAGCATGGGTTAATTTGCTATTTAATGTTTTTACTAAGTTTATTTCAGGTTCTGGGCACTCTCTAAGAAAGGCATTTAGCGCATATGCTGCATCAAGTACTTGATTCGCAGGGTTAATCAGCACCATACGCTGTTTCGAGCTGTCTTCTAACTTATTGGATAAATCTTGCTTTTTACTGGCACATTCTTCCATTTGAGCATATTGGCGAGTTTCCAAAAGTCCTTTTTCTTCGGCTAATAAATCATTAAGTGACTCAACCCAAGAAATTTCTTGTTCTAAATGCTTGCATAATGTCTTTACTTTGTCGTTACTCATATAACTACCTTAAATTTACGCCATCTCAGTATTATTTAACATTTTTGCAGCAATCTTGTCACTATTAATTTGGTAATTACCTAATTCTATTTCAGCTTTGAAATAGAGAACACGAGCGTCACTAACTTCTGGAACAGAATCTAATGATTTTGTAATCGCTTCAAGTTGTTTGGTTGTATTGCTGATGCTAACGTTGTCATCAAACGATGAAGAGCCTTCAGCTAAAATTTTATTAATTTCCAGCTGCTTACCTTTCAAACGGTTGTCTGACTCTATAGGTTTTACATGAGTAGCATCACTAATTTGATTAAACATAAACTTATCCTCACGTTGTTTTGTGTTTATTTCATACTGATGACCTATAGTTACCAGTCCTAAAATTTGCATCAGTAAACGCGTTATCGGCAGCTTGAGAAAATACTTTAGTAAATTTTCTTAATTTTATGATTTTTTTATTAAAAAATAAATTCTTGGCTTAAAAAACTACGGTTACTCTTTTTTCCCCAGAAACTTGAGCTTCAACGATTTTTTTTGAGCTTAAATTTCGTACTTTGATGGTTTCCCCTAGAGAGCCGTCGGTAATTGCAATCCCTTCCATACTAATAGTTAAATTATTATTGCCGGTTATCATAGAGATCTTTTCTCCTTTACGAACTACTTTAGGTAATTCAATATTGGCTGGAGTAAAGGGATGATTCGCCGCGATATTTTGCTTGCAGACTTGGCCAATTAAATCGTCGATGTCATTAAAATAACCATTTTTTAATTTATGGACATCCATTTCGGTTTGATAAATATCATTACCTGTAATTTTAGCGCCTTTCATTAAGGTGCGATTTGCTACAAAAATGTTAAATAATACTGAGATGGCGTAAA
>NZ_CBCSKT010000163.1:0-342 GCF_965140895.1 Legionella sp. | reverse complement strand
GCTACAAAAACTGTTTTTAGAATGATAATGCGGATTGGTACATACAAGGACCAATGATTATCTGCCTCTTGGCATTTGATTCCCATCGTACTGGTTTCTAAAATAGGGGTGCTGTAGGGGTTAAATACAACTAAGTGATTTTCTGCGCAGGCTTTCAAGCTTAAACGAGAGTCAATTTTATCTGCGGAAACATGGATCTTTCCTTCTTTATAGGATGTCAATTGCTTAAGAACGTACTCTTCAATTTTTTGAGTTAATAACTCAGGCGACTGAGTTGGCTCTGCAAATGATCCCGTACTTGCAAAAAATAGTAAAATGCTTAGTATGCTCTTTTTCACAACG
>NZ_CBCSKT010000162.1:0-34012 GCF_965140895.1 Legionella sp. | reverse complement strand
GGCGATGAATGGTGATGTAAACATTACGAATAAAGCTAAAAATGATGTGTCATTGCATAACACAGTAAAACTGGGATTACTCACGACGGCAGGTATGTTAGTTGTTGCTTGTGATGGTTTTGATTGTGTGGTCACGATTATGAACATTTTTGCGTTACCTTCGGCGATTATTCTCGCGAGTGGCTTTATTTTCTCAACCTTATCAATTATTGCTTTTTGTGGTTTCGAGCTGGCTAAGTTATCTGATAGTTTAGAGATTAAACTTACGGATGCATACAAATTGCTAGATGTTTATTTACAAGAATATAATGAAATAAAGACCATCAGAAAGAAAATAGCAAAATATTCTTTATTAAGGCTTTCTGAAAACGAATTGCAGCAATTGGAGCAGATTATCACTTTGCTGGAGCAACGTTTTACCCAATTTAGTGCGATAAGCGAGCAATTCGAGCAGGCTCTTTATGGTGGCCAGCTGCATTTTGCTAAATTAGCCTTATCAATAGTTTTCGCGGCATTACGGTTTGGCGGTAGTTTTTGCGCCGCGCAAACCGTTTCTTTAAGCCTTTTCGGTTTGATTATGACCACAGTTTCACCGGCATCCTTACCCATATTACTGTGTAGCACTTTGGTTGGTTTGGCGGCTATGAGCTTATATTGGTTTGTTGAGTTTCCTGGTTTAGAATCGGTGGTAAGTAGTTGGCTGGGGCTTGATGAGACAAAAATTGCTGCTTTATGTAATCGTGACACCTTGGCGAAACAACAGGAAAAATTAGGAAATTTAAAAGAACACATTCGTGAAGCCACAGAGACAAAACAGCAATTGGCTACGTTAAAACAAAACGCACGAAAAGAAGATGAGCTGGTTATTACGGAAACAGTAACGACAAGCACCAATCGTTATTCATTCATGAGGAATAGTCAGTCTACTGAGCGTGATACGACTAGCCCTTCAATGCGAACAACGTTAGGCCAAACATCGGCATTTTCGTTTTAACACATACAAGTAAGTAATTTTGCAATGACTTATGGGTTGGGTTCATGGGTCAACATTGAGTTTTGCTGCGGCTTGATGCTGTGTTGGGGAAAAACTAAACTTACTATTTAGAGATATAGATTTAAACTAAATACCCAAAATATTCTTAACAAAAGGAATGGTGATTTTGCGTTGGGCCGCCAAAGAGGCATCATCCAGACGATTAAGTAATTGATGCAGGTCATGCATATTACGTGAACAGCGACTAATCAGGAACTGCCCCACACTTTCCGGTAAGTCAAAACCACGACGCGCAGCATGCAGTTTTAAGGTATTAATTTTATCCTCGTCACTCAGTTCCATCAGTTGAATCACTAAGCCCCAACTTAAACGAGAACGTAAGTCGGGCAATTTAATCGGCAGGGTAGTTGGAGACTGATTACCCGAAATAATTAAAAGGCTCTTATCCATATCTTTGATTTTATTATATAAATGGAAAAGTGCTTCTTCCCAGGCAGAATCTTCAGCAATTGCATCGATGTCATCAATACAAATTAAGGCTTGGTCTTCTAAACCTTCAATTGCTTGTGGCCCCCATTCTTTAAGCAAATTCAAAGGGAGGTAAATTGCAGACTCCGTAGAGTTAACTTCTTGGCAAGATGCTTGTAACAAATGAGATTTACCAATGCCATTACAGCCCCAGAGATACAGCAAACGATCTTCTTTGAGGGTCAACATGCGCTGTAATTGTTGCTGCAATAACCTATTCTCACCCCAGTTAAAGTCAGACAGGGTTGCTTCATCATTTAATTTGATAGCTAAGGCCAACTGCTTATTCATTGAGATAATTCTTTTTTAGGCCAGGCTTTTCTGCTCCAGGTCCAAATGTAGTCAAAATAAGTTGTGGCTGTAGTGAACGTAGTTAAGCCAATGAGCGTATTTAAAACGTAATTAGGGAATTGATAATAAGCTAATTCAAATAAGCACGATGTGACCAAGATTAATTGGAGTGCGGTATTAATTTTACTTAAGAGCGTAGGTTTAAAATCCAGTTTACGGCGAATGAAGTGATACCAGGCAAGAACGCCCATTGAAATCGTCAAGTCACGTAGGAAAACCAGCGATACCAGCCACCAGGGGAGTACATCCATTAGCGCTAAAGCAATAAAGCTTGATGCAATTAGTAATTTATCGGCTAAGGGGTCAACAAAAGAACCAAAAAAACTTTGCCAATTAAAACGTCTGGCTAAGAGGCCATCTAATCCATCTGTAACTCCCGCAAGAATAAACGTATAAAAGGAATTGACGTATTCATGGCGATACAAAAACATAAGAAAAGGAACAATTAGTCCTAATCGAAATAAGGTTAATATATTAGGTAAGTGTTTTAGTATCATAGGCCAGACAATAAATTAGTACCCTTTACTTTGGGGCTGTTTACAGCCCCTGGATTGGTTGCCAAGGAAAATATATTGCCTCGAATGATACACCTGAACAATCCGCTGCTGCAAGTTGGCGAATGTCTTAGATGCTAAAATCGTGCATTCTCCTGACACATAAATAAACTATCAGTGCATTATTTTATCTTTTTTCAGTGTGGTCTGGTTGCTTGCACCAGACTACACTGGTTTAATTGCACTGCAAAATTAACACGAGGGAGTGTTTATAATTTAACGTGGATTACTTATCTTTATTCTTACGATAAATAATCGCTGTATTTCCGATTAACTGAACCAACTCAGCACTTAACTGTTGGCATAGCTCATTCGCCATGAGTATGCGGTCTTCTCGCTCTGCGCCATTAATTTTAACTTTAATTAACTCATGAGCAAGCAATGCAACATCAGTTTCTGCGGCTACCGCTTCAGTTAAACCTTTTGCGCCAATAAGAACTACAGGCTTTAAATGATGGGCTTGGGCTTTAAGTGAGCGTCTAAATGATGTGTCCACTGCAAAGGATTCCTTAAAACTAAATAATAAAATGGCAAATTATTGCACGTTTTGCTGGGAATAGGTAGTGAAATTAAGTATCATAGTTAAATTGATATAAAATTATAAACAGTATAGTACTAATTATGAGTCGTACCAAAAGCAGTAAACGCTGGTTGCAAGAGCATTTTGATGATATTTATGTGAAAAAAGCTCAGGCTGAAGGATACCGAAGCCGTGCGGTATATAAACTTAAAGAAGTCGATGAAAAAGAGTTTTTGCTTAAACCTGGCATGACAGTGGTTGATTTAGGTGCCGCTCCTGGAGGCTGGACCCAATATGTTTCCGAACGTCTGCAAGGACGGGGGCGAATCGTGGCCTTAGATATTTTGCCCATGGATTCTCTTCCCGATGTAGATGTTATTCTTGGCGATTTTCGTGAGGATGATGTTTTGCAACAGCTCATGGATTTAATTCCTGAGCGCAGCGTGGACTTGGTTTTATCGGATATGGCCCCAAATATGAGTGGTACGACTGCGATTGATATTCCGCGCGCGATGTATTTAGTGGAGTTAGCCTTTGATTTCGCAGATAAAATGTTAAAGCCTGGAGGCTCTATGTTAGTTAAGATCTTTCATGGTTCAGGTTTTGATGATTTGGTAAAACAGGCAAAAGCTTCTTTTGATAAAGTGGTCATTCGTAAACCGGCCGCTTCACGAGCGCGTTCAAAAGAAACCTATTTGCTGGCAAAGGGATACAATTTATAGTAACTTTATATATTAAGAATTTTGTCCTCTTAAATATAAAGCTTTACGCACAAACGAGGTTAATACTTTGAACGACATGGTTAAGAATTTGTTTTTATGGCTGATTATTGCGATCGTGCTGGTCTCTGTTTTCAGTAATTTCGGGCCTCGCAACTCTGCTGCCGAGAAAATTTCCTACAGCCAATTTCTGAAAGAAGTCGATCAGGGTATGGTAAATACGGTGACTATTGAAGACGATAAAATCATCAAAGGCATAACTAAAAATAATAAACGCTTTGTTACCTACATGCCGATGCAAGATAATGCATTGCTTGGCGAGCTATTAAAAAGCAAGGTAGACGTTAGCGGACAAGAGAAGCAGCAAGAAAGCTTTTTATTACACTTGTTTGTAAATTGGTTCCCCATGCTCCTATTAATTGGTGTTTGGGTATTCTTTATGCGCCAAATGCAAGGCGGGGGCGGTCGAGGCGCGATGTCTTTTGGTCGTTCACGTGCTCGCCTATTAGGCGAGGATCAAGTCAAAGTAACTTTTGCTGATGTGGCAGGGGTTGATGAAGCTAAAGATGAGGTGAAGGAGTTAGTTGATTTCTTACGTGATCCAACCAAATTCCAAAATCTCGGCGGACGTATTCCCCGTGGCGTTTTACTTGTTGGCTCTCCAGGTACTGGTAAGACCTTATTAGCGAGAGCGGTTGCCGGTGAAGCAAAAGTACCTTTTTTTACGATTTCTGGTTCTGATTTCGTTGAAATGTTTGTCGGTGTGGGCGCATCTCGTGTACGCGATATGTTTGAGCAAGCAAAGAAGCACGCTCCATGCATTATTTTTATCGATGAAATCGATGCTGTGGGTAGACACCGCGGAGCGGGGCTTGGTGGCGGCCATGATGAGCGTGAACAAACATTGAACCAATTACTGGTAGAAATGGATGGCTTTGAAGGAAGCGAAGGGGTTATTGTTGTCGCGGCAACGAACCGCCCTGATGTTTTAGACCCTGCATTATTACGTCCAGGCCGCTTTGACCGTCAGGTTGTAGTACCCTTACCCGATATTCGTGGTCGTGAGCAAATCTTGAGAGTACACCTACAGAAAGTTCCTGTAGATAGTGGCATTGAGGTAATGGATATTGCACGTGGTACCCCAGGTTTTTCTGGAGCTGACTTATCAAATCTAGTGAATGAGGCTGCATTGTTTGCTGCACGTGCAAATAAGCGCAAAGTCAGCATGATTGAATTAGAGAAAGCTAAAGACAAGATTATGATGGGTGCCGAACGTCGCTCCATGGTGATGGATGACAACGAGAAAAAACTAACCGCATATCATGAAGCAGGACATGCTATTGTGGGTTTATCTGTTCCAGAACATGACCCAGTATACAAAGTGTCCATTATTCCACGCGGGCGTGCATTAGGTGTCACGATGTTCTTGCCTGAGCAAGATCGGTATAGCCATAGCAAACGTCGTTTGGAAAGCCAATTATCGAGTTTGTTTGGTGGTCGAATAGCTGAAGAGCTAATTTTTGGACTGGAAAGTGTTACCACTGGTGCATCGAATGACATTATGCGTTCAACTGAAATTGCACGTAAAATGGTTACTTCCTGGGGATTATCTGCTCTTGGCCCACTTACTTTTGGCGAAGAAGAGGAAGAAGTATTCCTAGGACGTTCTATGAATAAACATAAAGAAATGTCTGATAGAACAGCGCAGCAAATTGATGATGAAGTTCGTGCTATTATTGATAGAAATTATCAAAGAGCCAAAGAAATCCTGGTTGCCAACATGGATAAATTACATCTGATGGCACAAAGCCTGATTAAGTATGAAACCATTGATAGCCAGCAAATCCACGAAATTATGTCTGGCAAAGAGCCTTCTCCACCACAAGATTGGGGAACGACCTCTAAGCCTTTAGATAAAGCTGATGTAGTCAATGATGCTCCTGCAAAGTCAGGTGATAATGAAGTTAGCGTTAATCCTGCTGAAGAGCACTAGTAGTTTTAAGTGAGAGTCGCTGGTGAATGTAGAGCAATTTTTAAGCTGGCTTGCGCACCGTAGCCAGCTTCCTGCCGGGTGTTATTCCGAAAAACCATTGATTATGGGGATCTTAAATGTAACCCCTAATTCTTTTTCTGATGGTGGTAAGTTTTTATCCCAGGATAGTGCCTGTGAGCATGCCTTGCGTTTAATTGACCAAGGTGCTGATTTGATTGATATAGGTGGTGAATCAACTAAGCCTGGAGCGAAGCCGGTATCAGTTGAAGACGAGCTGAATAGGGTGATACCCGTTATCGAACAAATTCGTGCTCATTCTGATGTTTGTATTTCAATTGATACGAATAAACCGGAAGTAATGGCTGCAGCAGTGAAGGCTGGGGCTAATATAATTAATGATATTAATGCGTTACGTGCAGAGGGCGCGTTGGAACTCATCGCAGAGTTAGCAGTTCCAGTGTGCTTGATGCACATGCAGGGTGAGCCCCGTACAATGCAACAAAACCCTGATTATCCTGAAGGGGTTTATGAAACAGTGAGCCGGTTTTTTATTGAACGCATCAATGCGTGTTTGAATGCAGGCATTGAAAAACAACACTTAATTTTAGATTTTGGTTTTGGTTTTGGCAAACAAACGCAAGATAACTTATATTTAATAAAGATGCTTGATCATTTTGCTGAATTTCAAATGCCATTTCTTTTAGGTGTTTCACGCAAGAGTTCAATTGGAGCCGCGCTCAACAAAGAGGTGGATGATCGTTTAATAGGAAGTATTACCCTGGCGGTGTATGCGGCATTAAAGGGCATAGGAATTATAAGAACGCATGATGTCGATGAAACCCATCAAGCGTTAAAAATGATCGATTTAGTGGAACGAGCGCAATAGTCTAACAATAAGGTAGGAAAGGATGAGTCAACGTAAATATTTTGGTACTGATGGTATACGTGGACACGTAGGATTATCAAATATTAATCCTGAATTTGTTTTAAAATTAGGTTGGGCCGTAGGGCGTGTACTGGCAAATGGCCATCGGAAAAAGGTTGTTATAGGTAAAGACACTCGAGTGTCTGGTTATATGCTGGAATCTGCATTGGAGGCCGGTTTATCTGCAGCAGGTGTTGACGTGGCCTTATTGGGTCCAATGCCGACCCCAGCAATTGCCTATTTAACACAAACACTAAGAGCTAATGCCGGGATTGTGATTAGTGCCTCACATAATTTATTTGAAGATAATGGCATCAAATTCTTCTCTGCTGAAGGTGGCAAGATCCCTGACAGCGTAGAGCTTGCTATTGAAGCAGAATTAGATAAAAAGATGGAAACGGTTCCTTCAGAGCAATTAGGGAAGGCTACGCGTATTAATGACGCAACCGGTCGTTACATTGAGTTCTGTAAATCAACTATACCCTCGATGACTCGCTTATCCGGCCTAAAAATCGTGGTTGATTGTGCAAATGGCGCCACCTATCACATTGCCCCTAATGTTTTTGCCGAATTAGGAGCTAATGTTACTGCAATTGGAAATAAGCCTGATGGTTTTAATATCAATCAGGATTGTGGTTCAACTTCTCCTGCTCATTTGATTCAAAAGGTCCTCAGCACGGGCGCTGATATTGGTATTGGTTTAGATGGTGATGGTGACCGCGTATTATTAGTCGATGCAAAAGGTAATTTGCTTGATGGCGATCAAATTCTCTATATCATTGCGAAAGATCGTCATGAGCGTGGTGTTCTGCATGGCGGTGTTGTTGGTACCATTATGAGTAACTATGGCTTGGAAATGGCGATTAGCGAATTGGGTATTCCTTTTATCCGTTCCAATGTGGGAGACCGCTATGTTCTCGAAGCTCTACGAGAAAATAATTGGAAGATTGGTGGAGAAACATCCGGCCATATCGTTTGTCTTGATAAAACCACAACCGGTGATGGTATTGTTGCTGCGCTACAAGTCTTATCGATTATGGTGAAACAAGGAAAGAGCTTACAGGAATTAACTGGTGGCATTTCATTGTTACCACAAAGCTTGGTTAATTTAAAAACTACGCATGCCTCATTACTCGCTAAAAATTCAGAAGTAATCCGTGTGGTAAAAAGCTTGGAAACCAGCTTGCATGGAGAAGGCCGTGTCTTATTACGACCCTCTGGCACCGAGCCCTTATTGCGAGTTATGGTCGAAGGCCAAGATCAGTCTTTAGTTGTGCAACAGGCGCAAAAGCTATGTGATGACATCAGCCAAATCGAAAAAAACTTACACCATTAAAATTATCTAACCTGGTTGCTTGCGACCAGGTTTTCCTTAAAGGATTTCAATCCTCCTTGAAACAAAACACGCTCAATGTGCTGCTTAATGATGGGCAGTTGTGCAATATGAAGATTCAACCTGCACGATATCAAGCATTAATTGGCAATAAACCTCTTTTTTTATAAAAAAACAACAATAAGACTACACATCTTTACCTAGTTTGGGTATAGTCGCGCAGTTGAACGCGAGAGGACAGCACATGAGGCATAAAATAGTTGCTGGTAACTGGAAGATGAATGGCCAATTACAGCAAGTGATTCAATTAACGAATCAGCTCAAGGAAATGTTAAGCTCTGACGATACGCTTCATGTAGCAATTATGCCTCCCGCAATTTACATACCGCAAGTTAATGAACTACTTGCGAAGAGCAGCATTAAACTCGGAGCACAGAATGTATATCCAAAAGATTCTGGTGCCTTCACCGGCGAGCTTTCCGGTCCGATGTTAAAAGAGTTTAATTGCCGTTATGTTTTAGTTGGGCATTCTGAAAGAAGACATATTTTTCAAGAAGATGAAAAATTTGTGGCACAAAAATTCCACCATGTTAAAGAACATGATATGATACCTGTTCTTTGCGTTGGTGAAACGCTGGAAGAGCGTGAAAATAGACACACAGAACAAGTAATTGCCAGGCAAATTCTGGCCGTAAGTGAAAATAACAATAATTGCTTTCAAAACTGTGTAATAGCTTATGAGCCTGTTTGGGCTATAGGCACAGGAAAAACTGCATCAACTGATGAGGCACAAGAAGTGCACCAGTTTATCAGGAAACTGGTTAGCGATATTAATCGTGATGATGCTGAGCGTTTATCTATCCTCTACGGAGGTAGTGTAAATGAAAATAATGCCGCGGCTTTATTTGCTATGCCCGATGTTGATGGTGGACTAGTAGGTGGAGCATCGTTAAATGCAAAACAGTTTGTGGAAATAGTGAAATGTATCAATTAATATTAGTTATACATGTGTTAGTAGCAATGGTCGTAATCGGCCTTGTTCTTATTCAACATGGTAAAGGTGCTGATATAGGCGCAGCTTTTGGTTCTGGTGCATCAAATACACTATTTGGTAGTCAGGGAACTGGTAGTTTTTTATTTAAATTAACCGGTGGTTTGGCGTTAACATTTTTTGTAACTAGTCTATTGCTGTCTTACATGGTATCTGTACAATATCACAAAACAGAACAGCTAGCTGCTCCTCAACAAACAAGCGTACCTGTGAACTCTATTCCAGTACCTGTTGATAACAGCAAAAGTGATAAGAAAGAATAAAACACTTGGGGTGTTTGCCTTTCAGTAAATTGGACGGTAGACAAAGCCTAATAATAAGAATTGCCGAAGTGGTGGAATTGGTAGACACGCCGTCTTGAGGGGGCGGTGGCGTAAGCCGTGCCGGTTCGAGTCCGGCCTTCGGCACCATTTAATCGAGCAAGGTGACATAATGCTATCTCAATACTTACCCGTTCTTGTATTCATAATCATCGGATTAGTTCTTGGTCTGGTGATGTTGGGAGCTGGTGCCCTGCTTTCAAAACATAGTCCTGATGCAGCTAAAAACGCACCGTACGAGTGTGGCTTTGGCGCATTTGAAAATTCTCATTTGCCTTTTGATGTGCGTTTCTATCTGGTAGCAATACTATTTATCATATTTGATTTAGAAACCGCATTTTTCTTTCCTTGGGCTTTAGCCTTACGCAAAATTGGATGGTTTGGATTTTTCGGAATGATGTTATTTCTCGGTTTATTGGTCATTGGCTTTATTTATGAATGGAAGCGTGGCGCGTTAGAGTGGGAATAATTTTAAAAGCGTGACAAAAAGCTTAACGAATCGTAACTTCTCTGTTGTTGCTTGATTAAAGTAAGTATTTCATAAACAGTAGTTTTAATTTTTGAGATTATTTACTAAATCAAAAAAACTATTGAGACGTTACGAATGTTTTTATTAATATTTAACTGCTTAGAGGCTAGCTATGGCGGTTGCAGAATTGCAAAAAAGTGGCTTTGTAACGACTTCGGTCGACAAACTTGTTGGATGGGCGCGTAGTGGTTCTATGTGGCCTATGACTTTTGGTTTGGCATGCTGTGCAGTCGAGATGATGCATGTTGGTGCTGCGCGTTATGATTTGGACCGGTTTGGTATTATTTTTCGTCCAAGTCCACGTCAAGCAGATGTCATGATAGTTGCGGGGACCTTATGTAATAAGATGGCTCCTGCTTTACGCAAAGTTTATGATCAGATGCCTGAACCACGTTGGGTTATTTCCATGGGTTCATGTGCCAATGGTGGTGGTTATTATCACTATTCTTATTCAGTCG
Source organism: Legionella sp. (assembly GCF_965140895.1). Taxonomy (GTDB): domain Bacteria; phylum Pseudomonadota; class Gammaproteobacteria; order Legionellales; family Legionellaceae; genus Legionella. The sequence goes on along the minus strand of NZ_CBCSKT010000162.1, from coordinate 23,737 downwards.
TTCGTGGATGTGATCGGATTGTTCCTGTTGATGTTTATGTTCCAGGATGTCCGCCAACCGCTGAAGCACTGCTTTACGGGATTATTCAATTACAGAATAAAATCAGACGTAAAAACATATTAGAAGCGTAAGATCATCAAAGGTGCAAATTAGATGACAAAGAATGATTATTTGGTTGAAAGACTAAAGACTGAGTTAGCGAGTCATATCAACGACGTGAGTGTAGCATTTGACGAAGTAACCGTTGAATGTGATGTTGCTAACGTAAAAACATTAATGATGGAATTGCGTGATGTTTGTGCTTTTTCATTTGATCAACTTATAGACCTTTGTGCAGTAGACTATCTACTTTATGGTGAATACGATTGGGAAACTGATTCTGCTACAGAAAAGGGGTTTTCTCGTGGTGTAGAACGCCAAGATGCTAAAGCCTATGCACTAAATAAGCCACGTTTTGCCGTAGTTTATCACCTGCTTTCAACACAAAAAAATCATCGCCTACGCGTTAAAGTGTTCCTTGATGAAAAAAATCTAATTATTCCTTCAGTGCATCATCTTTGGAAAGGCGCTAACTGGTTTGAACGCGAAGCCTACGATTTGTATGGTGTTTTATTTGATGGGCATCCGGATTTAAGACGTATTTTGACTGACTATGGTTTTATTGGACATCCATTCCGTAAAGATTTCCCTCTAAGTGGCGAGGTTGAAATGCGCTACGATGCAAAATTACAAAAAGTTATTTACGCACCTGTTGATATAGTGCCAAGAGTATTGGTGCCTAAGGTTATTCGTAATGATAACCGTTATACAGTTAATGAGAAGGGCGGCGAATAATGATTGAATTAAAGAATTACACGTTAAATTTTGGTCCACAGCATCCCGCAGCCCATGGGGTTTTGCGTTTGGTGTTAGAGCTGGAAGGTGAGACTATTGTTCGTGCTGATCCACATATTGGCTTATTGCACCGTGCAACAGAAAAATTAGCGGAAACAAAACCATACATACAAAACATTGGCTATATGGATCGCCTCGATTACGTATCCATGATGTGTAATGAACATGCCTATGTTCGTTCCATAGAAAAGCTGTTAGGTATTGAAGCACCGTTAAGAGCGCAATACATCCGTACCCTGTTTGATGAAATCACTCGTGTGTTAAACCACCTTTTATGGTTAGGTGCGATCGCGCTAGATATTGGTGCAATGACCGTATTCCTATATTGCTTCAGAGAGCGCGAAGATTTATTTGACTGCTATGAAGCTGTATCTGGTGCGCGTATGCATGCTACCTACTACAGACCAGGTGGTGTTGCTCGTGATTTACCTGATACCATGGCTCAATATAAAGCTTCAAGATGGCACAGTGATCGTGAAGTAGACAAAATGAATCAAGACCGCAGCGGTACCTTACTTGATTTTATTTGGGCGTTTACAGAGCGCTTCCCACGTTGCGTTGATGAATATGAAACCTTATTGACCGACAATAGAATTTGGAAACAACGTACAGTAGATATTGGTGTTGTTTCTCCAGAGCAAGCCTTGCAGTGGGGCTTTACCGGCCCAATGCTACGTGGCTCAGGTATTGCTTGGGATCTGCGTAAAAAGCAAAACTATGCTGTTTATGACCAAGTCGATTTTGATGTACCAGTGGGTAAAACTGGAGATTGTTATGACCGTTATTTGGTTCGAGTCGAAGAATTAAGACAATCAAATCGAATTATTAGACAATGCGTCGAATGGCTAAGAAAAAATCCAGGACCGGTTCGTCTTGATGATCATAAGATTACACCACCACGACGTGTTGAAATGAAGCACGACATGGAAGCCTTAATTCATCATTTCAAATTATTCACTGAAGGCTTTTGTTTGCCTCGTGGAGAAGTATATAGCGCTGTTGAAGCGCCAAAAGGCGAGTTTGGTATTTATATGGTATCAGATGGCGCTAATAAACCGTACCGACTGAAAATTCGTGCTCCTGGATTCGCGCATTTATCAAGTTTTGATGAAATGGTAAGAGGACATATGCTTGCAGATGGTGTGGCTATTTTGGCAAGTCAGGATATCGTGTTTGGTGAAATTGATCGTTAGATCAACATAAATTCAGTTCGATGTAAAAACATTATATCGAATTTACACTAGTGTAATGTATTAAACATAGCCTGGGCGCAAGAGAACGGTGACCAGGATTTATTGTTTGTACACATGAAATAAAGGTTTAGATATGTCTGATAATTCAGCAAAAATATTAAATCAATTGATATCGAAAGAACGCATGCAAGATATTGATCATTGGATAGCAAAATATCCTCAAGATCAAAAGCAGTCTGCAGTAATGAGTGCTTTAAGAATTGTTCAAGAAGAGCATAATCATTTATCTCCAGAATTGATGGATGCAGTAGCTAATTATCTTGAAATGCCTGCCATTGCAGTATATGAAGTAGCAAGCTTCTATACCATGTATGAGCATAAACCTGTTGGAAAACACTTACTGAATGTGTGCACCAACATCTCTTGTATGTTACGTGGTTCTGCTGGTGTGGTTGACCACCTGGAAAACAAATTAGGGATCAAGTTAGGTGAAACTACAGATGATGGCCGTTTTACTTTACGGTCTGTTGAATGCTTAGGTGCGTGTGTTAATGCACCAATGATGCAGGTAGATAAAGATTATCACGAGAATCTGACTCCTGAGTCGATAGATAAAGTGTTAGGCCAATACGAATAAAAGATAGAGGTGGTTGCCGTGGTCGAATTAAATCAAGTTTGTTACCGAACAGTTCATTTACCAGAGCCTTGGACTCTATCTGCTTATGAACGTGTTGGTGGATACAGTGCCTGGAGAAAGATATTAAAAGAGCAAACTTCTCCCCAATTAATTATTGATGAATTAAAAACATCCGCATTGCGAGGCCGTGGTGGTGCGGGTTTCCCTACCGGATTAAAGTGGAGTTTTATGAATCGTAACTCTCCCGTACAGAAATATGTTGTATGTAATTCGGACGAAGGTGAGCCAGGTACCTGTAAAGACCGTGAAATATTAGCTTTAAATCCACACCAGCTAATTGAAGGCATGGCGATTGCTGGATATGTGATGGGTGCAACGGTTGGTTATAACTACATTCGTGGTGAATTCTGGTTACCTTATGAGCACACGGAAGCTGCCTTAAAAGAAGCTTATGCAGCTGGCTTATTAGGAAAAAATATTTTAGGTTCTGGTGTCGATTTCGATTTATACAATCATTTAGGTGCTGGTGCATATATTTGTGGTGAAGAAACAGCTTTACTTAATTCATTAGAAGGTAAGAAAGGACAGCCACGTTTTAAACCACCATTCCCTGCGAATTATGGTTTATATGGCAAACCTACAACCATTAACAACACAGAAACTTTTGCTTCTGTTCCTGTAATTATGGAAAAAGGTGGCGAGTGGTTCTTAAAACTTGGCAAACCTAATAATGGTGGGACTAAGTGCTTTAGCGTTAGTGGCCATGTGAATAAGCCTGGCAATTTTGAAATCCCACTAGGTACTCCATTTAAGACCCTATTGGAACTTGCTGGTGGCGTACTTCATAATCGCAAAATCAAAGCAGTGATTCCTGGTGGCTCATCCATGCCGGTTTTACCAGGTGATGTGATGATGGGGTTGGATATGGACTACGACAGCATCCAAAAAGCAGGCTCTGGATTGGGTTCAGGGGCTGTAATCATTATGGATGAAACAACCTGTATGGTCGATGCTTTATATCGAATCTCAGAATTTTATATGGATGAATCTTGTGGTCAGTGTACACCTTGCCGTGAAGGTACGGGTTGGTTAGTACGCTTATTACACCGAATCAAAGATGGCCATGGAAAGCCTGGTGATATAGAGAAATTAGTCAATGTTGCTGACAATATCGAAGGACGAACTATTTGTGCATTAGGGGAAGCAGCAGCTTGGCCTGTACAAAGTTTCGTTAAGCACTTTTATCATGAATTTGATTACTTCATTAAGCATAAACGCTCGATCGTCGCAGCATAATTAGAAGGTTTTAACCATGACAACTACTATTGAAATCGACGGTAAAACATTTGAAGCAGAAAACGGTAAAATGATCATCGAAGTTGCTGATGAAGCCGGTATTCATATTCCTCGTTTTTGCTATCATAAAAAACTTTCTGTAGCCGCAAACTGCCGTATGTGCTTAGTTGAAGTAGAAAATGGCAGAAAGCCAGTTCCTGCTTGCGCTACACCAATTACTAATGGCATGAAAGTATTTACCAAATCAGAACAAGCCCTTTACTCGCAAAAAGCAGTAATGGAATTTTTGCTGATCAACCATCCATTGGATTGTCCAATATGCGATCAAGGTGGTGAGTGCGAATTGCAAGATGTCTCTATGGGATTTGGTGCTGACGAATCAACCTACACTGAAAGTAAACGTTCAGTTAATGATGATGATTTAGGTGCACTGATCGCAACAGAAATGACTCGTTGCATCCACTGTACTCGCTGTGTGCGTTTTGGTGATGAAATTGCTGGTGTACGTGAGCTAGGTGCTACTGGACGCGGTGAAAGAATGCAAATCGGAACTTACGTGCAACACAGCATGAAGTCCGAGGTTTCTGGCAACATTATTGATTTATGTCCAGTTGGCGCGCTAACATCAAAACCCTATCGTTTTACTGCAAGAGCGTGGGAAATGTCTCAATACGATAGCTTAGCGCCACACGATTGCTTAGGTTCTAACGTATTTGTCCATACACGCAGAAACGAATTAATGCGTGTTGTTCCTAAAGAAAACGAGTCAATTAACGAAACCTGGTTGTCTGACCGCGATCGATTTAGTTATTTAGGACTAAAAAGTGAGTATAGAGCAAGCAAACCACAAATCAAGCGCAACGGCCAATGGGAAGAAGTTGACTGGGAAACTGCCTTAAAATTTACTGCTGATGGTTTAAGCCGAGTAATTAAACAAAATGGCGGCGAACAAGTTGCTGCATTCGCATCCAGTTCTTCTTCATTAGAAGAGCTTTACTTATTACAAAAATTAATGCGCGAACTTGATGTGCATAATTTGGATCACCGTTTACAGCAAGTTGATTTTAAAGATCAAGAAAACCAAGCAACAACTCCAGTAAGCTCATTAGCGTATGCCGAGATCGAAAATCAACACACGATCGTGTTAGTTGGCTCTAACATTGAACGTGAAGTTCCATTAGCTGGGGTGCGAGTGCGTAAGGCATTCCGTAATGGCGCTAAAGTTTATGCCATTAACTCCGTGGATTATGATTATCATTTTGATGTTCAAGAGCGCTTCATCGTTCCTCCATTAGAAATGCCAATGCAATTGGCTAAATTGCTTAACGCACTTGCCGATGATGCAAAAGCATTGCCCGAAGAAGTACAAAAACTATTAATTGGTTTGAATACCGATGCTGCAGTAGACGGTCTAGCCCTGGCGCTTAAAGAAGAAAAAGCGTGCTTAATTACGGGCGCTCTTTGTGAAAATCACCCTGAAGCAGCCTTAATCCGTACCATGATTCATTTGATTGAAAAATTAAGTGGTGCCAAAGTGGTTCGCTTAACCCAAGGTGCTAATACAGCTGGTGCATGGATGGCTGGTATGGTTCCTCATAGAACCGTTGCTGGTAAGGCTGATTCAAAAGCTGGTTTGGATGTACACGCAGCACTGAATGCTAAGTTAAAAGCATACGTATTGATGGGCGTTGAGCCTGGTTTTGATTTTGCAAATCCTTATGGCGCGCGCCAATCAATGCTTGCGGCTGAGTTTGTAGTCTTAATGTCTGCTTATAATCATGAATCAATGCACGATTATGCAGATGTAATTTTACCGATTGCACCTTATGCTGAAACCTCTGGTACATACATCAATATTGATAATACCTGGCAAAGTGTGAAAGGAGCCTTGCCTCCGCACGACCAAGCTCGACCTGCTTGGAAAGTGTTACGCGTCTTAGGTAACTTGTTCCAGTGCAAAGATTTTCAATATACCTCAACAGAAGATGTTTTATCTGAGATTAAAGCGGTTGCTGCAATCACTGTAGAGCAAGACTATACCCCTTATTATCCTGAGAGCTTACCGTTGATCAATGAATCTTTGATTCGTGTAGGTGAGTGGCCTTTGTATCGTGTTGATTCAATTGTAAGAAATGCTAAAGAGCTGCAATTATGTGCTGCTGCTGATGTCGCATGCATACGTATGAATCCTACAACAGCCGATCGATTGCAATTAGATGAAATTGCTACTGTATCTCAGGGAGATATTGAGATAACATTGCCGCTTAAACGTGATGAGCGCGTTGCGGCAGATGTTGTATGGGTAGCAAACGCGATGCCTGAAACAGTCGATTTGGGTCATTCATTTGCTGCAATAACTATTAAGCGCTAGGCAGGTAAGAAAATGCTGCATGATATTAGCATATTAATTTGGGTTGTTCTTAAGATACTCGTAATTGTAGTTCCATTACTATTGTGTGTTGCATATTTAATTTATGCAGAGCGCAAGGTTATTGGTTACATTCAATTGCGTATTGGTCCTAACCGAGTTGGGGTGAAAGGTTTACTGCAGCCAATAGCTGACTTGATTAAATTGATCACGAAAGAAATTATTATTCCAACGAGATCAAATAAGTATCTTTTCATTATCGCACCACTTTTTGCTTTGGTACCTGCTTTGGCAGGTTGGGCTGTGGTTCCTTTTCAGGAAGGAATAGTGCTTGCGAACATTAATGCGGGAATATTGTACGTTTTTGCAATGAGCTCGCTTGGCGTTTATGGGGTTCTTATTGCCGGTTGGGCCTCTAACTCTAAATATGCAATGTTTGGGGCATTAAGAAGTACCGCACAGACGGTATCTTATGAGATTGCAATGGGTTTTGCATTGGTTGGGGTTTTATTAGCAGCTAACAGCATGAACCTTACTGACATTGTGAACTCACAAAAGGGTGGAATGCTTCATTGGTGGTTTGTACCTTTGTTTCCATTATTTTTAGTATTTTGGATTGCCGGTATTGCAGAAACAAATAGAGCACCTTTTGACCTTGCTGAGGGTGAATCAGAAATTGTTGCGGGATTCCACGTTGAGTATTCAGGAATAGGGTTTGCGTTATTCTTCTTATCAGAATACGCGAGCATGATTCTGATTTCGGTCATGCTGAGTATTATGTTCTTAGGCGGTTGGATGTCTCCGTTTGAAGGGATCCCTGTTTTAGAAGATATATTCTTCGTTGTACCTGGCTTTGTGTGGTTGCTCGCGAAAATCAGCTTTTTCCTCTTTGTTTATTTATGGGTAAGAGCGACGTTTCCACGATATCGTTATGACCAACTTATGCGTTTAGGTTGGAAAGTACTCATCCCGGTTACCATTGTTTGGATTATAGTAACGGCCGTAATGGTAGTTGCTCAGGTTAAACCTTGGTTTTGATGGTTAAAAGAGAAGCCGATGAAAAAAGTATATCAAAATATTAAATATTACCTCCGAAGTTTTCTTTTAATAGAGCTGTTGGCGGGTTTAAAGCTAACTGTACGGTATTTCTTCAAGAAAAAAATAACCGTACAGTTCCCTGAGGAACAAACACCGACTTCTCCGCGTTTTAGGGGCTTATTAGCGCTTCGTCGCTACCCTAATGGGGAAGAGCGTTGCATCGCATGTAAATTATGTGAAGCAGTGTGTCCTGCATTGGCAATTACCATTGAGTCTGAGCCTCGTGACGATGGTTCACGTCGCACAACTCGCTATGACATTGATGTATTTAAGTGCATTAACTGTGGTCTATGTGAAGAGTCTTGTCCTGTTGACTCCATCGTTGTTACCCCTATACAGCACTATCATGTGAGTGAGCGCGGCCAGAATATCATGACCAAAGAAAAACTTTTGGCTCTGGGTGATTTAATGGAACCAAAACTTGCAGCAGACCGAGCTGCTGATGAAAAGTACCGATAATGGGGTAATGTATGCATGACTTATTAATTCAATCTGTTTTTTATGTTTTTGCAGCCTTAACTGTTGGTTCTGCATTATTGGCGGTTACTCAAAATAACCCCGTTCGTTGTGTTCTGTTTCTCGTATTTACTTTCTTTACGAGTTCAGTTCTGTGGATATTGGCAGAAGCTGAGTTTTTGGCCTTAATTCTAGTACTGGTTTATGTCGGTGCGGTAATGACCTTATTCTTGTTTGTGGTCATGATGCTTAACATTGATGTTGAATCAGTAAAAGGTCAATTAAAACGCTATCTTCCATTTGGCTTAATTATCGTTGCATTATTCCTTGCACTGTTAATGAAAGCTATACCAGAGGGTACGCTTAAGAGCAATGTTGAGACTAAGCCAGTAGTTGCGTCTTCCACGCTTCAATCAAGTGAGGTATCTCAACAAAAACCTGAGCCAATTTTAGTTGCAGCTTCTAACACTGAAGCCTTAGGTATGGTTCTTTATACTGATTATTTCCTGGCTTTTGAGCTTGCCGCAGTACTCTTATTAGTTGCGATTGTTTCTGCAATTACTTTAGTACATCGTGGTGCAAGATACTCGAAGAGACAAGATGTTAAGCAGCAGATTATGACTCGTAGAAGTGATCGAGTTGAATTGGTTACTATGAAGGCAGAAAAATAAGTATTGGGGAATACCATATGATACCGGTCAATAATTACCTGATATTAGGTGCGATTTTGTTTGGCTTAGGCCTTGTTGGAATGATGCTAAATCGTAAAAATATCATTTTACTCCTTATCTGTGTTGAACTGATGTTACTTGCAGTAAACACGAATTTTATTGCGTTTTCTCATTATTTTAATGAGATTGGAGGACAGGTTTTTGTCTTTTTTATTTTGACCGTTGCTGCTGCTGAAGCGGCGATTGGTTTGGCCATAGTAATGTTGCTTTATAGAAATCGAGGCAACATCGACGTAGATAAGATGAATCATTTAAAAGGTTAACATTGTGAGTATACAACAACTGTGTTTGATAATTGTTTTAGCTCCTCTTGCAGGCTCGGCCATCGCTGGTTTTTTTCGAAACCAAATAGGACGCGTTGGAGCACACTCAGTTACGATTCTGGGTGTTAGCGTTTCTTTAATTGCGTCACTGTACATTGCTGGTCAGATTTTCTCGGGCGCCATGCCTTCAGAAAATACCCTCCTGTATCATTGGGCGACTGGTGGCGCATTAATTCCTTATGAGTTTAATCTTGGGTTCTTAATCGATCCGCTAACTGCTGTTATGCTGATAACCGTAAATTTTGTATCCTTATTAGTACATATTTATAGTATTGGTTACATGTCGGATGACGATGGTTATCAACGTTTCTTTAGCTATATTTCACTCTTTACCTTCATGATGTTGATGTTAGTTACATCAAATAACTTCTTACAGTTATTCTTCGGTTGGGAGGGTGTAGGTTTAGTTTCTTACCTGCTTATCGGTTTCTGGTATCAAAAAGAATCGGCAATTGAAGGTAGCCTTAAAGCATTCCTGGTTAACCGTGTAGGGGACTTTGGATTTGTGGTCGGGATTGCTTTAGTTTTTGCCTACACCGGAAGCATTGATTATGCAACAGTATTCCAAAGTGCAAATTATTTAGCGAGTCAAAACATTGAGTTATTCAATGGTCACCCTTGGTCAGTGATGACGGTTACCTGCTTGGCTTTATATGTTGGCGCTATGGGTAAATCAGCCCAGGTTCCTCTACATGTGTGGTTACCTGAGTCAATGGAAGGTCCTACTCCAATTTCTGCATTAATCCATGCTGCGACAATGGTTACAGCTGGGGTGTTTATGTTGGCACGGATTTCACCGCTGCTTGAATTATCAACTACAGCGCTGTCTGTTGTGTTGGTAATTGGTGCTACTGGTGCTCTCTTTACTGGTATTATTGCCTTGGTAATGAATGATATTAAGCGTGTAGTAGCTTATTCAACTTTATCTCAGTTGGGATATATGATGGTTGGTATCGGGGCTTCTGCATACAGTGCAGGGATGTTCCATCTGATCACTCATGCTTGCTTTAAAGCCTTATTATTCCTTGGTGCTGGTTCGGTAATTATCGGAATGCATCATGAGCAAGACATGCGAAAAATGGGGGGCTTGTGGAATAAAATGCCCATCACTTATCTGACGTTTATTATTGGAACCTTAGCATTATGTGCTGTACCTCCTTTTGCTGGTTTCTACTCGAAAGATACTATTATTGAAGCAGCACAACTTTCACAAATACCTGGCAGTAGTTATGCCTATTTCTGTGTTGTTGTCGGCGCGATGGTTACTGCAATTTACAGCTTTAGATCCCTCTTTATGACCTTCCATGGTAAACCACGAATGGATCAACATACTTTAGATCACGTGCATGAGTCTCCATGGGTTGTATGGTTACCTTTAGTTGTCTTAGCTGTTCCGTCTGTAATTTTAGGTTATGTATTGTATATGCCTATGTTATTTGATAAGCCAACTTTATTAGGTTCCTCATTATTTGTACTTCCTGAGCATAATGTTATGGCCGAACTCGCTCATGAAGTTACATCTCCTTTCGCAAGTATGATTCACTCAGTTTCATCACTTACTTTCTGGATTACAATAACAGGTATTGCTATTGCCTGGGTTTGCTATATTGCTGTTCCATCTATTCCTGGTTACATGGCTCGTCATTTGAAACTTATTTATAAGCTTCTTATGAATAAGTATGGATTTGATGCCTTTAATAACCTGGTCTTTGTAAAAGGTACCAAAGGTCTAGGCAATGCTTTTTATAGTGTTGGTGATCAAGGGTTAATTGATGGAGTGGTAGTTAATGGTAGTAGTCGACTGATTAGATGGTTTTCCAGTAAAGGTCGAGCCATACAAAGTGGTTATCTAAATCACTATGCAACAGTTATGGTTCTTGGATTACTCGGATTCTTGTGCTGGTTGATACTAGGCTGAATATAAGGTGAGGGTATGCATTATTTGCTCAATTTGCTAGTTTGGTTGCCAATATTAGGCGGTGTTTTTGTTCTTCTTGCGGGAGATGATCGTAACCCTAACAATGCACGCTATTTGGCTTTATTCACGGTGGTGCTCTGTCTACTGCTTTGTGTGCCTTTAGTTGGCGGTTTTGATACTAAAGCCTTAGGGATGCAATATTTGGAAGAGTTTCCTTGGATGCCTTCTCTTGGTATTAGCTACAGCCTTGGTATTGATGGTTTGTCATTATTACTCATAGTGCTAAGTATCTTCACTAATTTAGTGGTGATACTTGCTACATGGGAAAGTATTACCAGTAGAGTGCCGCAATATTTGGCTGCATTTTTAATTATGCAGGGCTTATTAGTTGGAGTCTTCTCTGCACTGGACTCAATCCTATTCTATATATTCTGGGAAGCAACACTGATACCTATGTACTTAATCATAGGTATTTGGGGTTCTGAGAATCGAGTCTATGCTGCGATTAAGTTCTTCCTCTATACCTTCTTTGGTTCGGTATTGATGCTCGGTAGTTTCTTATATATGGGTTATATTGCCGGGACCTTTAATATAGAAGCATTCTATGCAATTAAACTGAGTATGACTGCGCAAACTTTGATTTTCATTGCGTTTTTCCTCGGTTTTGCGATTAAAATTCCGATGTTTCCGGTTCATACCTGGTTACCTGATGCGCATACTGAAGCACCAGCAGGAGGCTCTATCGTTTTAGCGGCAATCCTACTGAAACTTGGAGCGTATGGATTTATTCGCTTTTCCTTGCCAATCGTGCCAGACGCCTGTAGCAAATATTCTGGTGTGATGATTGCCTTATCCTTGATTGCGGTGGTGTACATTGCTTTAGTGGCAATTGTGCAAAAGGATATGAAGCGTTTGATTGCCTACTCATCCATTTCGCATATGGGGTTTGTAACTCTAGGTTGTTTTGCGATTTTCAGTATTGCCAAACAAACTGGATTAAGTAATGCTGGGCTTATTTTAGAAGGCGCGATTGTGGTAATGATTTCACATGCCTTTGTTTCTAGCGGAATGTTTGCCGGGGTTGGTTTTATTTATGACCGTATGCATACACGTCGCTTAACAGACTTTGGCGGTATCGTGAATACCATGCCTATTTTTGCTTCATTTTTCATGCTGTTTTGTATGGCAAATGCAGGGTTACCAGGAACCTCAGGCTTTGTTGGTGAGTTCATGGTAATTGTTGGTTCGATGAAAGCTGGATTCTGGATCACTTTCTGGGCAGCAACTACGTTAATGACTGCTGCTGCATACAATCTTTGGATGTATAAGCGCGTTATTTTTGGCAAAGTGGCGAATGATAAAGTTGCTGCATTAAAAGACCTATCAATCTATGAGTTAAGTGCATACGTGTTATTAGCTCTGATGGTTATTGCTATGGGGGTGTATCCTAAGCCAATGCTTGAGTACATACACCAGACAGTAAGTCATACTCTGGCACTAGCCAGCCAAACAAAATTGTAATACGCAAGGTTAATTAATATGATCGCATTATTTGAAAATATTCATGTCGCGCTACCAGAGATGGTTATATTAGCCACAGCGGGCCTTGCATTGCTTGCTGATTTATTCTTACGGCATAAAGTTCGCTCTGTAGCGTTTATCATTTCCTGCATGGGCTTAATTGCTGCTGCTGGAATTAGTTTCCTTTATATAGGCGCTAATAAAGTAATTACTCTAAATGGGATGTTTATCAGTGATGATGTTGCTCATTTAATGAAATTCTTTATTTACCTCACGGTTTTATTGAGTTTTATTTACTCGCGCAACTATATTGATGAGCGGCAAATGCCTTCAGGGGATTATTATGTTCTAGGGTTATTTTCAACTTTAGGAATGATGATCTTAGTTTCAGCCCACTCTCTTTTATCGATTTATCTTGGTTTAGAGTTAATGTCACTGCCACTTTACGCAATGACCGCAATTCGGCGTACTGATAGCGATGCCTCAGAGGCTGCGATGAAGTATTTTGTTATGGGAGCTATCGCATCCGCTATGTTGCTTTATGGTATTTCGTTGATTTATGGAGCGACAGGTAAACTTGATTTGTTAGAGGTAGCAAACGAAATTGCTGCAAACTGGCAGCACCAAGAAGCTTTATTAGCCTTTGCTCTGGTTTTCATTTTAGCTGGTGTTTGTTTCAAACTCGCAGCCGTCCCATTCCATATGTGGGCTCCAGATGTTTATCAAGGTGCGCCAACTTCAGTGACCCTATTTATTAGTGCAGCACCTAAGGTTGCGGCTTTAGGAATGGCATTCCGATTTTTAACGATTGGTTTTGTGGATATTACTGCACAGTGGCAGCAAATTTTGTTGGTGGTTGCATTACTCTCTACGGGTTTAGGCAATCTATTCGCAGTGGTACAAACAAGTTTAAAACGTCTGCTGTCATATTCAGCAATATCACACATCGGTTATGCCTTGTTTGGTATTTTGGCCGCAAGTGCCGCAGGCTATTCAGCTGCACTTTATTACATTTTAGTTTATTCAATTACTTCTGCTGCTGCATTTGGCTTAATCGTTCTAATGTCCAGTCATGGGATGGAAATTGATAATGTTGACGATCTCAAAGGCTTAAATAAAAGAAATCCTTGGTTAGCCTTTATGATGTTAATTACGATGTTCTCAATGGCAGGTGTACCACCAACAGTTGGTTTTATTACCAAGCTACTGGTATTGAAAGCTTTAGTTGATGTGCAAATGACTTGGGTTGCAATCCTTGGTTTACTCTTTGCTGTAGTGGGTGCGTACTATTATATTCGTATTGTTAAGCTGATGTATTTTGATAAGCCGGTACATAGTGAACCGCTAATTATTAATAAAGGAAGTGCCACAGTATTGTCATTGAATTGCTTGTCTTTGCTGTATTTGGGTATTTTTCCAGGGGCATTAATTGTTAGCTGTATTAACGCATTTGTTAATTAATTCACAAACTTTGTTAAAAGTACTTGCTAAGAGAGAAAAATATCAGTATACTTCTTTTCAGTTGACGCGGGGTGGAGCAGCATGGTAGCTCGTCGGGCTCATAACCCGAAGGTCGTAGGTTCAAATCCTGCCCCCGCTACCACTTTTTAAGGCCCCTTTTATGGGGTTTTTTATTACCCTGGAAAAAGTTTTAAAATCCTCTGTAGCAGTGATTGCAGTCGATGCAACTGTTTTTCTTAGGGATATTTTTAATTCGGGCTATTTTGCGAATCCAGGTTAATACTTAACAGGCTTGGGCGTATGCGCCCTTTTTTTTTGTTTGTTAATATTATGATTCAAGACGAACTCGAACAGCTATTGGCTCCTACTGTAAATGATATGGGTTATGAATTTTGGGGATGTGAATACCTTGCCCAAGGTAAACATTCTTTATTACGCATATATATAGATAAAGCAGAAGGGATTGGAATCGAAGACTGCCAAGATGTGAGCCACCAAGTAAGTGCCTTGCTCGATGTAGAAGATCCTATTCCAGGTAACTATAGTTTAGAAGTATCATCACCCGGTATACCCAGACCTTTATTTAAAGGTTGGCAGTATCTACGTTATCTGGGGCAACCAGTCCAGGTGAAAACTTTTAAACCAGTTAATAAACAGCGTAAATTGGTAGGTACAATCGTTTCAGTGTCTGACAATTCAGTTGTACTGAATATCGATGGCGAAGAGCATGAATTACTTTTTTCAAATATTGTAAAGGCGTATTTGACAGTATAGAGAGGCGAACAATGAGCAAAGAATTGTTATTAGTTGCTGAGGCGTTATCAAATGAAAGAGGCGTAAGTAAAGACGTTATCATCCTTGCCATTCAGGCCGCATTGGAGTCTGCTACTCGAAAAATCTTTGGATTAGATATAGGCGTTAGAATTAAGCTCGATCCACGTACTGGTGAATATGAAACTTTTAGATACTGGGATGTAGTTGAGCCTGAAGATTTAGAATTCACTGAGCATCAGATAACCTTAGAAGAGGCACAAAAGCGCAACCCAGAGGTTGCCGTTGGTGGACGAATTGAAGAATCAATCCCCTCAATTGAATTTGGACGGATTGAAGCACAAGCTGCTCGCCAGGTTATTATGCAAAAAGTTAGAGAAGCTGAACGTGATTTAGTCATAGATCAGTTTAAGGGCAAATTAGGTCAATTGATTTATGGTACTGTCAAAAAAGTAACTCGTGACAATATAATTATCGATTTAGGTGGTAAAGCTGAAGCTTTCTTACCACGTACAGAAATGTTACCTCATGAAATGTTTCGTCCTAATGATAGAGTACGTGCTTATTTGTATGAAATTACTCCACAAGCACGTGGTCCACAATTGTACGTTAGCCGTACACGTAACGAAATGTTAATCGAATTGTTTCGCATTGAAGTTCCTGAAATTGGCGAAAATGTGATTGAAGTTAAGGCTGCCGCTCGCGATGTAGGAAATAGAGCTAAAATCGCCGTTAAGACTAATGATGGACGTATTGACGCTATTGGCGCATGTGTTGGTATGCGCGGAGCGCGAGTACAAGCTGTTTCCAGTGAGCTAGGCGGAGAGCGTGTTGATATTATCCTTTGGGATGATAATCCTGCACAACTAGTGATTAATGCCATGGCTCCTGCGGACATCTCTTCAATTGTTGTTGATGAAGATACTCATACTATGGATTTAGCGGTAGAGAAAGATCAATTATCACAGGCAATTGGCCGAAATGGTCAAAACGTACGTTTAGCCAGCCAATTAACTGGTTGGACTTTAAACGTGATGACTACTGACGAATTTGAAAATAAGAACTTAGAAGAGTCGAGCAAGATCGTAAAATTATTTACTTCTGCGCTGGAAATAGATGAAGAAATTGCTACATTACTAGTAGCACATGGTTTCTCCTCTCTGGAAGAAGTTGCTTATGTACCTAAAGACGAGCTCTTAGCGATCGATGAATTCGACGAAGAAATTGTTGAAGAGCTAAGAAATAGAGCAAATGATAATTTGTTGACTATGGCGCTTTCTTCTGGTAAGGGATTAGCGGGTAGTCCTGATGAATCTTTATTAAATATGGAAGGTATGTCTGAAGAGCTTGCTAACAAATTGGCAGAGCGCGGTATAACATCTATGGAAGATTTAGCAGAACAATCTGTAGATGAATTATTAGAAATGGAAGGGATGACTGAAGAAAAAGCTGGCGCTTTAATTATGAAAGCCAGAGAACCATGGTTTTTATAAAACCATATATACCCAAGTATCTTGGGTATATACCTATGCTTTGCACCATTTGGCAAAGCATTAATAAACTAACGTGTTTCAGAACGCAGTTATGTTCATTCGTAATGAATACATCATAGGCTGCTGAAAGGGGATTAAAATATGGCGGATGTGACGGTTAAACAATTAGCTCAAGTCGTTGGTATTCCGGTTGAACGCTTATTGAACCAGTTACAGGAAGCAGGATTATCTTTTACTGATGATCAACAGACTGTGAATGAGGAACAAAAGCGTATCTTACTTAATCATTTAAAGAGTAGCTCTGTGCGTGATACTAATGTTGCGCCAGAGCGTATTACTTTAAGGCGTAAAAGTACGTCTCAAGTTACTGTTGGCCATGATACTCATAGTGGTAAAACAGTTCATGTCGAAGTTCGTAAGAAAAAGGTTTTTGTCAAACGCAGTACACTCGTTGAGCAACCAGAAGCTGAAGAGCCAATTGAAATAGCAGTTACTGATGAATCCGTTCCTAGCGAAGCAATTACAGAGACATCTGTTGCTGAATCAACGTCTGACGTTGTGCACGCAGCACCCGAAGTCAAAGAAGAAGGCCAGGCAGAAGCTGCTATGGTTGACCAAGAACCACAAGCCGAAGAAGAAGTTGCTGAAGTGCCTGTAATTGTTGATGAATTAGATACACCTACTGAACTGGAAAAAATTGCAGAAGTTGCGATAAAAGAAGAAGTCAAAGGCGATAAATCTGCTAAAAAGAAACATGTTGAACCTACAACTACGGATTCAGAATCAACTGAATACAAGAAAGCTAAGAAAAAAACAAAATATCAAACCTCTTATGATCGTAGTAGCGATGATGACGATGATTCGCATCGACGTGGTACTGGACGTAGCAAATTTAAAAAGCGTAAGGGTTCTGAAAAATCAGATAAATACCGTGAAGCAGAAGAAACCTTAACGCATGGTTTTGCATTGCCAACAGCCCCAGTTGTACGTGAAGTATTAATTCCTGAGACTATTACTGTTGCAGAATTGGCAAAACGAATGTCAGTTAAAGCTGCTGAAGTGATTAAAATCATGATGACTTTAGGAGCTATGGCAACCATCAACCAGGTTATTGACCAGGAAACAGCCGTAATTGTGGTTGAAGAAATGGGGCATAAGCCACGCGTAATTAATGAAGATGCGATTGAAGTTGGACTCGGTGAAGCAATCACCAAAGGTAGTAATACGGAAGCTCGTGCTCCAGTCGTAACTATTATGGGTCACGTTGACCATGGTAAAACCTCGCTACTTGACTACATTCGCCGAACCAAAGTGGCTTCTGGTGAGGCCGGCGGTATTACTCAGCACATTGGCGCGTATCACGTAAGTACACCGAAAGGGGACATTACCTTCTTAGATACCCCTGGTCACGCGGCATTTACTGCAATGCGTGCGCGTGGTGCCCAAGTTACTGACATCGTTATTTTGATTGTTGCCGCAGATGATGGCGTTAAGCCACAAACCATTGAAGCAATTCAGCATGCTAAGGCGGCTAAAGTGCCTATTATTGTTGCGGTTAACAAAATTGATAAACAAGGTGCTGATCCAGACCGAGTTATGAATGAATTATCTGTTCATGAAGTAATTCCGGAAGCTTGGGGTGGCGATACCATGTTTATTAATATCTCTGCTAAAGCAGGTACAGGTATTGACGAGCTACTTGATGCAATTCTGTTGCAATCAGAGGTTTTAGAATTAACTGCGTTGACTGATGGTGCTGCTAAAGGTGTGGTCATTGAGTCTCGCTTAGATAAGGGACGTGGTCCAGTTGCTACCGTATTAGTTCAAAGTGGAACCTTACATAAGGGCGATATTATTCTTGCTGGTTTCCAATATGGTCGTGTACGTGCATTAGTCGGCGATAATGGCGATATGGTGAACAGTGCTGGTCCTTCAATTCCAGTGGAAGTATTAGGTTTATCAGCGATTCCTCATGCAGGGGATGAGGCTGTAGTGGTTCCTGATGAGAAGAAAGCACGTGAAGTAGCTCTCTTCCGCCAAGGTAAGTTCCGTGATGTGAAGCTTGCACGACGCCAAAAGTCTACTTTAGAAGGTATCATGGAAAACATGACTGCTGCTGAGTCTAAAGTATTGAATATTGTGCTTAAGGCAGATGTACAAGGTTCGGTGGAAGCTATTTCTGATGCCTTGGTTAAATTATCGAATGATGAAGTTAAAGTAGCGGTTATTTCTAATGGCGTAGGTGGTATTACTGAGTCAGATGTTCATTTGGCAATCGCATCAAGTGCTTTATTGATTGGCTTTAACGTTCGTGCTGATGCAACTGCCAAGCGTTTAGCGGAACAAGAATCAATAACTCTTCATTATTACAGTGTTATTTACGACATTGTGGACCAAATTAAAGGTGCGTTAACAGGAATGTTAGCCCCACAATTCAAAGAAGAGATTATTGGTACTGCCGAAGTGCGTGATGTATTCAAGTCACCAAAAATCGGTGCTATTGCTGGTTGTATGGTTATTGAAGGCGTAATTAAACGTAATAACCCAATTCGTGTACTCCGTGCCAACGTTGTTATTTACGAAGGAACATTAGAGTCATTAAGACGCTTTAAAGATGACGTATTAGAAGTTCGTCAAGGATTTGAATGTGGTATTGGGGTTAAAAACTACAATGACGTGAAGCCTGGCGACCTTATTGAAGTATATGAAACTGTTGAAATTAAGCGTGATTTATAATTATGGCTCAAAATTTTAAACGTACAGATCGTGTTGCTGAAATGATTCAGCGAAAATTAGCGCAGATCATTCCTTTAGAGGTAAAAGATCCACGCTTAAATGGTATTGTGACTATTTCTGCAGTAAAGGTTGCTGCAGATTTAGCTCATGCAAAGGTTTACTTCACCGTGCTGAATAATGATAAAAAGCTGGTTGAGACTATTCTCAATGCAGCCGCAAGTTATCTGCGCAGTGCTTTGGCGCGTAGTATTACTTTACGCACGGTACCTCAGTTACATTTTGTTTATGATGAATCAATAGAATATGGGCAGCGCCTAAGCCGTTTAATTGATGAAGCAAACCCTCCTGCCACTGATGATAATGAAGAAAACTGAGTTGACTCCAGTAATCAATGGAATTTTATTGCTTAATAAATCAGGAGGAATGTCTTCCAATAAAGCCTTGCAAAAGGCTAAGCATTTATTGGGAGCAAAAAAAGCAGGACATACCGGCAGCTTAGATCCCTTAGCTACAGGTATGTTACCATTATGCTTCGGAGAGGCAACAAAGGTTTGTCAATTTCTGCTTGATGCAGATAAATGTTATGAAACAACCGCAATGCTCGGAATTAAAACCGATTCGTCTGATTCAACCGGGCGAGTAATCGCGTATACCGAGATGTGTAGTGTATCGCAGGAACAGCTTACGACTGTATTAGCGCAATATAGAGGGCATATAAAACAGACTCCCTCTATGTACTCTGCCTTAAAACATCAGGGCAGGCCTTTATACCGTTTAGCTCGAGAGGGAATAGAGGTTGAGCGTAAGCCGCGTGATATTTTTATCAGTCAGTTGCAATTGGATGCATTTGATGGGGCACAGTTTTCCTTGACTGTTAACTGCAGCAAGGGAACCTATATTCGTAATTTAGTCGAAGATATAGGTGATGCATTAGGGGTTGGTGCTCATGTAACACGTTTGCATCGCCTTTATACATCTGGTCTCAATGAGATGCCGATGTATACTTTGGAGGATTTGGAGCAGATGTCCTTGGATGAGCGAAAAGCTTGTCTTATTCCTCTAGATAAAGCAGTAGATTATTTAAAGCAGATAATACTTTCAGAAAATGATATTTTAGCCATCCGACAAGGTCGGGTAGTTAGCAAGCAATTAGATGTAGATGGGGTAAATTGTGTTCGTCTTTATGATGAACAATCACAATTTGTTGGTTTAGGTGAGTTAAATGCTGAAGGTGAGTTGAGAGCGAAAAGATTGTTGGCTTTTTAGTTTGATTGTAAAAATTCATGCCTAAGTATGGTTTTTTTTGCACAAAATAATTTACAACACTTGTTTCGTTTGGTATGCCTTGGTAGAATGCTCGCCTTTGAATGAATATTTAGTAGTTCCAGGAGTGTATAATGTCGCTAAATAGCGCGGATAAAGCAGCAATCGTTAATGAATTCAAGCGTGCCGATAAAGATACAGGTTCGCCAGAAGTTCAAGTTTCTTTAATTACAAGTCGTATCAAGTATTTGACGGACCACTTTAAAGAACACAAAAAAGATTTTCATTCTCGTCGTGGTTTACAAGCATTAGTAAACAAACGTCGTAAGCTATTGAAGTATCTGAAAAGTAACGATCAAGGTCGTTATCAAACATTGATTCAAAAATTAGAGTTAAGAGATTCTTATTGATTATTGAATCGATGCACCTTACTAGAGGTGCGTTTAACCAGAATAGTTTTAATTAAAGGCGCACACTTCTGCGCCTTTTTTTCGTTATAATTATCAAAGAGGAATATACCGTGGCTAAAATTAGAAAAGAGATGGCATTTGGTGACCATACCCTAGTTCTTGAAACCGGTGAAATTGCGCGACAAGCTGATGGTGCTGTATTAGTCAGTATGAATGGTACTCAAGTTTTAGTTACTGCGGTTGGTAAAAAAGAGGGCGGTGAAGGAAATGGATTTTTTCCTCTTACAGTGAATTATCAAGAAAAATTCTATGCCGTAGGAAAAATTCCTGGTGGCTTTAATAAGCGCGAAGGCCGACCTAGCGACAATGAAACTTTAATTTCTCGCCTAATTGATAGACCAATTCGCCCGCTCTTCCCAGATGCATTTACCAATGAAGTACAAATAATCGCGACTGTTCTTTCTCTAAATCCTGAAGTTTCTTCAGATATTCTTGCGATGATTGGTGCTTCAGCCGCGTTGGCAATTTCAGGTGTTCCCTTTAATGGCCCAATTGGTGCTGCACGTGTTGGTTATAAAGATGGGGTTTACCTGTTAAATCCAAGTCGCAAAACATTAGAAGAATCTCAATTAGATTTAGTTGTTGCTGGAACTAAAGATGCTATTTTAATGGTTGAGTCTGAAGCGAAAGAATTGAGCGAAGGCGTCATGCGTGGTGCGATTATGTTTGGCCATGAAATGATGAAAGGCGTGATTAGAATGATTGAAGAGCTCGCTGAAGAAGCTGGCAAAGCACGTTGGGATTGGACTGCTCCGGAAGTCGATACTAGTCTACAGGCTCGTGTTTCTGATATCGCGAAAAACGATGTTGAAGCAGCTTATCTGATTAAAGACAAACAAGCTCGTTATGCGCGTTTAGATGAATTAAAAGAACAAACTATCAAGGCATTGTTAGCTGAAAATGAAGAATTAAAAACTGACGTTATCGGAAACATGTTTGTTGATTTAGAACGCGCTACAGTGCGTAATCGTATTCTTGATGGTGAACCTCGTATTGATGGTCGTGACCAAAAGACCGTACGTCCTATTGCCATTCGTACCAAATTCTTGGATAGAACTCACGGTTCAGCGTTATTTACCCGTGGCGAAACCCAGGCAATTGTAGTAGCAACTTTAGGTAATGAGCGTGATGCGCAAATGCTTGATGGCATTAATGTCGAATCTAAAGATCGCTTTATGCTGCACTATAACTTCCCTCCTTATTCTGTTGGTGAAACAGGTATGGTTGGTAGTCCAAAGCGTCGTGAAATTGGCCATGGTCGTTTGGCAAAACGTGCTTTAATGGCTGTATTGCCTGCAGCAAATGAATTCCCTTACGTTTTACGCGTGGTATCTGAAATTACTGAGTCTAATGGCTCAAGTTCTATGGCAACTGTTTGTGGAACCAGTTTAGCCTTGATGGATGCGGGCGTTCCTTTAAAAGCTCCAGTTGCAGGTGTTGCGATGGGCTTAATTAAAGAAGGCGACCGTTTTGCTGTATTAACCGATATCTTAGGTGATGAAGACCACTTAGGTGACATGGACTTCAAAGTTGCCGGAACAGAACAAGGTATTACTGCATTACAAATGGATATCAAAATTACAGGTATCACCAACGAAATTATGGAACAAGCGCTTGAGCAAGCTTTAGCAGGACGTATCCATATTCTAGGTGTAATGAATAATGCTTTAGCAGAACACCGCGAAGAGCTATCTCAACATGCTCCACGAATCACTACCATGAAAGTTGCGGAAGATAAAATTCGTACCATTATTGGTAAAGGTGGTGCGACAATCAAAGGTTTAATTGATAGCACAGGTGTTTCTATTGATATCGATGATACCGGTTTGGTGCAATTATTCTCTCCTGACATGCTGGCGTTAGAAGAAGCTCAAAAGCAAATTAAAGCACTGATAGCGGAGGTTGAAGTTGGTGAAACCTATCATGGTAAAGTAAGCAAGATCGTTGATTTTGGAGCCTTCATTAACTTGTTACCAGGAAAGGATGGTTTATTACATATTTCACAAATTTGCGCTGATAGAGCACAAAAAGTTGAAGATGTTCTGCAAGAAGGTCAAGAAATCTCTGTATTCGTTGCTGGTATTGATAAGCAAGGCCGAGTTAAGCTGGAGTGGAAAGACAAGCCCCAAGCTCCTGAAGCGGTAGCTGCTCCTGCTGTTGCAGAAGAAAATGCTGAAGTTGCTAATCTTGGTACTGATGCGTCTGAAGAAGAATAATATACTTCTTAGCATCGAATAATTCGAAACCCGTATTGACGATTCGCAATACGGGTTTTTTTATGCCCAAAATGTCGCTGAGTGTATAAATTTTTAAATTAAATAAACCGTCGTCATTACGAGCGTAGTGAAGCAACCCAGGGTTCTGTGCTTCGAACTTCTGGTTTCGTCACTACGTTCCTCGTAATGACGAAATTTACATAGATGGCGAATGTTTACAAAATGAGAATATCAAGGGAGGTAAATGCGTCTGATCTTAATTCGTTTTCTGAATTAGCCTTAAAAATTCAGCACGGCTAGTGGCGCAAGTACGCATCTCGCCGAGCATCACGGAGGTGCTCATCACTGAATTTTGCTTTTCAACGCCACGCATCATCATGCACAAATGTTTTGCTTCTACAACAACAGCAACTCCTCGTGCGCCAGTAATTGATTCAATACAATGAGCTATTTCTGACGTTAAACGTTCTTGAATTTGCAGACGGCGAGCAAAAAAATCAACAACGCGCGCAATTTTTGATAGACCAATTACTTTTCCATTGGGAATATAACCGACATGGCACTTGCCCAAAAATGGCAGCAGGTGATGCTCACACATCGAATACATCTCAACGTCTTTAACAATAACCATTTCACTCATTTCTGAGTCAAAGAGCGCACCATTAATGATCTCATCAATATCTTCATGGTAGCCTTTAGTTAAATAGCGCATCGCATTTGCTGCGCGTTCTGGCGTATCTACCAATCCTTCGCGAGTTATATCCTCTCCTAGTTCCGTTAGTAGCTGCTCATAAAGTTCTTTCATAATAAAAATTCCTAACCTGGAGGCCAAGTCATGCTACGGCCACCTAGTAAATGTAAATGAATATGGAAAACCGTCTGACCGCCATGG
>NZ_CBCSKT010000161.1:0-9222 GCF_965140895.1 Legionella sp. | reverse complement strand
GCGTGCTGGGCGCGCTCGATGGAAAATCGAGAATGAAACCTTCAATACACTCAAAAATCAGGGTTACAATTTTGAGCACAATTATGGTCATGGTTATAAAAATTGATGCGCTCGTAAACTATGTTCAAGTTTTGCAAATTTAGCTGCTTTAGTATTACTCACTACATCATTGGCTAGTACTTCATCTTGATATAAATGATGCAACGCTACATATCCACCAGATGGTTTTCCTGTTTTATCTTTTATTGTTTTAACATCGCCAGAAATTATAGGTGCCTCAGGAAACGCAGAATAATTTCTATTTGGCGCAATTGTTACATTAAAACGTATAGCGTCTTCAAATTCTTTTTTTTGAGCCTCACTAATAGCCTCTTCTGAAGCCATTTTATAGCTAATGTTTCTGCTTATAGGATCGACATTAATAATTGCAGATGCCCATTTGGGTGTAGAACCCTCCAGATGCCCATTTAAATTAACCATCAATGGAATAGAATAAGGTTCTGTATCATTAGTATGTTTTTTGCGTTCATCACATAAGATGACACCGATGTCCTTTGCACTAAAATTTGCGATATGAATCTTATCCGCCATTCCAGTGTTTAGAACAAATCGTTTAATATCTAAAGTGGTCAAGGGTTCATGAGAACCCAATTGTGATTTTAAATACTTTTCTTGGATACCTGCAGAATTAACGTTGCGAACTAAATAAATTTGCTTCGCATCAGCCAATTTTTGTTGTATTGGCACTATCGCTATTCGAGCACCAATTTCATCAAACTCAATATCTTTTCTTTCTTCTTCGGAAGGAACAAGACAATAGGCAAGAAGAGAACGAACTTCATCGTAATCATTCTTGTCTGATTGATTTATTCCCAATCAAAGTGATCAGGAAGATTATCTTCAATAAATTGGCATGCTTGCTTAAACGCGTCTTTAGAAGCGTCACCTATTTCCTGATTAAGTCCTAAATCTATTTTATAGAGTGATAACAACTTATCTATGATACCTTGTTCGATTTGAGCCATATAGGAGAGTTTAGGGCTGTGGGTTACCAATAAGATATCCAATTTGTTTAAGCGCTGTAATGTTATCGCAAATTACTTTAATAATGGCGAGTACAGGCAAAGCAAACATTATTCCAGTGAAGCCCAACAACATCCCTCCGATAATCAGGCCTAAAATCGCAGCAAAGGGATTAATACTCACTTGCCTTCCAACGATATTTGGTGTGAGGAAATTGCCTTCAATAAACTGCACCAGCATAAACACAAAAAGCACGCCGACAGGATACCATAAAGAATCTTTTGTAAAGAGCGCAAAAAACATTGGCAAAAGCGCACCTAATAAAATCCCGATGTAGGGTATTAAAGTAAGTACCGCTGCCATCACTCCAAAAAAAATAGCATTTGCAACGCCTAAAGCAAAAAGACCTAACATGTTAAGGATCGCTACAATTAAAATGACAAAGAATACGCCCAAAACATAGCTACTCACGACCTCTTGAATCATGTTGAGAGTTTTGGTTAGTTTTGCATGATGCGGCAATTTAATCGATTTATATAAAAAGGCAACAAGAAATGCCCGATAGTACAGGATAAAAAATAATGAAATAATAAAAATAACAAAGGCCGTTATAAAATTGGTCGTTGTATGAAGGGTACTATTCATAAAAGATACACTATTTTTTAAAACGGCATTAAGCGCGTCTTTCAGTAAAGACACTTGCTGTTCCAAACTAATTCCTAAAAGTTCGGTCAACCAATTTTGTATTTTTCCGGCTAACCCAGTAAACGCTCCGCCAAAAGATTGCATTTCAAAATCAATATTTCTTATTTGTGATGAGAAAAAAATGGCGAGTCCTAAAAACACCAAGAGAAATAACATCACGGAAATAAGAGTGCTTACCAAGCGGGGCATTTTAATATATTCCAATTTTGTGGCAAACGGCCTTAATGCTAAAGCCACAATAAACGCAGCCAATAAAGGATTAAATAAACTTCGTGAAATCACCAAGAGATATCCAGTAAATAAAATACTGCCTAAGGTATAAAAGTATTTTGTTGTAAAAGTCATGAAACATACTCTTCATAGTGGTGGTTATACTGCAATCAAAGCCAGTATAAATTATTTATAAAGCGAACACGCGTGCTAAGGCGTAGCATAACTCAAACCAATTTAATATACAGCAAAACAGCATGTTACTCTTCGATGAAATAAGCCGCCACACTTAAAAATTGATATGATGATCTCTGCGATTATGGTGTAATTTGGCATACTCATTTAGAATTAACTTTTAAGGCTGAAGATGGGGTTTTAAATGGAAACGCATTTGTCAAAAAAAACGCAACACGTTGTGATTATTGGATCCGGTTTTGGTGGGCTAAATGCTGCAAAAACATTGGCAAATCAACCTGGAATTTCAGTCACCATTATTGATAAAACAAACCACCATCTATTCCAACCATTATTATATCAAGTAGCTAC
The DNA here is from genome assembly GCF_965140895.1 of Legionella sp. Taxonomy (GTDB): domain Bacteria; phylum Pseudomonadota; class Gammaproteobacteria; order Legionellales; family Legionellaceae; genus Legionella. The sequence goes on along the minus strand of NZ_CBCSKT010000161.1, from coordinate 6,738 downwards.
TGCAGCCTTGTCTCCAGGAGATATTGCAGCTCCTATTCGCGAAATATTCCGAACTAGTAAAAACGTCAAAACCTTAATGGCTACAGTGACCGCTATAAACAAAAACGATAAGGTGATAAGCCTTGATGATCATCAGCACATTTCCTATGACTATCTAATCGCGGCCCCAGGATCGCGCCATTCTTATTTTGGTCAAAATCAGTGGGAAAAAACCGCTCCTGGATTAAAAACCTTAAAAGATGCTCTTCGTGTTCGCGAAATGATATTAACTTCATTCGAGTTAGCGGAGAATGCTATTGATCCATCACTGATTGAAAGTTTATTAACCTTCATTGTTATCGGCGCTGGGCCAACAGGAATCGAAATGGCTGGTGCAATAGCTGAAATTGCGCATCAAAGTTTACAAAGTAATTTTCGCTCAATTGATCCTGGTAAGACCAAGGTTTATCTTATCGAGGGTGGTAATCAGGTTCTCAATAGTTACCCTGAAAAATTAGCAGCCTATGCACAACGTACTCTTGAAAAACAGCGTGTAACCGTGCTATTGAATACACGAGTCACAGAGATTACTACCGAAGGCGTAGCCTTTGGTGGTCAATTTATTCCAGCGCACAACATTATTTGGGCAGCCGGAAATGAGGCATCACCGCTATTAAAATCACTTGATGTTCCCTGCGATAAATCAGGTCGGGTTATTGTTCAATCCGATTTAAGCCTGTCTACGAATCCTGAGGTGTTTGTAATTGGCGATGCAGCTTGCTATCAAGAAAATAATCAGCCACTACCTGCTATTGCGCCTGTTGCGCTGCAACAAGGTAAATTTGTCGGAAATTTAATTAGAAAACAATTGCCGGTGAATAACAGACCTACTTTTCATTATAAAGATAAAGGCATGATGGCAAACATTGGCAGATTCAATGCCCTGGTATTATCCGGTCCCTTGCAATCCAGCGGTTTTTTTGCATGGCTAGCTTGGTGTTTTGTTCACATTTACTTTTTAATCGGCTTCAGAACTAAAATATTGGTCTTTATAGATTGGGTGTTCTACTTTTTTAAAGGACAAAGAAATGTGCGCTTAATAGTAAGACCCGCGAAGATGAGAAAAAGGGAAAAAAACTCCTAACTTACGCATATCAGACTCAATGAAAATTTAAAGGGAAAAGAACTGCGCCATATTTTTGCCATAACATCTGTATCGCTCGTTCGGCATAAGGACGCTGCTCATGGGATTGATTGTCTCTAATTACCAATAGTTTTTCTAAGGTATTACTTAAAATGCCCATGGACCATTGAATTCTTGCATTGCATTAAGTGTTTTTCTAATGGAGGTATCACTGACCTCATTGGCATCAAAAACATCACCCGCAACCAGAATCGCATCTACCTTGTGTTGATTTGCGAGCTTTGCAATAGTTTTAATTGCATCAAATCGTGCCTCACGTAAAAAAGCAGCAAGTCACCTTTGATGTTTGCGAATTGTTTGCCGATTTGCCAGTCGGCTGTGTGGATAAAAGATATTGTCATAGTTATATTGGGACCGAATTTGTGAGAGCCAATGAGGTTCTTAATCTCTGTAACAAAACATGGGAATTAATGACCCGCTTCGCAGAACTTGCAAAGCAAGGTCAAAAGAAAAGGAGCTAAAGGGTTAAAGCCCGAGAACACCGCACGCCATACTGATTGGCCTTAACGAGGGTAAGTAAGTGGGTGCTACCACCAGAACTGAAGGTCTCGTACCACACTCCGTTCTGTGGATTACCCTCATACTCGGTAGAACTCCAGTAGCGCCCTGCAAGACAATCTGTGCCACTAGGAGGAAGACATGAAGTACTTGGTGTTCCTGCGCTTGGGTCTCCAAGCAAGAATGAAAGATTGGCCACCATGCTTTGCGCTCCCGCAGGACAAGTGACAGTTCCATACACCGCATCCATTTCGCAAGAGGCGGTCAAATACCAATCAGAATAGGTATTTATGGTTGCCGTGCATAAGCCTGCGGCATAATCTGTTCGGTTTGTTGGTCCGGGAGAAAGGGTATAAGGGCTACCGCCAATACCATAGCCTGTTTTATAGGCATCATAAAGCGCTAAAATATTGCCGCTATTACACTGTCCCTCACTTGCTCCATTACAGGTGGCAAATACACTGGATGCCGGAAAAGGAAACGAGCCTTCATTGGAGTAAGTTGAGTTGTATGTTGCTTGGGCGTTGGCGTAAGAATCGTTTGGTGTCGAGTTATCAGCAATTAATGGAATAATGTCATTACTGACGTTTGCGCTTGTACTCCCGCTTCCATTGGAACTCCAAATAATACTCGTAGCTTGAGGGCCTGAGCCGATATAAGGCGCTGCCTGGTCTACCAGTGATGCCACTTTACCGCCAATACTGTTTGTATTGGCGGTCGTGTCATCTACAGAATATAGAAAACCACCTTGATACTGACAGCCGTAACTCAATACCACAATATCGCTCGTTACTGCTGTGGTAACATTGGCGGCACTCACCGTAATTGTGTCTGGTGTTGGCGCAATCCCTGTGTTGCAGCTAGACGTAGGATTAACGCCTGGCGTGACTGTAATCGTGCATGTAGCGCCTGCGGCGAGTGTAGCGCCACAAGTCGATGATGCCGTAGTTGCAGGTGATCCTCCTGGCCAGGTCGGGTAGACAATGCTTAAGCCTGTAGCCTCATTTACCCCAGTATTTTTAATCGTAATCTGCCTTGGATTCCCAGTTAACGCTGGATTGAGTGTTGTATCGTTAACCGAGAGCGCTAAGGTTGATGGCGTAGCACTCAATGTTGTTGCTCCTGGTTGACATTGCAGTGCATTCATGTTGAAAAAAGTCCTATTCGTATTTGTTCCTTTGACCACTACATTAGTCACTAGAAATGGATTGGATGCACTTGAAATAAATGAGATAGTGCAACTGGCTCTTGGACTTAATATTTGTGGACAACCATTATTTTGAGACACAAAACTTAGGAAGTTTGTATCAGGAGATGATACGGTTATATTTCTCGCACTAATTATGGAGTTATTGGTCACGGTAATGAAGCCAGGAGGATTCAGACAAGTAAGACTACTGATATTTATAGTGCAATTTTGAACAAAGTTAGAGCAGACAACCGCACTATGCTCATTGGACTTTACCGTAAGCTCTGCAATAGCATCAGAGCTATTGTTCTGTAGCGTTTCTGCCAAAGGCGGTTTTCCAGCAGAAGTTTGTTGTGTAACTAATAAAAACAATCCCAATAGCCCTTTGTTTAACATGATAAAAATCCCTAGTTTATTGTTTATTACTTAAGGGACTGTAACAAAGGAATTACTTAAAGACAAAATAAAATATACTAAGAGGCTATACGAAAAATACAGTTCTAATGTAATGAACCATCCCACCCGGAGACAGCGCCTTATTAAGAAGTGAGATTGATAAACTAATCGATTTGCGGCTTAACAATGAAGCCGTATCAATAGAACAAATAAATACCTGTAAAAATAAATTAAAATTGTTAAAACAAGCTTGGGATGAATATTATGCATTGCGTCCTATATCATGCGTATTAAATATAGTGACCAATTCCTTAGTTACTCTGCCTGCGCCATTGGGGCGGCGATTGGAGGCGGTATGCTTCTGTATACGGCCCCCATTAGCATGGCTTTATTAGGCTTCGCACTTAGCCTCATCGCCACTATGATACTAATGCTCGCTGTTTATTCTATAAACGTAGATGTTAGGATTTTAAGAAACAAACCATTCCAGGAAATTGAAAATTGCCTGGATGCAATTAAAGAACATAATGTCGAGGAATTCGAGGAACAAACACCGGTTGGTGACCAGACTCAACCAATATGTTGCTAACCTCGCTGAAGGTGGCAATATCATCGGATTAAGGCAAAGCAAGATACAATCATCTTGCCTTAATCTCGCGGCCACCAAAAGATCCATTGCCTTGCGCATAATGACCTTTGCGGCGCTCAAATAATCTATCTCTGCTAAGTTATCCTGCGCCAAAGCCAGAATGTGTGCTCCCAAAAACCCTTTACTTGACAATATTACAACGAATCTTTACAGGGGAGATGAAATACCAACTAATTCTCTACGAAGGCCCAATTAGGGAATGGATCTGAAAAATGCTTCCAGCTCTCTTTTCCTGATGAAATTTCCTCTTTGGAAAGTAGGCAGTTGTCTAACATACTCGTGATCTCAGCAACATCAATTCCAAGGCCAATGAAAACAAGTTCTTGGCGTCTGTCACCATATTCAGGATGCCAATAAGTTTCTTTGACTATTGAGAAATCACTATCCTCCTTTTGCTGCTCCTCGATATTTTCAGCCGCTGCCCACCAAAGACCTGCTGCCTCATGCTCTACAGCACAGCCCGCTTGAGAAAGATGACCAACCCAGTCATAACGAGAGGCCAACCAAAAATATCCCTTGGCTCGAATCACATTACCCCAATCGCTTTCTAAAAATTCATAAAATCGTTGTGGATGAAAAGGTTTGCTTGCACGATAAACAAAACTATTAATACCGTAAGTTTCAGTTTCAGGAATATGTTCTCCCCTGATTTCTTTTGCCCAACCTGCTGATTGTGCTGCTTTTTCCTCATCAAAAAGCTTGGTCTCTAATAGTGACTTAAGCTCAACAACTCCATAGATAGATTTAACCAATACAGCCTCAGGATTTAACGCTTTGATGATAGACTCAGCCATTTCTAACTCTTCAGCATCGACCCTATCTACTTTATTCAAAATAATAACATTCGCAAATTCAATTTGATCGACTAAAAGATTTACAACACTGCGCTCGTCATCTTCACTGACAACCTGTCCTCTTTGTTGTAAAAAATCATCGCTATGATAGTCGCTGATAAGACTAGATGCATCTACTACAGTCACCATAGCATCGATATAAGCTACATCACTTAACGACTTACTTTGATCATCTCGAAATGAAAAAGTTGCTGCGACAGGCATGGGCTCTGAGATCCCCGTTGACTCAATCAGTAAATAATCAAAACGATTTTCCTCCGCAAGACGTCGAACTTCAATGAGCAAATCATCACGTAAAGTGCAACATATACAACCATTCTGCATTTCCACCAATGACTCTTGTGTTTTTGATAAGTTCGCTGTACCTGCTTTAATAAACTGTGCATCAATGTTGATTTCAGACATATCATTAACAATCACAGCCACTTTAAAACCTTGGCGATTAGTTAAAATATGATTCAATAGCGTTGTTTTTCCTGCACCGAGATAACCTGACAATACCGTTACAGGTAATTTTTTAAACATTAATGACACTCCGATAAGAATAAAAGTGTTATATTGTAACACCTACTTGATGTGTTACAATATAACACTATAAATTTAATTATGTTGTTCGCATTAAAGCAAGGCGAAAGCACAGTGTTCAATTTATCGTAGAATTAATACAAGAGTTCGGAGCAAGGAACCCAGGATTGCTTCACCTCGTTCGCAATGACAAAATTTAGGTATTCCTATATATTCCAACAGCTAGCGATAGCCAACCCATGATAAAGCATATGCCGCCAATCGGGGTAATTATTCCCAATGGTTTAATCTTTACTATACAGAGTAAATACAAACTTCCTGAAAAAAACAAAATACCAGCAATAAATAAATACCCTGCCCAACGTACACACTTTAAATTAGCATGTAACAGAAGCAAACCCATCATGACCAACGACAAACTATGCACAAACTGGTAAAAAATTCCGGTTTGGAAGATTTTCATTTGATCAACACTAAATTTTCCTTGCAAACCATGGGTGGCAAAGGCTCCCAAAATGGTGGCAAGCAGAGCGAATATGGCGCCTGCGGCTATAAAACGTTTTACCACTACTGTTTCTGAAATAGAATTCATGTTTCTCCACAAACTAATTTGATTAGGGGGCATAAGTGTTTTGCTCTGTAGCTAGGCAAAACATTGAATTTTCATGATGCTAGGGAGCACAGGTGTTCGGATAGGACGAATAATTTTAGCTTAATTAAACCATGGAAGTCTATGTTTCAGCTTTTAAAACATAGTGTCAGGGCAATTTTTAAATACTGCCATATTATTGTAAAATAATCCGATATCATCGCTTTACTCAATAATCCTCCTCTTTCGTATCAATAATTAAGGAACGTTATGATCGTTATTTTCGTCCATGGCTGGAATGTCACAAATACCAATACTTATGGAGAGCTTCCACAATGGCTTGCAAGCCAGAGTAAAGACGGAATGCTGGATATCCAGATTGGCAACATCTATCTTGGACGCTACATTAGTTTTGACGATACCGTAACAGTCGATGATATAGCACGAGCATTTGATCAGGCAGTGCGTGATGAACTCACTGATAAATTGCAAGATGGGGAACGTTTTGCGTGCATCACTCACTCTACAGGTGGCCCCATTGTACGTAAATGGATGGATTTATACTTTAAGAATAATCTTGCTCAATGCCCATTGAGCCATCTGATTATGTTAGCCCCTACCAACCACGGTTCTGCACTGGCGCAACTTGGAAAATCTCGACTAAGCCGAATCAAAAGCTTTTTTGAAGGCATTGAACCTGGGCAGCATGTACTTGATTGGCTAGAACTTGGCAGCGATATGAGCTGGAAACTGAATGAAAGCTGGCTTGATTATGATTGCCTAATGGCGCTGCCTTAAGGTGTACAAGAATTAGTAATTTTTAGTTTAATCTATTGAAAAGTAATGAAATCAGTT
>NZ_CBCSKT010000160.1:0-9312 GCF_965140895.1 Legionella sp. | reverse complement strand
CAAAGTGCCCACACAGTTTGTCTTCTATCTTATTAATGAACGTTTGCCCCGAGGCGTGCTGCGTATTCTACTGATTTCGACATCCATGTCAAACACTTTTTGCAATTTTTTTTAAATTATTCTATTTGCTTATTTATTCCAACCCATTTTGATTTCCATGAAATCTAGTTGCTTTTTTTTTGCGCTTTTATTAGTAGGTTATCGCTGATGTTGGTTTGTTTATTGCTCTTTGATTTGCTTGCTGTTTAAGGAAGTCCTGGTTGCTAGCAACCAGGCTCCGCTATTTTAATACGTGTAATAGCCAAACTAGTTTCGCTCGTATATATTAAAAGACATATCATATTTGTTCTTTTCATCGTGTTCGCGAAAAACATTACTGGTACGTGTCCATAGGCTTTCATCGATGTTAGGAAAAAATACGTCGGCGATGAATTGACGATGGATGCGTGTAATATATAAGCGATTGGCTATAGCCATAGTATCTTTAAATAATTGCTCACCGCCAATGATCATTACTTCTGGAATATCTTTTGTTTCAGCTAATGCCTTTTCTAAAGAATTAACAACAATTACTCCTTCAATAGCAGAGCAGGAATTACTTAATACTATATTTAATCGTCCAGGAAGTGGTCTGCCTATAGATTCGTAAGTTTTGCGTCCCATTATGATAGGTTTACCCATAGTAATGGTTTTAAAATGTTGGAGGTCTGCGGGTAAGTGGCAGAGTAATTGATTATTAATACCGATGCCACCAGCGGCATCAAGGGCGGCGATTAAACTGATGATCGTCATTAACGACTCCTAGGACTGAGCAAAAATGAACTGATTTTGGCTCAAACTAGCGAAATGTCAACAGCCCTAGACAGCGCCATATTTTTGGCCATTTCAACGGCAGCCAACATGGAGCCAGTATCGAGTAAATTTTTTCCTGCCAATTCCAAGGCTGTTCCATGATCAACGGAGGTTCTTATTATAGGTAATCCTAAGGTGACATTAACCGCTTCATTAAAGCCAGCATATTTTATAACGGGTAAGCCTTGATCATGATACATGGCGACAAAAGCATCGCAGTCTGTTAAATGTTCCTTAATAAACATCGTGTCAGAGGGCATGGGCCCCTGAACATTAATACCTTGCTCTTTTAATTGAATTAACGCAGGGCTAATTACTTCAATTTCTTCTCGTCCTAAATAACCCGACTCTCCAGCATGAGGATTTAAGCCTGCAACTTTAATGCAAGGATTTGCAATCTGGAAATCTCTTATTAAAGATTGATGCAATTTAGTAATTACTTCAATAATCAATTCTGCATTGATTGCATCAGGTACTTGGCGTAATGGTAGGTGAGTTGTAACTAATGCAACCTTCATCTGAGTACATGCAAGCATCATCACCACCGTATCAACATGATAATATTGCGCAAAAAACTCAGTATGGCCTGTAAACGCAAAGCCTGCCGTATTAATAATTGCCTTATGCACGGGAGCGGTAACAATTCCAGAAAATTCACCATGGCTACATAATTCTGCACCACGTGTTAGTAGTTCAAGCACATAAGTTGCATTTTCAGGATTAAGTTGACCACTGACTACAGGAGCAGGACAAGAAATAGGTAGAATAGTTAAGTGCCCAGATTTAGGCGTAACGATTTGCCCTGATTGATATTCGTCAAAGCAAACCTCACAAGCTAACTCTTTCGCTCGTGAAGCCAGTACTTGAGGGTCACCTAAAATGACCAGAGGAAAATCATAGTCAGCAAGAGCCAAACATAAATCCGGTCCAACTCCCGCTGGTTCACCACTGCTAATTAGCAGTGGCTTCATGCTAGCTCCTTTTCAACAACATTAATGTATGCATCGCGGCGAATATGCTGTTGCCAGTTGTGTACCGCCTCAGCAAATTTACGTTGATGTAAAAATTGTCGTACTTGCTGTTTCTTAAAAGCAACAGAATCATCTTCTTGCTTACGACCTAAAATTTCAATTAAATGCCATCCAAATTGAGATTTTACCGGCTTACTTACCTGATTTAAGGGTAATTTATTCATCGCCTTTTCAAACTCAGGCACTGTTTCACCTGGACTAATCCAGCCTAAGTCACCACCTTTTACCGCACTGACGGTATCTAAAGAGTATTGTTTTGCCATGGTTGCAAAATCTTTACCCGCTATGAGTTGTTGATAAATATTATTGACCTGTTTCTTCGCATCGTCAGGAAGCATACTGGCATCGGTCTTTAACAAAATATGACGCGCATGAGTTAAGGTAACCACATGTTGTTGCTTCGCTGCAGCGCCGCCAAGGCTTACCAATTTAATTAATTGCAAACCGTTACCTGCACGTAAAGGCCCCAAAACCTGGCCAACTTTCATGTTAATAACTTCTTTGGCAAAAAGTTCAGGGAGCTCGCCAATATGTCGTTCTCCTAAGTCACCGCCTTCTAAAGCAAGGCTACTCATTGAACTGTCAAAAGGCAGGCGACTAAAGTCATCTCCTTTTTTAACGCTCGCCAACACCCGTTCAGCGGTCTTTTGTGCTTTTTGCACTTCGGCGGCACTTGGCTTTTCACTTAATGGAATTACAATATTTTGTAGGTGATAAGTAAAATTAGTGCGATCGACAGGGAGATCTCCTTCAGTTTTCAAGAACTGCTCTACTTGCTCATTCGTAATGCGTATGTCACGACCTACAGCCTTTTGCTGCAAGTTAGACAAAACCATTTCTTTACGAATGCTCTCGCGGTATTCATTCCAGCCCATACCTTGGCGTGTTATTTCTTCACGTAATTGCACCATCGTAGCATGGTTTGCTGTAGCAATGCGTTCAATCGCTTGGTTCAACTCAGAATCATCAACAGTAATCCCATTCTGTTTTGCCATTTGCATTTGCAAATCGACATCAATTAAATGTTGTAATACTTGTTTGCGTAGTACATTATCTGGAGGAAGTTGCATTCTTTGTGCAAGTAGCTGCTTTTTAGTTAAAGACACTTGCTTGTCCAACTCGCTTGAAGTGATCACTCCATTATTTACTACAGCAACGACCTTATCTAAGAATTGCGTTGCCTGACTTGTGCTTACTGCTGCAAACAGCATACAAACAAGCGCTATTTTTTTACACATACAAAAATCCTTCCTTATTTAATCTTTTTCGAGCAGTTTGTATGCGTTCCTTGCAGTAACTCGAAAATATTAAAATTATTGTCACACTAAGTTATTTTTAACCAAAATACAAGCAGCCCTGCCTAATTTTTTACCATTACCGATGAAATGGATCATTATACCCTGGAATATAAGTATTTAAGATCCTACTTGGATCACTTGTAGCTACGGATCCTAAGCCTTTTAATAGTATTTGCAAGTACACATTGTTATTGTACTGTGGTTGATACGATGCATTTAGGTTTTTAAATGTTCGCCCACCAAAAATACGTACAGCCCAGCAACAATTATCATACTGCATACCTAATAAAGACATCATACTGTAATCTTTACTAATATTATGACTATAAGCTCCTATAGTGCTCCACTTTGCATTTAAAGGCAAAGAAAACGCAACCAGAGCCTGGTGTAATGCGTTATCACTTTTGGCATTATTCCGTACTGAAGTAACATCCCCATTAACCAGGTAGGTATAACCAAAGTTAAGGATGGCATTTGGTGCAGGTTGATAGTGCAGATTTAAATCGCCGTTATTTGTAGCCGAAGTAGCAGTATCCCATACATAATCACCGGTGATGCTCCAAACTGGATTAAAATGATAAACTGCTCGTGAAGCAATCGGCGAGGTATCCGCAAAAGGAGACAACTGCCCTATTTCTAAAGGATTAGCAATACAAGGACCAGTCAAACTTCGGCATAATTGCACTGTTCTATTCGTAAAATATTTAATTTGACCAACAGAGAAATTAGCGCGTTCAAAACCTGTTTCCTCAGAGAGCCAGCGTGTAGTCACCGCATAAGATAATTGATTCGCATCACCAATACGGTCAAAGCCTGAAAAGCGATTTGTTCTAAACAATTGATCCACATTAAAGATCATGTTAGCTGTATCATATATAGGAATAGCACTCTGATCTTGGTAAGGCACATATAAATAATACAAACTGGGTTCTAATGTTTGAGTGTATCCATTACCAAACCAGTTAAAATTGCGCTCAAAAAACAATCCTCCACGCACATCATAACGGGGTATAAAACGATTGTAATCGGTGTGTTTAGGTCCCCAGTTATTACTTACCTCATAATAGTTTTCGACAAACTCTACTGAGGGTGTAATGTACCCCCAAGCTTTACGCTGCGGTAAAATAAGCACCGGATTAAAATGCAATCGGGGACCACGAGGCACGCCTATTTGCGCCCCTTCCCACTTCGTTCCAGGCCAAAAGAATTGATCATATTGCCCTACGAGGTTTAAATTCGCATGCATTGGCAAATCATAATAATAACCGTGTGCCGCAATTTGTGGTAAACGTTCATACTGATCAGCAATTGGTGTTTCATTAACTGGATGCAGGGTTTGATAGCTTTGTACCATACCTCTAAAAATCCAATTCTCCGTGGTGTAGGTCAAATCGGCTTGACGTAATAATTGTCTTTGCGTAATGAGGGCTAAATTTGAACTGAAATCTTGTAAATAATAATCATCTGAAACTTGCTGTACATTTGCGTTAAAACTCAAATTAGGGGCTAACAGGGTGGATTCTAATACACCTATAGACCAACGGTTTGTTGAGTTGTGCTTTAACCTGGGGAATTCCCATTCCTGATCATGCAAAAAGTTACGGAAGGCAGCATCTTGGGGTAAAAATGTACCGCTAATAATGCCGTGACTTTTTTCCGTTAAATAGCGGTAATCAGCTCCCAACATCACCCCTCGCTCAGTATATAAATGCGGGGTTAAGGTCAAATCATGATTAGGAGCTATGTTCCAATAATAAGGAATGCCCAAATCAAAACCACCGACATTAGAGTATCCTGCAACAGGTATGAGGAAGCCTGATTTGCGCTCCTTACTGGTTGGGAAGCTTAAATAGGGAAGATAAAGCACAGGCCATTCTCGAACTCGTAATTTTACATCACGAGCCACGCCAACTTTCTTCTTATCATCAAGTTTTATTGATTTGGCCTCCAGCATCCACGCTTTGTCCTGAGGTGCGCAGGTGGTATAGGTTGCCTGATTTAATAAATAATCAGAATTAGCAAAGCGCTGCATTAGGCTAGCACGCCCCCAAGCGGGCAACAGGGCATGACCTTTATTGGTATTAAAACGATAGATGACGTCTTCGGTTTGCCCAGATTTATCTTGAGGATTAATACTCGCTTTACGGGCAATCATTAACTTATCGGGTTCTAAATAATGTACATCACCTAAAAATTCTATCCGCGTGATTTGGTTCGTTTTAGCATCTCGATACACATGTGCTGTTTCTGCGTTCACAACGCGCAGTGTTTGGCGAATTTCTACATTCCCAGATAAGGTTGAGGGTTTATCTTGGTAGAAAGACACTTTATCCGCCATAATGCGTAGCTCATCTGGTGAGGCAAGGGGCGTTATCGTAATTGGTCTATAAGAGCCTAAACAGACAGGTGAGCTGCGGTCGTTTTGCCAGCCTAAGCATTGGGCTAATTTGCTTCTTACTGCGTTGGTTAAATCCACATCACGTGCGACCACACAGGCTTGTACTGGTTCATAAGTAATGGAGTCAGCATGAGCCAAAGAGTGATGAATCACCATAAGCGTAGTCAGGGTGATTGTACCTCCTGCCATCAAGAACCATTTAACTGAAATCTTGTTCACAAGTAATAAAATGCCTTATTATGCACACAAAGACTATATACTGCGTGCTAACACAGTTAAAAATCAAGTAACAATTCGCTCAAAGAACATGGTGAATCGTTACATGCCAAAAATAATGTCGGGAAGTATATCATGCATGAAAGAGAAAACGCACTGAAAGAGTGGCTTACGCAAGTGCTTGAACAACAAGATTTTGTTTTAACCCCTTTAGCTGGAGATGCCAGTTTTAGACGCTATTTCCGCGTGCTTCATAATGGATTGTCTCAAGTAGTTATGGATGCACCACCAGGCAAAGAAGATCTACATCCATTCATGCATGTTGCACAAAGGTTGGAGCAGGCAGGTGTATGTACCCCGAAAATTATTGCCAGTGATACGCAACAAGGTTTTTTATTATTGAATGATTTGGGCGATCAATTGCTTTTAAATGCGCTTAACCCAGAAACCGTGCAACATTATTATCAGCAAGCAATACAAACCCTATTTAAAATTCAAACCAGTGCGATTAATGATCCACTGCTTGCACCATTTGATTATCGCTTCATGGTTAAAGAAATGAATCTCTGCCCTGAATGGTTTCTTAACGCCTATCTTGCACTAGAACTTAGTGAGGCAGAAACAGCCATGTTACAGGAGTCTATCGACTGGATTGCGTCAGAAGTTGCGAAACAACCATTAACCTTTATTCACCGTGATTATCATTCGCGTAATTTAATGTTGGTAGTTGATGGCTCTGAAACGCTATTAGGTGTTATTGATTTCCAAGATGCCATGAGCGGCCCGCTTACTTATGATTTAGTGTCCTTACTGAAAGACTGCTATATTTCTTGGCCTCGCGCCCAACTTATTGAATGGGTGGAGCTATTTTACAAACAGAATACTTTAGCCAGCCAATATTCTCTTGCTGAATTTATTCGTGCTTTTGACTTATGTGGCTTACAAAGACATTTAAAAGTATTAGGTGTGTTCTCCCGCTTACATTTGCGTGATAATAAACCGGGCTATTTAAAAGACCTTCCCCTAACTTTGAAATATGTTCTTGAATGTACAGAAATTTATCCTGAGCTTCACCCCTTGCTGCACTTTTTACAAACGAGAGTTTATTTACCATGAATACTGCCATGATACTCGCTGCTGGACGCGGGGAGCGCCTAAAACCGTTAACTGAGATGAAGCCTAAGGCGTTATGTGTTGTCAAAGGCAAGCCTTTAATTGAGCACCATATTATCAATCTGGCCAACGCTGGCTATGAAAAAATAGTCATTAATCACGCCTATCTTGGTGGACAAATTCGTCAGTGTTTGGGTAATGGTGAGCGTTGGGGTATACAAATTATTTACTCTGCCGAACCACCGGGAGGATTGGAAACGGGGGGAGGTATTGTTAATGCCTTACCTCTATTGGGCAATCAACCGTTTATTACCGTGAATGCAGATATTTATACCGACTTTGATTTCAGCTTATTACAAACCCCTGAGCCCAATTCCATTCAGGTCATATTGGTCAATAAAAACCCGGCCTTAAATCATCATGGAGATTTTGGTCTGGTTAATCAACAGCAATTAACCAATGCGAATCGCGAATATACTCTGGCGGGGATTTGTTGTTATCACCCACAAGTGTTTTCGGGATGCACGCAGGGGCGCTATTCTGTTACTCCATTGATTAGGCATTATGCGAATTTGGCAAAAGCAACAGCTAGTGTTTATAGTGGGCTGTGGTTTGATATTGGTTCGTTCGAGCGCTTGGCCGCGGCGAATAATGCTTAATGTTTGTGTACGTAGCTACTCTGTATCAATGCTATAGTTTTCTGTGAGCTGATTTTGTTGCTATTTTAAGTATATCCTGGTTGCAGGCAACCAGGATACCCGTTTTTATAATGCGGTTAGAGAGCAGAAACGCCTGGGCCAGTATCGGCTTCTGGTCCTTCCAGGCCTTCATCTTGATTGGCTTTAGCAACAACCTCGACTGCAACTTCAGCATCTTTTAAAGCTTCAGCGGCTTTAGACTCTCCAGGATAGTCACGTTCTCTAGTTTGAAGTGTTATCCCTTTATTAGCCATATAATCTTTTAAACCACCTTCGTCCATCAACGCTTTAATCTCTTCCTGAGTGACCCTTGTACCTTCGCTTTGCACCTTATCATCGACATGGTAGATGAAACCACCTTTGATTACATGATCTTTTGATGCCAGCCATGCATTAAAAACTTTATCCAGATTACTTACTGTCTCTGGGCTTACTGCTCCGTCGCTGGAAGAATAACCACGAATATAATGTCCATCCGCACTAACGGCGTAATCGACTTTGATGTCAGATACCTTGCCTGCCATTTCTTTCACAGCAGCGTCAGCAAGATTTGCCTGCATATTTTTCAAATCTGAAGTTTCTACTTCCTGACCAGACCAGGGCTGACCATTTACAGTCAGCTTAAAGCGAACATAATCAACAAACTTATCTACTGCTGCAATGATGTTTTCTTTTAATTCTGGATTCTTAGCTAAGAACTTAGATTTAGTTGCTAAATCTCTCACGCGCGAAGCGAGATACTCTGCGCCTTCAATTGTAGCCCCTGCCGTTTCCATTGAAGACTTAATTTCTTGGGTAGTTGGGAATCGTTTCTCAGCCATAATTCAAATCTCACACTAAATTGATAACACCTGCCCTAATTATAGCAAATTAGATGCCGACAAATTGACATCTAATTTTGCGTTTGGTGTTAAGCGTTTGTAAAAAATTAAATGAATGGTGATTTAACATAATCGATTACTGAATTAAAAGTACCTTGCTTCATCGATTCAAAAGTAAACTCATCCACCAAGATGGCATCCCAACGTGCCGCCTCTACTGCTAGCAATTGGTCCATCTCTTCTTGAGTAATTTCTTTCTTTTCAAGCTTCTGTTCTAGCTTAGCTTTTAAATGTCCAAACTTAGCTCGCTTCACATCACTTACTTTCTTAGACAGTTCATCCGCATTGATAATTAACTGTAAGGCATGTTCCATACGATCCACAGGCTGTTTTGGGTCTCCTGATAAATAAAGAAATGATTTCAAACGATTGCGGAAATGGTTATTCCCAGTCATTAATGCAGCCAGTTTTCTATCTAATTTATCACTGGGATAACGCATAGTTTGTCCCAAAGGAAATGCCACAAAACGCATGATGAAACCGAATAACCGTGATGGGAAGTTTTGGCATAAAGCAAGCAGTGATTTTTGTGCATGATAGTAGCAATAAGAAACTGCCCACTGTGCAGGCAATTGCTCATCTTTATCATCACCATTTAACTGCACACTACGTAACGCAGCCATCGCCATGTATAGATAAGAAAGTCCATCAGCTAGGCGTGCAGATAAGCGCTCTTTACGCTTTAAATCACCACCTAAGTAAATTAATGATAAATCAGCCAACCAAGCAAAAGCATAGCTTAAACGAGTTAAGCGTTGATAGTCACGTTTCATTGATGACTTAGGAACGCTAATCAATAATCCACCGGTCCATGCAGTACACATC
>NZ_CBCSKT010000159.1:0-34281 GCF_965140895.1 Legionella sp. | reverse complement strand
ATTGTTTCTGATAATGAGCAAAGATTATTTCATTTTTATGATGATGAAATTACTCACTTAAATCAAGGCGGTAATCTTGCAGTTGCCAGTGATATATTAAGATGGCTATCACCATTTTATCAATTGGGTACTTATTCCGACTTTGATTACCCAATTGATACTTCTGCACTTCCAGAGCAAATCGATGTTGATGCCCCCCTATTGCTTAATATTGGTAGTTTAAAGCTAGGAAGCAAAGAATTTATTTTGGCGAATAATGATTTTATTGCCGTAGTTGATGAACAAGCCGCGAATCAATTGATAAATAAAGTACACCAGAATCTGTTAATGAAGCTTGCACATTACGACAATGATTTTAATGAGCAAGTAGAAAAACAATTTAGTGATACTTTATTAAGCCGTTACGTAGTCCGACTGATGAGAAATCGCTCCGAAACTCTTTATATTGCCAAGTCAAAAGATTTGAAGCAACAGCCCGAGCTTATTGACTCAATACCATTGCGTTCGTCTCGTAGTTACAGGAATTACATTCAACAAATCATGGTGAGTAATGATTTGTTTTTACGCTTTAATAAGCAAGGCAGCGAATCATCAACAGATACCATACAAAGACTCAGAAATGAGTTAGAACAAAACATGAACCTGGTTAAGTTTTTATTTTTTAATAAAGAATATGCAGAAAGCAAACAGATTCTACAGTTAAATGATGATGATTTTTTAACCTATTATAGGAAAAAGGAAATTAATCTTTACTTTAAGTCCATCATTGTTTGTACAACGGGCCCTGTTGAAATCGCTCACGCGCTTTTTGGTAAATACGTAATGAATAGCCCTGAACTTATTAATGAAGTCCAGCCGCTATCATTCAACCATTATCAATTACAACATGCATTTAAATCGCCAAACTCCATTCCATTACATGAAAATCCAATAGGGATGATGAAGTTCCTTGGAGCTAGTGAAGGTGAAGTCAATGATTCATCTTGGTTAGAATCAGGAAAACAATTACAAGAGGCGCGCATAAAAACACTTAAAGCGCAGAAAGAGGTTTTTTCTTCAAACCTGTCTCAATCACTTTTGACTATAAAAAAAGATATCGAGAATAATCTGCAAAAAAGTAGTAATCCACTATTCAAGAAACGCAGTGAAACCCAAAAGCAACTGCTCCATGAAGTACTGGATTGCTTTCATGAAGAACAAGAACAGGATTTTGATGTGGAGCAATTCCAAAGTATTTTAAAGAACAATAATCAAGCCACACGTTTATATTTCAGCCCAACGAAACGACTCATTGAAGACCTTCAAAAACTAAGTCACGAAGCAGTTGTGTTTGGCTTAACTCAACAAAGAAAAATTATATTGAATGCACCTGATAAAGAACTAAGACTCTAAATCAATTAAGCTTGGTTGCTTGCAACCAGGTTTTCTTTAAATATCCAATACCATTTCACTGTATTTCCTCTTCCAATTACGTGTAACTAATGACACTTATTAAATATTAATATAGAAATGTGTGAGACTCTGGACCGAATTACCTCAGTAATTCGAAAGTATTTTTTGATAAGACAAACTTAAGAAACTGCCATTAGCACCAAACCCTAACCCTATATTATTTCCAATAAAAACATACACAAAAGTTTTATTGACACGCACATAGTTTAAACTGTAGGATCACATTTTTATCACCAGGGGTGCTAAACCAATACCCGGTTTAGCTGAGAATAACCCTTAGTACCTGCTCTGGATAATGCCAGCGAAGGAAGAGTGAATTATGTACAGTAAAAGCCTATCTTTTTTTTCAGCTCCAAGAACAGTTAATTTTGTTTCTTCTTTGTTGAAAGTACCGCCTATTGCCCAAAACTTAGAAAAAATTTATACGCACCCTTTTAATCAACAATTGTTTGAAGGTACTTTAAAAGCGGACGCTTTTGGTTACTTTTTACATGATGACTACATTTACCTGCATCACTATGCATTAATATTAAAAAATATCTCCAAAAGATCAGCTAAAATTAATCCCAAGCTGTCTCAACAACTAGACTATCTGCACAGCGACATCATTTCCGGTGAACAATCCATGCAAGAACGGTATAAAAAATATTTTACCCATACCGAATTATCTCAACCCGGCCTAGCCATTTTATCCTATGTAGAGTACCTTCAAGAAAAGTCACAAGATATAGAAGAGCTTCCAATATCGCTCTGCAGTATTTTTCCTTGTTTTTGGATTTACTATCAATTAGGAACCAAAAAATTGACGCCAAGGCAGTTAATAGCAAATCCCTATAAAGACTGGATAAAAACCTATTCGAGTACAACCTTTGTTGAGGCAACACGAACACTTGCAGATACAATTGATACGTTAGCACTTGAGTCAACACCGAATACCCAAATAAAAATGAAGGCCGCTTTTGCTCAATCAGTAGAATACGAATTACAATTTTTTAATGAGTCTCATGAGCAAATACTACGCCCATATTCACTATAAAATCCGAGATCCATTTGATACATCTCGCAATCAAGCCACAAGAATTCAAGAGGAAATTAATGTATGACCGAAGACATATCCTCCTGGTTTTATCCTCAAACTTACAATCCAGGCTGAGTATAGCCCCCACTGTAATATTCTTGCCAACTTCGCGCAGGTGCTACGGGACAGGCCTTTGAAAGCATATGCCATCCTTTCTCTCCATGAAATTCCTTATAACATGCTGATTGATTTGGACTATTTGCTAATATCATAGAAGAGGCAAGCACTAATCCAACGGCTAGTGATTTGATTATCATAGAAAGCTCCTTTTCGTTGACTACATCAAAGATGAAACAACTCAAATCTATATCAGTATATTATTTGCACACCAATCATACAAATTTATTCTCATTACTTCTTACGCGATGCCGCGACCTTAAAATGAACCGTTACCTCATCCTTGATTGCATCGGTACTCGCCCACTCGCCTAAGCCTACACCAAAAGCGCTGCGTTTAATTATTGTTGAACCTTCAACAACTCCATGATCTTTGGGAAACTCTACTGCGGTAAACTTCAAAACTACAGGCTGAGATTTATCTTTAATTGTTAAAACACCATCAACTGTATAATGTTGCTCATCGATTTTATTTATTTTGCTTGATTTAAACTCCGCTGTTGGAAATGCCTTAACATCAAACCATTCTGGAGTAATTAGTATATTTGCTAAATCTGCATAAGAAACAGAAAGTGAATCCATATTAATAATAAAATCGAGCGCAGCACCTTCGGGTTTTGCAGGATCAACCTGGATTGTTCCTTTAAATAACTTAAATGCCCCAGTTACAGGCGCATTATTTTGCGTTCCCGTAAAACTAATGCTGCTTTCTGCTGGGATAATCTCCCATTTAGGCAATGAATCCGCATAAACACTAGAACAAAACAATAAGATTAAAAATAAAAATCGTTGACTTAATTTCATCGTAGCATCCTCCGTAATATATCATCCTTATTGATAAAATGGTGTTTTAATGCTGCAACAGCATGCAAGCAAATCGCCGCAATCAACGCGTAACCTAGCCATTGGTGCATCCACTCAAATAATACGAGTTTATTTGGATCAGGAGCCACAAGATTAGGTAAATAAAACAAGCCAAAAAAAGAAGCGGGCAAGCCTGCTGCGGAGGTAATTAACCAACCTGTAATCGGCATAGCAAACATAAATCCATAAAAAAACCAATGCATGCTACGTGCTGCGATTTTTTCTAACCAAGGTAATGCTAACTCAGGCGTTGTGTTGCATAACCGCCAAGTAAGACGAAACAAGGCAAGAAATAGTACTAAGAATCCATACTCCTTATGCCATCCATAAAGCTTTAATTTTTCCAAACTAATGGGAAGATTAACCATGTATAAGCCTAGAGCTAATAAGCCAATGATTAATACCGCGATAATCCAATGGAGCAAAATAGCAATAATACCAAAACGGGTTACGCTATTTTTTATTTGCATTGTGATTCCTGATGTTATTTAAGGAAGTGTTGACATTAAGGTAGCCCGTATTAACGCAGCGTTATACGGACTACCACTTACCAACGGATAAAACTACCCTGCCTTTTTATCCTGATAAGCTTCCGCATTAATGTTCAGCTCAACTTCATCCCCAAGAGCAGGTAATAAAGTATTCATTCCAAAATCGGAGCGTTTAATCGTTGCAGTTGCAGTAAATCCCACAGTCATCTTATTATTGATAGGATTCATCGCTGCTTTATTAAAGGTCACATGCAACACTACGGGTTTGCTCACACCGTGTAGAGTTAATACACCACTAACATCAGCCTTATTCTCCCCTGTTATTTGAACTTTATCACTAACAAATGTCGCCTTAGGAAAATGCTCTACATCAAAAAATAATTTACCTTTTAAATGTTTATCTAATTCAGGTATACCAGTTACGATGTCAGCAACATTAATATTCGCCACAACTTTGCTATTCTCAGGATGAGCTTTATCAATAACAAGCTGGCCCGTTGCATACCATTTTCCTGTTTGCGTTGAAAAACCCAAATGGTTAATATTCCATGCAATATAAGTATGATGGTTATCGAGGATAAGGGTCTCTGGCTCAGCTTGCAGTGTAGCAGAGCACGTAATTAAACTAATAAATAATAAACCCCAGTGGGCAATCCTTTGTTTCATATTCATCTCCTTATTCTGATTTGAGACTTCCACCTACAATTTTTTCACAAAGTCCTTTGGGCATAAAAAGAAAAGCATCTTTTTGCTGATCTCTAGTTGCGGAGCCAGCACATGACGCCGTTGCAGTGGAGCAATCATTCATACCCATTTTAGCAATGCCATAACATTTTTCCATTGCGGGGGCTTCATTCCCGTCTGTTGCGTTTGCGCTACTGGTGGCAAGAACTAAAAACGCTGTCACAACTGAATTAACAAGCTTATCCTTGGTCAACATAAATCACCTCTAAGCTATTTAACATCGTAAATATATTATTTGACAACAACTAATACATCAAGTGCTTTTATTTGAACAAAATAGAAATGGTCTGTGCTCCAATCCAAGACCGCTATTCCTCACCACTTCTTATAAAGGATATGTATCAAATGCCTCATTTCCAATACAAATATACACATCACAGGAGCAATCGGCCTGAAAATAACATCATTATAAAGGCAAGAAGTATTGTCCAACACATTGGGTTAATTCATTAGCCAATGGTAGTAGGAAATTATAAACTAGTTTCCATTTTTGTAATGGGACCAGATGTTTAGAACTATTATCCTCGCCTGCGAGAATGACAAAACTAAAAACAAAGTTAAAGTCCAAGTATTATTGATTAGGAGATTTCTATCATGGGTTTTATGATTCGTTGTGCTATTTTAGGGCTAATGAGTTTACTTTCTTTATCGCTTTTGGCCTTTTTCCCACCGAGTTTAGATAAAATGTGTTTAAACGAATGCACTGTGGAAGCGACCAACCTATGCCAGACGGATTAAATTAATAAACAAAAAGGGGCGCTATCAATTAGCGGATAAAGGTGTTATTGGTTGAATGCGCATTGCTCTCTAAATGGGGTTTAAACATCACCGAGCGGGATGGCACATTACACTGGAGCCACATTATTGTTCATTAAATTCATCACGCTATATTTTCATCGAGCATTTATTTTAATTTAATTGGATTACTGCTATAAATTAACGTCAGAAAAAGCTCCAGCAAATGACAATGTTGCTAAAAGTGAAGCATCAAGCAACGACTTTAATGTCTCTATATTTTCGGATAAAGCTAACATCTCAGGATCAATGCAATTCGCAATCCACCCGGCACATGGTATCTTATGTGTTTTTAATGCCGTAGCAGTCAACAGAGCATGATTGATACATCCCAACTTCATACCCACTACTAAAATTACAGGAAATTGTGTGATTTTTAAAAAATCTATCCACGTTTGATTATCATTTAAGGGAACCATTAAGCCCCCCGCTCCTTCAATAAATAGCCGCTCAATGCCTGCTAACTCTAAGTTAAGGCAATAATCTGCAATCTCAGTTATTGATAAAGAGCATCCATCTTCTCTAGCAGCAAGGTGAGGAGAAACGGGTAACTTGAAGCGCCAAGGATTAATTACATCCAAACTTAAATGACAATGCTCTTGTAATGCCAAAGCATCCGTACTCACTTGCTGATTATCTAGCCCCAAACACCCGCTTGCAATAGGTTTAATTGCTGCAGAATTAGAAAAATGCTGAACTAAATTGGCTGTAACATAGGTTTTCCCACAATCCGTATCGGTTCCTGTAATAAAATATCGCTTCATTTAATAAAACCTCGAAGTTCATTAAGAAATAAATCGGGATGAGATAAAAATGGCATATGTGCTGCACGATTGAAAAACACATAATTAAAGTTTGGATAAATGTCTTGCATCGCACTCATTGTTTTAACAGGGACAATAGGATCCAGCCGGCCAAACATATAACATGCAGGACGTTCAAACGTACTCATTTGCTGGCGAAAATCCCAAGTATCCAAAATTTCCAGCCCAGATGCCAAACCTTCTTCAGTAGGTAAACGACCCGACTCCATCTTGAATTTAGTTCTACTGGTTTGTAACTCAATAAACTCCTTCAATGTGCTCTGTGGATCTTGTGATAATTTACGATAAAACTCAGCAAATACTTCCAGAGCAACACCTGGCCAGGAGTCATCCAGTAAAAAACGTGGTGAGGAACAAATATTTATTAAATGAGTCACCCGCTGTGGAACATCTAAAGCCAAACGTGTGCCATATAATCCTCCCATAGACCAGCCAACAACAGCAAAATACTCGGGTAATTGAGCTAGTAAGCTTGTTTTAAAAGTACTCCAATCCATGATTGGACTTTGCCCAAAGCCAGGTAAATCAACAAGAATAAGCTGATAATTTAACTGTAACTCCGACACTATGCTCATCCAAATGTGCTGATCAAAACCCCAGCCATGGAAAAAAACCAATGGAAATCCTGAGCCGTGCTTATTGAGATGTATGTTCATAAATTGCATTTAACTTATTAAATAAATGATTAATCTGTTCTGGAGTATGCTCATAATTCAAAATGATACGTAATCCAGTTTCTTTTTTACCGACTGTTGGTTTACGAATTGCCAGGCAGCTGATGCCTTGCTTTTTGAGCTCTTGGGTATAATATAAAGCCCAATGTGGACATCCCAAACGCAATTGCTGAATTGGCGTTGATGAATCAGCCCAGTCAAAAGGTGAGGATTGGATGTGCTCACGAAACAAGTTGACCAAGTGCCTCAGTTTTAAGCGCCGCTCATCTGCAGCGACTACTACATCCAAGGTGGTTAATAATCCATAACTTAAGGCTGGGCTAATTGCAGTTGAATAAATTAATGAACGACCAGCTTGCAATAACGCCGCGATCCAATCATGCGCCCCAGCAATTAAAGCCCCTTGCGAGGCAAATGATTTTCCAAAAGGAATGACGCGTAATGGGACTTCTTGTTGTGTTAACCCATGATGGGCAACAGCCCCCCTACCTTGCTCGCCAATAACCCCAAAAGAATGAGCTTCATCAACCAATAGCTCAGTTTGGTTCGCTACGCATAAGGCATATATAGACGATAATGGCGCTATTTGCCCACTCATACTGAAAATGCCTTCCGTAATTAATGCGGAATTAGGTGTATGCTGCGGTAACTTGCGGCTTAAATCCACTAAATCATTATGAAAATAACGCGTAAAACTAACCTGTGACAAAGCTAAGCCATCATAAGCCGATGCATGTAATTCCTTATCAACAAAACAATGAGCTTTTAAGCGACCAAGCAATGCCGTCAAGGCAAGATTCGCAGCGTAACCTGAAGAAAATAAAATACATTCATCGACGGCTAATAATTTAGCAAAAGCCTGCTCCAACACACGATGGTTTTCATGGTAGCCACTAAGAAGCATGGACGCCCCGCTACCACTAGGATAGCAAGAGTATCCTTGTTGATAGGCAGCAGAAATACGCTTGTCCGAAGTCAACGATAAATAATCATTACTGTCAAAATGAATCAATGACGAGTTATCCGATTTAAGGACGGTTCGCTGTCTCAATAAGCCTTGTTCTTTAAGCAGATTCGTATAGATTGTTATTTGTTCGTTTAAAGACATTATTGCTCTATTTATTCCCTCAATAGCGGGCTATGTTTGATTTAAAATCCGTTCACCATGGGTACAGGTCATCCCTAATAAGCAAGGGACATCCAGGATAACGTGTAATTTAAGCTTCAACGAACTCAGTTAAGCCTAATTTGTTAAATAGCACCTTATCTTTAGCGCGTTGAGGGTTATCTTCCGTTAATAACTTATCACCAATAAACACCGAGTTTGCACCCGCAAAATAACACAGAGCCTGCAACTCATCGCTCATCTCAGTGCGTCCTGCAGTTAAACGAATCGCGCTTTTAGGCATTAATATACGTGCGGTAGCAATGGTACGTACTAATTCAATACCTTCAACAGGTTGAGCTTTTGCCAATGGTGTTCCTTCTACAGGAATTAGGCGATTAATTGGAACGCTTTCTGGTGGTGTGTCCATATTGGCTAAAGTTAATAAAAACTCAATACGATCTTCTCGAGTTTCACCTAAACCTAAAATTCCACCACAGCAGACATTAATACCTGCTTCACGAACATTATCTAAGGTTTCTAAGCGCTCACTAAACTTACGAGTAGTGACTACTTTTTCATAATAGGAAGGAGATGTATCAATATTGTGGTTGTAGTAATCCAGACCCGCTTCCTTTAAACATGATGCTTGCTCTTTATTGAGCATGCCTAAAGTCATACATGTTTCTAAACCTAATGCCTTAACACCTGCAATCATTTCTTGTAATTGGGGTATTACTTTATCTGGAGGACAACGCCAGGCAGCCCCCATGCAAAAACGTTTTGCACCACTATCTTTCGCTTCTTGCGCACTTTTTAGCACGGCATCAACCGTCATCAATTTTTCTTTTTCTACATGCGTTTGATGATGACCGCTTTGAGAACAGTAACCACAATCTTCCGGGCAAGCCCCTGTTTTGATACTAAGTAAGGTAGCAAACTGTAAAGCATTTGCATCATGGTTTTCTCTATGGATGCTATGTGCTTGATTTAATAAATCATTAAATGCTTGCTCATAAAGTACAGTAATTTCTGATGTTGACCATTTTTTTTTATTTTGAGTCACAATTAACCCCTATTATTTGTCATAGAGTACATGATAAAGTGGCACAACGTCTTGTCAACCAAAATTTTAAAAATGGTCAACATAGAACAATTAATTCATCGCGATTTAAAACATGTTTGGCATCCTTGTGCGCAAATGAAAGATTTTGAAGCAATCCCTCCTATTGTTGTTGAGCGCGCCCAAGGAAGTTACCTGTATACAAATAAGGGTCCGCTTATTGATGGAATTTCCAGCTGGTGGTGCAAATCTTTAGGTCATGGGCATCCGGCAATAATGGAAGCAATTACAAATCAGCTGCAGCGCTTCGAGCATGTCATCGCAGCAAATACCACCCATCCCGCTTTAGTTGAACTGGCTGAAGAATTAGCTCAAATCACTCAAAAACAACATATTTTCTTTGGCAGCGATGGCTCAAGTGCTGTTGAAATCGCATTAAAACTGACAATCCATGCAAATCAAATCAAAGGCTTAAGCCATAAAAAGCAATTTATTGCCCTGAAAAACGGCTATCATGGTGAAACCCTTGCCACAATGGGAACCAGTGACTTGGGACTCTATAAAGCACCTTACGAAGCCTACGGCGTGCCCTGCCATTTTCTTGAATATATTCCTTATGTCTCCGGAAAGAATGATCCCTTATGGGATAATTGTGATGAATATTGGCCTGCAACAGAAAAGCAGTTAAATACCCTAGCTGAGAAAACCTGTGCGATTATTTTTGAGCCCATAGTACAAGGTGCTGGCGGAATGCTGTGTTATAGCCCCGACTTTCTAAAAAAGCTGTCTGTATGGGCCAAAGCAAACGACGTTTACCTTATTGCCGATGAAATCATGACAGGGCTTTGCCGAACTGGTGAATGGTTAGCCTGTGATCATGCGGGCATCCAGCCAGACTTGATTTGCTTATCTAAAGGATTAACATCGGGTTCGATTCCACTAAGCTGCGTAATGATCGACAACACCATTTTTGAGCTTTTTTATAATGACTACCCCAACGGCAACTCGTTTCTACATTCACATACGTATAGTGGTCATTCATTAGCTGTCTGCGCTGCTTTAGCTACCATAAAAACCATGCATGCAGAGCACATTATTCACCAAGCACGTGTGCTTGGCGACCATATGTTTTCCTGTATGCAAGAAATTGCCCAAGTATCAGGTAAATTAACCAATGTTCGCGGTGTTGGTGCTTTAGTTGCTGCAGATTTAGAAATAACAACGCCATCAAGCCGTATAGGAAATAAAATATACCAACAGGCATTAGAGCATGGTGCCTTAATCCGCCCTATTGGAACTACACTTTATTGGCTTCCGCCTTTAAATACGAATAAAGATATTATTGGGAATTTAGCAGAAATCACACTAAACTCTATAAAGGACGCTTATGGATAAAACATAATATTATGAACCAACTGCGGCATCCCTTTTTACACTATGTTTATAGGCAGTTTACTGTGTTTTGGGGGATCCTTACTCTGACGATTCTTTGTTTCTTCTCCTACATTATGTGGCAGAACTATATTGCTAAAGCATATACTCAAGTATCCAACGCAGCCCATAATTCGGCATATACTCTTGATAATTTAATAAACGAAGCTTTTTCCCGCCTGCAGACCTTGCCCATTTTGAAAAAGGCTCATTTAGATTGCAAAGAAGATCTTTTACCCTATTTAAATTATATAAATACTGCTCATCCTAAAATTTTAGCCATCGCGATTAAAGATAACGACCATGACCTTATTTGCTCCACCTTACCTTACAATAAGAGTTTTCTTTTAGATGGCGATATTGCATCACAAACTATAGCGGGACCTCTAGAGCTACCCACTTATAATTTTACAATTTACTCATTAAAAAAGGACATTAGCCATTACCAAATAGAATTAATTTTTATGGCTTCCGTGCTTGAGGCTCTACTCAAACCTACAGGACAAGATCATTACACGGTCATTTTATATGATGAAAATAATAAAAAAGATTTGCTTAAAATTTCGAATAAACCAAACCAATCCCTGATATACAACCCAGTAGCAAACCCCATTGTTAAACCTATTGTTACCAGCGTAAATCTCCATAACCTTAAAGGAGTCGCTGTAAAAGTGATTTATTCACCTCAAATTCTATATAGCAACTTACGAAACGGCCAAATCCTACTTACTCTTGATATTTTAATCCTGTCGGCTTTTTCATATTATTTATTCAAAAATTTGATCCGTGTACGTACCTCGTTAAAATGGTCGATAATAAGAGCCATCAAACGTCGGCAATTTTATCCCGTCTATCAACCAATTTTTAATGTTGAACAGAATCAATATTCGAGCGTGGAAGTTCTGTTACGATGGAAAACCAAGCACGATGAAATTATTATGCCTGACTCATTCATAATCGAAGCGGAAGAGACTGGATTAATTATCCCCATTACGTTACAAATTGCTGAAATTACCTTTAAAGAGACTCAAGATATTTTAAAATCCAACCCCTTATTCCATTTATCCATCAACATTTGCGCAGCCCATTTTATCGATCCCGATTTTTTTGATAAGTTTTATCAATTACAACATAAGTATTCAATTCCCTCCACTCAGATTTTACTGGAAATAACCGAGCGCAACTTGCTTAATGAGGATAATGATACTTATCTGCAAAGGATGCAGGAATTATGTAATAAAGGCTTTTCATTAGCTATTGATGATTATGGCACGGGGCATGCAAGTTTAAGTTACCTACAACATTTTCCGTTCAGCTATTTAAAAATAGATAAAATATATATTCAGGCCATTGGCACCAAAGCGATTACCGAGTTACTTAACGATGCAATCATTGATTTGGCAAAAAAAATAAATTTAATTATTATTGCAGAAGGTGTTGAAACCAAAGAACAAGTAAATTATTTGCTTAAAAATGAAGTACAATTATTGCAAGGATGGTATTTTTCAAAAGATCTATCCATTGAGCAATTAAAAAGCCTGCTTCAGGGAGAAAAGAAATGAATTATTATGTACGAATCAGTTTTTTATTTTTACTTGGCTTTTCTGTTTCAGCATTTGCACAACTACCGTTGAACGGTAATTTTTGGCAATGTACTACCTATGATGCGAGTGGCAAACCATGGATTGCTGCGAGTGCGTATCGAAAAGTCGCTGTAAATTTTGCATTTGACCTGTGTAAAAAAGGAAGTACAGACCCAGCTACGTGTAAAATAAGAAGAAATAATTGCGAACGCTTCGTTCAGGGGGTACGTGTTGAACCCATGTGGGTATGCTCTGCTTTAGACCGTACCGCAATTGTTTGGCGCAGCAATCCTTATCCACGACGCGATGATGCGGCATTAGCAGCCAAAGATTTTTGTCGTCAAAAAAGTACGGTCCCTGGAACCTGCTATATCAATTTAATTACGTGTGTTAATAAAAATAGGTTAGATTAATGGTCTATTGTGTAGGTTTAACAGGTGGGATTGCAGGCGGCAAAAGTACTGCTGCCAAGATGTTTGCAGAATTAGGAATACAGGTTATCAATGCAGATGATATATCGCGCGCCCTTACCATGCACGGCCAAGATGCCTATACTAAAATTGTTGCACATTATGGTGCTGAAATTTTAAATGAGCATAATGAACTTAATCGTAAGGCATTAAGAGCAATTATCTTCAGCGATCCCAAGGAGCGCACTTGGCTTGAACAGCTCTTACATCCACTCATCCGTCAAAAAATTAAAGACCAAGTTGATTTGGCCACTACGCCCTATTGCATTGTCGAAATTCCCTTACTAATCGATAAAAAAAACTATCCATATATTAACCGTATTTTATTAATTCAAGCCCCCAAACACATGCAAATAGAACGTCTCATGCTGCGTGATAATTGCAATCAGGAACAAGCCTTATCCATTTTGGCAGCACAACCCGATGCGAACCTACGATTAAAAAATGCAGATGATATTGTTGTTAATGATGCAGGAGCAGATGAATTAAAGGCCGCGATTATTGCTCTACATCGTCAATATCTCCTAAAAGCGTAACCTGAATTCTTACAATGCTCAATGCTGATCTTGC
Organism: Legionella sp.; assembly: GCF_965140895.1. Taxonomy (GTDB): domain Bacteria; phylum Pseudomonadota; class Gammaproteobacteria; order Legionellales; family Legionellaceae; genus Legionella. The sequence continues at coordinate 21,020 of NZ_CBCSKT010000159.1, read as the reverse complement.
ACCGTGGAAATATTAACGGTGACCCTTAATCTAAACCACATCAGCATTGCTTTTTATTTTTCATCACCGCAAAAAACTTAATTAAATCATCCAGATCATTTTCCGATAAGGATATAGAATCAGAACCACTCATTCTTCCCTCAGGCAAAATACGAACAGATTTAGGCTCACGAATAAACTTTTTCAACACTACGCGATCAGGATAATAATCCCATGGGTTTTTAGAGCAGTTTAAATCAGGACCAATATTACTTTTTCCAATATGATTCATTGTATGGCATCCTTCGCAATAGCTAATGTATATCTTATGGCCATTAATAATTGATTTATCCGTGGTCTTAGGTACAGGGAGCAAGTATTTATAATCGTGATCATTCATTATTTTTATCGTAACCACACTCCATGCCCAATATTCATTTGAGATGTAAGAGCGTTCGGGATAAAGCCAAATAATTTCATAAGGTCCCGCCGTAGATCCAGTATGATTATCAATCACTGGCCATTTAGATTCAGGTTCTATTGCCAGCATTCCAATGGATGACTTTTTACTACAATCCATAATTTTCTGAGCCGGCACATAAACATGAAAATTATCCTTAGCAATAAACTCAATAACTTTATTATCCCGAGCAACATAGGGTTTAAGAAGTTTACATAAGGGTATTCCTTTATGAGAAATTATTTGATTAGGATAAGCTCGGTCATTGTTGATCGTTACTGGAGTAAGCGCTGGATGAGCGAGTAACGCTGCACGGTCTAAAATAATTGTTTTATCGGGAGTTATAATACGTAAGTTAGATTCGTGCTTGGTATATGCTAGAGATGTAAGGCAAATACAGGTGATTAATAAAATATACTTCAATCCGTTCACATCAACTCCTTGATTTTACTAAATAACAGCGTTACAAAAAACGGGGTCTCTGTCAATGAGGGAAAACCTGAAGTATTTTTACTAAGCGAGTATAAATGCAAACACCTCCTGGAATTATTTTAACTAAATAGGCTATGATTATTGAATAAGATCAAAGGAATGGGCAATGAAGCTAGTTACATTAAATTTATGGGGGGGGCATTTAAGAATCCCCTTATTAAAGTTTATAAATCATCATAAAGATGTGGATATTTTTTGCCTGCAAGAGGTCTATCACAAAGCGCATCGTGTTATTTCTCGTCAAGAACGCGAGTTAAGTTTAAATATTTTCTCCGATCTGCAAAAACTACTTCCCGAACATTACGCTATTTTTAAACCCGCTGTAGATAACGTTTATGGCATAGCGATGTTATTAAGAAAGAGTATTGATATTGTAAGTGAAGGCGAAATTAATATTCACCAGAAAAAATATCATCCTGGAATTGGTGAGAATCATTCACGGAACATGCAATGGGTTGAATGTGAATCCAATAATCAAACCTACTCGATTTTAAATGTGCACGGGCTTTGGAATGGTCGTGGTAAAAGCGATACCCCAGATCGAATTGAGCAATCTATGCGTATTCGTCATTTTATGGATACAATTAATACGCCTAAAATATTATGCGGTGATTTTAATTTAAGACCAAACACGCAAAGCATGCATATTATCGAAGAAGGTATGACGAATCTTATTACCGTTAATAAGGTACGTTCTACACGTACCAGTTATTATAAAAAAAGTGAAAAATTTGCGGACTATATCCTGACTTCACCGGAAATAAAAATTAATCAATTCGAGGTTATGAGTGAAGAAGTCTCGGATCATGCAGCTTTGTATCTGGACTTTAATTAATCTAAACCGTAGGCTTGGCTGAAAAGCCCAGCAAACACAGTCTTTGCAACTCCCGATACTTGGCTTTTCAGCCAAGCCTACAACTCTAACTAGCCTTAACCAAGACAACTATAATGTGGATTAAACTACAGCGCGGGAATCAACTGCATCACTTCCCGATTTGCCTCAGGAAACTCATCAGGATTCAGCTCTTGCTGACGAATCCATTTCATAGCAAGCTGTCCTTCAATGCATGTAGGATTTCCAGAAAATTGTGTTACGAGGAAAATAAGCAATTGTACCGACCGCTCCGCATACTGATGATGCACTTCACCTAGAAACTGATGCTTAAGCACATCCAAACCAACTTCTTCCTTTATTTCACGGATAAGAGCCTGTTCGGCAAGTTCATTGGCTTCTAATTTACCACCGGGGAACTCCCAATACCCACCATGAGATGCATGAAGTGGGCGTTGGGTTACTAAAATACGCTGCTGTTCATCTACAATAATAGCTACAGCAACTTTAATCACGACAAACTACCATGGCAAGATTTGTATTTCTTACCTGAACCACATGGGCATGGATCATTTCGCCCTATTTTCTTTTCTTGGCGTCTGAATGTTTGTGATTGAGCAGTACCACTTTCGTCATCAGCGAACGACTCACCATGATTCAAGCTCATTTTACTTACTTGATCCGCACGACGTTGCTCTTCAACCGCATCCACATCGGCTTCACTTTGAATTTCAACTGAAGAAAGCAGACGAACCACATCGTATTTTAGGGTATCCAGCATGCTAGTAAACAAAGAAAACGCTTCTTTTTTATACTCCTGCTTCGGATCTTTCTGAGCATAACCACGTAAATGAATTCCTTGACGCAATTGATCCATTGCCGCCAAATGTTCACGCCATTGATTGTCTAAAGTTTGTAAAATTACTGACTTTTCAAACTGCGACATAACCGGTCTACCAGCCTGTTGTACTTTGGCATCATAATGCGTTACAGCCAATTCGAGAACTCGTTCTTTGATTTCATCAGGTTGAATATGATGATCTTCTTCAATCCACTCAAGTAGAGGAGTTTTTAATTGAAACTCTTCCGATAAAACATCGTTTAATGCCTTTGGTTCCCACTGATCTTCTAAACTTTGTGGTGGAATATAAGTATCAACAAGGTTGTTGATTACTTCTTCACGCATCATCGTTACGACTTCTTCAGTATCTGCCATTTCCATGATAGAAGCACGTTGAGTATAAATGACTTGTCGTTGATCATTGGCCACATTATCGTATTCCAATAACTGCTTTCTGACATCAAAATGATGGCCTTCTAATTTACGTTGAGCATTTTCAATCGCCTTAGTCACTAAAGTGTGTTCAATTGGCTCTCCAGGCTTCATCCCCAAGCGCCGCATCATAGATGCAACACGCTCTGAAGCAAAAATACGCATCAAATTATCTTCAAGCGATAGGTAGAAACGGCTGCTACCCACATCGCCTTGACGACCAGAACGACCACGTAGCTGATTATCAATACGGCGTGATTCATGACGCTCAGAGCCAATAATTCTTAAACCACCTGAGGCAAGCACTTCTTCATGACGTTTTTGCCATACACGTTTTACTTCTTCTTTTTCTTCAGCGCTAGCAGTTTCAGGTAATTGTGCTAAATCAGCAGATAAGCTTCCACCTAACACGATGTCAGTTCCACGACCTGCCATATTCGTAGCAATGGTTACCGCGGCTGGACGTCCAGCTTCAGCAATAATTTGTGCTTCTTTTTCATGGAACTTAGCATTCAATACTTGATGCTTAATCTTCGCGTTATTAAGCAGTTGGCTTAATAACTCAGAAGCTTCAATTGATGCAGTACCAACAAGAACAGGCTGTTTACTCTCCACACAAGCACGCACATCATCAATAATTGCCTGGAACTTATCTTGTTGATTTAAATAAACTAAATCAGGTTCGTCTTTGCGCATCATAGGTTTATTGGTTGGAATAACCACAACATCAAGATTATAAATTTGTTGCAATTCATAAGCTTCTGTATCTGCTGTACCCGTCATTCCAGACAACTTGTTGTACATACGGAAAAAATTCTGGAACGTAATGGATGCTAAAGTTTGGTTCTCATTTTGAATCGCTACACCTTCTTTCGCTTCAACAGCTTGATGTAAGCCTTCAGACCATCTACGACCAGGCATAGTGCGTCCAGTGTGTTCATCAACAATAACTACTTGGTTATCGCTAACAATGTAATCAATATCACGATGGAACATCGCATGTGCTTTTAAAGCCGCATTAACATGGTGCATCAGCATAATATTACTGGCATGATATAAGCTTTCGCCCTGCTCTAATAAACCTGCTTTAAGCAATAACTCTTCGATGTGTTGATGGCCTGCATCCGTTAAATGCGCCTGCTTTTGTTTTTCATCAATCGTATAATCGCCATCACCTGCTTCTTCACTTTCTTGCTTTTTCAGGTTCGGGATTAGTTTATTAATTTTAATGTACAGCTCTGAACTATCTTCAGCCGCACCGGAAATAATTAAAGGAGTACGCGCCTCATCAATAAGAATGGAGTCTACTTCGTCCACAATCGCGAAATTAAGCTCTCGTTGCACTTTATCAGTTAAGCTAAAAGCCATATTATCGCGCAGGTAATCGAAACCGTACTCATTATTTGTTCCATACACAATATCGCAATGATATGCTGCTTGCTTCTCACTATGAGACATATCTGGGTAAATTACCCCAATCGTCAATCCTAAAAATTCAAATATAGGGCGCATCCACTGACTATCACGCTTGGCCAGGTAATCGTTAACCGTTACCACATGTACGCCACGACCAGTAATTGCATTTAAATAAGCAGGTAATGTTGCAACTAAAGTTTTACCTTCCCCAGTACGCATTTCGGCAATATTTCCTTCATGCAATACCATTCCACCTATTAATTGCACGTCAAAATGACGTAATCCCAAAGTACGTACAGATACTTCTCGGACCGTAGCAAAGGCTTCTGCTAATAACTCATCAAGACTTTCTCCGTCATTAAAACGGACTTTAAACTGTGCGGTTTTTCCTGCTAACTCGGCATCAGTCAGGGCCTGCATCTGTGATTCAAACGCATTAATAGCCATTACTGCCTTTTCCATACGCCGCAATGTACGCTCATTTCGGCTTCCAAACATTTTCTTGATCAACGTATTCAGCATGGCCTAAACAATCCTCTGGAGGTTTTAAATATTAAATGTGTTAATGTACTAAAAATTAGAAGAAAATACTATGAATAACATCAGAGTCTGCTGACATTTCACTAGTTTGCACCCAAATGGAGTGATTTTCGAGCACTGAAATGAAAATCCCGTGTATTGAACGCCTCGACACAACGTGAATTTCCAATATTAAGGGCTTATCCTTCTCGTGCAGGTGAGTTTATCTCTAAATGCTACACGTTCACGATAATGTAAATTTCGTCAATGACGGCTTTTTTTACTTCCCATGAAGTAAGTCCAAACCACCCATCTCGCCTGCGCGGGGATGACAAATATGGGGGGCCGCCTTTTATAATGCAACAGCCTCTTCTATCTCTAGTAAATAATAGGTTGCTTGCTCTAATAGAGATAGGTCTTTAGTTTGCAACAACTGCATTAATATTTTTTTCCACTGACTGGCACCCGGCAAACCAAAAGCCAAGTTAAATATTGGCTTTACCAATAAACTCAGAGCCGTACCGTGATGATATTCCTCAATCAAATAATCTTTATACTGGCTAAATAACTGACTGCGCAACAACATTAGACTTTGTGGATAAAGAGCATGGTGGATGCTGGCTATTTCATAAGGATTATCGCAGGCCAGACGCCCTAACATCACACCATCTACATGCTCCAGATGTTCTTTGATTTCTTGATAGCTTTTAATATTGCCATTAATAACCACAGGGATATGAGGAATTTCTTTTCTTATTTGATAAACAAAATCGTAATTAACGGGAGGAATTGTACGATTTTGTTTTGGACTTAATCCATTAAGCCAAGCTTTTCGTGCGTGTACAATAATTTTTTGGCTGCCCGCATCGACTAATTGATGCACAAAATTACTAAAAAACTCATAACTGTCTTGATGGTCAATACCAATTCTCGTTTTTGCAGTAACTGGGATGGTCACTGCATCATTCATCGCTTTAATGCAATCAACCACTCGTTCAGGCTGACTCATTAAACACGCGCCAAAATGCCCTGCTTTTACTCGATCACTTGGGCATCCCAAATTAATATTAATCTCATCATAACCTTCTGCTTGCGCTAATTTGGCGGAGATCGCTAAGGCCTGTGGATCAGAACCTCCAAGCTGTAACGCTAATGGATGTTCTTTTTGTTTAAACGGCAAAGAACGTTGAGGGTTATTTTGAATTGCGCCAGTAGTCTGCATTTCGGTATATAAAAGCGAATGTGGAGCAAGGATACGCATGAAGACGCGAAAATGACTGTAAGTCCAGTCGATCATGGGGGCAATTGCCAAGGATGAAAACAGTATGTCCGATGTCATTAACATGGTTAGTAAAAAAAAGGGGATTATACCTTAATTATCGATTTTTGTACAAACACATAAAGCATCCAAAAGAGTACCGGATCTATAGCCCATACTTAGACGAGGTCGTAATACGGGTTCTGTGCCCGACCCCAGCTTCAAGCCAGTACGTTGCGCTCATATGGGCTGCTGCTTTCTTTTAATCAAATGAACAAACCTTAGATTTATCTGCCTCATCACTCAATTGTTTTTTTTCTGTATCCCCTTCTTCTTTAAAAAAATGATGTTGTTTCCTTTTTTCACCTTGTTTTTCAAAAAAGTTTCGATACTTGAAAAGAACTCTTGTGGGACATCAGATTCCATTGAGTGATCCGCATTGGCGAACACGATAAATTGGCTGTTTGAGATCTTACTGGCCATAAACTCAGAATGCTTTTTATCAGTAACCCAGTCTTCTTCACCAACAAGAATAAGCGTGTTACATGCCACTTCCTGCAAGCGATTTTCATAATTAAAGGTACGTAAAAACCCGCCAAATCCCTGATTCAATGGTTCGCGTGCAAAAGCATAATCCGCTGTGGGTCGATTTACAGGAAGCTTATGTCTTTTTCTCCAGGAATACATCGTGTCCATGACCTCAAAAAAGTTATCTACCTCTTCATCGCTTTTAAAATCTCCGGCCCATAATTGTTCACAGACTTGTTGTTGAGCAAGAGAGCCTCTTTTTTCAATATTTAGACGAGCAGACTCAATGTTTTTGAAACTAGGAGAACCAGCAGCCAAAACCAGGCTAGAAACATGTTCTGAAAAAGTCAGAGCATATCCTAAGGCACACATTGCTCCATATGATTTACCCAATAAGGCTATTTGTTCCAAATTAAGATGCTTACGAATTACATCAACATCCTGAATGTAGTTGTCCATAGTGTATGATGAAGGCTCACCTTTCTCACTTAACCCACATCCTCTGGGATCAAAAAATACTACATTAACAGTCGAATGAAGGCATTCATAATCTTTATAATGCGAGTGGTTAGCGCCGGGGCCTCCTGGGAGCATAAAAAGGTATGGTATCGTATTGAGGCTGTCCTCATTTTCACTGACTACCCGTATATGCAATCGAGTTTTTGGTGCATTAGCTCGTTCAGGAATATCAATACGCAAATCCTTAACCAACATATAATTCTCCTTAAAAATAAGCCATTGAATAATGACATCTATTCATTATGGGTTCTACTGATAAATGCAAAAAATTAAGACATTTTGTTCTTAATGCCTGGATACAAAGGAATCCTCGAACGCAAACAATTGATTTATCTAAAACTATTCCCTGGTTATAGCAAAAGGACGTATGATAACGGGTTCGTTTAGTTAATAGGAATGTTTAATAATGAAAAAAACGATACCACTAATACTTCTATCAGGAATAATGGCGGCATCATGCACAAAACAAGATGTAATTACTGATGATGCGGGAGGCTTACATTATACGACTCCTTACCAGGATGATACTCGAGGACGCAAAGCCTTTCCCCAAACGTGGGATGTTAAAGGTAAAAAATTATTTGTATTTAACCCCAAAAAATACGCTTGGGCAGCTTATGATGCTAAAGGTAATCGGGTTATGACTGGTAGTGCCTCAGGTGGGAAGAACTACTGTGATGACATCAAAGAAGATTGTAAAACAGTAACAGGTACTTATACTGTTTTTAATAAAAAAGGCGCTGATTGCAGATCCAATGAATACCCTATTGCTAAAGATGGACATGTAATTGGCGGGGCTAAGATGCCTTATTGCATGCATTTCCATAATGGCTATGCAATTCATGCAGCTTATGAGGTTCCGCGAGCGAATTCTAGTCATGGATGTGTTCGTGTGTTGCCTGGAGCTGCAAAGTGGTTAAATGAGCAATTTATTGATGTAGGAACCACGGTGTTAGTTCTTCCTTACGCATAAAATGCGGCCGTACTCAGGGGCTTGGTGTTTGTTCCCTTGAGTACGGCTATGCCTTCATCCATGCTAGAATTTAATTTTTTAAATAACCTACTCCAAAACGCTTAAATTTCTTGCATTTTATTCTTTTAGCTTTCAAAATCGATTTTTTTTATCCGATCTTTAATAAGGAGATGTAATGGGACTGTTTGACTTTTTTTGGAGTTCTCAAAGACTCACAATCAACCACAAAGGCTCAGATAATGTCGAGTTAGATAAGATTGCAAATGACACGAACTTCTTTCGACAAGACACTGGTTCAACTACCATCAATGGTGCTGTAGGCTACAATGTCAAAATAAATATTTCTGAGCAAAGTAATGTAATTATAAAAGGAAATATCGCTGCTAAATGCCAGATTCTCAAAGATGGTGACGGGACACTGACAATTGAAGGCGAAGTAGATAGAGATTTAAAATTAACCGTTTATGGCCAAGGAAAAGTATATTTTACCCACCGACCTCATGCTGATGTCATAAAAACCATCCATAGAGGAAGTATTACTGCTGAGATCTATTGTGCAGGTGTACTTCTACAAGCACATAGTCCAAGCTATACTCATCATAATATGGGTCGGTCTATTCCTGAAACTCGAATTGTTGAGGTTGAGCACGTTATCGAGCGAGTTGTTGTGCGAAACGTACCAGTTCCTTCATCTTCGTCGCAGCAAGTTCCCGTTGTGGATCAATATACAGAACATACGCAAGCCTATATCGATAGATTCATCCGTACAAAGCCTGAGTCAATAGCAGTTCGTATCGAAAAATTGGAGAAGTTAAGCTCAGAAGAAGAAGTGTTACTTGAGAAATTTATAGATCCCATCATGAAAGATTATTTCAATGATATTCCTGTCGGGTATAAAGAAGCCTATTATGACCTCTCCACTTTGAATCGGATGGAAAAGGATCCTATTACCAAAAAGCCCATAAAACTATCCGACATTCAGGCTGCTCGAGTTTTGTTAGAAAATTTTGAAGTGGTTATGATCACCATCGAATTAAACCGCAAGAAAGCTATTGCGAATTCTGAGTCTGTAGAAAAATCTAGCGTTACTCCATCGAGGCCCTGATATCCAGCCGACACTAAGTGAGATATACACCATTTCTAATGGTTCAATGGCCGAAAGATGACTATTAGAGCGCATTGAACCTTCCTTGAAGGCCTAATCTATCTAAATCCCTTCCAGTTGATATCAACAGCCCTAACGAAATCATCTTCAGGAACTTTATCCTGGATACGTTCTAAAGCTCGAGTCATGGTAATCGAATGTTTACATAAGGCCGAAATCGGAACGTGTTTAGCTTGTTGCTCACCTGTTGTGGTCAATGTATTCGCATTTTGGCAAATGATGCGTAATAATTTTTGCATGCCTGTGCCACGAATAGGTTCTTGCCTGGATTGCGATGTTTCTAAAGCATGCAGAATGGATTGGCAACGCAGTGCCGCATGATCTAAAGATGGAGCTTGTTCCACTTGCTGACTAAGTAGTGTCCGTAGCGCATTGTTGTGCGTCATCAAATGGCCTAACCATTGTTTTGCCGCCAAAGAATTACTCAATGGATTATTAATAATTTTCACATTAGTCCATGTTTGCTGTTGATCTAAAAGCTCATTTACAAAAACATTCATGGTCACGTTGACCCAATCACGTAAAGGGCTTTCTATGGAACAGGCTTCCAGTATCTTTGTTGCCTGGCTATAAAACAAATTAAATGCCTGACTACGGTCAGTTCCATTTAAACAGTTTTCATAAATACGCACTAACTCATCTAAATCTGCGTGATAGACTACAAGCTGCCTCTTTGTTTCCTCAATAATAGGCGCAATAGCATCGATTGCTAATAATCGATGCTGCCACTCACGCTGCTTCAATTGAATTAATTTCAAATGTTCTTGAGCCTTAACACTTAGCATTTGCTCCGACGGCATAGAAACATCAGCCAAATATTGAATACGTTGTTGTACTTCTTGTGAAGTGATTTCCCGATAACAACGTGAACATCGCAAAAGAAAAACTTTTTGTTGTCTATCTAACTCATAATCATTCAATAGTGTTATTTCTTGATCTGAAGGATTAGAAAAAAGTTCTAACACGATTGCTTTGATACTGTTAGGAAGCTTGGAAACAATGTGCTCCAACGTGTCTTTATTCAAAAAGACATGGTATTGCTCAAGAAACTGGCTAAACAGCGTTTCTAAAGACCATTGCATATCAAGAGCATTATTTATCCATGTTTGGATTTTACGTACTTGTTTCTCTTGCTCTTTTAATTTTCTTACTGCGGTCCCATGAAATCGATACTGTTCAATATCTCGTATTTGGGCATCAGGATTACTCGCATAATAATGAACTAAAGCAGATAATGCATTGTCTTGCGGGTTCTTTAATTTATGCTTATCAACAACCGCTTTAATGACCGCTGAAATACCTTGTTGACTATTCGATGCAGTCAAGGATTCATAGAGGGCATAAATGAGTACTCGATCGATTTGCAAAGGATACTGGTTAAGAATACCTTGCAAGATCTTATCCTCTCCAGCCTGTATTACTGGCTCAAATAATTCATTCCACGCATTTAAATCTAATGGAAAAGCCTTTTGCAGGATTTCTGTATAACGTGCTTCTGTGATTACCTTACTGGATAATAAAGAAGGATGTATTTTCTTCACCTGTTGCAACAATAAAGCAATTAATTGCTCGGTTGATGGCGTATGCTCATTTGAGGTAGCCATGAGTCGCAATAAGTGATCACGAATGTTCATCATCGCGACAATATGAGCACCCGGCTCATTACTGGCTGCGGAAGAAATTGCTAAAATATGATTGGCTTTATGTTGTTCTACTCCAGGAGCAAACCAACCATGATAAATAGCCCTGGGAAGGCTGGTTAAGGCATAATATACCCCGAGCACCGTGCCATAAAAAAAGCCGCCAATGCCTGCGAATAAACCCCAAAATACTTTGTACCGCTCTTGACGGTGAAAGGCTTGACTACCTTGGATATAAGCTTGAGAAAATGGTTGAGTTATCAAACTAAAAATGGATTTGTTACGACGAATAAGCGCTAATGCCGCCCCTACTGTTTTACTTAGTTTATCTAATAGTACCTCACGAGTTGATGGCATCACGATTTGCTCACCATCGATGCATCGAAAACCAGAGGAAAAATTAACTGCATGCCGTCGACTGTAAAAATCGTGGAATACCTCAGGAGATGGGCGTTGATATTTTAAAGCATCATGCATCAATCCTGGTGAAACCTTAGGAGAGATATTCGCCTGGGCTTGCTGGCTAAGCATCGCAAAATAATTTTTGATTGCAGGCTTTCTCAATAGTGGACTGACATGAAGACGTGCTTGTTCGGCAACTGCTTTTGCTGTTTCATCGCTAGGAGCAGGATAGAAGAAAGCTGTTAATTCACCAAGATAATGTAAAGTAGCTTCATACTGTCGATGATTAGCTCTGTTTTCATTTGTTAATAAAGGCTTTAATGTCGTCAATTCACGAATCAAACGTTCACAGTTTGCACGATTATGCGGGCTAAACACGTTAGGCGAACGAGTCAATTCAACAAAATAATAATGTAAATCAGCATCATCTTTGGTTAAAGAGTAAAGACTATGAACTAATTCCTTAAATAAAGAAAAAAATGCCTCCTGACAAACTTCTGCACTCCGTTCAGTGTCGTGCACAATGCGATCAAAGTCACTCCATTTACGTCTTATTGTAGCATTCATCTTAAGAGGCAATGCGGGTGTCACGCACTCCATAGACGGTAAAAATCGGGACAAAATCGAAAAATAATATTCTTTGAATGTAGGACAATAAGTCATTAAGCGTGATGATTGCAACATACGCACTACAAACGAGGCGCAAAGCTCAACTTGCTTAAAATGACCATCGAAATTTTTGGGTACTACCCCAATAAAGGGCACCGATACATGTTCACTTTCACGTATAATTTGTCCATAAAACGTATCAGGAATAAACTCGTCTGGACCAATTGGGTTATAAACCGTATGACCTCGGATGCTGCTCGAAGAGGCTTGGGCGTATTGCAATTGTAAGGGCCATAATGGGTTTGCCACCGAAAGAGACTGCAAGCATTCACCAGAACCAATATCTCGTGGAAAAGACTCCACTACTAAAGAGCCTGCTTGCCGAAACATGGGGGTCTGCTTGAAATCCCCTTTTTTAGTTTTAAAATAGGTGCCTTGTGAGTCGGGTTGATAAAACGAATCAACCTGCAGCATACCTTCATCAGTATGTTTGAGAACAAAGTGCCGACGGTACTTAACATAGGCAGAGTTTTCAAAATAATGGGGTTCAGGGAACATGGTCGCCATAAGATTGTCGACTAAGGCACTGTAGAGCGTATTGCCATATTCAGAAGGTTGTAGCTGGGTCATGTACTCAAAACTTGATAGCAATGCCTCAAGTTCAAAATGTACTCCGATTGTTGCGTTCATATGCGCTTCAGCCGGGCCTTGGCGATGCAGGCTCAAACTTCTAAAATGTGAAGCCCATTCCGAGTCATTAAAGCGAAAAGCATCCGTCCCCGCCTCATTCGATTCATTAACTACCCCACCCCAATTGGCACCAATTCCTAATGCTTGTCCACGATTGAATTGGAAGGCTTGTAAAAACCGCATTAAGTAACGGCTGATTATTAACAAATTTGCGCTATCAATAACGGTTTCGCTACGTTCACATTGTTCGCGCAAAATGCCCAGAATCATGTCTTCGTTCAAAGTACTTAGAGTCGTCTGCTGACGCAAAAAAGGACTAACATAGCATTCATCCGATGATTCCTGCAGAGCCATAAATTCAATGCCAAGACGTTGTAATACAATCTGCAACCAATCAAAAAACTCATCATTTAGCGGTAATTCAATCTGTTGAGATAATTGACGTCGAATAGCGCCCTTCCATTGTTTCCAAGGTAAGAATTCCGGTGCTTGTTTCGTTAATGCATCAGCATGCCCGCCAGGCTTAAAAGCAAATCCATTAATTAACAGATAATCGCTGGATTCAATAAGTCCTGCCTCATTAAACTTGTAGTTAAAATTTTCTGAAAAAGGCTTCTCATTAGTGCTCTTATTCGAAGAGGAAGGCAGATGAATTTCAGCAACTGGCTGTTTAGGCAGAGATGCTTGTTCTTTTAATACAGCTTCTTCTAAATTAGTAAGGGGAGACAATAAATACGGAGATGTTTCTAAAAACTCCTCGATTGGAGCTGATGACCAAGGCGTCATGGCTTTGAGTAATTGCCATAAGCTATGGGGATTACAGCCCATGTGATGATGAGCAATAGTATGCAAGAGGGCTTGATAAGCCTCATCTAAAGCAGCAGGCTCTAGCTCTTGGCCTAGCTCATCAATATGATAGGCTTCAATGAGCTGATTAAATTGCTCAATCTTGCGATTGATTTCTTGGCTATGAATAGGATATTCGCCCAAAAAACTGGGCAAGCGGTATTTGAACGCAGCCTTAGGATTACACGCAGCTTTCTGCAATTGAGCTACTAATGCTAAGGCTTGCTCAATTGGCGATTGCCCAACGGGTGATGTTGGGTATTGCTCTTGTAAGCATGTGTGTAATTCATGAACGCATTCATCGTCACTTAACATCGCCAGCAAAAAGTACGCTTGCGCCAAGGTATCTCCGGTTAACTGCTCACGCATTATGCATGGCAGTTTCGCTCGGAGCTGTTCCAATAACTTAGATCTCACAATTGATTCGTCAGGTGTACCTGATGCTTGATACTGTGGCATATTATTTACATTAATCGCAAGGTATTATCCTGTTCAACATTCTCATCTTGCACGAGTTGAACTGGCATCAAACCCATATCCATTTTGAAGGCATCACGAGTGGGCTCTTTTCTTCTCCCGGAACCATGGGTGATAATATCATTTATTTTGACTTGCTTATAACGTTGATATACCTCTTCAAACACATGCTCAAACAATACTTGAGCCTTGGCGCTGCGTTGATCTTCAGGTAGTGCATTGTGTAAGCTTCTCAATAATGGAGAACCGCGTTTTTTGGCTTCATCAATAAATCGGCGCAATAGACCTTGTGCGTCATCATCATTTGCAAATTGTCCTATAAATCTTAGATCCGATCGTGGCTCTTCATCATAAGCGCCAAATAGCGAATGATAACTAGATAAGGCAATACCACCACAATCGAGTCGTCTCACTAAATCATATTGAGCTTGTTCATTTTGCTGAGGTGCCAACAAGCGAATAATAACGCGATAAAACTCTTTTAAGCCTTTTTTATTATCACGCCCTTCTTCATCATCATCCAAAACAGCCAGACCTTCAATCTGCTGATCCACCAATTGTTTCAGCCGTTCTTGAGCAGATAATGTTGATTGAGTTTGAGCGCTTTGATCTAGTGTTTGTAGTGAAGCCAACATGTTGATAAGTATTGCTCCTGTTCCAGCGCTAGAACCAGCACTTGGATCTTCAATAACATTTTTAGATAGACCATTAGGGTTAGATGAGTCGTTACTTTCCACGCGCAATGCGTTGAGAGAGTCCCGATGCACGCTAAGAATCTCCAATATCTTAATGAGTTCGATTGTTGTATCTAAACCCACTAAACTGCCTTGAGCTAAAACTTTCAGAACGTTAATGACTGTACCAGCTACCGCATCAGTGAAAAATCCGATCGGTTGAAATGTCTCAGTACTTTCTTTGCTGGACTGTTCACTCTCATGAGTTTGTATAGGATGCAAATTCTGATCAGTAGAATGGGCTTGCATATGTGACCAATTAGCCGAACCATTCGACAGTACAGGCAAGGCCAATGTACCACCGGTTGACCAAAATGATCCCTCAACCAGAGAACGCAATGTTTCCGCTCCAGAAGACAATAGCGTTCTTTGCAATGTGTGCATTGCAAGATTTTGTTGCTCGGTATCCATATGATTTTCTACGGCATGATGTAATGCCATAGCGATTCTCATTAGAGAAACGCCGCTATGTGATAAGGTCAAACGTAAGGCGGTTATGGCATGAGTCGCACTACGTTCTTGCTGCGAATGACTGTCCCAAGCGATCTGCTCACTGGATTGAGCAGATTCATCTTTGCTTGGTAACTCATTAATTTTTTGAGAAAGTTCATTGGCACGATTCTTATCTATTAAGCTAAGTGAACGACAAATACAGAGCATTTCATCACAGATCAGAAAAATAGCACTTATTACCCAATAAAGAGTGGCTGTATTACTAGCACCAGTATGATGCGGGGATAATAAGGAGCCATCATTTTTCGAACTACCTTGCCCCATAACGTGTTCCATTTCTTGCATCATGTTTCGTGTTGATGCCTGGATCAGGTTTAGCCCTTGAGTTAGGCTAGGCAGCATTTCCATCAATGCTTCATTTTTCTGGGCCTCATTTGTATTAACCCCTCCCTTGCTCGCTTTTTTAGCCAATAAGATTGGATTAGTAAATACGCTGTGAGTCAATAAAAGAGAAGCTAAGCCCGATTGAGAAGTCGTGTTCAACTGACTTGCCATGTCTTGATTTAGCCCGGGAATAACGTGCTGGCCATTTTCTTGTTCGATGCGATCAAGTATCGCTTTGATCATAGCTTCTGAATTATTTAAAACGCCTTGCTGTGCTAAATCGACAACGCGATTAGTACTGACACTAGCAGAATTTTCTTCTTGATTTACTGGTTGTTGATTAAACAATTGACGTACTAGGTCAGCAAGTTTTGACACATTAGTCAATAATACAGACATTGAACGGCTTGAAATAACCTCACTGCTTCGCACTGTAGTTTCAATTGCTGTTGGGCCTTTTAGATTATCGGCACAAAGACGCAAGATATTGGACAAGGAACTAAAATTGGCGTGTAGGCTATTAATGCGATCAACACCTCCAGAAGACCCTTGAGCTGTTGCCTCAACTATAGCTCTTTTTAACCTTCCTTCCGACATGACAAGCGAGGCCTTGTTAAGTGCACGCGATGATTTTACAAATAAAGATAAAGCGATTAAACGAATTAATACGGTGTTTATGGGAGAAGTAATGCTTTGATTAGACAACAAGTTAGAAGCACGATCCATATTGGATAATTCGTCATCCAGCTCCAGTGAGCGCACTTTTGATTGTTGGCTGTCACTATTCTGAGTTGCTTTTGAAACGTCACTGCTTGCAACATAGACATTTTTTTTGCCATCTCTGCTTGCCGATTCTTCTGTTACAAAATGGCTCGTTGCACTTATTTCTTTGAATGTTTGTCCAACAAGATCAGTTCCTAAAGCCAATGCCGTAGGCAGTGCCCCTGTAACGCCTATGCTCACGCCTGCAATAGTGGTGGCGAATTGTGCATGGCCGCTTGCATGTGAATTATTTCTCGGAAAATCCTTATTCAGGCCATCCATTACCTTCTCGGCCTGTTTACCAAGAGCTTCTGATACGCTCTGCATGCTCTGGAATGAGCCTTTAGCCTCTGGTTTAAATGTGGATGTCTTATGGAATGCATCCTCTATTTTATCAGATGGAATTTCTATGTGTGATAAACCATGCCCAGTATGCTTAATTACTGAGGATAAATCACTAGGGACTTGTGCTAAATGAGTTGCACCGCTGTAAACGCTTAATAAAACATTTCGAACCACAAATGCTATAGAATGATCCGTTGCAATCAATCCATCGTTCAATTCAGGTAAATAAGTTTCTAATACAGAAGGCACCATTTGGGGTTGGTCTTCAAATAAAACTTTTAATGCGTTGAATAACGAATCGCGATGACCACTGTTTGCGGAAAGTACAGCACTTGCTTTTTGTGCAGCTAATGCGGATTGAGAGAATCCACCACCAATCCCTGAAGCTGTAGCAGTTGATCCACCAGGAATCGCGGCAGTGGTTACACTAGAACTACGAAAGAAATCATTTTTAGGCATATCAAGTCCCTTAATTGCTTCGAGTTAAAGGGCGGCAATTTATAGAATAGTTTTTTTCTTGTCAATGAAGTTATTGATCATTCTGGTAAAAATATTTTCTTTATTAAGCAGGTTGTGGAAAAATATTAGACAAAATAACGCGGATGGTCATCGCTCTTAAAATTTATTAGAAGTAGCCTGATTACAAGCAACCGGACTACTTCTAATAATTACTTACCAACATTCATTTTATCAAAATAACTAGTAATTAGATTTCGTTCAACAAACAAGGTTTTTCTAAAATCCTCAACAAAAATCTTGAGGCACTATTCATTGAAAAAAATGTGGCAACACGCACCATTAAAGTAACTGATTTAAATAAGTTGCTCCATGCCTTATCTTCGCAAAAAATAATGGCTAAGTTTCCTTATTTTTTCTCTATAACTGAGGAAACTCAATATGACAATGTAAATTCCATTATCGAGGATCATGGGCAAATCAATCGCTGTAAAAACATGCAAACCATAAAGAACCACCTACTTCTCTGTGAAAAAGGGACACTTCAGCATAAGGAAAAACTTCAGACTGCCGGAAAGTTAGTAAAACTGGCTATCGAACTCTTAAAAAACGCAGGAATGTATTGCCCTGAATTTGAAGAAGAATTAGAAGTGATTATTCTCCAATTTAAAAACAGCCCTACTCGTCAAAGCCTCAATGAGGTTCAAGAAAACAACCTCAACCGAAAAGGATCATTTTCCTTATAATGGTCTAAGATATTATTTACGTTTTTTAATACAAAGGGATTTTTATGAGCCAACAAACAGCTTTAGTTTCTGGATTTGCACGTTCATTTGTATCTGGAAATGCTATTTCGGGTGGATTAGTTTGGCCACTTGGTGCTAAAGAAGAAGGAATTTACACGGACGAAGAAGGAAAGTTTTCCATTGAATGGCCCATTGGTCAGCCCATTACCTTGGTTTTTGAAAAACCAGGCTCTTATTGGTCTGGATACAAAACAACACAATCAGCAACCTTCATCGTACCACCTGAAGGCATCAATGATAAAAACTATTTAAAAAATATATCATTTCAAGTTCCATCAGAAATGGCCTATTCGTTTATCCAATGGGCCTCAGGCTTTACGCAATCCCCAGGCAAAGCTCAGATTGCAGCCACAGTTACCCCACCCAACATGACCTTAGATGATATCCCCCAAGGTATTGACGGTGTTAAGGTACGACTTTCACCAGAAGTTGAATCAACTCCGTTTTATTTTGGTATCTTTCCACTGACGCATAAAACGAATCCTTTTGATCGCTCATTAACGAGTACATCATTAGATGGAGGGATTCTTTTTACAAATGTTCCTCCTGGTGAGTATGACTTGTATGCTGAGAAAGAGGGTTATGTGTTCTCGAAAGTGCATATTATAGCTCAGGCAGATGTTTTGGTTAATGCAAGTCCACCTAATGGTCCTACACAACAGGTTTCTCAAACAACGGAAAATGCGTTAATTAACGAGAAGGCTCAAGAAAAGGCGAAAGTATCAACTAATAGTAATAGATTTTTTAAGCCTGCAGCGGTTGTGGGTTTGGCTGTTGCTGCTACTGCATGTGTTGCAACTGCGGTGGTTAGTAGTATGTAGTTTGGTTGCTCGCACAGATATAAATCTAATTACTTTCGTGAGATAGCACGTGGCTCATAGAAGCCTGAATTACCGCGGTCAAGGTGAGATGGCCGCATTTTTTCGCGATCGTAGATAAGCGTACAAGCGCGACCGTAATTAATTACCTACGTTTTTCCAAGGTTTACTCAGTGGCCTCAAGCAACTTATCATACCGATTAAGCACATAAGACCCTATATTCCTGGCAATCTCGGCCTGCAATAATCTCGCCTCTTTTTCATTATGCATACGAACTACTGAATCAATATCAGGATTTAATTTCAAAGCGTTTTCTATCATTAGACAGGCGTAGATGATAAAGCCCATACCCCTGATCGGTCATTTCAACTTCTATTTTTCTCGCATAACTCCACTCATTGATACGCAAGTTTTTATATATATTATATATCCATATCGTAATTATATTTACACAACTGTTCTAACGAAGTCCATCATGTTATAATCGGAATCATTTTATTTGACTTAAGTTAGCTTATGCCCCCTCTAAGCCCTGCTCCTTTTCTTTATGTTAAAAAAAAGGAAAAATCGTTTTTTTCTTTGAGTACAGAACCAACATACTCATGGGATACGCAGGCTATAGGAGTTGAAAAGGACACAGGCCTTCGTATATATAAGTATGTACTTGAAAACTGGCTACGCAAGAAAGCTTATTTCAAAGGTGCGAATGAAGCCCCTGATCTGCCTCGTAGAATAACCAGCGAAAACAAAACGTATTATTCTCTGTGTCAAGGAATACATAAGCACAAGATATTTTTAGAAGATTTTGATGATTTAAATATTGAGTACTGGCCCGATCTCCACTTTGCTTTTAATTTGGCAATTGTACATATTAAATATAATATAAACAAAGGTGAGTCAGTTGGTATTAATTTCAGAGATATTTTTCTTGTTATTGAAGGTGAAGCACCTCCCGCACATTATCGCCCAGGCATCGATCTCTTAGTCAGTAGTGTTGAACAATACCATCAAGCCAAAAACCGATTTTCTTATCAACTTGGAAAATACCTTCTTAATGAGTTTAAATATACTCCATCCCCAGCTAACTCCTGTGCTTTTAGCTGGAATGACTATAAAACCCCATTAAAAGATTATTATTATTTCAATTCGGCTTTAGAATGCTATCTTTCTTATTGTCAACATGATGATAAACTCTCTAACCAAAACGTTATGGCATTTACCTCTCCCATTTCGGTTCGTGATTTATTACCGCTATTTCAATACCTTGCACAAAAAAAACTTCAAGAATTAACACTTGTTCTTAAAGAACCTCTATATGAAGACGAGCAAAAAAGAAAAAGAGTTTATGAAAAGCTAGTTGCATTAATTGCGGACAGCAAATGCAATTTTATGGTGCATATTATTTTAGTTACTAAAGACAATCTCAACTGTAATTTGCTGGATTTAAAACCTAATTCCCAGGAAAATATAGATGGTTTTCATCCGCTAGCCCATAATGCAGGCTATTATTTTTCATCAACTAAAGCAATATCATTAATTTATCGAGCGATACAAGCTAAAGAATCAGTTAATAATTCCTGGCTATCTAACTTACAGCAACGCACTCCTCGAAGAACTCTTCCTGGAACCTATATTATTGCTCAAGCAACAAGCCAAACTGTACGAAGCTCAAAAACCTTAACTCGAGAACAATTAAAATCTAAAGTCCAATTGTCGATTGCTCATCAACAAAGCATCGCCAATCAAGAGGAACTAAGCCAAACTCAAGCAGTCAATCAACAAGTACAAGAACAGTTGGCCCAGAATGTAAATCAGGCTCAAAGTCTTAGTTTTGAACCAGAGATTAGTTGGGACTTTAAGACAAATTTGGATAGTTTCTGCAACAAATTGGAGGCCTATGCAAAGAAAAGGCTGCCCGAAATCGCCGAGCAAGAGTCAGTATTAAAACAAGCAGGTTATCTTACCCAGTACTATCTTAACAAACACAGTAAACTCCATTTTTATCAGCAGCTAGCAAGTAACGCTACTTTTCGATTAGAATTCGCCGCACGTTTTTTTGGTATAGCCTTAATTGAAGAAAAAAATGAACAGGGCAAATTACTCAAGGTCAAACTATCTCATTATACAATAGATGCAATGGAAGAACCCTTTGCAAATGAGTTAATAATGGAACTTGAGCACAT
>NZ_CBCSKT010000158.1:0-9344 GCF_965140895.1 Legionella sp. | reverse complement strand
AGAATAATGATCCTTTTCTATATTATATCAAGACTTTATGACGACAATTTAGTAAAAATATGGGGGGATCTTTGAGACTGGGATGAAATTATAGCCATTGTGTACGAGGTAATTATTGGTCTTAAACCGATAAGATAAATACCCCCGCTAGTCCAAGCATTTACATTTAATT
Organism: Legionella sp.; assembly: GCF_965140895.1. Taxonomy (GTDB): domain Bacteria; phylum Pseudomonadota; class Gammaproteobacteria; order Legionellales; family Legionellaceae; genus Legionella. Next base: position 9,172 of record NZ_CBCSKT010000158.1, on the reverse strand, counting down.
CAACGTTTCCTTTTTGAAAAGACTTCTAATTCCACAAGATTCGCTAAATGATCCGCGTTGGATTCAAAAAACATGGTTTCATGTGTTCCCGGAATAGAATGAACTATAATCTCGTGTTCAACAAAAGGCCCCCAACCATTAAAAGGATCGTCAGCTGAGGCAAACGCCTCCCAAAGGTCCTTTGCCTTAAATAAAGTTACGTCTGTCCGAATGATAGGAAGCTTAAACGCGAATAATAGTTTTTTCCTATATTCTTCTAACTCTTCCAGCTGTTCACTCGTTTGTTGCCCTATTTCCTGATGATTTTGGGTCAGTAACCTCACGGTATTCGACTTGATGAGTGAATCTGGATATTTGGCCCAACCATCAAACAATCCTAAAAACGTAACAGATTTGTTAGACTGTATTAACCGATTCGCCATCTCCACGGCAACGGTCGCACCAAATGATGCCCCACCCAAACAATATTCTTCCCCTTGATATACTTCATCGATTTCTTCCAAATAGAATTGTGCCATCTCCGAAATTGAGGCAAAACGACGCGAATTACCATTAATGCTCTGATCCTCTATCCCATAAATGGTGTATTTCCCATCCAATCGCTGAGCTAATTGGTGATACCAAAAGACAGAGCCACCTACCGGGTGAACCAAAAATAACGGTGTTTTATGGGGTCCTGATGATAATTTAATTACGCTCGAAGAAGTATGGGAGAACATACTGTTATCGTTCGCAATTAACAAATCCAATTGATGAGCAAGCGAAATAATATCAGGATACTCAAACAGAACCGATAAAGGAATCGGTAATTGGAACTGGCTTTTTAAGGCAGAAATAATTTGTAACGCTAAAAGTGAATCCCCTCCGAGTTGAAAAAAATTATCCTCAAGATGAATCAATTGCGCATAAAATGCTTTTTGCCAAATCTCAAGACAAATTCTTTGAGTATCATTTAGCGTCTGGTGTGATAATTCAGGAGTAAACGCGAGCAAAATACTGGCCTGCCGTTCCAGTGTATCAAAATCTATTTTTTCATTTTCTTTTAAAGGAATAGAAGAAACAACGCAAAACTCTTTTGGATGCATGTACGCAGGCAAATATAAAGCCAGAAACTCTTTAATTTGATGCGTATTGATATTTTTGTCTTCTGAGACAATGTAGGCTCTCAAATACTTGTCTTTATGCCGTTCTTGTCGAATCACTACAACCGCTTGAAAAATAGCCTCATGTTTCATAAGGATTGACTCAATAGCGGGTAATTCAATGCGATAACCCTGAATTTTTACTTGATGGTCGTTTCTACCAAAAAACTGCAAATGGCCTTTGGGTAGCCAACTGGCTAAATCTCCAGTTCTATATAGAATCTCCTCAAATTCATTGAACTTCATTTTAATATATTTTTGCTCGGTTAATTCCGGCTTGCCAAGATATCCTTCTGTGACTTGAGCGCCACCAATATATAATTCGCCCATCATTCCGATAGGGCATAAATTAAAATATTTATCCAATAAATAGCAGGTGCTATTAAATGCGGGTCGACCAATAGGAACACTGGCCTCCGTAAGCTCATCAAGCTCTGTCACACAATACGAAGTTGCTGACACGGTGGTTTCTGTAGGCCCATATTCATTGACTATTTTGCTGGTTGGGTATAAGGCTAACCATTGAGTCACTTCTTCTGTATGAACCACATCTGCCCCAAGCAGTACATAACGCAAATCACTTAATTGCTTTATATCTTCAGGATAGTGCAACAATAATTCCAAATACCCTGGCGTCAACTCAGTATGAGTTATGGCGTATCGTTTCAGATGCTGTAAATACAATTTAGGATTTATTTTTTGTTGTTCATCACAAATAGCCAATGCACCGCCAACTAAGAGTGGCGCTAAAGTGCAAGGAACGGATAAATCAAAGGCCAAGGAAGAAGAAAAATCAATAATCGAATCGGCTGTAAATTCATTGACTTGAGTAAACCAATGACAATAATTAATTACGTTCTTTTGAGAAACCATCACACCCTTAGGTGTTCCTGTTGTTCCTGAAGTAAACATAATATAAGCCAGTGGACTATTCTCCTGTGGATTTACGATGTCCTTATTAAACGACAAAGAATTCTCATTACGTGCTAACAGCTCTTCTGCATTGTATAAATGCACGCCCTGTGTTCCAAATTGATTCATCAACGCAGACAGCTGACTTTCTATAGTCATTAAATGAGTTAACTTCGCCTCGTTGATAATCATCTCTATTTTAAGCAGTGGGTATCTAAGGTCGAGCGGAACATAAACACAACCTGCTTTAAGAATCCCCAAAATTAAAGCCAACATGTTATGACTTCGAGGAATATAAATCCCAATTAAGGTGTGTTGAGGAAGATTAAGCGTACCAATAAAAGAAGCTATTTTTTCACTTTGTTCCCACAAATGATAATAAGAAAACTCATAATTATTTTCATAAATCGCGATTCGATCAGGATTAGTAATGACGTGGTGTTCAAATAATTGAGTTATGGACGTTGAAGGTAATTCCTCGGTCTGACCTACCCCCCATTCATTAAGGTATTTATGCTCCATAGCCGTTAAAAAGCACAATTTATTGATGGGTTGGTTTGAGTTCACAGACATCCATTGAAGAATATTGTCCAAATGCTCCGGCATATTCGTCAAAATAGAAGACAATCCACCGCCCTGATAGGCCTGATTCGTTCGATGATAAATCACTAATTCGTTTTGCTCGTTAATTTCAAAATGAATCAGTGAGTTCGGTGGTACGTCATGCTGTTTTTTATAAAGACCCAGGGTAATCACAAAGTCAATTTGTTTTGTTTCCAAATCAGGGTGTCGCATGAAAATATCGGTAAGATAAGTTCCATGCGTCTTAATCTCATTAATCTGGCGGGTTAATTCCTGCAACAGGTGTCGGGGTGTGATGTTACTATTGGATTTAAACGCAAGAGGGAGTAAATTAGAAAAAATTCCACCACATAAACTAAGCTCGTTGAGTTCATCATCATTATAAAAAACGGTGAACGACTCATAATTGTTCAAGCGATACAAATAAATAAAGACACAAACTAATAACTGATAACGAACATTCTCAACTGCATAGGAACCGCTCGAAATAGACCCCAATTGTTTGTACGTACTATTAGAATCCGTAGCCATTTTTGAAAATAAAGTATGCTCCTCTGTCCTTATGAGTTGTTTTAGCCAATACGGTTCTTCTTTTAAACAATTCTTATATAAAGGATGGTAGTACTGTATTAGAGATTCATCAAAACAAGGAAGCGTGGAACCAACCCGCAATTTATAGCAACGAACCAGTTCATCAACTGTTAATTGAACACCATATAGTGTGCAAAAGCTATTTAACAAGACAAAACCATGTTGAGTGGCAATCAACAATCCATCAGGTTTAATAGCCAGTAATTGCCCACTGACTTTTGCAATGCCTTCATCATCAACTGGTTTCGCATCAAGCACAACAACTGCATTACGCCCTAAGTATAATTTTAATAACCCCACATTGTTATGGTAATGGCCAAAGGTCAGGGCGCGATTTATCCGCTCAATATCATTTGCACGAGCGGTATCCCAATTAATGAAACCCAAATCAGGCACTACATGAGTTACGCCATAGTAACTACGTTGTGTCATATCTTGCGTTTGTCTCTGCACGGTGGAGGTTTCGATCGCTTTAATTACGTGTTCAAACCCATTAATTGCTTCTTCAAAACATCTTAAATTGAGGGTAAGCGAGGTATCATCATTAAAGATAGGGACACGTTTTTGATGGATGATGCTTCCCGCATCAATTTCAGCATTGAGCTCATGCCATGTGATTCCATGAGCGGATTCACCATTGATTAAAGACCACGTCGTGGCGTTAACACCAGCATAGGAAGGTAATAGTGAGTCATGATAATTAATCGCGCCCAAACGCGCGATGTCTAATTGCTTTTGTGTCAATATTGCGCCATTGACAATACTAAACAGGTAATCAACGCGATTATCGTCAGTAAGAAAAATATCATCGAGTGAAGCACACCACGCAATGTTGTTGTCTTCACACCAATACTGAATCGACTTAACAGGTGAAATCACCCATTTGATGTAGTGGCCTTTATCTAAAAGTAACAGACCGCACTGAATCAACAAACTATCCTCACCCATAAGAAGACAGCTTATGTTCATATCCCACTCCCCTTTATTCATAGTCTATAATTAATCTCAAAACGACCTCTATTATGCCCATCAATGCGCAATAAACAAGCACTAAGTGTGAAGGATATTGTTAGTAATGAATAAAAACCTTAAGTCGCCAGGCTTTTTCAATCTTATGGAGAAGGTATTAGCCACCAAGTTAAGTGAGATTTTTTTCATCCTTGATGAGCAATTGAATATTCTTTTTATTAATGATAGTGCAAAAAAATTATTTCGCTGCACCAATAATGAAACGAGTGAAATCAATTTTTCGACCTTTTGTGTCCAAAAACAAATAGACTCCAAACTCCTTTCTTTTGTTAACCCGTGTCAAGAGCCTAATAGTCAAAAACTCATTTACCAGGGCATCGAATTAACCTGGTCTGTTGAGACTCTCGAATTCGAGAATACGAAGTATTATTTAGTACAAACTATCAATTTTTCCCAAAGTAAAGACAAGGAAACCATCCATAATTTAGAGTCTCTTATTGAAAACATGCCCTGTAATGTGTACTGGATGAATAAAGAGTGTCTGATGGTTGGTTGTAATCAAAATGTGCTCAATATGCTTCAAATGAACAAAGAAGAATTTATTGGTAAATCCTACGAAGAGTTATCTCAACTTTGTCAGTGGCCAGAAGGTTTAGCAACAAAACTTAAAAATGACGATTTAACCGTAATTAATAAGGGAACTCCTATATTAAACAGTGAAGATCCACCCATTCCCAATCCAGATGGCTCCTTTTTTTATTTCCTAACCAACAGAGTCCCTTTATACAATCAACAAGGAGAAATTACTGGTGTAGCCGGAATTTCTACAGACATCTCAGCCCTGAAGAAGGCACGTGAACTTGCTGAGGCAGCCAATATAGCCAAAACCGAATTCATTGCCAACATAAGCCACGACATTAGAACGCCTTTGACGGGTGTTATTGGTCTATCTGAACTGTTAGAGCAGAGTCTTAAAAACCAGGAAGATAAAGACAAAGCCCACATGCTCCATGACAGTGGTAAAGAGCTATTGTATATGCTCAATGATATTTTGGATGATGTGCGCGCAGGAAATCTACGAGAGACGGACGTTAAAACTGAATCGTTTGACCTGCACCAGTGTATTCAGGATTTAATTCGTTTGGAAACACCTGCTACCTCGTTAAAGCACTTGGCCTTAAAGGCCCATATTGCACCGGACGTACCACATTATATACGTAGCGATCGCAATAAAATTCATCGAATTTTATTGAATCTTTTAGGTAACGCCATCAAATTTACTCAAACCGGATGCATTACCTTATCTATTGAATGCTTGTACTTGGATGAATCGACAGCTCATCTGAAATTAGGCGTGTCCGATACAGGGATAGGAATCCCGGAAGAGGTGCAATCTCAAGTGTTTCAACGCTTTTTTAAAGTAAGCTCCTCATATAAAGAAATATATACAGGACATGGGTTGGGCTTACACATCGCCCAATCTTATGTCACCCTTTTAGGGGGGCACATTACCCTGACCAGTAAGCTAGGGGAAGGAACCTCTTTTCATTTTGATTTGCAATGTCCTTTAGGTGAAGTACCGGCCCTGAATAAAGAACAAACAGCCCCATCCTCTCCTCCGAAAACCCTCTCGAAAAAGGCCCGTCTTTTATTGGTTGAAGATAATGTGATTGCCTTAAAAACATTGGAAATGATGCTTTCCAAAGAAGGATACTCCTTTATTTCTGCCACATCAGGAGAAGATGCGTGGACATTGTTACAAACAAATCCGGTGGATTTAATCATTACAGACATTGGCTTACCAGGTATTTCTGGGACACAATTAAGTACGCGAATTCGCAATAAGGAACGTGCCTTAAATAAACCCGTCATTCCCATCATAGGCCTCACAGGACATGCTAAAGAAACAGCATGGGAAGAATGCCTGCACGCAGGAATGAATGACGTATTAAACAAGCCAGCATCCATAGAAGCATTAGAGCAATGCATTCATCAAATAATAAATCCCGCTCCGCTAGTGCATAAAAATGCCCCTAGCTCAGATAAATCACTTTTTTTGGGAGCTGGTTTACCCAAGACCGAAGAAGAACTTTTTCAATTAGACCCCTTTGCCTTATTCGATGAACAACGCGCTTTGACGCACATTCCAGATCCAAACTTACTCGTGACACTCTTGAATGCCTACCTCTCCGATGAAATACAAAAAGACATTCATCAAATAAAATCCGAGTACCAACACCTTAATTGGCATAAAGTAGAAGAGCTCGCCCACAAAATCAAAGGTGGAGTAAATTATCTCGGCACGATTAAAATGAGTTGTGCGTGTCAGTATCTTGAACGCTATTACAAAGAAGGACACCGCTCATTATTGGAACCGCTCTACCAGCAGCTCATTAAGGTGAATGAAGAAACCATAGAGGCCTTAACTCGATGGCTTAATCGCTAACTTACACCCGGACTGAGTTACTTTTACAACCGAATACCAATCAAACTCAGTTGAATAATGGCTTAACCATTTTCAATTTCACGCCTGAGCGGTGATATTTGAATTGATGAGTACTGGCACGCAACATTCTCAACAGTAGAATAATTACATAGGGAATAATTTACGGTAATCGCTTGATTTGTCTTATTAATTACACTCGATTTTGTCACACTTGAGAAATTGACTGTACCCTTCACTTTAGGCGGTGAATTTTCTTGAATGGCATTAAGGATATAGTCGCTGGGTAGCGCATACACAGTGGGTGTCGTTGCGATGAAAAATGCGATTATATGCATTCCTCGTTTAACCGAAAAAACCATTTTTTGTCCTTTGTTCTTGTTAAGCATGCGCTCTAGTCGCATGCTAATTCATATCAAAAGTGGTAGATTAAACCCGCTCATCGTTGTTTAGCTGCGCCATCAATGCCATTCCTTCCTCTAACTCGGCATTTTTATGGCCTCATACCTTTGGCAGAACCCTCAACTGGCATGTACCTCTTCCCCCTTGGTTTCTATTCAATGAGCATCAGCCCGATGCATTAAAACGTAATTTAAAGCTACTCAGGAAACTCAATAAAAGCTACGCCAACATCGTGGCAAAAAACGGGGAGTTTACCGCCACATCAAAAAACTTAACCCAGGCGCAAGAAATCGACATGACCCTGGATGGTAAGGGTCGCGCTACCTCGTGAAAGATTCCGGGACGTCCCAGTCCCCGAAATCGACTCGCCAACGCGTGCAGGGTAGTCAAAGCGAAATGGAAATTGGACTCAAAGTTTGATCGATTGGCTCCGCGGTAATTCTCTTGAAAAATTCTCGTGGCGAAGTACTGACTACAGAGATACTCCGATTTTGCTGACGTTCGGTGCTTATCACAACCTCGTCTGCGACTACAGTCTGTTGCGCTGGTGAATCTACATCAAAAAGCGATAAAAGCGTTGAAGTGGAACAATTAATAGAAGACTCATTCATCGCAACGGCTTTAGAATCATTCGTTTTTGAGGACGATGCTAAAACAGATGACGCGCGTTTTTCTTTAAAACGATGCCAATGCTCTTGAAGCATATGGGGAATACCTAATAGTCCATGATAATTATTGTCGATCGCAATCATAGATAATATCTCTCCCGCAAGTACACCGAGCATTGCACCTAATAACCCGCCAACTTCTGCGCCAACAGCGGTTCCCAGAATAGGGACTACACTTCCTATCGTGGCCCCAAGGATTGAGCCAATCCCCCAGCCAATACCAGCACTTAACGTCAGATTAAAAATGACCGTGGCGATTGCAAGGGGGAACCATGACAAAGAACGATCATGATATTTAGGTCCTGTAAGCAAAGTTCGAATTTTTCCTTGCCATGTTTTCGATTCAGTTAATTGTTCTTTTTCATCATAGTTCATTTCGGAAAGATAATAGAAATGGTAAGCATATCCCGCTTGCGCAGCTGCAACATAAAGATCAATAAAATCTGATGCACGGTGAAACAAAAACGCGCCATAATTAGGATCCATATATCTGATGTTTCCATCATCTTGAACACTTAAATAACATGCATGGCCGCCTACCTTACGGCTTAGGATCAAGGCAAGTTCTTTGCCTTTATTTGTTTCAGCAAAGTTTAAAATATGCCGTGCTTGTTGTTGCGCATCAGGGCAAAAATATATTCGGGTAAGTCTCGTTCTTTTTATTGATTGTTGATCTTTTTGACGGTTACCTTGAGAAGTGTGATAATTATGAACGTCTTGGTTTAAATCAATGTTCATGCTTGGATTTTTATAGGGAGATAACTTTGGATTCACCATTGAATAAGTAAAACCATAACAATAACCAGACGACGTACCCATTTTTACTAGCCGACTCTGCTCAATTGGCGCAATGAGATATTCTGGGGTTTGGAATTTTTTATAATCTGGCAAATTCACTTTGAGCTTAACTATATTGAGATATTTAAGTATGGACGATACAATTTCAGCATGTTTTACATCGCTATCTATTTTTTGCAAATCAAAGCGTATCAACTTCAAACATTGTTCAATTTTAGTATTCTGGTTTTTTTCCAAATAGCTTCTAATTAATCCAATATCCGCCGAAAAATCGGTGTAATTATCGTCTGCGATACGTTGATTCAGTTGCTCTTTTAAATTGTTGAGAAATTCTTGATCCGCCAAAACTAGCCCTTCCTTGCTTAATTCGTCCAATTTATAGTCTAAAAGGTCAATGCACGTATAAAGGCTCATAAAGTAGTTTCTTTAATAAATCGAGTTGCTCTAAATTGTAACAAACATTTGTTAGTTAGTGTATAAAAATATGTCTTATTGTAGTGGTGTGGGTTCTGCCCAAAATAAAAAAGCCTGGTTAAACTGTTACACCCATAATTGGACTTAAGATTAAATAAGGTAAGCAGACCTCATTATAAAACTGAAGGCCTCTGTGGCTTGGAAACGCATCAAAAATCAGGACGTCCTGCGAAGAAAGCCGCTATTATTGA
>NZ_CBCSKT010000157.1:0-34414 GCF_965140895.1 Legionella sp. | reverse complement strand
GAGAGCTTAGGTACTTGCTAACTCCTTTACATAACGCTCTTTGGCCTTCATTGCTTAAACATGATTCAGTGTTGTAAGGGCCATATTTTCCTATCATTGTGATAAGGTCGTTTTTTTGTTTGTTAAAGATGCCCATATTGTGTGCGCTCTGCAATAAATCTTACTAAGAGTATAGCAAGGTTTTTGCATATTAATGGGGCGATTCATTTTTTCCAACAAGCCAGTCAGCACTTACTTCGAACTCTTTGGCTAAGCTATCCAATATTGCGGTATCAGGAATTGTTGCGCCATTAAGTAACGCCTCTGCTTTGAACTTGGGGATTTTGATTAATTTGGATAAGACTTCAATACGTTCATTAGTTGGCACAGGCACGCCAATATTATCGAGTTCTTTATTTAGTCGTTCAGAAAATCGTCTGTTAAGCATATAGTTCTCCCGTTTCTTTGATTTAGAGAAAAGTAAACCCGTTCTATTATTTTGATATAGCATAAAACCTTAGTTTTGCAATGTTGGATGGAATTTGGTTGATCTACGTTCCCTTTCAATTTAGTATTGATTTCACTTGAATTCGGCACAATGTAGGATGACCTATGATTGAAGATGTTGCAGCGAAATATCCTTGTGATTTAATAATATTCGGTGCCTTAGGCGACTTATCCTGTCGTAAATTATTCCCTGCATTATATCAGCTGGAATGTGCACAATTGTTACATCCAGACACTCGGATTATTGGTTGTGCGCGTGAGGATTTTACTTTAGCAGATTTCATTCAACTTATGCAGGGAAAAATCGAACTGTTCACGTATGAGGCTTTGAATGAGGAGGCATGGACTCGTCTCACGCAACGACTAATTTATTGTCATCTAGATATGGCAAAACCTGAGGATTATTTCAAATTAGCCGAATATGTCCGTCCTGCAGAACGAGTGGCCATTTCTTATTTTGCAATCCCACCATCTTTATATGCGCAAACCTGCCAAGGCTTGTCTACCATCGGCTTGACTCATCAACCATCACGAGTAGTTTTAGAAAAACCCATTGGCCATGATTTACCCTCTTCAATTGTCATCAATGATCAGGTAGCTCATTTCTTTTCTGAAGATCAGATCTATCGTATCGATCATTATTTAGGAAAAGAAACAGTTTTAAATCTTTTGGTTCTTCGCTTTGCTAATGCAATTTTTTCATCAAACTGGGATCACAGTATGATTGAAAAAGTTGAAATCTCCGTTGCTGAAGAAGTTGGTGTGGAGGGGCGTTGGTCTTATTATGACAAATCGGGGCAAATGCGCGATATGCTCCAGAATCATTTGTTGCAAATCGTGGCTTTGGTGGCGATGGAGCCGCCAATGAGTCTTTCTGCGGACTGTATCCGCAGTGAAAAATTAAAGGTATTAAAAAGTCTGCGCTTTATTAATGAGGCGCATGTTCATGATCAAACAATACGTGCTCAATACATTAGCAATACCATCAAGGGACAAAAGGTTCCTGGTTATTTGGATGAGGATGGAGCGTATAAAAACTCCAAAACAGAAACTTTTGTTGCCATTAAAGCGTTTATTGACAACTGGCGCTGGTCTGGCGTGCCATTTTATCTACTCACAGGCAAACGATTACCTAAAAAGCAAAGTGAAGTCGTAATCTATTTTAAGCAGCAGCCGTACAATATTTTTCAACAATTAAAACAAGAATTATCACCTAACCGATTGATTATCCGTTTACAGCCTGATGAAGGGGTTGAGGTGCGGATGATGAACAAAGTTCCTGGGCTTAGTGACAGTATGCAGCTACGTGACAGTAAGTTGGATTTAAATTTTAACACCCAACGTATTGCTGATGCCTATGAACGTTTGTTATTGGAGGTAATGTTAGGGAATCAATACCTATTTGTCGGCCGAGAAGAGGTGGAGCAGGCTTGGAAATGGATCGATAATATTAAACAGGCTTGGGAAAGACAGTCTATTCCATTATATACTTACCCTTCCGGAACTTGGGGACCTTTAGAGGTGATTCGCTTATACAATGGCAAAGCTCATGTATGGGGGGAGCAAAATGCAGTTACATAGTTTTGGTGATGCAGATTTATTAGTTAGCGATTTAGTGTTTCAATTAAAGCATCTCTTGCTTGATGCAATAACCCAGCGAGGGCGTGCTTTTTTAGTGGTTTCTGGCGGTAAAACACCGGCTGATTTGTTTCAGGTTTTAGCACAAGTTGAATTACCGTGGTCTAAGGTGATCATTACTTTGGCGGATGAGCGTTGTGTGCCACTTGATGATGATAATAGTAATGAGCGCATGCTGAGGCAATTACTGCTGCAGCATGAGGCAAAGGCCGCTCACTTTATAAGTTTATATTCTGAAACGGATCCCGATTTACATCATGTAAAACAAGAGATTTCTGCCTTACCCACCTTTGATGTAGTCATTTTGGGGATGGGGGATGATGGGCATACTGCCTCCTTATTTCCAAGTGCGGATGAATTAAACTTAGGGCTCGATGAGAATGCTCCAGCGGTACTTTTCGTCAATCCCAAAACCAGTGTTCACCAACGTGTTAGCCTATCAAAAAGAAGGTTATTAGACAGTCGAGTTATATTTTTACACTTGAAGGGGCAAAATAAATTAGCGGTATTGCATCAAGCCATGGCTCAGCCTGATCCCATGATTATGCCCATTAGCGCTTTTTTAAATAGCCCTCAAGCTGATGTACAGGTGATGTATGCACCATGAGGAATTAAAATGCACCCAGTAGTTGACCAAGTCACCGCCCGAATTCGTGAACGTAGTGCACGTGGCCGTGCGTTCTATCTTGAGCAGATGGAAAAGGCCCGCATTCGTGGTCCTCAACGGACCATGTTACATTGTGGCAATTTAGCACATGGTTTTGCTGCCTGTGCGCTGAAAGACAAAGCCAGTTTGAGTGGCGTGAAAAAAGCGAATATCGCCATCGTTTCTGCTTATAACGAGATGCTCTCGGCACATCAACCCTATGTGGGTTATCCTGATTTGATCAAAGAAGCCATTGCGGCAGCAGGCGGAGTTGCTCAATTTGCAGGTGGTGTTCCTGCAATGTGTGATGGAATTACTCAAGGCCAGCCTGGCATGGAGTTGAGTTTGCTCAGCCGGGATGTGATCGCTATGTCTGCGGCAATTGCTTTATCACATAATATGTTTGATGGTGCCTTAATGTTGGGAATTTGCGATAAAATTGTCCCTGGATTATTAATGGCGGCTTTAAGTTTCGGTCATTTACCCTTTATTTTTGTTCCTGCCGGACCAATGCCATCCGGAATTTCGAATTATGAAAAAGCCCGGATTCGCCAATTATATGCTGAAGGTAAAGTAGACAAAGCGGCTTTGTTGGAAGCCGAATCTGCCTCATATCATTCCCCAGGAACCTGTACTTTTTATGGGACCGCAAACTCGAATCAATTAGTGATTGAGGTGATGGGAATACAACTTCCAGGTTCCTCTTTTATTAATCCCGGAACCCCATTACGCGATGCCTTAACACAAGCTGCCGCACAACAAGTGCTTACTTTGACTGATTTAGGAGAGCAGTACTTACCAATTGGTCAGCTAATGGATGTCAAAAATATAGTCAATGGGATTGTTGCTCTATTAGCATCAGGAGGCTCGACGAATCATACCATGCATTTAATTGCCATTGCGGCGATGGCAGGTTACATCGTTAATTGGGATGATTTTGCTCAATTATCAGCAGTAACCCCATTAATCACGAAGATCTATCCTAATGGTTCTGCGGATGTGAATCAGTTTCAACGTGCAGGTGGTTTAGCTTATTTTATTCGTACCTTACTGGATGCCCAATTGTTGCATGTGGATGTCGATACGGTCATCGGCCATGGATTAGAGCGCTATACTCGCCAACCCATCTTAGGTGATGGGCAACTGCATTGGGTTGATGGCCCCAGCGTTTCAAACGATGAGGCCGTGCTAACGGCAAGTACAACCCCATTTAGATCTCAAGGTGGGTTACAAGTCTTGAGTGGAAACCTGGGCCGCGCGGTGTTTAAAACTTCAGGCCTTGCTCCGGGGAAAAATAAAATTAAAGCGCCTGCCGTGGTTTGCTCCAGCCAAGAGGAGTTTGAGCAACTGTTTAAACAAGGTGCTTTGAATAAAGACTGTGTTGTGGTTTTGCGTTTTCAAGGACCTAAAGCCTGTGGCATGCCAGAACTGCATCAGCTAACACCGAAATTGGGTGTATTGATGGATAAAGGATATCAAGTTGCTTTAGTTACTGATGGCCGTATGTCTGGTGCTTCAGGCAAAGTTCCGGCCGCAATTCATGTGACGCCCGAAGCTTTAGATAATGGTGTATTGGCCCGGGTTGAAACGGGGGATATGGTTATTATTGATGCAGAACAAGGTCAATTAGAGTTACTTGTTAGCGAGGACGAGTTAAGCTTACGTCGTGCTGCTGTAATGAGTTCTGATGGGCTTTATTATGGCACAGGGCGCGAATTATTTGGTAGTTTACGTACCCAGTTTACTGGTGCAGAGCAGGGAGCTTGTAGTTTATTTCAAGGAAGAGAGTCTGCTTATGAGGTTTGATGAGTTTGATTTATATGCGATAGTTGCGGACATTGGCGGAACGTTTGCTCGTTTTAGCCGCGTACGCTTGGATACCTTAGTTATCGATACAATTCAAATTTATTCTTGTGCTGAATACAGCAGTCTTGAATCTGTATTATTAGCTTATCAACGCAAACATGGGTTAGAGCATATTAGCCAAGTAGCGATTGCGATTGCCTGTCCAGTGTTGGGTGATGAGATTTTTATGACGAATGCTCATTGGCAATTTTCAATTAATGAGCTGCAACAAAAATTGGGTTTATCTGAGCTTTTGGTATTAAATGATTTTAATGCCATCGCGATGAGCCTTCCTGAATTGTCTGAATCCGAATTAGTGCAATTTGGCCAGGGCATTGTGGATAAAAATAAAACTCGTGTAGTTCTTGGTGCGGGCACTGGCTTGGGTGTTGCGCATTTAGTTCCCCAGAATCAGAGTTATATTGCTTATGGGGGGGAAGGGGGCCATGTAAGTTGGGGAGCCAAAACAGAGCAAGAATGGTTTATTGCCTGCTATCTCAATAAAATATATGGTCATGTTTCTTATGAGCGCTTATTATCAGGTCAGGGATTAGAAAACTTATATCGTGCACTGGCTGCATTTCATCAGCAGGCTGAAAGCCCATTGCCAGCCGCACAAATAGTTGCTTTAGCCTTAGCGGGTGAATCAGTAGTTGCTGGGGCAACCGTGGCGCAATTTTTAGCAATTCTAGGTGCTTATGCTGGCGATTTGGCTTTAATCTTTGCGGCCTTTGGTGGTGTTTATATCGCGGGTGGTATTGTTCCACGTTTGCTTTCATTAATGAATCAAAGTGATTTTAGAATTAGGTTTGAAGAAAAAGGACGTTTCAGTAGTTTTAATGCGCAAATTCCTACTTATGTAATTACTGCAAAACAGCCCGGGATATTAGGTGCTGCAGTACATTTGAAGCAGCGTTTGCAACATCAGATTGAACGGGTACGAAAAGGAGACCAAGATGTCATTTTCTAATTGGGCTGTGCAAGCAGATACGGTGTTTTGTTCCTCACCGGTAATTCCTGTAATTCAAATTAAAGAGCTCGAGCAGGCTATTCCTTTAGCTACCGCATTATTTGCAGGGGGGGGTTAATGCCCTGGAAATTACTTTAAGGACACCAATAGCTCTTGAGGCTGTACGTGTATTAGTGCATACCTTTCCTGATGCGTTAATAGGTGTTGGCACTGTTGTTACACCTGAACAGCTAGATCAAGCTATGGAAATGGGGGCGAAATTTGCCTTTAGTCCTGGTTCTACTCAAGATTTACTAAGGGCGGGGATTAACGGTAACATTCCTTTTATTCCTGGAGTGACTAGTGTTTCCGAGCTTATGGACGGATTGGCTTTAGGATATACCCACTTTAAGTTTTTTCCTGCTGTTGCCGCAGGCGGGGTTCCGATGCTGCGTTCATTTTATGGCCCTTTTCCGCAAGCGCGATTTTGTGCAACCGGAGGGATTAATGAGTCTAATTTTTCCGACTTCCTGACCCTGCCTAATGTGACTTGTGTTGGTGGTTCATGGATTGTTCCGGATGAAGCAATCAAGAAAAATGATTGGTCATTAATAACTGAATTATGTTTTTCTACACGACAAGGAATCCGTAGTTGGGGGTAAATCTCTAGCTGTCTTGTTAAGGAGCTCCTCGCCCACGGAGGAAATTAGAGTTAGAGGGAGGTATTGGGCGGGGCTTGGATAGACCTGGTTGTAATCAACCAGGCTACATTGACGATCTGTATTTACTGTACCTCACTGATTTTTAGTGTAATTTAGCTGTTACTTTATTTCTTGACTCAAGAGCATGAAGAATCGATACATAACTCCAGGTTAACGATTTGGCTCCTTGTTGAACGCCAGTATTTAAATTAACCTGCTCTGCTAAATTCATGTCAGGTGCATATTTTTTGACAAGCTCTAAATAGGCATCACCGGTTTCAATGTATTTTTTCATCAGCGCATTTTGGTTTTGCTTCGCAGACAACATATCGGCTAAAGCATAATAATACTCAGCCATGGTTGCGGTTAAAATAAACCAGGGATTACCTTGGCTATTAGTTTGATAACCATCATAAGTATCACCAGGATAACGACCGAACAAAATAGCCCCTGAATTATTCTCATTGATGGGGAACATTTGGTTAAATTGTTTATGCAAGGCATTAATGGTTTTTTCCACATAAATGCTATTGGGAGCTAATAATCCTCGTTGGGGGTTAAATAATATGCCCAAGATTACTGCTGAATCCAGCTCCATGTTTTTTTGCGGACCCAAATGAGGTGGAATAGTGGCTTGGATTAGTTGATTTTTTTGATCTAAATGTTGGAATAAACGATAATCCATCAGTCGCGCTTGCTGTTCATAATAAATAGCGGCACGTTCATCATCCATACGGCGAGCAAGAGCGGCACCATCAAGTAAAGCTTTTTGCTGTACCATGGTGGTGAAAAAATGATTACCATAAACCTCTTCCCAGAGGTCAAAGTTTTCATCAGTCCAGTGGTGGGCTATGTATTCCAGGTCTAACTTAATCACGCTCATCCCGCGTGGTTTCATGCCTGTGTTATACAAATACGTTTGCACATACTCTATTTCATTTTGATTTAATAATTGCTGGGCAAAACGAATTAATGCGACTGCTCTTATTGCCGGACCATCATTTTGTGGTCTGCCCCAGGAGCCATCAAAGGGAGAACCGTTAATGTAAAACTTAGGTTCGCCCAGAATATCTTGTCCGGGCAGGGGATCGTTTTGGTGCTGGATCATCCTCGTCCATGAAACATAATGAAATATGCGCTCTTTATTTGCTGCGGAGTGATTTTCCTCATACCAGCTTTCAATTAAGTTCATGGCAATAGCTGAATCGCGGACCCAATCATAATAATAGTTTGGATTGTGTTGCGAGGGGGAGGCGATAATTGCGCCATTAGGATGAATGTTTGCTAAAAAATTTGCTTTTAATTTGCTAACTTCTTCGGGACTAAATACTGCACCAACAGCTTGCGTAACCAGAAAAAACCATAAAATAAATATCCGTTTCACTCTAATCCTCCTGATAGAAAATAAATTTAAAAGTACAATTTTCGCCATAGTACATGAAAATTTGGATGTAGAGTAGGGGGTAAAGTGTCTGTTCATGAGGGAGCTCGTTGCAGACTGCCAGAATTAGCTAAGCATGATTTTTAAGGTGTAATCAACGGTATTTTCGCCACCTCTTTTCTGCCTACGTATCGAAGACAAGCTGCGGGACGTAGAACTCGGGTACGCTGGAGTTTAAACAGATGTGTAGACGATATCGTTATAATCAACTATGTTACGGTTAGTGATTTTTACTCAGAAACAATCTCCGCAATTGCTTTTACCCATAGGGGGTGTTCATTTAAACAGGGCACTACAATTAATTGTGTTCCGCCTAAAGCGAGCCATTGTTGTTTCGCCTGGATGTTGATCTCTTCTAATGTTTCAAGACAGTCCGCGACAAATGAAGGGCAGGCGATCACTAGTTTTTTAATCCCTTGAGCCGCAATCTGGTTAAGCATTTCATCTGTGTACGGTTTGATCCAGGGGGTTCTACCTAATCGAGACTGGAATGCGGTACTGTATTGCTGCTCTGATAATTGCAGTTCTTTGGCTAATAAGCGACTGCTTTGGTGGCATTGGGCTTTATAACAGCCATGGTTCTGTTCTGAGATCACAGGGCAGGTATCAGTACAGATTGATTTGCAGTTATTTTTAGTAATTTGGCGCTCAGGTATTCCATGATAGCTAAAAAGAATATGCTCATATTCGTTCGCTTGTTCTTTAATCACCGCAGCTTGCGCTTTGATATAGGCCGGGTGTTGAAAAAAATCACGGATCACGGTTATCGACGGAATTAGATCCCAGGAGCTAATAATTTTCAGTGTTTCTTCAATAGATGAGCCACTAGCCGCTGAAGAATATTGTGGATATAAAGGCAAAATAGTAATCGATTCGCAATGCTTAAGCTGATTTAACTGCTCTGCAATAGAGGGTTCACCATAACGCATTCCTAAGACTACGTCATACTTAGAACCTAATTCTTCTTGAACTTGAGTTAATAAATTTTGGCTATGCCACAGCAGCGGTGAGCCTCGCTCCGTCCAAATTGCTTGATAGGCATGGGCAGATCGTTTTGCTCGAAAGGGTAGTATCAAAACATACACCAGGAGATAACGAAGTAGCGCAGGCAAATCAATAACGCGTTTGTCTGTTAAAAATGCGCGTAAATAACTGCGAACAGCAGGTACATATGGGGTTTTAGGAGTTCCTAGATTAATAAGTAATAAACCACGTCTCATTAGATAATATTGATCTTAATAAAATTAGGATCATCATACCTGAAGATGGCTCTGAATTCAGTAATTGAGGCAAATTTAGTCGCAGCGGCATTATTAATTAACCTGAGTTTGGCATAAAAGACACATGACTTTTATAACGCGAAACGAAGTTAGGCAATTACAACGCCGCATCAGCTGATTAGGCCATTTCTAGCTCAGTAGCTTCAGTGACTACAAAAACATTTGCTGCATGAAGACCTTTATCGCCTTGTCCCACTTCATAGGTTACTACCTGTCCAGGGACTAATGTCTTATAGCCAGTGCCATCGATTGATGAAAAGTGAACAAAAATATCATCGCCGCCTTGTTCTGGAATAATAAATCCCCATCCTTTGGCATTATTAAACCATTTAACTTCGCCCCTAGCCATATCAAATTCTCCTTTTGCTCTAGTTCTCAATTGCTGCAACATACGGAGCAATTGTATTCTTTTTATCCTTAAATGAAGCCTAATCATGTAATTAGGTAGTTTTACCATAACGTAAAATGCCCCCACTACTCAATAGAATTTTCGGTGTACAAGAGAAATTTTTTAAAATGCACGCAGAACTAAGTTATTTGAAAACAGTTTGTATATTTTAGTAATAATTAATGGGTTGCTCATGCTCTAGAACGGCAAGATTATTTGGGGGCTATATTTGCCTCAAGAGGTTTTTGTTTCATACGTGTTCCAGTAAAATTGCGAATCATGCAACAAGTGAACTCACCAACCGGTTACATCCAAATCAGAATCATTGCAGGATTAAATAAAAATCATGCAAAGAGTACTTGACAGCATTGCGCTCTTGTTCTGAACTAGAAGTTAGAGCAAGAAGATCAGGTTTCAATAAAATCTGGGGGCTAATTCGTCCTATCTCTTGTTGTAACGAGCCTTTAAAAAAATTGGTGTCTTAATAGTTTCTTAAGCTATTTGTGTTATCTTCGAAGTTATATGTGTCGCAAGAGGAGTTTTAGATGAACAGCCATGCTAGAATATTAGGAAGATTAGGCCTATCTACCGCTATTGCCCCGCGGCACGCTGAACAAGCAGAAGTTGAATCTGAACTCCAAAGCCATGACACCCCCCAATTAACACCTTCAGTCAGGCCTGAGCCTGATATGAAAAATGTATTAATGAATGCTTTAGGTGGGCCATCTAAAAAATTAACTCCAATGGATAAATGCTAGGAAAAACAAATCGCTGTTTGTTTTTATTGCATCGCATCCATAGAAATCAAGTCGCACAAAAACTAGCATTTTTAAGCGTCTTAGGTATATACTTTTTCCATAGATAATTATTTTTCTGAGGTATAAGTGTATGGCTGCTGGGGGCTTTGCTGAAACAGCGCACTGGAGGGATTCTGCTCGTAGTGCTCGTTTCTTTCTGGTGGATGCACGGGCTGCATTTCCTTTGTTTATATTTCTAATGCATATTCGGGTTTGGACTGGAGTTCTTGTACTTATTTCCGCAATTTTTTTTGGTATCATCGAACATTATGGCTTTACTGTGCCGGTCTTTTTACGTTGGATAAGAGGTTTCCTTGCCGGAAGTCTTAAGTCTGCACAACCATGGTGGCGGTGATCAATGGAACGAACTATTAGTCAATGTATGGGCATCATTGCTGCAAGTATGAATGCCAAATTTTATTTGAATGACCGATTTGTAAGTTATGATGAAGTATTCGCAGAGACAGGTTTATTACCTGCAATTGCCAAGCGAGCAGATCAATTATGTTCTTTATGCCTAGGTTACGGCCTGGGTGCAACATTTGATGAGTCAGAAGGGGCTTTATTAGGGTTGCGTGTTGTCTTTGATGAAGTGACGCCTAATGTTTTGCGATTGTTGTGTATGACGGATGTAGTGAATGAATTAGTTCAAGGGGGGCCAAGTAAAGATTATACTCCCTTGGATGAGTTAATGTATGACTAAGCGTGTCATTTTTAAGTGAATTGTAAAGAATTCGAAAGTAAATTGAAATTTGAGTTCATTTTATGATTTGTTTTGTTAGACTCAGGTTAAAGGTATAAGTTTTTTGAGGAGCAGTAATATGGCAGCATCAAATAGAGATAGTAGAAACACTTTTTTCAGTGCTGTAAGTGCAATGGTTCCAATGACACCTGAAGATGCTCATCGGATAGTAGTTAATCCTCTTAACATTGCAAAAACACAGACAGAGACGGCTGCACATGTTCGTGTAGATTTTGGGCCTAATAAAACGGCTGTGGAACTATTAAATAACTGTTATAACCAAGTAGTTTCTGTTGTGAATAATAAGAACACAATAGAACAGAAAAATGCAGTAGATCAGGAAAACACAGCTGCAGCAGATGATGTGGTGTCAACTCCTTCTTTTAGATCATAATAACGTATTGTTCGTGGCTTAATTCGAGAGGTTATGCCTCTCATTAGATAGAGTGTTGGTGTTATGAAAGAGATACTCTCAGATCAACAAAATGAAGCGATTCTTCAAGCTTTAGATGAGGCGATTAACAATGGCCCTTGGGAGGAGTCTAATTTCCTGCGTGCCATTGGTAAGAATTTAAATGATATTCGTGAAAATTTTGTGAATCAGCTGGGTACGCGTACTAAAGCACAAATACAAGCTGAAACACAATTCGCAAATCGTATGGCGCTAAGAAGTGGTCAGCAAGAAGTGTTTGTATCACTTTATTCGGCGGATGGCTCAAACATCCAGTCTTGGGAGCGTATTGTTGCTAATTTACCACGACAAATGATTTCGCGTCCTATCTATGCCATTGAAGAACATGCCAAAGCAATAATAAAAACTAAAGAAAACAAGATCAATGAAGCTTATTTAGGTATTTTTATTAACCAAAGTGGTGTCATTGCTCTTCCCCCAGATAAAGCTTTGTCCGATAAATTAGGTAATCTTTTACTGACTTTGAAGGATAGAACCCTAGATTTAGATAATATCAGCCGTTTTGTGCACGTGTCTGGTGTATACCACTATGATCGCGGTCGTTTAGTTAAAGAAACATCAGCTTAGGTTGCATTTAATAGCTCCCCCTAATTCTAATTTCCTCTCGGGTGAGAGCAAAATATTGTCCCTGAGGTAGCCCGTATTCGCGTAGCGTAATACGGGAGTTGGTCTAAATACGAGCTAAGCCGTTAGCTTAACTTAATGGCCGTGAGGACAGGAGAGAATGGTTCTATCATTTTTCGCCTTGAATTTCTCGCAAAAATGCCTCAGAGCAGTATATACTTGAATTAATGAAACTAATATAAGAGCGTATTAATGGCTCAACAGCAACAACAAAACACCGATAGCGGCATGGCTCCCGTATGGATTACGGTGCTATTGTTTATTACTGTATTCCTGATTTGGAAAACTGGGCATCAATATATTGTGATGATTGTTTTTCAAATAAATATCTGGCAAGCGAAATTAGTTAACCTGTTCATACATAGTGAGCAGTTAACTAACTTAATCTATCTGATGCAAACAATAGATCCAAATGCAGTCGACTGGGATCAACTGGCGGATACCACGCGTGCCGTTGGTGATTTTATGCGTTATCCCGTAGTTTTGGGATTAGGGGTAATGGCTATTGTTCTTTACCAATCTAATCTTAAATTAAAATACCGTAAAGCCCATGATATGAAATCTTTACGGGCACAAGAACAATTTAACTGGCCGGCAATTATGCCCATCGTCAAAGAAGATTTGGTGAGTCAGGATGTTAACGAAGGGCCTTGGGCTATGGCATTAACCCCAATGGAGTTTGCTCGTAAACATCATTTATTAAAAAAGGATGATGCTTTATTGGATAACCCAGTTCCTGGTATGGAAATGACAGCGGGCCTAAGACGAGGCGATGCTAAGCGCGTTTTTACGCTACAGTTAGGACCTTATTGGGATGGATTTGAACATTGCTCGCCACAGGCTTATGCTTTGGCTGGTGTGTTTCTGGCGCGTTTCAACCGTGACCGTGATGCCGCGAATAACATTTTATCTGTATTAGATCGTACTTTTGTGGAAGGCAAACCTGATTTCTCAGTGGCTAGACCCATAGTTGAAAAATACAAAAATACGGAGGAGATCCAGGAATTAACTGGAAAACATGCCTATACTTTAACTGTACTGGCTTCACTGCTTGAGAAAGCTCGGCAAGATGGAGTAGTTCCCAGTTCCGAATTTTTATGGCTAAAACCCGTTGATCGACGATTATGGTATATGTTGAATTGTGTCGGTAGACAAACTCCCTATGCGGAAGTCGCTGGTGCTTTTGCGCATTGGCGTGCCGAGAAAGAAATGGGGCGACGTTCTTTAGTGCCAATGATCGATGAAGCAATTAGAGCTTTAGAGGTAGCCGTGAAAGAAGTTAAATTATCACCTCGTCAAATGCAGGAGTTAGAACCATGATGCGTGGTATTGAGTCTCGTCATGAAGTAGATCCTACCCTCCTCCTTAGGGACACGCGAACCCTAACGCAGAGGATGTCTGATTTTTTTGCTGATCCGACGAACGTTTCGATTATTCTATTTTCCTTGGCTGCTGCGTCATTCTATATATCTGAAGTGGCAACCTTATTATTGATAATCGGGGGCGCAGCCTTTGCTTACAGCTATACACGTAAACAAAAACTTCCTTTTAGACTGCCACTCGTTTCTCGAGTAAAAGATTACAATGACATGAAGCCTGGCATAAATAAGCCTAATACTGCGCGAGGCATTGCTTTTTTTGGTAATGATCGTAAAAGCGGAGAGGAGCTGTGGTTTGCCAACGATGACATGCGTACCCATGCATTGATTTTCGGTTCAACCGGTAGTGGTAAAACAGAATGTTTAGTTTCTCTTGCTTATAATGCTTTGGTTCAAGGTAGTGGTTTTATTTATGTGGACGGAAAGGGGGATAACTCGCTTTATGCGAAGGTATTTTCCATGGTTCGTAGCATGGGACGTGAAGACGATTTATTGCTAATTAACTTCATGACTGGTGCGCGAGACATTGTTGGTCCTCAGGAAAAAAGATTATCTAATACACTTAATCCATTTTGTCAGGGCTCTTCCAGTATGTTAACTCAGTTGGTAGTGAGCTTGATGGGTTCTTCCCAACAGGGCGGAGATGGCGACATGTGGAAAGGCCGTGCGATCGCGTTCGTTGAAGCCTTAATGCGTTTATTAGTTTACATGCGTGATGACGGTGCGATTCTTCTTGATGCGAACAGTATACGTAATTACTTCGACTTAACCCGATTAGAATCAATCGTGGTTGATAAAGTCTTTCCGCGCGACGACATGGAGAGTCTTAATATTGAACAGATTCCAAAGTTAGTTACTGACCCATTACGGAACTATTTAAATACCTTGCCTGGTTACAATAAAGAGAAAAAAGGGAAACAAGTATCGCAAGTACTGGAGCAACATGGTTTCATCACCATGCAGCTCGTACGAAGTTTCTCTTCTTTGGCGGATACCTATGGACACATCATTCGTACCAACTTGGCGGAGGTCGACTTTAAAGATGTGATCTTGAATCGCAGAATTTTGGTCGTGTTATTACCTGCACTAGAAAAATCACCCGATGAGTTGGCAAACTTAGGTAAGATTATTGTGTCTTCCTTAAAAGCCATGATGGCAGCCGGTTTGGGGGAAGACGTAGAAGGGGATTACCGCGACGTTATCTTAAGAAAGCCGACTAACGCACCTACACCTTATATGTGTATTCTTGATGAGTACGGGTATTATGCGGTGCAAGGTTTTGCGGTGGTACCTGCTCAGGCACGTTCTCTTGGGTTCTCCGCGATTTTTGCAGGACAGGATTTACCGGCATTCCAAAAAGCATCTAAAGAAGAGGCCGCATCAATCGGTGCAAACACCAACATTAAAATTTGTATGAAACTGGAAGATCCTACTGAAACCTGGGACTTCTTTACCAAAACTGCGGGTGAGGCTTATGTTACTAAGGTTGACTCATTCCAGGCTAAAGACAATACCATGTCGAATAGTTATGCAGACAGCAAGAGTTCTTCATTTGAAAAAAGAGCCAGGGTAGACCTTTTGGACCTTAAAGAGCAAACCGAGGGTGAGGCGCATATATTCTTCAAATCAAAAATTGTACGTGCCCGCATGTTTTATGCCAACCCTAAACCGGTTAAGCAATTAAAAATTAATCAATTCTTAAAAGTTGAGCCGCCACCAGATGACTACTTAATGAAGTTACAAAAACAGTTAGTTTCATTCCAGTCTATTCTTGAACGTGGTGATTTAACGATTAATAAGACGGTGGATAGTGAGGAAATTACTCTCATAAGCAAGTTATTACGCGAATCTACCGTAACAGAGCCTATTGAGCGTGGTGTAACCGCCTTAATTGCATTCCACAATTTTAATGAACCAGAACCGGTTGAAGAATTAATTGAGGAAGAAGTAGAAGGCGCCTTAACCATATTTAGTCCGTTACGTGCCAACGCAGGAGATCCTCCATTATTAGTGCGTGATAAAGAAACGTTCTCCGAATCATTATTACCGATTAATGAAACGCGTAATCAAATGATGACGATTGAGCGCTTATCGGGAGCTAAAGATAAATACGCCGGTACGGTCGCTAATGAGTTAATTAAAGACTTCCAATTAGCAACCAGTTATCCGCCTGAAGAGCGTGACTTTATCGAACCGCAGACGTTAACGGAGATTGTAAAAGAGCTTGCTGATAAATTTGCAAGTGAACGTGATAAAGTGAACAAAAAGAATGCGGAAGGATTAGAATAAACTTCAAATCTAGTAGCGTTTGCCGGGCTGAAAAGCCTAGCAAACCAGTATGAGCAACTTCCAATGCTAGGCTTTTCAGCCTAGCCTACACCAATACTTAAACGCGAACGTCCACCTCAGTCCTTGCAAATGTAAGGGAGCAATACGGCCAATCATCGCATAACTAAGAATCAAAGCAGAATTTCTTCGTTCATCCTCAGAACTAAAGCACGATTACTTAAAAATCGACCACCTAGACCACCTAACAGACCGCCAATCAATTGCAATACATAATTAAGGGCAAGAAAGAGGCCCACTATACTATTTGATAGCTTATGTTCGACCTGTAATTGTTTGGTAAGAAACAGGGCAAGAGATGAATAAAGAGTAGCGTAGGAAAAGGTGGCAAGTGCTTGCATAAAGTAGAGTGCGATGATTCCCTTGGGCATATTGGTTACTATTTTTTTCATCATGGATTCATTAGCGAGAAGAAACAAAGCATTAACATTAAAAAGAGAATTTGATAAATATTTTTACATATATGATGCATAAATGGACGGAAATTAATAAAAAAAATGTTAAGGCATAAATAAATATTTAAAAAAATAGCAATTTATTTGAATTCATTGTAACGTAATGATTTGTAAATTTATCTTAACCTTGGGTTAATCGACTTTTTGTCAATTACAGCCATCCGAAGTGGTTTTTATTTTGTAATATGAGGGATCAACAGTGAGAGCAGTACTTACTAAATATATAGTCTGGCTAATTAGGGCTGTAGGAGCGATTGCCTTATGTATTATGATAGCTTCGTGTGGTAGAGACTATTGGGCTTTACCTCCTGAATTACCCAAAGGTCCATGTAAAGATACCGGTGCTTGTGATACTACAATCATCAACTACATGAAAAAATTTAATAAGCATGGGGTGAAAGTAGTTAGCATTGGTCAAGACTACATGGTTAGCATTCCTGCGACTTATTTATTTCATCCACAAACTCCCAATATTAAATGGCGCTCTTATAGGCTGCTAAATGATGTGGCAATATTTTTAAAGCAGTTTCGCAAGATTTCAGTTTTCATAACCGGATACAGTAGTAAATATGGATCTCCAGCCAGAGAACACGCGCTTACTTTGGCGCGCACGCGTGTGGTTGGTGAATATTTATGGTCTCAAGGTATTGATAGCCGTTTTATCTTTACCCAAGGTTTAGGTAGTGATAAACCAATTATTGCGTATCCACTTGGTGGTGATTATTCCGCTAATGCGCGAATAGAAATTACCTTTAGGCGAGCTGCGGGTTAGGAGTAAAGATGAATCGTGAAGGCTGGGCCTTAATCAAAGAGAACAAACGATTTAATGTTAATGTTTTCCGACGGGGTTTAATGTCCCTAATTGTTTCTTTAGGATTGAGTTGTATTTTGGGTTTGTTAATGTTTTATGTCTATCTAACCGAACCCGAGCGAGATTTTTATGCTACCAGTGGGGTAACTCCTCCAATAAAGCTGGCCCCTATGTTAGCTGCGAATATATCATCACAGGCGTTGTTACCTCCGGATCCGCCCACTGATGAGGAAGAAAAACTGATACCGCAATAAGCACAATAAAAATAGAGGATATTATGGCTGAAGATGCCTTAACAGTCGTTACATTAAGAAATAAATTTTATAAGGATAGCCAACGAAAAGTAATGCTTGCGTTGCTCGTTGCATTGTTAGTTAACCTTGTGTTGGCTTCTATGTTGGTTTATATGCTGACACATCCTCCTGCTCCGAGATATTTTGCTACCAGCATTAATGGTCGTATTACGCCTTTATTCCCATTAAATGAGCCGAACCAATCTGACTCTGCGGTATTGCAATGGGCAAACCAGGCTGCTATTGCTGCATTTACTTATAACTTTGTGAACTACCGAGATGAGTTACAAGCGTCATCTGGCTTCTTCACTGCAGAAGGTTGGGATCAATTCCTTAATGCGTTGCAACAATCGAATAACCTCGATGCGGTTAAGGCTAAAAAATTGATTGTCTCTGCGGTAGCAACTAGAGCGCCAATTATTTTGCAGAAAGGGGTTTTAAATGGCAGTTACTCATGGCGCGTACAAATGCCAATTCTAGTAACTTATCAGAGTGCCAGCGAATTTACACAACAAAATAATGTGGTGACTATGTTAATCACCCGAGTCTCGACTTTGAATTCTCCTAGAGGAATTGGTATATCACAGTTTGTTGTTGGACCTGCCAGTGGTGGAGTTTCTCAATGAAAAAGGTGAATCAGTTTTTTAAGTTTTGTGTTGTATGTAGTATTGCTCACTGGGGGGCTAGTGCCTCCTTTGCTGCTGCTCCTCCTCAACAGCAAGATAGTGCCCAACAAGCATTGCAACAGTTACGTATGTTACAACAGCGTTTATCAAACAATCCTGGACAAGGCGGGAATCAAGGCCAAGTTGTTCAGGGCCAGAATCAAGGTGGTGGCAATAATATACCTATTCCCTTATCTGACTCTTTATATCATGCTTCTCCACAAAAGCCCGAACCAACTCAACCGCAAACTCAAAATCCTAATGAGCAAGTAGTTAGTCAATCGGACGAAGAGGTAATCGATAATAAAGCCTTTAAAGATATGAGCCGTGGTTTGTATCCTTTAACTCCAGAACAAATTGTCCATTTAAGACAAATGCAACAAACCGTAGAATATGCGAAAGCATCCACTCCTGGAACTCCGCCTAAACCTACAGCGACATCACAATTTGTTAACTTGTCACCGGGGTCTACTCCTCCGGTTATTCGTTTGGCACAGGGATTTGTTTCTTCACTAGTATTTTTAGATTCTACCGGTTCTCCTTGGCCAATTTCTGCTTATGACTTGGGTGACCCTTCTGCGTTTAATATTCAATGGGATAAAACAAGTAATACCCTAATGATTCAGGCATTGAAATTATACAATTACGGTAATCTGGCGGTACGTTTGCAGGGATTAAATACTCCGGTAATGCTAACCCTCATTCCTGGTCAAAAAGCAGTAGATTATCGTGTTGATTTACGGGTTCAAGGTTATGGACCAAATGCTAAAAACAGACCTATGGAAGCGGGGTTACCTCCTTCTGCTAGTGAGTTGCTTTTACATGTCCTCGATGGGGTTCCTCCTCCTGGAAGTAAACGTTTAGGGATTATAGGCGGTGATGCGCGGGCTTGGTTATCCAACGATAGAATGTTTATTCGTACAAATCTTACTATATTGTCACCGGGCTGGCTTGCAAGTATGACCAGCGCAGATGGTACGCATGCTTATGAAATGCAAAAGTCTCCGGTATTATTAGTGTCCTGGCATGGAAAAGTCATGCAGCTCAAGGTAGAAGGGTTATAAATGGCAGGCAGAAAAGAAAATCTTAAATCGCTTTTTTCTAATACTCGTTCACGGGTCATTATCATTTTTACCGGAGTACTGCTAGTACTTGCCGTAGTAATAGGCTACGTTAAGTTGAGAGCCATTAATACTGGGCCAAGTGCAGAAGCAACTCTAAGTAATGCTCCTGGAAGTATTCAATCGATTCCTGGGGTACTTGATCCCACCGCCCAATATGCTCGCTTGCAAGAGGAACAAAATGTTACTCAAGCAAAACAGGCAGAACAGACAGGGGGAAGTGCCATCCCTACTATTATTCGTACCCAAGCTTTAGGTCAGGGAGTCGGGGTAATTGGTTCCCAGAATGGCCAAAGCGGCGTTGGCTTTGCTACTTTGGCTCGCGAAAATGAAGAAGGAGCACAACGCTCTTTATGGATTCAAAACTTACAAAACAATGGTTGTTCAAAGTCGGTGCTCGCTCAAGTCTTAAGTCAGGGCGCGCAATTGTCCGATATTAAATCAGCATGTAGCTGTGCTCAATTAAAAGATAATGGTTATAAGTTACAAGATCTAAATCAGGTTTGTGCCTGTAAAGATTTGAAAGCTGCTGGCTTTAATGCAAGACAACTAAGAGATGTTGGATATACTGCAAGCCGATTGAGAGATTGCGGTTTTAGTGCCTGTGAATTACGCAGCGCAGGTTTTACCGCCCAAGAAATGAAAGATGCAGGTTTTTCTGATGGTGAATTAAAAGGTGCTGGTTTTACTGATGATGAAATCAATCGGGCTAGTGGTTTGCCGCAGGGTATTTCTGCTGCTGATGTACTCAAAGCAGGATGTAATGTTGATAACTTAATAAAACTACGTAAACAAGGGGTAAGCGCCTCTGCGATTCGACGTATTAGTGGTTGTAGTGCCGAGGCTTTAAAAGCGGCAGGATATACTGCTAAAGAATTAAGAGAGGCAGGCTTTAGCGCTGCTGATCTGCGAAAGGCGGGATTTACTCCGGAGCAATTAAGGGCTGCGGGCTATAGTGCTAGAGATTTATTAAATGCTGGATTTTCTCCGGAGGAGTTAGCGAAGGCAGGATATACCGCTGCACAGATTAAAGAAGCTGAAGCAGAATTACCTCCAGGAATTAGTGCCGATGATGTCAAAAAGGCTGGATGCGATCCGGATGCTCTAAAAAAAGAGAGGGCAGCAGGTGTTAGCGCCACATTAATAAAACAATATGCGGGTTGTAGCGCACAGGCATTAAAAGCCGCAGGCTTTACTGATGCTGAGTTGGCTAATGCTGGATTTACCCCCCAAGATATTAGTGCGGCTACTCCGTTAACGGATGCGCAAATCAAAGCGGTAGGCTGCGATCCAACCGCATTGAAAAAATTATTTACTGCGGGTGTTAGTGCTAAACGTATTAAAGATTTAAATGGCTGTAGTGCCGACGCGTTAAAAAATGCTGGTTATGATGCCAAGTCATTACTTGATGCAGGCTATACTCCTGCTCAGTTGCAGGCTGTGGGTTATACAACCGGCGATTTAGAAAATGCGGGTTTATCTCCAGCGGAAATATTAGCTGCCGGACGAGTATCTGATTGTAGCGTTGATTCATTAAAGAGAGCCCGAGCTGCCGGGATTAGTGCGGCAACGATTAAGAAAACCTTGGGCTGTTCTGCGAAGGCATTGAAGGATGCTGGATATACCGCGAAAGAGTTAAAAGATGCGGGCTTTACTGCAGCAGAATTAAAAAATGCAGGCTTTACTGCGGCACAGCTTAAAGCGGCAGGGTTTAGCGCTAAGGAACTTAAAGATGCAGGCTTTAGTGCTAAAGAGCTTAAAGATGCAGGCTTTACTGCGGCACAGCTTAAAGCGGCAGGGTTTAGTGCCAAGGATCTTAAGGATGCCGGTTTTAGTGCTAAAGAACTCAAAGATGCGGGATTTAGTGCCAAAGATCTACGCGATGCAGGCTTTACTGCAGCGCAACTTAAGGATGCCGGTTTTAGTGCTAAAGATCTTAAAGATGCAGGGTATAGTGCTGCTGAGCTTAAAGCCGCAGGTTTTACTGCAGCCCAACTTAAGGAAGCAGGATTTGGAGCGTCTGAGCTTAAAGCTGCAGGCTATAGCGCTAAAAATTTAAAAGATGCAGGATTTGCTGCAGCTGATTTAAATGCGGCAGGATTTACTCCAGCCGAAATGCAGCTAGTAGGCTTAGGTAACCCTAATGTGCAACAAGGCGTATTTAGTCTTAGTGGGGTACCAAGCATAGGCCAGGGAGGCGTAGCCAACCAAGGGGCTGCCGCATCAAACCAGCAATTGCAAGCTATTTTAAACCGCCAGACCCAACAAATGGCAGAACAAAAGTATCAACAAAAAATCCAACAGCGAAGCGCAGATATGCTGTCTGCAGCAAATCAGTTACTCGTGGATTGGAAGAATGTTAGCGGCCAAACTTATGTTGCGGGCAATGAAGATAAGGATTCAATTGCGAGTGCTGCCAATAATGGTGCAGGAGGTAAACCTGGAACCCAAGGAGTTATGGGTGGCTCACAAGATCAAGCAGCAATAATTAAAACCGGTGATGTCTTGTTCGCGGTGATGGATACTTCCGTTAATAGTGATGAGCCTGGCCCTATTCTTGCAACGATTGTTGCAGGGAAATTAAAGGGAACCAAATTAATTGGTAGCTTCAATTTGCCTTCAAAAGCGAGCAAAATGGTTATTACTTTTAACACCATGTCTGTTCCTGGCGCTCCGAAAACCATATCGATTTCTGCGTTTGCGATTGATCCAAACACTGCAAGAACGGCTCTATCAAGCAGAACAGACCATCATTACTTGTTACGTTATGGTTCTCTGTTCGCTTCTTCGTTCCTTGAAGGATTTGGTAATGCGTTCCAGTCAGCTAATACCACGATAACTATTGGTGGTACTGGAGGTGGCAACAACGTAACCGTTGCCAATGGTGTTGGGCGCTCAACATTGCAAAATGCGGTCATTGGATTGGCAACAGTAGGTAAAACCTGGGGACAACAAGCACAGCAATTATTTAATAGACCAACGACTGTTGAGGTCTATGCTGGTAGTCCTTTAGGCGTGTTGTTTACACAAGACGTAAGATCACTTTAATTTGACGGTAGAAGACGATGGCAGAAAACGATCAAAATGATGAATATAAATTCGACGAGTATGAGTCTTATGACAACGAGTCAACGGACAATGCTGGTTCAAGCTCTTCACCACAGCCACCGGGGAAATCTCCAAAGGGGCCTAATAAGGATGTGCGACGTAACGCATTAATTGCTGTAGGCGTTGTCATTGCTGCTATGGTGGGATATAAAGTTGTTGGTGGCATTTTCTCCGGGAAAAGTACAACCGAGAAGGGGGCTGCTCTTCCGCCTGCCCCAGTTGCTGCAATTGCTCCACAGCAGCAAATACAGCCAATGCCACAACTTCAACCACAACCGACTCAGCAGCTTGCTCCTCAGCCAGTTCAGCAGCCCACACTTCCGGTGGCACAGGATGCTGCGCTGAAACAACAAGTTGAATCTATTGTGACAAACCAACAAAATGTTCAATCACAGGTTTCTTCAATGAACGAGCAGGTTGGAAATGTAAATAATAATGTTAACAACTTAAGTGCGCAAATTACCCAACTCAACCAGACAATTACGGATTTGACCAATCAGTTAAATAAGCAGTCAGAAGTAATTGCCGTATTAATGGAACGTACAAAGCCTAAGGTAGTTCGCAGAGTACTTCCTCCTCAGCGTTATGGTCATGCAAACATTTATTATATTAATGCAGTAATTCCTGGTCGGGCTTGGCTAATTGGTACAAATGGTTCTACACTTACAGTAAGAGAAGGGACAAAGATTGCGGGATATGGAGTCGTTAAGCTTATTGACTCTATGGACGGTCGAGTCTTAACGAGTTCTGGACGGACAATCAGGTTTAGTCAAGACGATAGTTGAGGTAATTATATATGGCTGATTCAACATGTACAGGCGGGACGGTTGCGTGCTGGGTTGCGAGTCAGGCAAACATACTAACCAATATTGCAAATTCATTGGTGCCTGTGCAACGCTTAATCACGGGCGGCGCGTATCTAATAGGTTGTGCTTTTTTATTTAAAGCAATTTACAGCCTAAAAGTATATGGTGAGGCGCGGACGATGATGTCCAGTCACACAAGTGTTAAAGAGCCTGTAGTCTATTTGATGGTAGGGGCAATATTTATTTATTTCCCGACCGCTTTTGCAACATTAATGCAGAGTACTTTTGGTTATCAAAATGTTCTTCAATACGCCCCAGTGAGCAGTAGTAATCAGACATTAGATTTTTTGTTTGGTAATGGGAGTGTGGTCGGAAGGCCACTGACGATTATCATTCAGGTTATTGGGCTGGTTGCTTTTGTAAGAGGGTGGGTGTTGATCGCGCGTTCAGCGTCACAAGGGCAGCCTCCAGGCGGAACAGGAAAGGGTTTAGTCCATGTTTTTGGGGGAATTTTGGCAATCAATATTGTAGGGACTATCAATATGATTAATAATACAATATACGGCACGTGATAGTATGTTGGTGGGTATTTTTACTTTTAAATTTAGGAGACAATAGTGAAAAGTAAAATCATTAGTAAAGCAGGCTTCAAGTCTTGGTTGAGCAGTATTGTTTGTCTAAGCTTATTAGCCTTGGTTTGTCAGGATGCAGTTGCTGGTGGAAATATGACTATCGGTGCTATGGCGTCATCAATTACAGGGTCATTTACGAACTTGACTAAATTAATTACAGCAGGTTCTTATTTGGCTGGCTTGGGTTTCTCTATCGGTGCCATTATGAAGTTCAAACAGCACAAAGATAATCCAACTCAAATTCCAATTGGTACACCTATCGCGTTAGTATTTATTGCTGCCGCATTACTGTTCCTCCCTTCAATTTTAGGGGTAACTGGAGCTACCATGTTCGGTTCTTCAGGCGGTAAAACAGCAGGTCCTACTGGTACTGTTTATACTGGTTCGTAATAATTGAGTTGTAACAAAAGCGGGTAAATTTAAGTTACCCGCTTTATTTATGTAAAGTAGTTCGATTTCAGATGGGCCAATGGGCCATAATAATGAAAATATCAGTTAATAATAAGCGTGTATTAGGTAACGTGAGCTGAAAATATGGCAGTGAATCAAGAAAAAAAACAGTTGAAGTTAATGGCTACGCCAGGTTCATGGCGTTTATATTCAGCCAGAAAAGTCGACGAGCGATTTAAGTCATATGAGCAAAAAGTTTTGCAACGAGATCGCTATACGTGTCAATTTTGTGGTTTTCAAGCTCGCCTCTTTCAAGAAGTAGTAAATCTTGATAATAATTATTCTAACAACAAACTACCTAACTTGGTAACTGCTTGTTGCTTTTGCGCACAGTGCTTTTTTATTGAATCTGTTGGTGTTGGTGGATATGGTGGGGGAACACTGATCTATCTTCCTGAGCTGACCCAGACAGAATTAAATAGCCTATGTCACGTGCTTTTCTGCGCTATAACTAACGATACTGGATATAAATCCAGTGCGCAGAACATCTATCGCGGATTTAAATTTCGTTCACAGCAGGTAGAAGAAAAATTTGGTGAGGGTACAAGTGATCCTGCTATTTTTGGTCAATTAATGATTGACGCAGGGGTCAATGATGAAGAAAGAAGGTCGCAACTTTTTAAAAACATACTGTTATTGCCTTCTCGAGCAAAATTTCGTAAACAGATTGAAAAATGGGCTGCGAGTGCCTTAGAAGAAATTACTGTATAAGGGATCGTTGACCTAGTGGTTGTTTCCATTTTTTCCACTAGTGTAGAAATGGAAATAAACCCTAAGCTACACTAAATGGGGATAATAAAAATGGCGCATTGGTCAGAATCTTTTTTTGAGGGGGTTGACACCTTCTTTGCCTGGCTAAGTACTTCACTTAAGCAAACAACAGAGTCATACATTGATTTAGAAACGGCGGATAGTCCAACCGTTCTGGTAAATCATGATGGTTCTTTATTATCAATCATTAAAGTTGAAGGGATTTCTGCACTTGCAGGGCCTGAAGAATTTGATCAGTTGGTTGCTGGCTTAACAAATGCGTTTCAGGCGGCTATGGGGCGACCAGGCCATGGTTTACAAGTTTACTTTAGCCATGATAAGCAAAATATCAGAAAGCTAATTCGTGATATTTATGATCCGGCAACTGCAACAGCAAAACGCCTTGGTTTAGATTTAGGGGACCTTTTTGATGAACGGACTGACTACATGGCACAATATTGTGCTGAAGAACGTTTATTTTTTGTATTAATCACCAGACCCTTCAACTTAACAACGGAACAATTAAAAGCGGCTAATAAAGCGAAAATGAAGATGCTAAAAGACACTAAAGCACCTCCATTTAAAAGCAGCCAGACAATTTATGCGGCAGTTCCTGAATTACGCGATACACATGATGCCTATGTTCGCGCCATCATGAATGATTTGGACTCCTTGCATGTTGCAGGAAAATTATTAGAGGTTCATGACGCAGTACATGCAATTCGCATGACTGCTGATCCGGATTATACCGCTGATGATTGGCGTGCTACCTTGCCCGGAGATATGATCCCAGTCCGTGAATTTAATAATTTTGACGGTGATGCCTCTGATCTATTATGGCCCTCATTGGCAAAGCAGGTACTTCCACGTGATGCTCAGGTTTTAGATTTACGCACTGTTCAAGTAGGCGATAAGATTTACTCATCCACTTACATCGATTTATTTCCAAAGGATGTAAGGCCCTTTGTGTATTTGTTTGGACGTATTTTACCTTCACATATTCCTTGGAAAATTTCATTTTTAATTGAAAGTGAAGGACTGGCTACAATTAAATTAAAAGGTCTTTTGGCTGGAATTTTAAGTTTCAGTTCGGCACAAAACCGTTTAATTAGTGACTCGGTAAACTTGCTTAAGTATTTACAACTTAATACAGATGAGTCAATTGTTCGTTTACGTGTGGTGGCCACAACTTGGGCACCTGAAGGGCGAGTGCCTTTATTACGTCAACGCAGTTCTGAGTTAGTTAAAGCAGTTCAGGGCTGGGGTTCTACGGATGTATCTGAAATTTGTGGTGATCCCTTTGGTGGTTTTGTATCCAGCATGTTAGCGGGAACCCTGAATAGTACCGCAGTACCTACAGTCGCTCCGTTAAGTGCTGTAGTTTCTATGCTACCTATTACTCGCCCTGCATCACCTTGGAATAAAGGGGCATTACTATTTAGATCCCCTGATGGAAAGCCTTGGCCATTCCAACCCGGTTCTACTGAACAAACTACATGGATTGATCTCGTTTATGCGCGTCCTGGTTCGGGTAAATCCGTACTTTCTAATGCGATCAATTTAGCGCTGTGCTTATCTGGTGGTCTATTACGCCTGCCACGCATTGCTATTATTGATATAGGACCCTCAAGTAGTGGATTGATTTCGCTTTTACAAGAAGCATTACCGGCTTCAAAACGCCACTTAGTGGCTTATCACCGTTTAAGAATGACACCAGATTACTCAATTAATCCCTTTGATACTCAATTAGGCTGTCGTTACCCAACCGCTTTAGAGCGTGCATTCCTGGTGAACTTTATTACTTTATTGACAACACCCTTAGGCGCAGAGAAACCCTATGATGGTATGCCTGATCTGGCTGGTATGGTTGTCGATGAATTATTTAAGAGTATGGCCGATGAATATAACCCAACTCCTTATGCTCCAGGAGTCGAAGTATTTCTGGATAGTATTTTGGAAGAGATTGGTTTTGTTCGTGACTCAAAATCAACCTGGTGGGAAGTGACTGATTCACTATATTCTGCAGGATTTGAGCATGAGGCTATGCTGGCTCAACGTTATGCTATGCCTTTACTTGCGGATGCGGCCTCTATTTGTCGTACTCCTTCGATTGAAGACTTGTATGAACGAATTACCGCGCCTACGGGAGAGTCATTAATTAATGCGTTTTCGCGAATGATTTCTGCTGCGGTGCGTGAATACCCTATTTTATCCCGGGTGACCAGTTTCGACATTGGGGATGCGCGCGTTGTTTCTCTAGACCTTGACGAGGTAGCCAAGAGTGGAGGGGATGCTGCAGACCGACAAACAGCGGTAATGTATATGTTGGCGCGTTATGTTTTGGCGCGACATTATTATCTAACTGAAGAAAGTTTGAATAATATTCCCGAACAATACAAGGAATATCATAAGGAACGGGTGCGTGAGATACGTGAAGATCATAAGCGTATTGTTTATGACGAATTCCACCGTACCTCGAAATCAGCTGCTGTGCGTGAACAAGTAATCATCGATATGCGTGAAGGACGTAAATGGAAAGTTCAAATTGCTTTACTCTCTCAGTCTGTGGATGACTTTGATCCGGTAATGATTGATTTTGCGACTGCAATTTATATTATGGACGCTGGACCTTCTCAAGCGATTGAAAAAACCACGTCTATCTTCGGACTTTCTGAAACAGCGAAGGCTGCGTTACGTAATCGGGTACATGGTCCACGACTTGGAGGTGCCACTTTCCTCGCTCAATTTGCTACTAAGAATGGGGTAAACGTGCAATTACTCACCCTTACTTTAGGGCCAGTTGAATTGTGGGCGTTTAGTACTACCGCTGAGGATGCGTCAGTGAGAAACCACTTATATCGACATCTTGGACCTGCTGAGGCACGACGCTTGCTCGCAGCATTATTCCCCAATGGCTCTGTCGCTAAAGAGATTGAAACTCGTTTAGCGGGAATGAAGGAAAAGATAGGTCTAATCGAAGAAGACATGAAAGAAAGTATTGTAGAACAATTAATTAATGACATTCTTGATGCCTATTCTAAAAATCCCGATGTTAAGAGTTTGCCTGCCAAATTAACTTAATATTGCCTTAAGAATAGTCACATATAATGCGCCTCATCTAATAATAAAGGATGAGGTCATTATGAAAAAAATTCTCGCAGCCGTGTTAATTTTATTTAGTTCTTTTAGTGCTTTTTCAGAAGGCGTTGCCAGTCGTGTTCCGGATGAGTTTTATGTGAAAG
This sequence comes from Legionella sp., assembly GCF_965140895.1. Classification (GTDB taxonomy): domain Bacteria; phylum Pseudomonadota; class Gammaproteobacteria; order Legionellales; family Legionellaceae; genus Legionella. Next base: position 6,347 of record NZ_CBCSKT010000157.1, on the reverse strand, counting down.
AGCATTGGCTTAGCATGACTACAAGTTATGATATTGAAACTCAAACCCAAAAATTAGGTACCTTATATAGACGATTTTTTAGCTTTTTGTTAACGTATGATTTTTATGATCCGTTTGATAACAAAATTGCTTATGCACGCTCGACGTTCTTTTCATTTAATGCACATTTTGATGTTTATGATGATTTCGAAAATTATTTAGGTGCAGCAGACGAGCGTCTGTTTTCTTTCTTCCCTACCTTTGATATTTATGATCGTGATGGCTATACCAGACTTGCTAAAGCATCAATGAACTTCTGGGGAACAACATTTACTATTTATGATCCAGTAACCAGTAAAGAAATGGCTTATATGTCTCGTTCATTCTTTAGATTAAAAAATGATTGGACTTTCCACGTAACTGACCGAGAAGTATTTGATCACAAAGGTATTGATCCACGAGTATTAATGACGGTTATTGCTTTCCAAGGCGATAGAGAATATTGGGAACAAGAACAACGACGTGAGCACGATAATCTAGTAAGACGGGGTATCAAGAGCAGCCAACCAGCTCCTGCAACTGATGTCAGCAAACAGCAGTTGAGTATGCTTTTAGATAAAATTGCTACAGTAACGAAGCAAGAAGGTTTCGATAATACTCAAGAGCCTGATGATAACGCAGCAATCGCGGTTGCAACTGAGTTAGAGAATGGTTACAACACACAAATGGCTGATGATGCAGTACAATCAAGCCAAGAGCGATTGAATGCCTTTACTGATTACTGTTTACATTTGATTCAATCAGACTCAATGTCTAAAGAGAAAAAGAAAACTATTCTGTTCTTATTAAAAGCACGTTTGGAAGCAAACGCATAATAATATAGTTTGCTGGGCTGAGGCCCAGCAAACGAAATTTGCTTAACTTCCAAAGCAGGGCCTTGCATTAGGCCAGCCTATCATCCATCCCGAACGTCCTTCATTTAACAATTACTCTGCAATAAACTCTGATTACTTTCTAGGCCATCAAGGCTACTATAAGAGCAACCATAAACCTTCTTGGCATCATACATCGCCAAATCTGCTTTAACGACCAGCTCCGTTGCTGTTGTCGCATTATCCGGATAGATGGCTGAGCCGATGCTAATGGAGTAAGAATAAGGTTCACCATTTTCAAGAATCACAATGGGTTGAAACTCTTCGATGATACGTTCTGCAATCACTTGTGGTGTTTGCTTATTGGGAGCATGGGGGACAATGGCAGTAAATTCATCACCACCAAGCCGAGCAATGAAATCTTTTTCACGAAAGCAAAGTTGGAGCCGCCTTGAAGTTTCTAAAAGCAACTGAACCTGAATCTTGTTATTCGCCAGCATGGGAATACGTTGAGTGCTATTAGCATGAGCTAAATACGCGATTAACATAAAAATTAATACAGTAATTTGACGCATCTTTGCCACTCTTTTTGCAAAATAGAAGAAAACTATAATACAAAATTGCGCTCAAGGGTATCCGTAATTACCTGCTGAATGAGCAGGGCCAATTTATCATACATCATTGTTTTATAAGAGGTTGTTCGCCAAGCAATGCCAATTTCTCTATAAGCCTGTTTATTTGTTAAGGGTCGGGCAATTAGCTCCGTCCCTTCAAGAATCCCGCTATTAATCGCTAATGTCGGTAAAAATGTAATTCCGGGCTGATGATTGACCATTTGAATTAAGGTATGCAAGCTGGTGGCAAAGAAATGATTAATCTGTTTACTGTTTTTCAATTCACAGGCTTGCAGAGCATGCCCTGTCAGGCAATGTTCTTTTTCCAGAAGAAAAATGCTGTTTTCAGGTAACTTACTGATTTTTAGGTTAAAGTTTTGGTGTTGCCAGGTTTTAGGTAAAACTAATTGGAAATAATCTTTACCTACGATACGTGTATGTAGATCTGGGGTAGGGTAAGGTAGGGCAAGAATCACCATATCCAGCTTTCCTTCGCTTAACAGTTTTAAGGCATTTTCAGTTGTATCTTCTCTAATAAATAAAGTTAAGTCTGGATAATGCTCCTGACATAGATTTTGCAGGCTATTTAATATAAACGGGGCAATGGTAGGAATAATGCCCAGATAAAAGTTGCCTTCCATCATCTTTCCTTGGGTCATTACATAATCTATCAGGGCATCGCTTTGCTCAAGCAGTGCTCGACTGCGTTTTACAATCTCTTCACCAAGCGGGGTAAAGAAAAAGGTTTTGTGATCGCGTTCCAAAAGCTGTACTTCAAGTGTTTCCTCAAGATTAGTAATCGCAGCACTTAACGTGGATTGACTAACAAAGCAAGCTGCCGCGGCTCGGCCAAAATGTTGATGCTCATAAAGGCTTACCAAATAGTGTAACTGTTTTAGATTGGTTAATTTTCTCATCGCTTTTTCCGATTGAACGCATCTGTTTTATTCATTTTAAATAATTATATACTATTACTATACTGAAATTGTAACCAGTAATGAGGAGATGATTATGTTAACTGTTGGCCAAAAAATATCTGAGTTTTCTGTAGTTGCAGTAAAACCTGGTTTCAATAACCATGAAGAAAATGGGGTCAGTGCTTTTGAAGTAATTACGGAGCAAAGTTTTGCTGGTAAATGGAAAGTACTTTATTTCTATCCTAAAGATTTTACTTTTGTATGCCCAACAGAAATCGTGGAGTTTGCGCGATTAAATGGTGAGTTTAATGATCGTGATGCCGTTGTATTAGGAGGAAGTACTGATAATGAGTTTGTAAAATTGGCATGGCGTAGAGAGCACAAAGATTTACATGCCTTAGATCAGTACAGCTTTGCTGACGTGAATGGAAAATTAACGGATGGGTTGGGTGTTCGAGATGCGGAAAGTGGTTGTGCGCTAAGAGCTACCTTTATTATTGATCCTAATAATGTCATCCAGCATGTTAGTGTTAATTCCTTAAATGTTGGCCGTAATCCACAAGAGATATTACGTATATTGGATGCATTACAAACCGATGAACTCTGTCCTTGTAATCGTTCGGTGGGTGGGGAAACTTTGTAACGACGTAGCAACGGTCATTGAATCCAATACCGTGAGCAATGATGAAATGTATAGCCTGTGAACATTACCAATGTAGAGAGGTCATTATGTCTATCGAACAATTAAAACAAAGTATTCCTGATTATGCTAAAGACATACGTCTTAACGTCAGTAACCTCTTTGGCAATATAGCGCAAACTGGCTTAACAGAAAGTCAATTTTACGGGGCCGTCCTGGCTATTGCCTATAGTCTCAAAAATAAACAAATACTCGAGGCTATTTTAGCGGAGGGAGAGGCACATATTACATCCGAATTACAACAAGCAGCAAAAATAGCAGCAACACTCATGGCCATGAATAATGTGTACTATCGTGCCATCCATTTGGCGGGAAATAAAGAGTTGTCATTGCTGCCGGCTAATTTACGCATGAATGCGATGGCAAACCCCGGAGTTCCTAAAGCGGATTTTGAGTTGTTTGCTCTAGCCGTGTCTGTTTTAAATGGTTGTGGGATGTGTATTCATTCTCATGTCGCGCAGCTTGAAGACGCTGGGATTGCTAAGGCAGCGATACAATCGGCTTTACGTATTGCTGCGGTGCTTAATGCAATGGCTCTGGTGTTAACAATCGAGTAATATGGGAATTTGTACCTTAATCATCCCGTATTACGATTTCGTCTAATACGGGCAACACGTTGATGTTTAATTTATACCAATCTTTACCATCCACGAATCGTGCCACCATCATGCTACCTACCGTATTACACGTAACATTAAGCATGGTGGCTAAAGGATCAATAATGATGCTGATGGCCGCAATCGCAATTAAAACCGAAGGGGGAAAACCATAGACACTTAATATGAGCAATTCACCTAACATTCCACCGCTGGGAATGGCCCCCATTACGGTGCCCACTAATAAAGAAACACCTATCGCTGTAAGTAATACGCTTGCTCCAGAAAAATCCCAATGAAAAATGCCAAATAAGAATGCAATTTTAAAAATGCCGCCAATAACGGAACCTTCTTTATGGATAATCGTGCCTAAGGGAATCACTGTTTCATATATTTCGGGAGGAATACGCATTTTTTTCGTGGCCATTAAATTGGCTGGAATGCTTGCTGCGCTGCTGCAGGTGGCAACCGAGGTTACCGAGGGCAGGAAAATCGCACTCCAAAATAATTTAACGCCCGGCATTTTTCCTGCAATATAGGCATAGACAGTAAAAGCAAGGACAAAGTATAAGAATGTATAAAAATAATAAAGCCCGGCAATGCGCAGATAATTTTCCATTAGCTGCGGACCTAGTTCATTGATTAACAGGGCAAAGTAGGCAAAAAAACCTATGGGCGCGTAATACATGATTAAGGTAAAAACCCGCATGAAAACCTCTTCTCCAGCCTGCAAAAAGTCAATAAACACCTGTCCTTTTTCACTTAGACTCGAGGTGGAAATGCCGACTAAAAGAGAAAATACGATTAAAGCCAATATATGTTGGTGTGACAGCAAGAGGCTAAAATCTTTTACCGTAAAGATGCCTGCAATTTGGCTACTAAAACTTGCGATATTGGGTTGAGTCGGAATTGAAAGTGGCAAGGTAATGCCTTGTGCCGGTGGGAACATTTTAACGACAAACAGCGCATAAATAGCAGCGATTAAACTGGTAAAAAGAAAAACTACAGCCATATTAAAAATGATTTTACCTAGTTTGCCCATTGAACCGAGGCGCGCGATGGCTGAAGTCACACTGAAAAAAATCAAAGGCACAATGGCGGTGAAAATCAGGTTCAGAAAAATTTCACCAAAAGGTTTCAAATAGGGGGTGATGGGACCAAAGTAATAGCCAGTCAATCCTCCCAGCAGAATAGATGAAATTAAAATAAAAGGAAAAAAATAAGTTCCCAGAATTTTTTTTGCTGCAGCCATGTAGTGATTTCCTCTAGTTTTCGGCAGGCCCTTTTAATGCTTCGTATTTTATACCCAAGGTAGTGCAAATGCTATTTTTATGCTTTTGGGGAGGCGGATTGTTTCTAAAGCAAATGTTTTGCGTAAATATAAAACACATTGGTTGATTTAAATATTTACATGCTGTAAGATTCGTGCTGCCTACATAATTAAACCGTGAGGGTTCTTATGCCTGCTATTGACGTTGTTCGTTACACGCCATCTGAGTTACAATCTTGGAATATTACATTAAAAAATAATCAAGCGCTAATTCATAATTATGCCAATCATATTCACCGATATCAGCTCGTTTTAACTCCCTTAGAAGATGAGTTGCAACGAATAGAGCAGACAATCAATGAAACTCTTGCCGCATTAAATTTGAATACCGGTGCATCTCTTGATGTATCTGTTTATCTCAATCCCAACTATCATCCGCCTCGACATGGCGACCATAACGTCAATTATCGAGTTATTGAGTTACAACGCCAATTAGTTTCTTTGGAGCAGCAAAGAAAAGAGCGTGTTAACGATATGCTCCCTTATCAGAATAACATCAGTCACCAGACTCAAGAGCTGAATAAATTACTCTCGCAGAATGAATGGATACAGCAACAGATTGAATCAGCAAATGTGTTTTTACATGTATTATGTTCTACTCCACGTGTCTTAGTGATGGATTTGCGTGAGAAATTACTCGCTGCAGTAAATGCTTATGAAGATAAGCATATGAGCAACCAGTCATTGGCTGTTCGCAGCTGTTTGCATGCCATTCATAATGGCTTAGATTTCTTAATTGCGGACGTATATGATTTAAAAATTCAGCAACAAAATTATTTACGCTTATGTGGCTTTTTAGCGGATATGTATTCCCGAGTGCAACAAGAAAATAAAGATGATGTTTTTCTCCTCACTCTGGCAGAGGTCATTGATACCACGCATATACATCCACTAGAAGATATTTTAGACGACTTAGGCATTTCATTTAATGCTATGGCTTGGTTTCGGGCTGCACAAAAAGAGCGGCGTCGTATTTTTACAATTACTGAGTCTGAATTAAATAGCGATGAAGTTGCACGATGTCAGCAAATGATGAATCGACTATTGGATAATTCGTTACCACAAGCGAGCTATTTACAACAGAGTATTCGACAAAGTGCTGAAGCTATTGATATTGAGATCTGTGACAAACTGCGTAGAAATGAGTCCATTGACTATCATTTTTATACTTGTTTGGCCAATACCTTGATGCAATTACATCATGACGGCAGTAACTCACGTGCAACAGAGCGTTTATTTCATATGGCAGAGCAAGCCACAGGCACTTCATCATTAGGTAAGAAACTGGTAGGTGCTTTAATGGTTGTTTTAGGGGGGGCGATGGTTACTACCAGCATTT
>NZ_CBCSKT010000156.1:0-34930 GCF_965140895.1 Legionella sp. | reverse complement strand
TAACCTCTATATCTTTAGTTGCTATTGGAACATTGACCACTGAAAAAAGTTTATTGTTTTCCAACTTTAGCCATGGTGGTGGGGTATAACCCTCCGCAAAGCGCAGTTCATAAGGCATATTTTCATATTCGGGCCATACATCACGATTGGCTACAAAATCATGGGCAAAAGGCTGACCAGGAATAAGTAAAGGTAGTTGGGGATTATCCTGCCTAAATCGAGGAGTAAGGCTTTCATCGATACTAACTTGCAAAGGAACTCTTATTTTTTCAGAATCGCCTCCGGTATGCGTATTGGCATGCAAGGTAATATAATATTTTTTACCCACGGCATGTTCAGGAATGTATCCCTCTAATATTTTTGGATTTTGCGAGGAAATCTGTATTCTAAATGCTTTTGCATCATCAATTTTTTCAAGTTTAGGCTCAATTTGATCAATCTTTACGGCAAAAGAAGGGTCTTGAGCAGGATCCTTAAGGTATTGTGATAAATCAACAGAAAATTGCGCGCCTACGGATTGCTCTAATTCAAACGGCTCAATGCGTGGCCTTTTACTGCTATCATAGGCTACCGGTATTCTCAGTGGGTATGGCTTTGAATCCCCCCCCGTATTGGAAGTAGCAGTAACGGTTAGTATTGCCATATCCCCGGCCAATGCAGGGTTTGGCTCCCCTTCAAGTACCAAATGATTTTCGGCACTCAACGCCAAACCTGACTTAACTTTAGAATTGTCATCAATTTTAAACGTTACTTGATTGGTGATATTAAATCCAGGTACATTTTCAAGCAAAGTCATTAAATTGAGCTGGTATTTTTTATAGGGTGTGGCGCTAAAAATAGAATTATTAGATTTAAAACGAGGTTTATTTTTTTCATTGTATTGCACATTAATGGTCATTTCGACTAATGATGTCAAACTTTGGCCATTAGTTGCCCCTACCAGAAATTTAAAACTCCCCGCCTTATTAGGGGTACCTTTAAAAGAGAAGTCGTTGGGATCAAAAGAAAGCCCTAAATTATTTAATTCGCTTAGATGCTGGGGATTCATACGTAGAGAAACAGGAGCCTTACTATTAACGCTTTCCCAATAATTGGTTACTGCATTGCTTAACAGATATTGAAATCCTACCCCCACGGTAGCGTTTTGCGGTGCAATGACCTGCATTGAGAGAGGCCTACGTACTACGGTGGTTGTAAAAGGAGGCGTGACAAAGGGCTTGTCAAAAGGATCTCTACAATGCGCTCTCTTGCCAAAGACACGGTACTTAAGAAAACCGCTTATAGTAGTCCCAATGCCCTTTCCCGTGATAACTGCGACCATGTCACATTCACCACTGTGCCAGGTCGCTTTATCTCCCGTAACCGCAGGGCACTTACCGCTGACATTAGCAACATAAATACGACCATTGCTCACATTTGACCATACTTTGTTTCTACGCAAATGCACGTAACTCATATGCATGGGAACGCGCAACACCTGGCCATCATAAATGGTCGCTGGAAATCCTTGTGGAAAACTAAATTGAACGAAAGGAGAAAGACATGATGAAAAACTTTCCTGCGGATGTTCTTCAGCCCAGCAAACACCCCACAACAACATAAAACAAAACAACACTAATTTGTTCACAACCAAATCCTTTAAACAAAAATAACCGGGCACATCAACACCAAACAGTGATGCGAATTAATGATTTTTTGGTTTAAAACTCATGTGTCACACAGGAAATAGAGAAAAAGCAGGAGGATGAGAAAAAAGGTGCGATGTTGGCTAACTAGCGATAGTGTGCATTCCATAAGTTGGTTCTTGTATATTTTCTTCATGATTAATTCCGTAATTTCCATGGCATCTTCCAAGCCAGGGGGGTATCCTAATCAATTGGTGCCGCGAGGTCAATAAAAAATATTACTTTTTATTAGCTTAATTATGCAAAATCAATACTATTTAATATCAAAATGTGTGACTTAGCGATAATCTGCCTCTTTTTTAATTAGTACACGTAAATCTCTAGTACGTCCTTATATCTCCTTGAGCCGCCCCTGATTGATGCATTGATATACCAAAGGCGATAAAAAACCAACCCCAATGGCCACCAATTACATATAACGGACATATAAAGCACTTAAAACCATGATCGACACAAATTCACACTGATCAGACAAAAACACCCCATATGATTAACAATAAATCAGAATTTAATTGTATCAATTTGGCACAAAACAAATTACAATGTCGAATTAAAGACCTAATTGGAAGTTAATTTCTATGAACTATTACTTTGACACTCCAGAAAAAAGCCTTGGAGATAAAGCATATACCCAAAGAAAATACCCAACCGCTTTAAAACACTATACCAAAGCCAAAGAACTTCTCATCAACATGGCATTAGAGAAAAACTTTAACAAGGATGAGTGTTATTATGACAATCTGGCGTTTGTTTTGGGTGAACTGATTATTACTTCCGCTGAAATTCTTTTAGATTGCTGCGAAATAAAATTGGATAATAAAGAAATATCCAAGAAATGGAACCTCATTCCTGGCTTATGTAAAGAAATGGACTCTATTTATGCGCAAATTAGCCATAATACGGAGCTTAATACAGATAAAGAAAGAATGAACGTGGTATATAATGCACTTGCCAATGCATGTAAAGAAGTCAGCCATCACTTTGTTCTGTCTATAAAAAAATCAGCCTCTGCAGAGAAAATTACTAATGCCTTAGAGTGGTTTTCACGAACACAACGCTACCGGAGCAAGACAGGGGGGACTGCAGACATTGAGCAGCATTTTAGCTATTTAGAATTATTAGCGAATGGATTTGACTATTCTCAAGATCTTCAATTTATAAAGAAAATTAAAACGTATGTAACGGAAAACTCATTACATCAATTAAGCTCTTTGTCTGCCGAACAAAAGCTTACAGTTCTATACTATCAATTTTTAGCTGCAACCCAAAATAAAGATGAAGAAGTTCATGAATTAAAAAAACAGTTTGAGCAATTTAAAAGAACGTCACAGAAAATAACCAGTAAACATCTTATTTCAAAATTCAATCAGCTAATTGACAATATGTCATCTGAAGACAGCGATGATGACTTCGATATTTTACCTAATCCAGAAAAAGCAAAAAAATATAATCGTATCATCGAAGATGATTCTGAGGATGAAATCTTGGATGAAGTAAAAGAACATCAACAAGAAACGGTCGTTAGTCGAGGAGGAAAAGCTAAAAAAATAAAGCTATCCCAGGCTACATCAACCACCGAACATCAAGACGTTTCAACAACAAAAATGATTAAAAAAAACCTTAAAGCCAAAAAGGTAGTAAAGCGCCCTACAGATTTGACTGCTGATGCGGCAGAGACGTTAAGCCAAATGTCCAAAATGTCCGATAATGACCATGAGCTCGATAACCCCAGGAAGCGTCATCAGAATACTCGCGCGGAAGAGCAAATGCCCTCAAAATTTAAAAAAACACAGCTAACCGACAAGAACAAGGATGATACAGAGCAAAATGTATTCGATGGTATTGAAGATCCTGCATCAGAAAATTCTTTTGCTGTATTTCCTGACAACGGCCCTTCATTAGAAGAACAACCCATACAAGTAAGCAATAGACTTCTATCACATACACCGTTTACATTTTTCAGCACGACACATACACAGCAAGCCTCAACCAGTACAGCCCCGGTGCCATTGCTGCAAAAGCATGTCGCATTTAAGCAAGTTATCGTAGAAATCGCGAAAAATTATAAGAGTAGTGAATTTTTAGCTAATTTATTATCACTAATTGGCGACTTCTATTCAAAATCATGCCCATCATTATTGACTTTAACAAATGCTCAAGTGATGGCAAATTCATTCTATACGACCACTTTAGTACTCAGCACAAATCATGTTGTAGCTCTTTGTAGACTGCAAAAAAACTCTAAAGCAGAAGGTTCCTCTTCAACTTATGCATCAACAGCTCCCCAAGATATTATGTCCATCTTTTCTCAAACGATAGAAGATAATATTACTCAAATTCAAGAAATTCCTAATCTGGATCCCGATCAAATAAATAAGCTATTTGATGAGCTTGTTCATTTTATTGCAAAGCAAATTAATAAACTCAATCTTGCCGGCAGTAAATCTCAACTCTTAGCTGAATTAATAACGACAAAATATGAGTTGATATTAGCAAAACAAGTAAATACTTGGCATGAAGAAATCAACCCCGCACAAAATTTTTTGAACATGAAATAGCATAGTCCGTGTTGCGAAATGTTTTGAATAGGAAGGCCTGAAGGTGATTTTGCTGAAAACTAAAAAGAATAACTATTCACCCTACATTTCGCAGCACATGAAAAACACAATCAATTTAACATAAAATAAATCCGGTTGGCGCTGTACGCTTAGGATGTTCTCCGTCTTTTTTTCAAAAACAGAGTAATGAATTGGCATATTTGGATCAAACTTAACTCAAAAATACTCCTTGCCTATTTATAACCTCAAGAGATCAAATGAAACTTAATACTGGTTGGATTCCCGCTCGCCAGGCTGACCATCGCGCTCACTTCGTATTATTTAATAACATAAAATTTTGAATAAGTACCTGAATCCATCCCCCTTCAAAAATGAGCTATAATTTACACTGCCCGCACTATAATAACGCATTAAAATAAGTGCTATTCGTTAGTGCACCCGGGATCATAACCAATGGTGAATCTGTGGGGAATTAGTCGTATGGCAGCATTAGCAGAGGAAAATGAAAACCGGCAATTAAAGGACATCATCATTCAATTACGAGTGAAATTAGAAGCAAACCATATGGAAATGCAACGGAGAATTGAGAAAGAGCGTTCGGATTATAACCAAATTATTATACAGCTCCAGACCTCAATCGTTGAATTAAGAAATGAGTTGGAAAATATCAAACACCGCCATCTAAAGAGTTGGGAAGAATTAAAAAAAGATAAAAATAATGAGATTTACCAACTCCAAGAGACAATAAGGGAATTGAGAAACATATTAGAAAAGGCAAATTTCATTGACGACCAAACTAAATAAATTTTTAGTTCTGGAGTCATTTTAAGAATCAGAAAAATACTTTTTGAGAAATTAAAATGCGCGATGTTGTACGTTATAAGAATATGAATTCCAAAAAATTTTACATGCTATTGTCACATATCTATCGTGATTTGGCAGCCACCTCGAATTTGAAAGAAATCACCAAAAAGCTTATTGACGTCACGGTTGATGTAATCGGCTGTGAACGTGGCACCATCTTTTTGAATGATCAAAAAACCAATGAGCTTTATTCCTTCATTGCCCAAGGTGATTTGCATTTCGAAATAAGAATCCTCAACAACAGTGGTCTGGCTGGTTGGACCTTTACCAATAATGAAGCGGTTTTCTTAACTGATGTTGATATAGATGAGCGTCATAATAAGCAGGTAGATAAAATTACTGGGTTTCAAACCCGCAGTATTCTGTGCGTGCCACTAAGAAATGCCAATAATGAACTCATTGGCGTTACGCAAATGCTTAACAAAATCGATGGTGATTTTTCTGACTCCGACGTCAACTTTGTGCAAACCCTGACTGAACATGCAGCGATGGCTATTCAAAATCAATTGACCATTGAACAAATCGAATTATGCCATCAAAAAGACTTACATTTTTTGGAAACCATTTCCAATGTTTCGTCAGAAATTAATTTATCTTTACTGTTAGAAAAAATCATCGACACCGTCACCAAAGCCTTGGATGCCGAACGCTCAACTCTATTCATCAATGATGAAAAAACCAATGAATTATTTACCGAAGCCGGTATTGGTTTAGCCAAAAAACAAATACGCTTCCCGAATCATTTAGGGATTGCCGGCTCCACTTTTACCAGTGGTGAAGTGATTAATATACCGCATGCCTATGCCGATTTGCGTTTTAATCCTTCCGTTGACCGACAAACTGGCTTCTTTACCCGCTCGATCTTGTCCGCACCGGTAAAAAATAAGAATGGTAAAGTCATTGGTGTTACCCAGGTTTTGAATAAACGACGCGGTGAATTTAACTCCGATGATGAATCACAACTGTTAGCGATTAACTCGCAAATATCCATTTCTATTGAAAATGCCAAACTCTTTGATGAAGTGCAAAGTATCAAAAATTACAATGAAAGTATTCTTGAAAGTATGACGAATACGGTATTAACCCTGAATACCAACAATCAAATTGTCACCTGCAATCGTGCAGGGATGAAAATGTTGAATCTCACGTCCCTCAATCCGCTGATGTTAAAAGATATTTCCATATTATTTGGCGACGATCCGAATAATTTAGTCGAAAAAATTACCACCATCAATCATGAATCCTCACAAGTAAGACAGGAAGTCATGATGGATGTTGAGCTGGAATTGATGCATGTGAAAATTACCGCAAACATAACCATTGTTCCCTTAATCAACGCCAATAATGAGCGTTTGGGTACCATGATTATGATTGAAGACATTAGTTCTGAAAAGCGAATGAAATCAACGATGTCGCGTTATATGAGTCCTGATTTAACCGAAAAACTATTGCAATCCAGTGATTACTCTTTAGGAGGCACCAGCACCCTTGCTACCGTCCTATTTTCCGATATTCGCAATTTTACCACGCTGTCCGAATCGTTGGGGGCAGAAGAAACGGTGAAGCTATTGAATGAATATTTTTCCTTAATGGTTGATTGCATTCAAAATGAAGGAGGAATGTTAGATAAGTTCATTGGCGACTCCGTCATGGCAGTTTTTGGCAACCCCTTCCCGCACGATGACGATCCTGACCGTGCCCTACGGGCCGCCATTGCCATGATGCATGCCTTGGATGAATTAAATCAGCATCGCATGGAGCGTGACTTGCCGCTGCTTGATCACAGCATTGGGATTAACACCGATAAAATAGTCGCTGGTAATATTGGCTCGAATAAACGCATGGATTTTACGGTGATTGGTGATGGAGTGAACCTGGCCTCACGCATTGAAGGCCTATGCAAACACTATGGTGCGAATATTCTCATTAGTGAGTTTACCTATGAGCGCTTAAAGTCTACTTACCGCATGCGCCCGATTGATAAGGTTATTGTTAAAGGCAAAAATAAAGCGGTTTCGATTTATGAAGTAATTAACTTTTATGATCAAAAAATAGTTCCTCATCAAATTGATGTCATTACCCATTTCAATAATGGCATCGAATTTTATAATAGTGCGCAATGGGATAAGGCCATTTCTTGTTTTGAGGCGGCATTAACCTTGCACCCTAATGATAAGCCTTCACGTGTGTACATTGAACGCTGCAAGATTCTGAAAGAACAACCCGTTGATGCAGAATGGTGTGGTGTTTGGAAAATGTTGAGTAAATAGTGCATTCTCGAGATTGATTTAGGCCTTTGGGACATTTTGATTACACGGCGGAAACAATAATCATGTGCTAAAGTAATAATTGTTGCATAAAAAATATTGTTAACAATTAGTTATGGATAAATGGCACTTAACATGGAATCGGCAAAAAACACTTTGTTTAAAAAGAGCATGATTACGACCTTATTAGTTTGGGAGGCAACTGCATTTGCAGCACCGCCAAACTCAGGACAATTAGTGATAATTAACGGCTTGGATAATTTAACTGCAGCTAATGCGAATACTAATTCACGCTCTAACATTATGGTTCAGGTGTATGACACCCATACCCCGACAGCCCCCTGTTACACCGTACAACGACTGGGCTATTATAATGTTGTCACGATTAAATGGCAGGCGAATGGAGTTCATAGTGCCTCTTCTTGTGCGGGCACAGATATTGGTACTGTGGCCATTTCTAAAGTAGTAATTACTCCTATAAATAAGCTGATTAATAACCGCGCCACCATTGTTTATGATGCCATAGTCGACACCAGTGTCCCTAAGGCAACAGCCGACCCCATTGACTTTACTCCGCCAACAACTATTTATACCAACATGACCTTGCTGATTAATGGCAGCGGCATTCCCAACACCGTTGGCCAAACTGCGAGTTCGACAAATTGGGGATTTACGGTAACGCCAACCGCCCCTGTTTTTGATGTGAGTACTGGGGGCGTTAAGTGCAACCGGTGTTCCAGGTGTGGTTGGAGCTTATGGTATAAGCGCTGAAAAAGTGATGCGACATTATGGCATTATTCCTTTTCATACAGCCGCGAATAAGGATGAGCTGTTCTAGCTAAGAATAGATATGAACATGAAAAATAATTTATTAAAAGCAATGTTTTTTTTCGTCTTACTCACCTCACAAACAATTTTTGCTATCACTCCAAGTGCCGGACAATTAGTCATTATTAACACTCTTGGTAGTGACGGAGGCGTGGGGAATTCGGGATTAACACAGTCCAACATCATGATCAAAGTCTATGATCATGCGAACAGCATGCAACCGTGCACCACCGTTAAAAGTCTTGCTTACGGTGGGGTCACTGTCGTCAGGTGGGCGTCAACAGGGGTGCACAGTACGACTTTTTGTACGGGTACAGGTCCTGGGACCGCAGCCATTTTTCAAGTGCAAATTACCCCACTGCCAAGGCTTATTGGTAATACCAGTCAGGTTATCTATGATGCAACAGCTCAGCTACCACAATCCAGCGCCAATCCGATTATCGTTACGCCACCAACAACGATTTACGGAAATATAGTTTTAGTGGTTAATGGTAATGGCACGCCCGTTACGACCAGTGGACAAACCGCAGATGCAACACATTGGGGATTTACGGTCAATCCGGCAACTCCCCTTTTTGATTCAGGTAATGGCGGAATATTAACTACGGGGATCCCCGGAGTTTCTGGTGCTTATGGTTTAGAGGCAGAAAAAATTTTAACGCGTTATGATATTCAGAGCGTATTGTAGCCTGAAGGAAGCTTATGAGCATCTGACTCAACAAAGCATCGAGCCAGACCAGAAATTAATGTTGGGTCAGAAGAGCAAAACCTGCGATTGCAAAATTTCTTAGCGATTATTTAACAACAACTTTAGCGAGTACAGAGGTTAAACCTTTGGCATAAAGGCTATTATTGGTAATTTGGTATATCACTAAGACTTTATGGTCTAAATAATTTCCGAAGCATTCGCTAGCAATAGTTAATTATCGCGACCAAATTGCATCACCACATTAACAGTCAAACCAGGAGCTATAGATAAAGTGCCTTTAGCACCCCCAGAGTTTTGGGCAAAATCACCAGCAATATCACCGTATTCAGTATGGATAATGGTAACCCCATTAACACAAGTTCCAGTTAAATGTTTTTCACTATGCGAAGGGCAAACAAAATTTCCAGAATCCTTGTCCGAAACCACTTCCACTGTAAAATTACCGGCACTATCTAAAGGGCTAATAACACCAGCACCATGATAAGCGCATTCACCAATGACCCAATTGCTTGCGGTACCGGTTCCTGACCAACGCCCAGTGAGATGCTCACACGCATTGGAGGTTGAGGAATAAAAAGTAAAATCAGCATAAGAAATTTGTGCTAAAAATAAGGTTGCGATGACACATCCCTTCAGTATGTTTTGTTTTTTCATTTTTTCGCCTTGAAAATTATCCCTAAAAACAAACGCAACATGACTTGCGACCGAAAAAAATCAAAACCACCTTACACAACTTAGGAGCGCTTGGCAAATTAATAGCGAAGGGAAAAAATGAATGTTCGTTTAGTGAATAAATTTTATTGGCGAAAACTGTAGCAACTGTCTTGAAATGATATTAAAGACAATTGCCAGGATATTTCTCTTATATTGAGGCTACCACTGTCCCACATTTTGTGCAGAGACCCATGGTTCTTGGAGGGGTAAGGGTTCTCCTTTTTGTAGCAGTTCAATGGAAATGTTATCGGGGGAGCGGATAAAGGCCATGTAACCATCACGTGGAGGTCGATTAATCACAACTCCCGCACGGCCCAAACGCAGGCAGGTATCGTAGATATTATCGACGCAATAGGCTAGATGGCCAAAATTGCGTCCTACTGTGTAAGGTTGGGGGTCCCAGTTATAGGTCAGTTCCAGCAAAGGAGCCTGTGTTTTTTTAGCCGGATCTACATCTCCTGGGGCGGCTAAAAAAACTAAAGTATATCGCCCTTGCTCATGCTCAGTTCGTTTTATTTCAACCAAACCTAGCTTATTACAATAAAAATCTAAAGATTCATCCAGATTGGTCACTCGAACCATAGTGTGCAAGTAGTGCATGACTTATTCTCCCTAAAAAAATCGCCTGATACTGTTCATAAAAAGTTAGTATATACATAAATGATAACAAAATACCCGTAATCGCGATGCTACATCAAAAACCCATTAACACACCCAAATTGCTCACAATTTAACCAAATCCTGATTTTAGCGTCTATACTTACAGTGTGGAACTTATTATCCAAGCATGGGTAGTAAGTAATGTTTATTAACCTGTCAAAGGAAATAACATGCCTGATAAGATCCAGCATACAGCAGCCAGTCTGCACCAAAAAATGCTAGCTCGTTATGGTGATGAGCTGCATCACAAACACAACAAACACCACCTATCATATCGCAAACATTATCGATCCCATCCGTGCAACCAGAACAATAATGTCGATGAAGAAAACTCTAGCGGCTCAACGGGGCTGTTGCGTGAACTTAAACTAAAAAAAATGAGAAAGCGACCCGATAAAGGACAAGTCCATTAATTGTAAAAAGCCATAACCTGTGTTCGCTTGCGAACCCAGGTGGCACGTTCTTAATTTCTATTTTTGATAAACAAGGTACTTAAGCACCTTAACCACATGACGTACACCGGCGGTATGACGAGTGAAATTAATCACCGTCGCCGCCTCATTCGGGCGAACATCTCCCATCAGGTAAACAATACCATCGGAAGTAACCACCTTAAATGCATTCGGATCAATCGATGCATCCGCAAAAATTTGGCTGCGAATTTTAGTAGTGATCCAATTATCCTCCATGGAGTTCGGTGGATTATTATCAACACGCACTTCATTGAACATGCGTCGAGTCCCTTCTACTTGATCTAAGCGTCGTTGTAATTCAGCATGCATGCTTTGAGTGGGTACATGGCCTGCGATGAGAACATCCCCATTAAACACCGCGATATCAAGCGGAGAACGGCTGTCTTTAAACAATTTATCAACGGTTATCGCATTATTTACTTTAACGTATAAACGATAATCATCCAGTTTCTTATAGACATCATGACGGTCATATACCAAATTAGCTCCTGTCCAGATACTGCTGCAGCCAGACAGGCACCAAAAGCTAAAAATGACCAGTATTTGCAAACATCCCTGCTTTAACATGGTAACTAACGAATGTATTGGAAAATTTTAACTACTTTTCTTACCCCATTAACGCGTCGAGCCACATCAACAGCTAAAGCGGCTTGTTGATCAGTCACTACCCCCATGAGATAGACCACGCCATTTTCAGTCACGATACGAACAGAGCCGGACTCCAATCCTTTTCTAGCAAGCATACTGCTTCTAACCTGTCCAGTAATCCAACTGTCTTTAGTACGTTGTGTTAACGGTATGGGATAGCCAACTGTTACTTCATCATAAACCCGCTCAACACCAGGCCCATTGTGTGCAATTTTTTCTGCTAAAACACGCAAGGAGGCGCTGGGAGTTTGTCCAACCAAGAGCACTATGCGGTTAAAACTAGTTACCTCAATGCGTGAGTCACTAAATTGACGATTGGTCACAATGTTTTTATGAATCACATGGAATAAACGGGCATCCGCTTCCATAGTCACTACACCGCGTCGGTCATAAACCATACCTACCGCAGCACCGGTGACAACAGCCGCCACACAGCCTGTGAGTAAACTAGAAACTAAAACAAAGATAATGGATTTTAATTTTAGACTCATTTTTTATCCTAAAACTTGGCCAAATAAAGACTGATCAATTAAATCACAAAAACAATGCAATATGAACAAATGCATTTCTCGGATACGGGCAGCATTATCGGATGCCACGCGCACTTCGATATCTTCTGGACCTAAATGATTCGCAAGTACCCCACCATCACGTCCACTTAGCGCTATCGTATCCATGCCGCGCTCATTAGCCGCTTGTAATGCATGGATCATGCTGTCTGAATTGCCTGCAGTGGTTAATAGCAACAAGACATCTTGCTCTTGCCCTAAAGCTTGGATTTGGCGAGCAAAGACCTGGCTGTAGTGGAGTTCATTAGCAAAAGAACTGATGGTAGTTGCATCCGCACTTAGATTAAATACAGGCAACGAAGGACGTTCTACCTCAAAATGATTAAACATCGCGCTCGCAAAGTGCATGCAATTGGCACTCGAGCCGCCATTGCCACAAATTAATATTTTGCCATCACCCAACAAACAATTCACCAAACGCAGTCCCGCTTTAGCAATCGTGTCAGATAAGGCATCTGCTAATGCTATTTTTGTTTCGATATGTGTGCCGAAGAGGTGTCTTACTCTTTCTTCCAGTTGAACCATATTTTAACCTTAATAATTATTCTCTATTGAATAAACTAATAATCCAGACCAAAAGCATCTTTTATCCAGGTAATTGATGCTGGCTTGCCATCGATGCTAATCACATCAAAACGCAAGGCAAATTTATTCTGTAACTTATGAACCATCGCATAATGCATTGCCGATTTTAATATTTTTTGCCGCTTAGCATAAGTAATACTTGCCAGACCGCCGCCAAAAGCAGCAGAAACGCGAGAGCGAACCTCAACAAAAACCAAATGCTCGCGGTCGCGCATAATTAAATCAATTTCGCCCAACTTGCAATGATAATTTTGGCCAACCAACTTAAGTCCTTGCGCGGTCAAATAATTTATCGCCTGTTCTTCCGCAATGCGTCCTTTCTCTTGTGTCAGCATTTAAGCAGTCTCGCCTAAAGAACGTACTAAACCCTGCTTAAATTGTCCCCACTCTAAAACACGGGCCACCTGTTGTGAAGATTTCAGGTATAAAATACCATCTCCAGAAAGTGATTCATCGGCAGGGAATAATATTAAATGATTTAATTGGGTTGCTAAACCATAACTATCCTTACCCAAAGCATACAACCTATTGTAACTGTTAAATTGCTCAGGCCAATTTCTTGCTCTCATTTGATGACCAAAAACCCAGGGGATATCACAAAAGATAATACCATCCAAATCCTTATCCTTTAAGGGATTTGCATTACCTCCATACACACTGGCCGTAGCGTAAACGGGAACATCAGCAGCATAGTAATAATTTAATAAAGGCATAATTTGCCGTGCTTTTGTTGGATAGGCTAATAAAAAGATCATATCAAAGTCTTGGCGACGGCTAACCACCGATTGAATGGAATAGCCCAATAATTCTTTAATTTGTCTTTCACGCTGTTGGCTATTGGTAATATGAAGAAAATCCTTCATCTTTTTATTCAAATCGTCTTTAGCGCCATATAAAAAGGTGCCCGCAATCAGCCCTCCTTTCTTTTGCCATTGCTTGATAAATGCATTGGTTACTTCATTGCCCCATTCATTTCCCGGCGCAATAATGAGCGCACGATGATACCCCTTGCTGCGCGCCC
Organism: Legionella sp.; assembly: GCF_965140895.1. Classification (GTDB taxonomy): domain Bacteria; phylum Pseudomonadota; class Gammaproteobacteria; order Legionellales; family Legionellaceae; genus Legionella. The sequence continues at coordinate 21,349 of NZ_CBCSKT010000156.1, read as the reverse complement.
TAATCGCCACTTGTTGGGCCTCATAAGCTGGTGACAAACTCAATGAATAAGAATTCTCTTGCGCATTTGTTGCCGCATCATTCAATAAGAGAGTAGGCACTGGATGTGGTAATGCCGCAACCGCAGCAACTTGAGCCTTGGTTAACGGCCCCACAATATAATTAGCCCCATCAGTAATCGCGGACTGATACAAAGCAGCAACCTCGCCTTTGCTGGTGTCATAGGTTTTAACCGTAATTGCCGCACCACCAGGATTATTCTTTTGTGCCGCCATAAAACCATCACGTATCGCCGTGCCAGGTCCCTGCAAAGCACCGCTTAAAGGTAATAAAAGGGCCACTTGCTTTGGCTGCTCCACCATTTTGTTGACAATTGAATCTAAAGGATTAGGCAAAATATTATTCGCAGGGTGATTATTAAATTGCGTTTGCCAGTGATCGAGCGCTGCCAGTAAGGATTTGGAGTTATCGCGATACTTACGCGCGATTTGTGCTAATTGCAGCCAGCCCTGCATTTCCGCTTGAGTTGCGGTTGCAGCGGCATCATCGAGTTCAGCTTGGGAAAGATGGGTAATAGTTACCCACAGCTTACGGCGATTTTGTTTTTGGCTGTCATCATCCATAAGCAAAGGCTCTAATCTGATGCGCTCAGAAATAGACTCCAGCGGTTTATCGGTAGCTCGATAAGCCTGGGCTAATAATTCATGGTATTGCGCTTGCTGATATCGTGGCAGCTCATCTTTTTGTGCGATGCGGGCTAATTTACTTAAAGCCTTTTGCGGCCTGTCCCGCATTACATCAATTTGCGCTAATAAAATATTTTTTTGCGCCATGAGTTCCGGTGTTAAATCAGCAGTCTGTGCTAAAATGGCCGAACCTTGCTGCCATTGGCCTTCAGAAATCGAACGCCCAGCAGCCAGAAGTAATGATTTTTGCTGTTCATGACCCTGTTGGTTTTGCGCTTGCGCAAGATAACCTGAGGTTGATTGAGGATAAGGATTTTCTGCTTTTTTCTTCACTGTCACGGGTATAGGTGCGGGTGTTGGCACCTCAGGCACGGAAGAAGTAACGGCCGTAGTACATTGACAAAGAAATACAGTAGATGTCAGGAAGATAAATACACGAATTTTATATATTTTTAACATGTTTAAGACACCCAATAAGCGATAACAAAAGGATAAACTATGACAAACTCACTAGCAACAGGAATAGGTACTCTCTATGTCGTTGCCACTCCAATTGGAAATCGTGAGGACATTACCCTTAGAGCATTACAAGTACTGAAATCCGTTGATTTTATTCTGGCAGAAGACACCCGCCATTCTCTGCAATTATTAGCCTCATTGGGGATAAAAAACCAAGTGTATTCGCTGCATGCTCATAATGAGCATGAAAAAAGCCAACAGCTTATTGAGCATTTTTTAGCGGGAAAGTCAGCAGCTTTAATTAGTGATGCCGGAACGCCATTAATCAGTGATCCAGGCTATGTTTTAGTTAAATTAGCCCGTGAACATGATATTCCTGTCGTTCCCATTCCTGGGGCTTGTGCTCTAATTACCGCACTTTGTGCCGCAGGCGTTCCTTGTGATTCTTTTTTATTTTCCGGTTTCTTGCCGGCGAAACATAGTGCACGCAAAGCAAAACTTGAATCCCTGAGTAATGAACTGCATACGCTAATTTTTTATGAATCGACTCATCGCATTCTTGACAGCCTTAATGATATAGCTACTGTTTATGGTGACGAATGTCCTCTAGTTTTAGCCAAAGAATTAACTAAAACATTCGAACGTTTTATTAGTGGGAGCGTGCTGGAAGTCAAAAGTTGGTTAATGGCAGATCCCGCACATACTAAAGGCGAGTTTGTGTTAGTAATCCCACCACGTCCAGTGCTTGCAGAGCAAGAAAATCATGAGGAATTACTCTCTGTTTTATTAGAGGAACTGCCATTAAAACAGGCGGTTGTTATTGCTTGCAAATTGACCAAAGCCAATAAAAATGAGCTGTATGATTTGGCCTTGCGCATAAAAAATTAGGAGAACATACATTATGGGATAACGTATCACGCTCACAGAAAAATACAGCCCTTCAGCGTAAAAAACATAAATTAACGTGCTATTGTTGATTGGGTTAAATTAATCATTCTTAAGGACAGCCATGAATAAAAATATATTTTTAGCCCCGTTGCTTGGCCTGTTATCAACCAATATATTGGCTGGAACAATGGGAGACATCCGCCCCCCCCTACAGCAAGGTAATCACCATAAGTGGCGGACCATCATGAACCTCGAATGGTAAATCCCAAGTGATTAGTTTAGAACCAGATGTAATTAAGGCATTTCAGGCGAAAAAAGAAAGCTCTACCCTTGCCAGTGGCGAACTATTTCTAGGTATCCAAAAAAATGCTTCGGCATTAGTTGATTATCAATTAGGTCTTGCCGTTGCGGTCACATCTTCAGCACAATTAAACGGTAGGAGCAGGGATCTTAGCCTTACTTCCCTTCTCGAGCTATGCCGAATATGTACTGAAACCAACCGTTAACATTGCTTTACCTGCAGGCACTTCATCCACCATACAAGTGGCACAAAATGTGCACTACAGCGATTAGCTATGTAGTAACCAATAATATGAAACTAATGCATACCTTAACCACCGTCCCTACATTGGGTATTAGCCAAAACACTATTGCAGTTCGCCTTTTGTATTGGCTCCGGGGCAATCATGTACGCTCGCCTTAACGATTAATGGCGTGCAAATTCCAGCCAGCGGCATACATGGCGGACCAGCTTATCTCAGTTCGAGTTCAGTTTCATTCACCTCTATTCCAGGAGCAATCAGCTGTACCTCGCTATCCAGTATGAGTATTAGTTGTCTGGTGGCACTAAACGACAATATGGCTGGAAACCCTACCTTAATAACTCATGTTACGCACATGAACTTGCAGTTTGACTAAAAATCATTAGAATTCCGCCCTTAATTTTAGGGAGGGAATTAAATGGATATGCTTGATCTTTATCGCGACAGCCACAGGGTTATCTGATTTGGTTGATGGAGCATTTGCTCATGCCAAAGGGAGTGTGCTCAAAGGGATAAATATCCTGTCGTGCATGATTCGCTAGTAACGGTGTTAGATTTTGAAAGAGCAGGTCTTACCTGTTTTGCGACAAAGCCTTCATCTTTGAGCAGAAGCTTTTTCAGCGTAAGGTGCATATGAATAATGGAGTAGAATATAACCTCTTAATGTATCACGGAACAGGACAAGTCGCCGACGCAGTCGGCCTGAGCGCCAACGGCGCCTTGAGTTTGTAGGGGCATTAAAAAAGTTGGGCTTTAGCCCAACTTTCTTTTTTATTTAATTTTTAAGTTAGAAAAATCCTCATTTTCTATTTCAGACTCTAGTGTTTCATCTTTTGTTACTTGATCACTTATTGTTAGCAAAGAGGGTGCCCTTTTAATAGGATTTTCTATTTCTGCCACAGGCTCTTTAGGGGGGGCTGAATGAGTTAACGATTCGATTTGTTTTCCTGTTTTGATATAGGAAGTAATACCTATGACTAATGGTAACAAGCCTATTCCCAGTAAAGGTAACGTTAAAACACCAAGAACAATAAGGACTATTGCAATAGTCCGACTTCTTTGTGCTTGATGCAGTTGTTCTTGATTATTATTTAGTGGTTCCCGTGTTTCATTTTTCTTGGGCGCATTGAAACTTAGAAACACACTGGGATTAGGTGGAACTTGGGACATAATTCTTCCATAAGAGGAAGGCATTTCTTCAACCGGATTATTAGATGCATCTGGTGGCGTATTTTGTTCCCCAGTGGATTGGGTTATGATGAACAGATCATTGTAATATTCCTTATCAAAAGCAGGGTGATTAAATTTTTTACCTGCACCAAAATGTTCTCTAATGATTTCAGCTTCTTTTTGCGCTAATTCCTTGTTGATAACTTGCTTCATATAAAAACTAAAGGTTTTGCTCTCCATTGCCTTAATATCTATTTTGCTATCTATTGGCAGTGATTCTGGAATCTTATTTTGAAAATTTGCTTTTTTTTGCAGAAATGTTCCTTTGCTACAATGAAGGGTAAATTTCACATTGATGTTTATTTCCTGAATCTCTTTATTTTTGGGCTGTGCTATAGTATCACTTCTATGAAGTTCCTCATCTGCACCTTTTTGTGAAGAATAAGCATCGTGCTCTTCGGCCTCTTGCAATATAAGGCTAGTTAAATCGTTTTCGCTGATTGTTTCAAGATTAATTTCTCTAAATTTGGAAGCGCTAGCACCACCTATGGCAATATAACATAATTCAGGCATATTTATTCCTTATAGAAACAATTGATTCAATGTGTTCTAATTTTGACCTTATTATACATATTGCAATTACAATATGCAAGCTTCACATTTTAAATGCGAGGTCTTGGCCCACCTATAATGTTTATAGCAGGCATGCCGTTTCATTCATGTATTGCTCATGATGTTGATTTTAGAGAAGCAGATTTAAGGCGCGCCAACTGGTTTTGCGACAAAACCAAATTAACTTATTAAAAATCTGTAAGTTGCCAACTCAAAATATCTCAACTTATTGTTGATTAACTCATGTTACGCACAAATTGTGGGGCAATTAAAAACTGCGGAGGAAGTATGGTCTGGTAAAGAGCTGTTTTCTGGGGAGCGCATGAATCGAGGTCTTGCCGCATTAGGATTAGTGCCTGGAGGCAAATTAGCATACACTGCATTAAAAGGGCTAGGAAAAACTGGTTCGAAGCTTGATTTATTGGCTAGTAAAGCAGTTGCTGTTGTACATCCATTAGAAGGCATGACGCCCCAACAGGTCATAGCTAGAACGAATGAAATTGGCTTGCATACCAAGAAAGATATCTGAGGAGAAAAAGACCCAAATTTTAAGTAATTTTATTGATGCGTTGGCGTTTATGGGGATTGGTGTAGAGGTTCAGTGATGCTGGGGTCAGAGCTACCAACCCTGGCCGGAGCCGGGTGCTCAATCCCTCACCACAGGTACTCATTTTGATGTATTACAGGTTTTAGGGGACAATTTAGATCGAATGGTATGTTTATTCCGATTCAAATGAGCTGCTATTTCTGGGATTGAGTTACCTTCGTTTGATAACAAGATGTAATGTGCACGTTCACCAATAGTTGAATTTCGGTTAAGTCTTAGCTGATTTAATGCCGTTTTTTCTCCTGGGTTGAGTGATATCCTTATCATTTCTTCTTCTTCATTAATTAATGAAGAAGAAATGATAAAATAATGCCTCTTTTTATTCTAGCTATTTAGTAATGCCTACTTAGTAGAAAAAATGTTGTTTTTGTCGAGGGAGATAATGGAAGTCATGATGTAGCTCTTTATCGAGCACTTCTACCTTCTTTTTTGGTCATACCATGAGGTAGTTGCTCTCAAGTAATATTGTCGGTCAAGGCGTTTAAGGCCAATACCCAACTGCACTATTTACAGGTTTATGGAATTATTGACAATGAAGTGATAACTTCAAAAGACTTTGAACGTCTGTTGTCTCTCTATAATCGGAAGTCTCTATCGTCACAAGTAAGTGGTGCGCTAGGGCTGAAAAATGGCGAGCTGCCAGATATGGTGGTACAACTTGCCAAAGGTGCACATCGGGATGAAATTATAGGCCTGTTGAAAAAATACTTCGGAAATTTTGCTCAACACATGACACAATAAGCATTTCACATGATTTGCACGAAAGCTATTATTGTTGATAAGGTGTGTCAATTGTACTAACATATATTCAAGAGAGATTATTTTGAGACATATTATGACAAATGCTAGAAAGGTGGATAATGCCAAAACACCTACGGCTAAAAACCGCAGAAGGGTAAGTGCTGCGCAGTCAAGGACTGTTCGTACAAAAACTTCTCGCTTAGGTTTTCGTGCATCTGAACCGCAAGCCAAAATAATCCGAATGGCCTCAGATATAAGCCATAAGTCATTGACTGATTTCATAATGGATAGTGCATATCAAGCTGCTGAAAAAGTTATTTTAGATCAAAGGATTTTTATGGTCTCCGAGGATGTATTCAACAAATTTTCCGAAATTCTAGATCGCCCAGCGAAAGAAAATGAAGGGCTAAAGGATTTATTTTCTTCATCATTTCCTTGGGATTTAAATGACGCTAAAAAACCCTGAAGCTTTAAATAAAGATCATGATTTAATTGGTTTTAATAGTAATTATACTGAATTGGATGATTGGTTAAAAAAATATGCTTTTCAAGCCAAAGCGTCCGACTCTGCCAGCACTTTTATTGTTGCTGACAATAACCTTGTGGTTGGTTTTTATAGTCTTACAGTTGGGCAGGTGGATATTGATGAGGCATCTGAACGCATAAAAAAGGGTATGGGTAAATATCCTATTCCTGTTGTCATCTTAGCGAGATTAGCTGTTCATCATGCCTATCAAGGGAAGGGCATTGGTAAAGGAATGCTTAAAGATGCAATATTAAGAACTTTTCAAATTGCAGAACAAGGTGGTGTTAGAGCTTTATTAGTTCATGCTATAGATGAAAAAGCGAATGCTTTTTATAAGCGATTTGGATTTGAATCCTCCCCAATAAGGGAAAATCAGTTATTGCTTCTTTTAAAAGATGGTAAAAAAATTATATCTGAAAAACGTTAAGCTAAATTCCAAATAAAGTCGCTAAAGACTCTGTTAATTGGTTCATATACGTTGCAAAAACTATTAACTGAGATCTCAAATGCGCTCAACGAAACCTGCAGCATTTAAATGGCGTCATTTTCATGGTGAAGTAATATTGCAATGTGTGCGTTGGTATTGTAAATACGGGATTAGTTACAGGGATTTGGAAAGCCACTCCCTACGGGATTCTGCAAAAACAACGATATAATCCCAGCTTTCTGCTCCACAAAAAATGGCACAAATTGATATAAATAGAAGAGTGAGTAATGGGTATATTATTTTATTGGCAACGCGCGAATAGTCTATCGTGGATAACAAATCAATAACTTCTGACATTCTAAAAGCCTTGTAAAATCAAACGCGATCATTCTACACAATATTGATTTAAAAATGTTCATGAAAAGCCCGTGCCCTCATCCACCCAACAGAATAAAAACATGTCCTATAATTTAGATATAGCTCTAAGCCTAGAATAAACTAAGCGAACTTAATCATGGACACTGAATTAGTAAAAGAGAAAAAAGGACCGAAAGGACATCGTGCGCTGGTCATAACGCTCACTATTTTATTGGGCTTATTGATTTACTGGTTTCTTGGTTTTCTAATGGATGACATCGGTAATCAAGCCGGCCCCTCTTTGCAAGAAGTACAAAAAAAATATCAAGACCCTATCCTGGTTAAAAATAAAGAATCGTTTAATCAACAGCTGAGTAAGCTAATCGCTAAAGTTGATGAACAAAAACAACAGCAGGACATCTTACAAACAAGTATTAATAGTTATCGAGATACCATGAATCAATTACTGGATCTGCAAAAAGCCAGTATTCAAAAGGGGGTCACCTTTTCTCCTGAGTCTGAAAAAAATTTACAACAGGTAACCAGTTTGTATTTAAATTATCAAAACCAATTTCAAGATTTAAACAGTTCAATCACTAAAGATAATTTGGCAAGACAACAACTACAAAATCAATTCAATGACATAGACCGCCAATTAGACAAACAAAATCAAAAAGCAGATAAGGAATATAATACCTTATGGGTTCGCCATAATTGGGCGATGGCAGGATTACAATTGCTGGTTTTAATCCCTTTATTACTTATATCTGCCTACCTATTTCGCCGCTATAAGAACAGTATGTATAAGCCTTTAATAATGGCTTCTGGAATCGCTGTTTTCTATAAAATATATGAGGTTATGCATTATTATTTTCCTTCCTATATTTTTAAATACATCCTGGTTTTTGTCCTAATCTACATTACAGCGCAAACGCTGATTTCCAGATTACGCATGGTAGTGGCTCCTAAACCCGATTGGTTACAGAAACAATACCGAGAAGCATATCAAAAAGTGCAATGCCCCATATGTCAATTTCCCATAAAACCTGGATTTACCAAATTTGTTACGGTGGAAAAAGGAGCTAATCCACCACTGACGAATGCTAATTTACATGGAATAAACCGTTATACCTGTCCAGGTTGTGGGGAAGAGTTATTTGAGCAGTGCATACATTGTTCGCATATTCGTTATTCATTATTGCCCTATTGTGATTTTTGTGGGGCAGATAAGGATAATGGATCTAAGTGAATTTTAGATGCGCCCGCAACATGGAACCAAAAACCTAAGAAGTCTACCTTTTTGACTTCATTACTCGTTTCCGACAGTATTACCCCAAAGAATGCCAAATTTCCCGCGAACAGGCAGCCTGATTGAAAATAAAAAAGAGATCCTGTATGTTGAAATGGTCATTTAATTTGGTAGCACGTTTAGAATAAACGAATAATACGCGCCAACTAATCTTCCCAATATACCGCAGAATATTATGGCCAATGGATATGGAACCGTTGACATAAATTGGACCGCCCCTAGTGATGAAAGCTCAACAAGTACTGGTTATACGGTAAGCTCTTCTCCTTGCTTCCACCATGTACTAATTATTATACCAAGCATTCTTCTTATGCCAGCAGTGCTGATTTAGGTTTTGGCATCGGGATTGAAAGGTGTGCTTTGCCATTTTTATCATGGCAGGCTGGGGTCTCGGTGCTTTAAACCCGTATTAAACTACAGGACTTTTGAGGCAGATACCCGTATTATGACTTCGTCTAATACGGGCTACTAAATGATGATTCCGTAACGTTAACATTCGTCACTGTCTTTTACTTGAGCTTTTAATGCCTTAATTTGCGCACTTTTTGAGGGTTTAGCTTCAATTCCATCTATAACCTCATCCAATGAAATTTGGTAATTTTATAACACGAAGTAACTTGGATGGAAATCTCTCCATCCAAGTTACTTATTTTTTTAAATTATATTACATGCTAAAAGATAGTTCTTGTATTTCCTGATTGCATTCATGTTGATCATGTGAATGCAATAGCTCATGTCCTAAATAAACTGCAGTTAAAACCACTGCCGCAGGCCAATAAAGGGCAAAAGTGGTGATTAAAACCGAAGGTACTATCACGTTTTTCGCCATGGTAAAGATAAAATCACTACGCGCCGCGTCAAATTCTTTCTGGGCAAGCTCTAAACCCGTATTAAAAAGCTTTGCATCGGCCAAACGAAGGCTTTTTTCCTGATATTTTCCGTAGCAGCCTGTAGATAAATACATGGCTATAGCGACCGTACATGCAAAATAACTGGCAATAATAATTCCTGGCGGACTAAAAATTAAGGTAGAAGAAAATCCTAACATCAGTAAGGATGCAGCAGAAGCGACAAAATAAAGTTTTCCTTCTTTAGTCTTCCAGTCAACTTCTAATTCTTCGAGTTGTTTCGTTAATATATTGGCATGCTGCACACGTTCATGACTGGTTAAATCAACTAAATAATCAGGTGAGTTAGGATTTTGGTAGTTTTCTCGTTCCAGCGTATATTGTGCTTTTTTAACTAGATATTCTTGTTTAAATAAATAAGATTGATATAAAGCCATGCACACATCAAACCCTAAAAATACCGCGGTAATTGCGCCAGCAACAGGACCTGGGATATTAGTAATATGATTAAAATTAGTTAAAAAGTTAACCGCTGTCCACGTTAAGTCATTACCAAAGCCCCAATGCAGCTTATATAGTTCATATTTAAAACGCTGCCCCATGGTTGAATTGTTGTATTCATCATCAGTAGGAACAAGGACGTGACGCAGTAAGGTTCCCGCATCAATCATAAAACGGGTTAAAAAGAAGCCCACACTTAAATAATTAAGAATGCCATTAGGAGCTTGAAATACAGAAATTATTTTATCTATATCGGTATGCGTTCCCAGAATAGCATCTAATTGTTCAATAAATTGCAACTCTTTGGCAAACCTTAAACCATTCACTAAAGTCAACCGAGTAAAGGTCCAATACAAACGGCAAACGTTAGCATAACCTACATAATCGCGCAGTTGTGACGTATGATATGGAGCATTTGTTAAATTACGTAAGCTGCCAGTAAAATTATTCACTAGAGCTTCAGCGAAAGCGGTCTTAGACTTAGCATTCTCTCGCTCTTCATTCAGTATGCGTTTCCTTATTTGTACTCTTAAATTGCTATACTCATCTACCTTGGCTTCATTTGAATAGGCTTTATAAAAGGATTCCAGTAACGAGGCACAATAATAACAATACATCCAAAACTCTTTATTATCTTGACCTTTCTGTTTTAGTAGTACCGCAAATAGTTGGGTAAACTCAGCCTCTAAATCGATTTGATTTTCCAATAACGCACTGTAACGGTGATTTCTTACTGCCTCATCCACTATTTTCAGTTCATCTACCCTATGTTCTTTTTCCACCCGTGAATGTGTGGCTTTAGATTTACGAAGCATGCTAAAAAATTTGTTTTTATCATCCCTAATAAAAGCTGCATTTGCGTAACCCATTATCACAACCTCACAAAAAAAAGACAGAAAGATTTACTACGTTATCATTAGCCTTTTATTTTGACAAGCCTTTTTGTGTTTTTTTTACACACAATGTAACAATAAATAATTGGTTTTTAATTTGCCAAATAACGGGATGGTGCATTGAAATTCAATGCACTGAAAAGATTATTACTTTTTATTTTTGTTGGCGTTTATTGAAACCACCTTGAGGATTTTGTCCAAACTTATGGGACTCTTTCTGTGAGTCCAGACCTTTGGTTTCTTTCTCATCCGGCAATTTTTGGTCAGATTTACGTAGTCCGCGATAGTATAGTACATACTTAAAAAAGAACCTTCCAAAAAAGCTCTACGAGATCGTTATAAAAACATGGGCCTACTTACCAATACAAAAACTAGAAAAAATACGCCCTAATAAATCATCCGAGGAAAACTCGCCGGTAATTTCACATAATACTTGATGGGCAAGACGTAGATCCTCAGCTAATAACTCGCCAGCGCGATGTTCAGACAATTGTTGTTGGCCAGTGACTAATAAATTTTTAGCATCATCTAAAGCTTGTAAATGGCGTCTTCGAGCTAAAAATTTCCCTTCCGTCGGTTGATAACCAACTACATTTTTAATCACTTGCTTTAAGCCATTAATACCTAATGCTGATTTTGCAGAAAGATAAACGTTATTTTCTTGTACTTGTGGTTGATGATTTACGGTATCAATTTTATTAAATACTGTAATAATGGGTACTTCTGGTGGTAAAGCCGCTTTAATTTCTTTGGTCAAAATATGATGATGTTCTGGATCATTGATATCAACTACCAACAGGACGCAGTCCGCTTGTTTCAGCTCTTGCCAAGCACGTTTGATCCCCTCCTTTTCAACCACATCATCGGATTCGCGCAGACCTGCGGTATCAATAATGTGAAGCGGAATATCATCCAATAAAATATGTTCACGCATGACGTCACGGGTGGTTCCTGCGATCTCCGTCACAATAGCTATATCGCGCCCTGCCAAACAATTGATTAAGGTTGATTTACCAGCATTTGGTCTACCGGCAATAACCATGGATAAACCTTCACGTAACATGACCCCTTGGTTGGCCTGAGCGCGAATGGCATTGAGCTCATTTAAAATGCTTTGTAATAAACCGTAAACTTTACCGTCATTGAGAAAATCAATTTCCTCTTCAGGAAAATCAATTGCCGCCTCAACATAAAGGCGTAAATAAATAAGCTGTTCATTAAGCTGATTTATTTTGGTGGAGAATTCTCCTTGTAGGGATTTCAACGCCATACGCGCGGCAGTTTGTGAGCTGGCTTGGATCAAATCAGCGATCGCTTCTGCCTGAGTTAAATCAATTTTGTCATTTAGAAAAGCACGCTCGGAAAACTCCCCAGGGCGAGCAAGTCGGGCTCCTGCATTAATGCACGCTTTAGTCAGCATATCCAACACCACAGGCGAACCATGTGCCTGAATCTCCACCACGTTTTCACCGGTGAAGGAGTGAGGGGCTTTAAAATAAAACATCAAGCCTTGGTCAACCAGACTGTTATCAGCATAGAACGAGCTGAAGGTAGCTAATCGCGGGGGTAATTCTTTGTTGCCATTAATGGTCATGGCAATTGTATAGGCTTTTGGGCCTGATAAGCGGATGATGCCTACCCCACCTCGACCCGGTGGGGTGGCTATGGCTACTATCGTATCAGTGGTCATTTATTTTGCAGTAGCCACAACTTTCTTTTTAGCAGGTTCGTCATCGGAATACTTCCGCGTAATGTACCATTGTTGCAGAATTGACAAGGTGTTATTGACAATCCAGTACAGTACCAAACCTGACGGGAAGTTCCAGAATAAGCCCGTAAAGAGTATAGGTAAAAACATCATTACTTTAGCTTGCATTGGATCAGGTGGCGCTGGATTCAATTTTTGCTGAATCAGCATGGTAGCCCCCATGATCAATGGCAACACATGGTAAGGATCAGCAGCAGCCAAGTCCTTTATCCAAAAAATAAATGGAGCTTGTCTTAACTCAACGCTTTCTAATAAAACCCAATACAAGGCAATAAATACGGGAATTTGAATAAGAATCGGCAAACACCCACCTAATGGATTTACTTTTTCTTGCTTGTAAAGCTCCATAGTTGCTTGGCTGATCTTGGCCTTATCATCACCATAACGCTCACGTAATGCTTGCAGTTTAGGTTGTAGCTTACGCATACCGGCCATTGATTTATAGCTGGTCGCAGAAAGTCTATAAAACGCCAATTTAATCAGCATAGTAACGAGAACAATAGACCAACCCCAGTTACCGACAACATTGTAAATAGCCTTCATCAACGAAAACAACAGGCTAGAAACAAACCACAGGATGCCGTAATCCACGGTCAGATCGAGTGATGGTGCAATACTTTTAAGTACGCTGGTAATTTCCGGGCCTACGTATAATTGCGCAGAAATTGTTTTTCGCTCTTGAGGTTTTAAAACGATCGGCTGGCTTACTGCACCAATCGTATAGTCATTATTTACCGCACGAGTATAAAACTTGTTTTCACTATCGGCTTGTGGAATCCAGGCAGTTAAAAAGTAATGCTGTTGCATAGCAACCCAACCACCTTTACTGTCTACATCCAGGTTAGCTTTGCTCATATCGCCAAAACTAACTTTTTGAAAACGATGTTTACCTGGCTCAGAATAAGAAGCGCCCGTATAAGAACCTACTTGGAACATACTCGGCTTATCTTCTTTAGGAGAGCTGCGAACCAGTTGGGTGTTCATGTACCCTTTCCACTCACTGGCACTCTGGTTAACAATTTTGTAATTTACATCAATAAGATAGCTACCTTTGGTAAAGGTTAATTCTTTATTTACCGTTAAGCCATCTTCATTTTTTCCATTTAAAGTAACAACTAACTGTTGTTGGTCAGAAGCTAATTCATAATGAGTTTGTTCCGTAGTAAAGCTCAAGTTTAGTGCTTTAACACCTTGTGCAGAAGGAACTAAAAGACTGCTGTTAGCAACATAACGCTCATTTCCTTCATTTTGTAGTAAAGAAAAGGGTTTATTCTTTTCATCTACATTTAAAGGATAATCCAGTAATTGGCCGGAAACAACATCCCCTTGCTGTAAATCAATAGTCACATTTAACACATCGGTTTTAACCTCAACCAAAGCTGCTGGCTGAGCACTTGTTTGCTCAGGTGAAGGAGCTAATGGTGAAGATTCCGCAGTGCTACCTGTAGAACTAACTTGAGGTAATAAAGGTTCAGCAGTATTTTTTTGCATAACCGCAGCATTTTCTACTGGTTTCGGGGGGTAATCTGTTTGCCAAGCATTCCAGAGCGATAAACTAACTAGCCCTAGCGCCATATATGAAATAATACGTCGTATATCCATCAAAGCTTCTCATCGTTAGGGAGTACGGGATCATAACCACCTTGTGCCCAAGGGTGGCAGCGTAATACTCTTTTTAAAGCCATCCACAAACCTTTGGTTATGCCACATTGTTTGATGGCACGTTCCGCATATTGCGAACAACTAGGATAATAGCGACAACAGGGTTTTAGCAAGGGACTAATCAAATACTGATACAATTTAATTGGTAAACAAATTATTTGCCGAAGCATGAGGTTAATTTTTCCCATGATTTGCCCAATCTGGTGTTGATGTTTGAGTTTGCTTGCTTTGCGACACCTTGTCTGGCTAAAAAAATCATATCAACGGCAGGTAAATCCTTTTGCCGAAAGCTTTCTCTAATTAACCGCTTAATACGATTTCGATCATGAGCCTTTGCTATCATTTTCTTCGATAGCGCCAGCCCAAGTCGGGCATAACCTAAATTATTTTCTCTAAAGAGAATAATAAATTCGGATGTGACAATTTTTCCTGCTTGTTCAAACACACGATCATAATCTTTCTTGATTAATAATCGTTGTGCTTTTTTAAAAGCAAACACTTAGGCTGACAAACGCTTACGGCCTTTAGCACGACGACGTTTAATTACTAATCTGCCTGCACGAGTAGCCATACGCTCACGAAAACCATGATCGCGTTGACGCTTTAAGTTACTTGGTTGAAAGGTGCGTTTCATGATGAACCTGTTAATGAAATTATGAGGCTGGCAATGATAGAGAACTTTTTTTCTACTGTCAATTTAGAAGCTTGATTATTTTTTGCTTATTGAGTGTAAATCCCAAGAATTTTATGAGTTATACACCGTTGTTAATTATTATATAATTTTTTCTTTTTAAAAAACTTATGTTTGTTATATAGAACACAACCTCCTGTTAATAACAATTTTTTTGTTATTAAATTCAATAAGTTATCTTTAATTAAACCTTGTTTATAAATCTTGTTTCTACCTGTGATCTATTTGTTATTTCTTTAAAAAGTTTATTTATCCACGATCTTATCTGCATCTTATACGCGTTATTTGATCCTGGTTATACATAGTTTAATTGATTCGGTTTGTGTAAAAAAACACCAATGAGCTTGTTTTTTACATGAGTTTATAGCTTTAGTGACTTTTTTTAGCCTTAATGCGGTTCCTCATAAACAAAGTTGTTTTAATTAAAATAACGCTAGAAGAGCTCGGTTTAATTTTTTTATTAATAATTAAATCGAAACGAATCATTCGAGTATTAAATTTAGTTTTTGCTTAATCGGAGATGAAACAGGTTTGAATTATTTTTTTATGAGGAGCTAAATTCTTGGTGTTAGGTAGCTAGTTTTTTTGAGTGGTGCTTTTCATTTTGATGCAGTGTTTTTTATCTGCGTAATATTAATAATATTTCTTTTATTTAAAATACTTATGTTTATTATATATAAAAGCATCACCTGTTGATAACTCTATTAAATTATTTAAATACAATGGCTTAGATTGTTTTGAAAGTTGTTTGTAAATCCAGCTTTAGCCTGTGATCTAAGTGTAAATAGATCATGCGTTAACCGAAACCCCCAAGTTTATATGCTGCTTATCCCTAATCTGTGTACTGATTTATCCATAGCTTATTAATAGCGCTTTAGTTATTAATAATTGATTGCTTTTCGCATAATTTTATTTCCAATTTGAGCTGCATTTGCTTTTGCTTTATTTGTTAATACCACTACACCAAGTTTTTTTGAGGGAAATTTTTGTGAAAAGAATTACAATTTTCATATGGTTTTTTGCTATCTCATTCACTCTAAAGGCTGCGAATATTATCGATGTATATGGTGTTGATTTTAAAGAATCTGAACACATAATTAAAAATTATGGTATTCAAGTCGGTGATGTTGAATTACAACTAACATAAAGAATTTATTAAAATCTCCAATGGTGGTAAAGATCATTATGTTAAGAACGTACTTTTGCCTAAAAGAACTAAACTGTGGATAATCATATTAATTCTCATTAGAATATTCATCCATAAACATTGTTGATGACTTACACCTCAAACTTTGGTGATATATAGCGAAATAGAATCGGACAAAAGCGCGCCAGAATCCCGCCAAAACGTTCTTTAAGCCCTGCAATGACTACTACTGGTTTTTCATGGTTGATGGCATGCACTATTTTTCGCGCGCAAACAGCAGGCTTTATTCCGCTTTCGTGGCTTTTATCTTTTTTTCCAAAGGGTTCTCCACTGCCTAATAAGGAATTTTGAGTGATATTCGTATTGATAAAGCCTGGGTAGATTAGGGTAATTATGAGCTTAGTGTCTGCTAATTCATTACGAAGGCTTTCAAAATAACCTCTAAGTGCATGTTTACTGGCGCTATAGGCTGAACGTGTCTGGATTCCATAAAGCCCTAGCATGCTGGATACAACGGCGATGTGGCCGCTTCCTCGTTGCTGCATTTTTTTTACTATCGGTCGAGTTAAGGCAATGGCACCAAAAAAGTTGACATCCATTATTTTTTTATCCAATGCAAAGGCTGAGTCAGCTACGAGATAACGTTGGGATATACCCCCGTTGTTAATAAGTAGATCAATAGGGCCATATTCTTCCCAAACAGTAAATGCTTGTTTTTCTAATTCTTGGTGATGCTCTAGATTAAGTGGGACAATAATGTGTTTTTCTGGGTTCTCGCAGCTGTTTTTGACTCGTTCTAATTCAGCTTTATTTCTTGCGGAGAGAATAAGCCTGGCACCGGAACTTGCTAGTTCATAAGCTAATGCCTCGCCAATCCCTGAGGAGGCGCCGGTAATCCATACCGTTTTATTATTTAGATTCATTCTTGCTCTCTCTAAATACTTTACAATACTAGCTCGCGTTAGACCAAGTTTTGGTATGATAAATACCACAAATGATTTTATCCCTAATCTAGTTAGTTATAGCTTATTTATTAAATCTGAGCAAATTATGCACTCCCTGTTCGGAGTGGATAAGTCTGGTATTTATTCCCATTAATTTCAGTTCCTACATTTTTTATTCACAGAATAGTAAAGATAATTGTTAGATTGTGCTTTATTTGTCCGTAAAATGCTTTTTATTTGTGGATAACTTTGCCTTTATACTAAAGGCTGAGTATACTTGTCGCCTCACTATTTAGAGTAGTTGTGGTTGTTTCACTTTAAATTTCATGCTTAGATTATCTTGTTGCCGTGGAACATTCCGTGGCAGTATTTATATTCAGGGATAATTAGGTTCTGTTGGTAAATGCCTTAAAATCTTTATCGAGCAGTGTTAAGGGCTTTGTGGCATGTTGTAGGGAATTCTTTGTTTATTTTAAAGACCACAGACCTTATTTAAATTTGATTTTCTGGTTTTATTTATTTTTACCTTCTTCGTTGATGAGGAGTTGTTTTGTGTCAGCAGCAGTTTGGCAAAAATGTTTAGGTTTGCTTCAGGATGAATATTCTGCCCAGCAATTTAATACTTGGTTACGTCCTTTGCAGGCACATACTGAGGAACAACGTTTGGTATTATTAGCACCTAACCGTTTTGTTGTTGATTGGGTAAAAAAACATTTTTTTTCGCGTATAGAAGAATTGATCAAACAATTTTGTGGCGATGAAATTAAATCCATTTCCATCGAAATTGGTAGTAAATCTTCAGTGGCGGTGGATTCGAGTACGACAATAGTTAGTGCCAGCGATAATAAAGCCATATCTAGCTCCACTGAAACCTTGGTTGCTAAAAGTGCTCCAAAAAAAGCAGTAGATTACAAAAGTAGCCATTTAAATAAGAAATTCTTATTTGAAAGTTTTGTGGAAGGTAACTCGAACCAATTAGCACGTGCCGCGTCCATGCAGGTAGCCGAACGTCCGGGGGATGCTTATAATCCCTTATTTATTTATGGTGGAGTAGGTTTGGGTAAAACCCACTTAATGCATGCGGTTGGTAATGAAATTCTTAGAAACAATCCAGATGCTAAAATATTGTATCTGCATTCTGAGCGTTTTGTGGCCGATATGGTGAAGGCTCTGCAAACTAATTCAATTAATGAATTTAAACGCTTTTATCGTTCATTAAATGCCTTACTTATTGACGATATTCAATTTTTTGCTGGTAAAGATCGTTCTCAAGAAGAATTCTTCCATACTTTTAATGCCTTACTAGAAGGTCAACAGCAAATCATTTTAACCAGTGATCGTTATCCCAAAGAAATTGAAGGGATGGAAGAGCGGTTAAAGTCGCGTTTTGGTTGGGGATTAACTGTTGCCGTAGAACCTCCGGAATTAGAAACGCGGGTTGCTATTTTGATTAGTAAAGCGGAGCAATCCAATATTGAATTACCTTATGAAGTTGCTTTTTTTATTGCGAAACGTATTCGTTCGAATGTACGTGAGCTTGAAGGGGCTCTGCGTCGTGTTATTGCAAATGCACATTTTACGGGTAAGCCGATCACCATTGAGTTTGTTCATGAAGCATTGCGTGATTTGTTAGCGCTACAAGATAAGTTAGTGACTATTGAGAATATTCAAAAAACAGTTGCTGAGTATTATAAGGTCAAAGTGGCTGATATTTTGTCTAAACGTCGTAGTCGTTCTATTGCTAGACCAAGACAAATGGCGATGGCTTTAGCTAAAGAGTTAACCAATCACAGTTTGCCTGAAATTGGTGATCATTTTGGTGGTCGTGATCATACTACAGTCATTCATGCCTGTAGGAAGGTTAAAGAGCTAGTTCAGGATGATAGCGATTTTGCTGAAGATTATAAAAACTTAATGCGCATCTTATCCTCTTAAAATAGGAGCTTGTGGTGTTTGAATTTGCGATAAAAAAGGAAGATTTGCTTACCCCTTTGCTTGCCGTTGCTGGTGCTGTCGATAAAAAGCAATCTTTAGCCATACTGTCAAATTTTTTATTTAAATTAGTGGATGGGCAGTTGTCCATTACGGCAACTGATTTGGAAATTGAAATTTCTGCACAAGTTCCTTGTGAGTCTGCACAAACCGAGGGTTCAATTACGGTTCCTGCAAAAAAATTTATTGATATTATTCGCTCCCTAGACGAACAGTCTAGCCCTAATTTACGGGTTGATAATGGCATTTTAACTATTAAGCAAGGCCGAAGTTCATTTAAACTCACTACCTTGCCGGCAGATGGCTATCCTTTGAGCGAGGATGAGTGTAACGATGTTGAACTGAGTATCCCGCGATTGGTATTGTTGCAATTATTACAGTCAACTCATTTTGCCATGTCACAGCAAGATGTACGGGTATTTTTGAATGGCTTATTTTTAGATTTTGAACCGAATCTTATTTCTGCGGTAGCAACCGATGGTCATCGCATGGCCATTTGTCGGCATCAATGTGAAAATAGTAGTGATAAAAAATTGTTGATTCCTAAAAAGGGTATCCAAGAATTATTGCGCCTTTTAAACGGTATTGATGATGAACATGTTTTACTGGCTGCAGGTAAATCGCATTTTAAATTAGTAAGTAAGCAATTTGTATTTTTATCGAAATTAATCGAAGCGCGCTTTCCTCCTTATGCTAAAGCAATTCCTCGTAATCAAGACAAACAAATTATCATCGATTGCATGATATTAAAACGAGCATTATCACGAATAGTCATTTTAGCGCATGAAAAATCTAAAGCAGTGATGTTGCATTTGCAGCCGGGTTTATTGACCTTAATTGCTAATAATAATGAACAAGAAGAAGCGGTTGAATCTTTAGTTGCAGAAACACAGGGTGATGAGCTAAAAATTGGTTTAAATGCGACTTATCTATTGGATGTGCTTTCTCACTTTGGTGATGGGCAAATTCGCTTGTCTTTGTCACATATGGACAGTAGTATTTTAATTGAGTCATTAGAAAATGAGCATTATCAATACATTATTATGCCTATGAAGATATGATACTTTCTGAATTAAAAATTCACCATTTACGTAATCTCTCTTCACTAAAACTGCAATTACACCCCAGATTTAATTTTATTTCTGGGGCCAATGGCAGCGGTAAAACCTCCATTCTTGAAGCCCTTTATCTCTTAAGTTGTGGCCATTCTTTTCGTTCTCGTGAAATTGCACCGATTATTCAACAAGAGCAAACCAGCTTTACTGTTTTTGCACGTGGCACCGAACAGGAACGCATTAGCATTCAAAAGTCTTCTGCACAACCTACGCAAATTAAATTGAACAACCAGTTTTGTTCCAGTACCAGTCAACTGGCTTATGCTTTGCCCTGCCAAATCTTTTACTCAGATATTTTTCAAATCATTGATGCGGGTCCTACACTGCGTCGCAGTGTATTAGATTGGGGATTGTTTCACGTGAAACCTAATTACCTTGGTTTATTGAAGGATTATAAAAAGGTACTGAAACATCGTAATGCCTTATTTAAAAAAAACGCACCTTTTGCTCATTTTGTGCCATGGGATAAACAGTTAAGTGATTTAGCACATCAGTTGGATTTATTACGAAAAGAATACTTTGTCCTTTGGGAGCAAGAATTTAATTTGGTTCTAGCGCAGCTAACAGATCTTGAGTGTACTTTGCATTATTTTAAAGGTTGGGATAAAAAAAATAGTGGCAAAGAATTACAACAGATTTTGGAAGAGTATTTTGAGAGTGATAAACATAAACAGTATACGCAATATGGTGCACATCAAGCAGATATTATTATTGAAAGTAATTTAAATAAAGCAAAACAATTCCTTTCGCGTGGACAGCAGAAAATCATTTTAATTGCATTAAAACTTGCGCAAGCGAATTTGGTTGCCCATGATTGTTTGTATTTACTTGATGATCTACCTGCAGAGTTGGATGAAACTCACCAAAAAAGATTATTGACCTATTTGTCTTCGCGTAGGGGGCAGTATGTAATTACCACTAATGCCAGTGCTGATTATTTACATACTTTATGTCCTGATGAAGCTGGTTTTTGTTATCAGCTAAGCCAAGGAGTAGTACAGCAAACTGATGTTTCACGTGAAACATAGAGCTAAAAATCTATTCTGTATAGTGGAACCCTAGCCTGTAACCGAGTTTTATTCACCTTACCCTATCAGCGCACAGTTCAATAAACATCTAACTCTTAGTATTTTTAAATTACTTGCTTGCGTATGCAAGCACATTTTCAGTCGATTGTTTCTGTGATAGTGGTTTTATCTTGCAACATCAATAAACCCGACGGTATGATTAATTTTCTGGCATCTAACT
Source organism: Legionella sp. (assembly GCF_965140895.1). GTDB lineage: Bacteria > Pseudomonadota > Gammaproteobacteria > Legionellales > Legionellaceae > Legionella. The sequence continues at coordinate 217 of NZ_CBCSKT010000156.1, read as the reverse complement.
GCTGTTAATGCCGAGTTAAATTTCTGCGTAATCACCTGTAAATGAGTGGGTAACGAACTCATAAACAATTTAAAAAATGTTCCACGTGGAACATTGTAACTAGATTATGATCCCTCCCATACTTTATCGCTGGAATAAGCCAGGGTGAGATCATCAAAATCTTTTAATGAATAGTTAGTTATGATCAAATAGCCCCTTATTTTGAATAAGGGGCTAT
>NZ_CBCSKT010000155.1:0-1015 GCF_965140895.1 Legionella sp. | reverse complement strand
GAGCCTCCGGACAACCACAATTTTTACCTTCCAGCTGGGTTAGATATGCCGTGGACTATGATGGTGATGGCCATCGTGATATTTGGAAAAGTAAACCTGACGTCTTTGCTTCCATTGCTAATTACATGAAGCAAAATGGCTGGAAAACAGACGAGCCTTGGGCGATTCAAGTTAAATTACCTAAGAATTTTGATCGTGCTTTGGAAGGTAAAACTACGATTAAACCAGTAAGTGAATGGGCTTCTTTAGGGGTGCTTACTGAAGATGGCAAACCATTGCCTCATCAAAACCTAAATGCAAGTATTGTTGAGCCTTATGGTGGTCCTACATTTATGGCCTTCCCTAACTATAAGATGATTTTGCACTATAATAATTCTATATATTATGCCGGAGCCGTAGGTTACTTAGCAGATAAAATCTGCCAAGCACAGCCACGATAAAATACGATGAGTGACTATCTTGATAAAACGGCCGGTTTAACTCCCTTGGCGAAGCGGGTAATCTGTGACAAAGCCACAGAATATCCGCACACTGGGGCTTATAATCAAGTAGTTACTCAAGGTACTTATTTGTGTCGGCGCTGTGGGTTGGCGCTCTTTCGTGGCTCAAGTCAATTCAGTTCTGGCTGCGGTTGGCCTGGTTTTGATGCGAATATTGTACAGGCGGTAAAGCAAGTTCCCGATAGTGATGGTCAGCGCATGGAGATTCTTTGCGAGCGCTGCAATGCACATTTGGGACATGTGTTTACTGGCGAGTACTTTACCCAAAACAATTTACGTCATTGTGTTAATGCAGCTTCTATTGATTTTGTTGCCGACAGCATGGTTTTAGATACCGAAGAGGCCATTGTTGCTGGCGGCTGTTTTTGGGGCGTAGAGCATTTTTTAAAACTGATTCCTGGGGTATTGAAGGTTGAGTCTGGTTATACTGGCGGTGTGACTCTAGACCCTGGTTATGAGCAAATCTGTCAGGGCAATACCGGACATTATGAAGCAGTACGCGTTGTTTATGATCA
>NZ_CBCSKT010000154.1:0-1025 GCF_965140895.1 Legionella sp. | reverse complement strand
TCCATTAAGGATAAACGGATTTCTTTTTCGAATTGTGGATCATATTTTGCCATAAACCAGTTTTTTAAACAGGCTTCGTAAATTTGATAAAGAACGGTGGTCTCTTGGTATTCCAGTGCAATCCCATCTGAATGCGTTTGATTGTATTGGTAGCGTTGGTGCAGCGTATTTAACATGTGCCGCATCAAGGGAAGCATTTTATTGTCTTGTGTTAATAGCTCTATATTAGAGCGCGTGTGCTCATAACAAGGAAAAACGTCCGCAAGGATTGCATGTTTTTTTTGTAGCTCAGGCAGTACTTCTCTAATCTGTGGGCTATCACAAGTAAATTGCGACAAAAAAGTTACGATCAAGGCCATCACATATAAGCTGAGATCGGGGGCTGACTTTTCTGTTACCGCATAAGCACTAAGGTACATTTTTAAAGCCAGCTGTTCATCTGCTTGTTTTAATGCTAATTCGGATTCTAAAACAGAGGCTTGCTGAAATTTAAGGCCTATCTGAATAAATAAATTGGCGTAAAGCGAGGGGGTTAAGCATTCTTTTATCGCAGGAATCCAGTCTAATAAAGTAAACGCATGAGCTCTATAGTCTGCTGCATTTTGCTCCAGAGAAGACGCTTGAAGAGCGGTCTCCAGTTTGATGAGTAACTTCATCTGTTTCGCTGTATTCAATACGTTTGTATCTTTGGAATCCATGAATTGGGCTTTCAATGCTTCGAATTTCTTTACCCCTTGTTCATAACCATCAAAGTTCGTTACCAAATCAGACGTAAATAAATCGATGGGGGCATGCCACTGCTCATGCTGTACATACTCATAAAACGCTCTGTAGTAAGGATTGCAAAACAGGGTAAGAAAGCCTTGTTGATTGATTTGCGGTAATTCTTTTGCATAAGAAACGATACGTCCTAATGCAGCCAAACAATAGTGAACTGGACGTTCATTTACAATAATATCAATTACAGTAAAAAATGCCTCATACACTTGGAGCTCAGGCGCATCAACATGAGTCTTTTTCAATGT
>NZ_CBCSKT010000153.1:0-1032 GCF_965140895.1 Legionella sp. | reverse complement strand
CCAATCAATACGGCAAAAACAAACCCTAAGATGGAATGGGTTTGAAAACAAAAATCCGCTATGTGCCGGTTTGGAGAGATTAAATTGGGCAAGTCAAATAAGCCAACAAAGCTAATGGCTCGTCCAGCAGCTGTAGACATTAAATAACCCAATATAGGTAGGGCTAATAGTAAAATAAGTAATGAGTAATGAACTATCTTTGCCAGGATGTGTTTCCCATAAGGCTGAGATGGGGTAGACGGCCGAATCGTTACCATTCGCCAAAGAATAAATAATAGGGCGAGAACCAAAATGGCTACCCCAAATGATTTATGTAATAGCACGTATTGAGTTTTTATTGCATCACTTATTGAAATAAAATCAGGAGACCAAACCCAATAAAACTGAGCACAAACTAATAAAGCAATAACCCAGTGGAAGAACTTAGACACACTTCCAAATGCATTTAGCGTATTTTTTAGCATAACAATTTCCCTAAACTAAATTCGTATTTATACGTCTATGTATAAAAAATACCTTTTCTTAAGTTTAACAAAAAAAACGGGGCTTGCTAAGCATGCGTTTGCTTCTATTGATTCACTTATCACAAATATAAATAAGGGACTTAAAATAAAAGCACCATTATTGCGAACCGCGCGAAGCAACTTAGGGTTCTGTGCCGCGTATTCCTAAGTTACTTCGTCACTAGGTTGTTCTTCTCATTTGACTGGATCTAAATTAATATGGTGGCTCGAAATCTAAATAATTAAAACTTTAGTTCCAGGATTAGATTTTACCCATTTGGCTACATACTCAATGTAGTTATTCTTGCCAACAGCAATACAACCACGCGTTGAGCCAGGTAAGTTGCTTAACCAGCCTAACACATTAGCTGACTGAGTTGGTCCATGGATTCCTACATCTCTACCTGTATATCCAGCAGCTACTTGTTTGGAAGTTGGATACATAATTGGAATAAATACTTTAAATTGCTTGGATTTTCTTGGGTAAGCTAAGCCATATAAACCAATTGGTGTTTTATTATCACCGGCT
>NZ_CBCSKT010000152.1:0-1054 GCF_965140895.1 Legionella sp. | reverse complement strand
CAGTTGGGATTTGTACGGAAACATTTGTCTGCAGATGGATTACACACGATAGTGAAACACAGTCTGCTTCGAGAACAATTTAAAGTGATAAAAAATTCAGAATACAGTTGGCAAGACTGCATCATGTCAGGACTTGCTGTTTTTGGATTTAAAATGCCATCGTTACTTCAATTTGAAAAAGATAAAGCATCAGAGCCTTGGATACGACGTAATTTGCATACTTTGTATGGTGTTGAAAAAGCCCCTGGTGATACCTGTATGCGTGAGCGATTAGATAGTGTTTCACCGCGCCAGTTAAGGCGTCCGTTTAAAAAGATATTTTCTTATTTGCAACGAGGTAAAGCGCTAGAGTCTTACCGTTATTTGAATGGCCATTACATCTTTTCATTGGATGGGACAGGCCAATTCTCATCAGAAAAGGTGCATTGCGAATGCTGTTGTGAAAAACACCATAAGAATGGTCGGATAGAATATTATCATCACATGTTAGGAGCAGTACTTGTTCACCCTGAACACCGTGAAGTCATTCCTTTAGCACCGGAACCGATTGTTAAAGGGGATGGCAACACAAAAAATGACTGCGAAAGAAATGCAGCCAAACGCTTGTTGTCTGATTTGCGTCGAGAACATCCTCATCTTAAAGTACTTATTGTTGAAGACGGACTAGCCTCCAACTTTCCGCATTTATCGCTGCTCGACTCACTAAAAATGCAGTATGTCATTGGTGTTAAACCTGGCGACCACAGCTATCTTTTTGACTGGATTAAAGACGTGAAGCCAATGGTACATCAATACATAGATGATGTCGGCACGCAACATGAATTTCATGCTTATACCAACGTTCCATTAAATGATGCCCACTATGATTATCGGGTGAATGTTCTGGAATATTGGGAAACTAAAAAAGATGGACGTAAGCAACATTTTAGTTGGGTCACAACGCTGGCTCTAACATCAGACAATGTCTATGAAGTCATGCGTGCTGGGCGCGCTCGATGGAAAATCGAGAATGAAACCTTCAATACACTCAAAAATCAGGGTTACAATTTTGAGC
>NZ_CBCSKT010000151.1:0-1067 GCF_965140895.1 Legionella sp. | reverse complement strand
AGCGGCGGACAGGGGCCACGATAACCTTTGCCGCCCCAGCTGTTGACCCCATTTGCTGCACTCTCTGGAATTGAGGCGCCAGCACCTAATTCAGTTACATTAGGTGGAATATTAAAGATCAGCCAATGTGTCCATGTACCATTAGGGGCATCTGGTTCTTCCACGACCAACACAAATGATTGTGTTTTGGCAGGGGCATTGTGCCAGGTTAATGGCGGTGATTGATCAACTCCGCTGCAAGTGAATTCTGCGGGAATCATTGAATTTAATTTAAATGCAGGGCTTTCAAGTGTAAATTTATTATCTGCAAAGCTTTTGTAGTTAAACATCCAAATTAACAAGAACAATATCAGAGAATATTTTTTCATTTGTGTCTACTCCATTTAACTACATGAATTTAAGTAAAAATTATGAAAAAAAAAGCGCATACACATCAACTCAACCCCTACATTGTAGCACTGAAATTATATTTCGTTGAAATTTATGAGAAAAGATGCTCATCAAATCCTTGGTTATAGCCTATAATGAGGTCATATAGTCTAAAAGATGCGCGATGAATTGAACTCTCAGCTACCTACATTATTGGCAAGACAAGGAATCTACACTCGAGACGGTTCCGTTTATGCTTATGAGTTACTGTATCGTAATCCTGAACTTGCTAATGCAAATCTAGGCGACGGTGAATTGGGGGATAAGGCCACTTCTCTAGTTATTACCCAATTATTTGCCAGCATGGATATTGATACCATTATTGGTGACAAATTAGCCTACATTAATTTTACACATAACCATCTTGTCCAGAAAATACCCGCTTTATTGCCAAAGGAACGCATCGTTATTGAAGTATTAGAATCGGTAGTTGTTGATAAGCTCTTAATTGATAGTTTAATGTCCCTGCGGGAGCAAGGTTATTGCATTGCCTTGGATGACTTTATTCCGAGTGAAAAAAATTCCGTTCTTATCGACTTGGCCAATATTATTAAAATTGATGTACTCAATCTAAATAAGCAGCAAATTGCCCAACAATTGAGAGTCTTAAAGCATTTTAAAGGCCAATTATTAGCAGA
>NZ_CBCSKT010000150.1:0-1068 GCF_965140895.1 Legionella sp. | reverse complement strand
CAAGGGCTGGTTTTAAAATAAGTTTCTTCGCTAGCTTAAGTCCCAATGCCTCGATTTCTGAGCGTCGAAACACAGTATACATCAGTATGAGAGCATAGGAGTACAGGAAATCGGGGCATTGGGACCAAGATAGTAGAAATGTAAACAGGCCCTGTTGCAGTATGTGTCCATTTATTCCATACTTAGACACCGAAAAAGCCACTTGGATTTATTATGCAAAAATGGTCGCCAACTTCCTGGCTCCAGCGCTCGTATTTGCAAGCTGCAAACTATGCTGATGAAACACAGCTAAAAAAGGCTGTGGATCAATTGAGTCTGCTGCCACCACTGGTTACCAGTAGTGAAGTAAAACAGTTAAAAAGAGAGATTGCCCGCGCGGGACGCGGTGAAGCCTTTATTCTTCAAGGCGGTGATTGTGCTGAATCATTTAATGATTGTCGCTCAGGTATTATCAGCAATAAATTGAAAATCATGCTGCAAATGAGTTTGATCTTATTGCATGGTCTACGCAAACCCATTATTCGCGTTGGCCGCATTGCTGGGCAATACGCCAAACCACGTTCGTCTGATTTTGAAACTATTGATGGGATTACTTTACCCAGTTATCGCGGTGACTTGGTTAATTCGCCAGAGTTTACTCCAGAAGCCAGAGAACCTAATCCTAATTTATTGCTTCAGGCATACAGTTATTCAGGCATCACCCTGAATTTTATTCGTGCTTTATTGGATAGTGGTTTCGCAGATTTGAGTCATCCTCAACGTTGGGATTTAAGTTTTGTAGAACATTCTCAACAAAAAGAAGAATATAAAACATTAGTTAATTCAATTAGCGATGCTTTAGATTTTCTGGAAACTATTGATGGTATTCAATCCAGTAATTTATCGAAGGTTGATTTTTATACCTCTCATGAAGCACTTCATCTGCATTATGAGCAAGCCCTGACTCGGCAATTGGAAGATGGCTTGTGGTATAACTTATCCACGCATCTCCCTTGGATTGGTATGAGAACCGCTCAAGCAGACAGTGCTCATTTAGAATTCTTACGCGGTGTGCAAAATCCTTTAGGC
>NZ_CBCSKT010000149.1:35259-36759 GCF_965140895.1 Legionella sp. | reverse complement strand
AGATGCCCAAGGTCGTTTGTATGCGATTGATAAAGATTTAGATGCAATTGCTCATGCAAACGAACGTTTTGGCCAAGATCAACGCTTCCATATTTTTCACGGCTCTTTTGCTCAGATAGAGGAGTTTGCTACTGAGGCAGGAGTGCTGGGTAAAGTAGACGGTATTTTGTTGGATTTAGGAGTATCTTCACCGCAGCTCGATAACCCGGAGCGTGGATTTAGTTTCATGCAGCAAGGTCCTTTGGATATGCGCATGGATTTATCACAGCCAATGAGTGCTGCTGATTTTGTCAATCATGCTGAAGCAGATGAAATGGCGGCAATTTTCAGGTTGTATGGTGAAGAGCGTTTTGCTGGACGAATTGCGCGGGCAATTGTTACTGCGAGAAGCAGTGCACCAATTACCACAACATTGCAGTTGGCAGAAATAGTAAAGGAAGCAAATCCCAAGTGGGAAAAGCATAAACATCCAGCAACTCGAGTGTTTCAGGCGATTCGCATTCATGTGAATCAAGAGTTAAATGATTTAAGTAGTTGTCTAGAACAATGTCTTAAGGTGTTGGCGCCAGGAGGACGATTGGCTGTAATCAGTTTCCATTCTCTTGAAGACCGCATTGTGAAGCAATTTATGCGTAACAAAGAGCAGGGAGAAAGACCACCGCCAGAAGTACCGATTCGTTATGAAGAGTTAAAGACAAATTTTAAGAGAATAGGTAAAGCAATAATGCCGCAGGAAAATGAAGTAAAAGAGAATGTCAGAGCCAGAAGTGCCGTACTAAGGATAGGGGAGAAATTAGCATGAACGCTGCAGCGAAAGTGATTAATCAAGGTACTTTATTTAATGGTCAACTGGCAGATATGCAGATGTCAAAGTCATCGTATCTGTTAATCATATTAGTAGTTTCCGTGTTAGTAAGTGCATTAGCCGTGGTTTATAGTACGAACTCATATCGCTCGACGTTTAGCCAGGTAGAACAACAAGAACAACAAACTCATTATTTGCAGTTACAATGGGGGCAATTGTTGCTTGAGCAAGCAAGTCTTGCGACTCCGGCACGAGTAGAAGATTTAGCCAGTGGTGAATTAGGAATGGTTCTGCCAACAACTACAAATACTTTTTGGTTGCAAGGACAGCAATAAGGCACGTAGACTGGGCTGGTCAAGCCCAGCAGCAGATCTTGTGCTACCCCCAATGCTGGGCTTGGCAGCTCAACCTACTTTGGGGAGTAGCAAACTGCCAAGGCAGCCAACGAACGAGGGTCTGGAAGTTTTTCTATTAAGCGAGTACCATCACGACTTATTTTGTGACCGCTTGATACTAGGAACATAGCATAAGTTGAAAAATCAGCTAAAATTTCATTTTAAGCATCAGGATTGTCATGCTGTCTGTTCTGAATAAGGACATTATATGCAAATCATCAGGTCAAGATTAAACCATAATAATAATTTGAGTAGTTGCCTATGAAAAGATCACGCCATCTGAACAGACTGGTTATTGTC
>NZ_CBCSKT010000149.1:0-35249 GCF_965140895.1 Legionella sp. | reverse complement strand
GCGTTTTTTATTTTACTAACGCTTATTTTGATTTGGCGAATGATTGATTTGACTGTATTGCACCGACAATTTTTGCAAGGGCAGGGCAATGCACGTAGTCTGCGTACGGTGGATATTCCTGCTTATCGAGGTATGATTACCGACCGTCATGGTGCACCTCTCGCGATAAGTACTCCTGTTGAATCCGTTTGGGTTAATCCTAAAGAGTTCTCTCCTGATGAAGAACAATTTATGTCTTTAGCTGAATACTTGCACCTAACCCCGAAACAATTAAGTAGAAAAATAGTTGATGCACAAAACGACAATCGAGAGTTTCTTTATTTACAAAGACAGCTACCACCTGCATTATCAAAGCAAATTGAAAAACTAAAAATCCCTGGGGTTAATTTTCAGAAGGAATTTAAACGTTATTACCCTGACTCAGACAGTATTTCTCAATTGTTAGGGTTTACCAATGTGGATGATCAAGGCTTAGAAGGTATTGAGTTAGCCTATCAAGATTGGTTAAAGGGTGTGGTTGGGAAAAAACGAGTTATTAAGGATCGCCTTGGACGCATTATTGAAGAATTAAACGTGACTAAAGAGCCGCGCCCTGGTCGCGGTATTGTGTTAAGTATCGATAGGCGCCTCCAATATTTAGCCTATAGTGAGTTGGGTAAAACTGTAGAAGAGTTTGGTGCAAAATCAGGCTCGGTAGTAGTAGTAGATACCGAAAATGGAGAAATTTTAGCGATGGCTAATGTGCCTTCCTATAATCCCAATTCACGTGGACGTTATGATAAAGATAGCTATAGAAATAGGGCGGTAACGGATACGTTTGAGCCGGGTTCTGTTATGAAAACCTTTAGTATTGCAAGTGCCCTGGAAACCGGTTTATATACTCCCTCAACAATTATTGATACTAACCCCAGTTGGATGTCGGTGCATGGTCATGTTGTACGTGACGTACATAACTATGGGGTGCTTGATGTAACCGGGGTTATGCAGCACTCAAGTAATGTTGGGGTAACTAAAATGGTTTTATCCAGTCCTCCCGAACAATTAATTGGTTTATTACAGCGTTGTGGTTTTGGACAACGCACGGAAAGTACCTATCCTGGTGAAAGTGATGGAAGTATTGTTAAAGTAAAAGATGCGAATCCCTTTGTCTTGGCAACCCTGGCTTTTGGCTATGGTCTATCGGCAACGGCATTACAATTGGCTAAAGCTCATATGATTTTTGCTAACGATGGTCGTTTAATTCCAGTTACTTTAATTCATAATGATCCACCAACTGAAGGTGTGCAAGTAATTAAAGCTGAAACTGCAAGACAAGTTTTGGCTATGATGGAGGCTGTACTTGGAAAAGACGGTACAGGTAAATCGGCTAGGGTTCCTGGATATCGAGTAGCAGGTAAAACAGGAACGGCACGTGTAGCAGGTAAAGACGGTTATAAAGATCGTAGATATACGGCAAGCTTTATTGGTATTGCCCCCGTTTCCAAACCCAAATTTGTTGTAGTGGTCATTATTCATGAGCCTTCCAAAAAAGGTTATTATGCGGCTGCAGTTGCTGCGCCATTATTCTCTAAGGTTATGATGGGTGCATTACGACTGTTTAATATCCCTACGGATGAGGCAATAAGTTAACGTCAAAAATAGCGGAAATACCATGAAACTAAGCCAATTGTTAGCACCTTGGACAAAGCAAAAAGTTGTTGATTGTACAATTACAGGCATTCAAAATGACAGTCGGCAGATTCAGCTAGGGGATTTATTTGTAGCCTATCCTGGTACGGCTGCGGATGGACGTTTATTTATTCATAAAGCAGTAGCCGCTGGTGCTGTGGCGGTGATTTTTGAACCAGCTAATTTTCCTTCAGATGTGATTGCACCGGATGTTCCCTGTATTGCTATTCCTGATTTGGCGACTAAATTAGCTTATATCGCTAAAGTTTTTTATGCTAATCCAGGAGCTGAGCTAACATTTACCGGGATTACTGGTACTAACGGTAAGACAACCATTGCCTATCAATTAGCTCAAGCTCATTCTTTGCTCGGACAAGGTGCAGCATATATTGGGACCATTGGACAGGGAGTGGTGCATCATCTCAAACCTTTAGATAACACCACACCTGATGCGCTATTTTTACAAAAAATATTTGCCCAATATAAGAGCCAAGGCGTGCAACAAGTATGCATGGAAGTATCATCTCATGCTTTAGACCAGCATCGAGTTGATGCGATTGATTTTAACCAAGCGATTTTTACCAATTTGACTTTAGACCATTTGGATTATCATCGTACAATGGAAAATTATGCCGCCGCAAAGGCAAGTTTATTTGCGCGGGAATCGTTGCAATGGGCGATTATTAATCAGGATGATAAGTACCAACAGTTCATGGCTGCAGCAGTGAAACCGCATGTGAAAAAATTAAGTTATGGCATGAGCCAGGATTGTGATGTTAAAGTCCTCAATTGGCATATGGACATCAATGGAACGTTTATTGAGGTGCAGTCTCCTTGGGGACAATACCAGCTACACATAAAAGCTTTAGGTGCGTTTAATATCTACAATAGTTTAGCGGTATTTAGCAGTTTATTAGCCTCTGGCCATGTGCCTGAAAAAGTGGTTCAGGTCATGTCTCAATTGAAAGCGGCTCCAGGGCGGTTGGAAATTGTTAGTAGCGCTCCTTATGTTCTTGTTGATTATGCTCATACTCCCGATGCATTAGAGAATGCTTTAGTTACCTTAGGGCAAATAAAAAAGGGCAAACTATGGGTGGTGTTTGGTTGCGGTGGTGACCGCGATAAAAGTAAACGCCCAGTGATGGGGAAGATTGCTAGTGATTATGCGGATCAAATTGTTATTACTAGTGACAATCCACGTACTGAGGATCCACAAACAATCATTAATGAAATTGCAGTAGGTCTTTCACCATCAGCTTCTGTGAAGCAATTAGAGAGTAGGGAAGAGGCGATCGCTTACGCGCTTAAAGAGGCGCATGAGGATGATATTATTTTAATTGCGGGTAAGGGACATGAGGCTTATCAGCAAATTGGTACGGTGAAGTATGCTTTTTCGGATCAGGAAGTGGTGAGACGGATAAGAGGGCATTGAGTGCAAGGAGGGGGGGGCGGAAATAGCCGAGAGGTTTTATCAACCCCCTAACAATGCTTTCGTTTCTGCATCCAAAGCCACATTAGCATAGAGCTGAAAATCATGGCGTTTTTGATGTTCTTTCCTAACCTGAAAAAAGGTTTCTTCCAGATTCTTAGTCTGCTTCAAAAGCAATGTTTCCTCAATCGGATTATACAAAGACAAAATCTGTTCATGCCATGTTTTATTAGGCTCAAAATGCGCTACCTCTCGCATTTCAGGGGTGGCAAACTTGGGTAATGGTAATTCCGCAATTTGATGCAGGACTTCGCTAACCATGTTTACCGCTCTATATTTAGCTTCAAGGCTATGGCCGGCAATATGAGGTGTGCATAATGTGGCTTTTTCAATAATTTGTGGATTAACATTCGGCTCATCGAGATAAACATCAGTACAATAAATGAAGTTATCATCAAGATTAAGTAAGGCAAGCTCATCAATAATGCCTCCGCGTGCTGCATTAATAATCACGCAACCGGGCTTTAAATTAGCAAGGAATTGTTGATCAATTAAATTTCGACTTGGATGAGGATGGGTATCATGTAATTCGGCATGAATGCATAAAAGATCTACCTGATATAAATCTTCAAGCTGAGTACTTAATCCTTTCAGTGGATCATAAACACTAGTAGTAAAGCCTGCCGCTTCCAATCGTGCTTGGACTCTTGTCCCCACTTCCCCAAAACCAATAATTCCAGCATGCTTGCCCTTGATAAGTCGCTGCTGATGTAAATAAGCAAGACAGGAAACAACATAATCGGCAACCGCACGAGCATTGCATCCTTTTGCATCAATGATCTGAATATCTTGGCTCGCCAGCCACTGTTTATCTAAATGATCACTACCACTGCTAGCCGTAGCAACATAACGTACTCTGTGGTTCTTTAATAGATTATGATTAACTTTGAGATTGGCTCGACACAAAAGGACATCTTGTCCCGCAAGCAGGGCTGCGAGATCATCAGCCCGAGTGTAGCGGGTTAGACAACAGGGCTTAGGAAAAGCTTGGTCTAGTCCTGGAAGTGAAGCATCTGCTAAAACTTTCATAATTGAAAAATTGCTTTTAATAAAAAGAATCCCATGTTTATGATCGGGAGCATAATGAAGTTTAAAATTCCTGTGACCATTAAAACGACGAGAATCAAAAATCCATAGGGTTCTATTTGCGCATAGGCCCTTGCCTGTCTCAGAGGTAAAAGACTCATTACTACCCGACTGCCATCGAGTGGGGGTAAAGGTAATAAGTTTAATGCGGCTAAGACCAGATTGATAACCATTCCTGCACGCGCACTCATTAACAGAAAAAGTGCTGGCATGGAGGTTTCTGGATGCAGGCTGGTTGCAATTTTAAACGCAGCAGCCCATAAAAAAGCCATAAAAATATTTGAAAATGGTCCTGCAAGTGTGACAAGAATCATATCGCGTCGCGGGTTTTTAAATCGGCTCCAATTAATCGGCACTGGTTTTGCATAGCCAATCACGAATTGAAAACTAGTTAATACGCCAACCACTATGGGTATTATGATAGTACCAACAAGGTCTATGTGACGAATTGGATTTAAACTTAGACGGCCAAACATTTTTGCAGTAGTGTCACCGCAAAGATTAGCAACATAGGCATGAGCAGCTTCATGCAGGGTGATAGCAAGCAAAACGGGAAGAGCCCAAATGCATATCTGCTGGATTAAAGTAAATTCTGGCATTAAAAACTATGTACTAGTTAGTGTGTGATGATTTTAACGAATTGTGTGTTGTAATAACAAGTAAAATAAAAAAATAGGATTACGTTAACAATTACTGTGCCTCAGTTGGAAAATTATTTAATCTCCTTATCGCCGTATTTATAAACCGATACTTAATTATATTAAAAAAGTGAAAAAACGAAGGACAGACAGGATTATTGCGCTTATTATACCGGAGTTAAGAGTATCTATTACCTAATATTCATGCACCAGGCTTATGTGTTTTATTATTTTTAGAGCGTGATGAACGAACAGTAGTGATCACGATACCCTGGTATTTGCGTGAATCTGCATTGAAGCGTTCATATGCAGATGATGATAGGTAGTTTTAAATATGTTGTAAACAGGAATTGACTTTAAGTAAGAGGAATTTGATTGATGACACAGTTTGAAAAAACATTTGAGTTTATGAAAAAACCATGGGTTATTTTATTTTATGCAATTTTGGTCATATTGTCCTATATTTTTGTTGATAAGGACTTGGCTACTTATTTTCATCAACAGGATTTAAGAACAAATATTCATGTTTTAAGTATTTTGACCGCATTTGGACAATGGATAGTTTACATTGTTTTATTTCTTGCTACTGCACTATATTTTCGTTACGTACACACTAATCCAGTATTTGAAGCACGAGCATGGTATTTATTAGGTTGTATTTTTATTGCTAATTTAGTGTGTTTTGTTTTGAAAGTTTCTTTAAGCCGAGCTCGCCCTGACTTATTGTTTAGCAGTAATGAATTAGGTTTTTATTGGTTTAAAATGGGCAAGTATTATTGGTCTTTTCCTTCGGGACATACTACAACGGTAGTTAGTTTGACCGTAGGTATCGGTGTTTTGTTTCCACGTTATTTTTATGCAGTACTTGGTGTAGCACTCTTAGTCGCAGCATCTAGAGTATTATTGTATTATCATTATTTAAGTGATGTGATGATCGGCTTTTATTTAACGTTGTTAGTCGTAGGCTTTTATACTCATTATCTTAAACAAAAAAATTGGTTTGAGGAAAAAGGCTGCATTGATGCAGGGCCTTTAATTTTAAGCGGACAAAGATCATAGGGACTGTTAATCATTTAACTAGTTTGAAACGTATAAACAGGCTCTGATGATTTCCCCTAAGAAGCGTAATCGCGCTTCTTAGGTTTCAAGGAGTGATTATGACTATAGAAGCTAATTTGAAATCTTTAGTTGAGGTCTATGCTAAATTTGATCAAGAAAAAGGGATTTATATCAATAAGGATGAGCCGCTTACGCCTTTAGATGATCTTCCATCTTTAAATGGGTTTGTTGTTGAACACAACGCTCAGAATGGAATTCATATTGGTCCCATTGATGGTGAACAACCTACATATCCTTCCCTTGTCGTGGAGCAGGAATCCCCTACATCAAATCATAATTTAAGTGAGGAACAACTTTTTAATTTAGAGCGCTCTTTTAATTTATTGTTTAATCAACAATTGTTGCATGATGGTGCTGAAAAGAAACGAATAGAAGAACGCTACAATAAACTACTTTCGTTTTTTGAAGGTTCGACTGTTTTATTACCAGAGGTAGTATGGCTTGAACAGCAATTATCCAAAGGCTTAAATGATAGTTTGTGCAAACGAACATTAACCGATTGCTATCAACGGTTAGTGACACCATCAAATTACAAGGAACTTACATTTGCTGAAATAACGAACCAGGATGATCTTAAAAAATGGTTAGAAAATTTATCAGCCAAGGCTCGAACTTATAGTGAGCGAAGTTTATATAACAGTCTTTTAGGATTATTAAATGAATCTATAGACTATTACGATGAGATAGGGAAAGTTAAACCTACCGCAATCAACGCGTTATTATCCTTTATCCCAGTACTTTTAGTGAGCATAGGTACTCTTGCTTTTGCAGAAGAGTTGCTTGCTATTTATGCATTATATTTTATTGTGCTAAAAGGAGGGGAGTATATCGGTAAAACCAATATTTCTGAGCTGCAATCCTTTGGTGGTACGGTGCAACAAGTAACCTCTGTTACCGCAGCAACTACTACTGCATTGCTTGTTCGCTTAATGGAATTGATTTTTTGGAGTTCTCGCCAATGTTACATGGCGACACTGCAAGTAGGGTCAACTGTATTCGAACCACTTTTTACTGGAACAGACCCTGGTGAAAATATAGAAGAAGCGTTACTTAAGGCTGGTGAAAATAAAGACGGTGGATTACTTTTTAGAAACTATCAATTAAAGCTAATTGTTGCACCTATAGAAGTTCGTTGTTCCGCATTAAAAGAGCAATGGTTTTTACATCATCGTACTGGTGCTGAAAAAGACAGAGTTCTTACCCGATTTTTAAGTAAAATGCGTGAACTGGATCAAAATCATGATCCTATTGAAATAAAATTAGAGGCGACACAGCGATTACTTGTTAAGTTAAAAGAAAATAAAATGGTATATGAAGAGGGGCGTTACACCGGACCTGCGATTAACAAGGCAGAACGTTTTCTCCAGTTTTTTATTGATAATCCATTGGCTATGATGGATGGTAAAGCTGAGACAGATTCAGAGGAAAGTGTAAGCAACGCATCGATGTGATGGGGATATTCTAGCCCGTATTAGCACCGCGTAATACGGCTACATTTTGAGTAGGATGAATAGCCTCTTTACGTCTTGTGTTTATGCAATAATCTGTAACTTAATCGCAATGCCCCCTTGAATTAGCCCCCAAAACTCTGGCAAGATGCTTTTGTTTTGATTTTCCAGTGAGGACTTATGAAAATTCTCGTTGCAGTGAAGCGTGTAATTGATCCCTATGTCAAAATAAGGGTCAAATCGGATAATACCGGAGTTGAAACACAAAATATCAAAATGGCAATGAATCCATTTGATGAAATTGCTGTCGAAGAAGCGTTACGTTTACGTGAAAAAAATTGGGCTACTGAAGTAGTGATTGTGAGTATTGGTACGGACAGCTCACAAGAAATTTTACGCCATGGATTAGCATTGGGTGCTGACAGGGCTATTCTAGTGCGTACACCAGACTCTTTAGAAAGCTTGAATATTGCTAAAGTATTGAAGAAGATAGTTGATGATGAAAAACCTTCTTTAATCTTAATGGGAAAACAAGCCATTGATGGTGATAATAATCAAACACCTCAAATGCTATCTGCTTTATTAAATTGGCCACAAGCAACTTACGCTTCCAAGTTGGAAGCAAGCACTGATCATCTTGAGGTCACTCGAGAAATAGATGGTGGGTTAGAAACAATTAAAGTTCAATTGCCAGCTATAGTAAGTACCGATTTGCGCTTGAACGAACCACGATATGCCAGTTTACCCAATATCATGAAGGCAAAGCGTAAGCCTCTAGATGTTGTTGAATTAGCTAATATGGGCTTAGCACTAAAAAAACATGTTGAAATAATTCAAGTTACCGCACCGGCAGCACGCAGTGCAGGAAAAAAGGTAGGTTCAGTAGATGAGCTCATGAATGAATTACAAAATCAAGCCAAAGTGCTTTGATAAGGAGATAGGATGAGCACTTTAATACTTGTTGAACATGATAATCAAAGCATGCACCCAGCAACTCGGAATGTTTTGTCTGCCGCACAGCAGTTAGGCGAGGAAGTACACTTGCTGGTCGCAGGACATCAATGCAAAACAGTAGCGGAGCAAGTGGCAGAACTTTCTGGTGTGCATAAGGTTTTATATGTTGATAAGCCCTGTTATGAGCATCCGCTTGCAGAACAAATGAGCGATTTAGTGTTAGCAGTTGCCAGCTCATTTAAAGCCATATTAATCCCATCCAGTACTTTTGGTAAAAATATTGCTCCACGCATTGCAGCTCTTCTTGATGTTGCGCAAGTTTCTGACGTGAGCAAAATTCTTGATAATACTACTTTTGAACATCCTATTTATGCGGGCAACGCTATAGAAAAGGTGCGCGTACTCGATGCCATCAAAGTGATAACCATTAGAACGACAGCATTTGATGCAGTAACCGCAATTCAAGCTGCATGTACTATTGAAACGTTGGATAACGAGTTTGCTGCTCAAAGCAGTCAATTTATGAAACATGAACTCAGTAAATCCGAGCGTCCAGATTTAGGTACTGCTAAAATTGTTGTTTCTGGGGGTAGGGGATTACAAAGCGCTGAAAAATTTAAATTAATTGAAGAATTAGCAGATGCTCTAGGTGCCGCAGTTGGTGCATCACGTGCCGCAGTTGATGCTGGATTCGTTCCCAATGACTATCAGGTTGGACAAACCGGAAAGGTAGTCGCACCAATGCTTTATATCGCCGTAGGTATTTCAGGAGCAGTACAGCACTTGGCTGGTATGAAAGACTCTAAAGTGATCGTCGCCATTAACAAAGATGAAGATGCTCCAATTTTCCAAATTGCAGATTATGGATTGGTTGGCGATTTATTCGAATTAGTACCACAATTAATTGCGCACATTAAAAGATAAATAAAACCATAGGCACTGTTGGCATTTTGCAAGCGTGGGCCATTTGCGCCAGGTGGGAATGTAAATACCAAATAGGACCTATAAAACACAGTAAAAGGGAGTAATTTATGTTAGTAGGTGTTCCAAAAGAGATTAAGCCACAAGAGAATCGTGTGGGTCTTATCCCTTCAAGTGTTAGGGAAATCATAAGAGTTGGTAGCTCTGTTATTGTTGAAAAAGGTGCTGGATTAGGAATTGGTATTTCCGACGATGATTACAGCCATGCTGGTGCTGAGGTTGTGGACAGTGCAGATGAAGTATTCGCTAAAGCGGATTTGATCGTTAAAGTTAAAGAACCGCAACCTATTGAATGCAAGCGCCTTCGCGAAGGGCAAACTTTATTTACTTATTTACATTTAGCTCCAGATCCCCATCAAACGCGTATGCTTAAAGAATCTGGTGTAACCGCAATTGCCTATGAAACTGTAACTCAAGATGATGGTGGTTTACCTTTGTTGACTCCTATGTCACAAGTGGCAGGTCGTATGTCCATCCAGGCTGGTGCTCATTGCTTAGAAATGGCCCAAGGTGGAAGTGGTGTTTTATTAGGTGGTGTTCCTGGTGTTGCTGCAGCTAATGTTGTGGTTATTGGGGGGGGGGGGGTTGTAGGTACCAATGCGGTACGTATGGCTATGGGAATGGAGGCGCGGGTAACTGTATTAGACCGTTCATTACAACGCTTAAATGAATTGGATTTCCAATTCGGTTCTAAGATTAATACGGTTTATTCTACTGCTGACGCAATTGAACGGTATGTATCTCGAGCTGATTTAGTGATTGGTGCGGTATTAGTTCCTGGTGCTGCAGCTCCCAAGTTAGTAACTCGTGCAATGTTAAAATCTATGCGTCCTGGTTCTGTATTAGTGGATGTGGCAATTGACCAAGGCGGTTGTTTTGAAACAAGTCGTCCTACGACGCATCAAGAACCAACTTATGTTGTGGATCAAGTAGTGCATTATTGTGTTGCCAACATGCCTGGCGCAGTACCAAGAACGTCTACTTTTGCCTTGAATAATGCAACTTTACCTTTTGTGTTAAGCATTATTACTAAAGGTACGAAACTGGCTCTATTAAATGATCATCATTTATTAAACGGCTTGAATGTTCACCAAGGTAAAATTACATTTGAAGCGGTTGCTCGTGATTTAGGCTATGAGTACACGCCTGCTGCGATTGCCTTAGCTGGTCGCTAAGGTTTTTCGCTGCGTTCGACGTGCCGCGGATAAGTTGCTGCACGTCGGAATTTCCTACCAAGAATAACTACTAGAAGCTTCTACCGGCTTATGACTATCTTTTGTTTCGCTATTCGACTTTTCTACCGCGAACGCAGAATAAACTCCATTTAGCGCATACCTTGTGGTCACTGTTAGACCAGTTATGATGGCGATAATATTTAATGCAATTGCTTTTTAAAACTTATTTTTAAATAAGGATAATTATGAAAAGAATTTTTTTATTACTGATGATAACTCTAAGTTTTAATCTTGGAGCAAATCAATTGGCTGTTAAAGATAAGCTAATTGTTACTAACTGTATGTATGAGAAGCTAGAAAATTTAGCGACCTTAATTGCAAGGACAGATAAATATACGCTAATAGACGTGGAAATGAATGAGTATGTGCTTAGCGTGTTGCATGATAATCGGCGTGACTGTGGGGGCTTTTTAAATCTTGAGCCTTATCAAAAACAGCAGATTAATGAGAACCAGTTATTAATCAATTTAACAAAATCACGAGCTACTTCGGGACGTGATGAATATCGTATAATTCATGATACTCAGATTACTCCATTATTGAAGCAAATTGATAGGAATAATCTTTGGGGGTACATGCAGCATCTTACAAACTATGTTAATCGTGCCGCAAAGTCTCAAACCGGTGTTTGGGCCGCACAATGGTTTAAAGAGCGAATCGATTCTATGGCAAAAGATTATCATCGTAATGATGTTCAAAGTTATTTAGTCGCAACGGGTAAGAAGTATAAGCAGCCTTCAGTAGTAGCGGTTATTGGTAAAGATAAACCAGGCGGTGCGGTTGTAATTGGTGCGCATATAGATACGCTAAAAGGCAACATGCCAGGGGCAGATGATGATGCCAGCGGAATCGCCGCAATTTTGGAAGTATCCAGAATGCTTTTATCTTCAGGGATTAATTTTGATCATCCTATTTATGTTATTGCCTATGCTGCAGAGGAGCAGGGTTTGGTTGGTTCTGGTTTTGTGGTGCAATCATTTTTAGATAAAAAAATCGCTGTTAAAGCTGTTCTGCAATTTGATCAGGCAGGATTTAGAGCTAATCCAAAAGACAATACGATTTGGTTATTAGATGATTATGTGGATTCTAATTTAACCAAGTTCTTAGCTAAATTAACCACGCATTATGTGAATATCCCCGTTTCCTATACGCATTGTGGTTATGCTTGCAGTGATCATGCAAACTGGCATTTAAATGGATTTCCTGCATGCTATCCATCGGCAACTACCTTAGATGATGATAATGATAATATGCATACGTCTAATGATCGATTAGAGACAATTAGTTTGGACCATTTGGAAAATTTTACCAAATTAGGTTTGGCATTTGCTGTGGAATTGGCTTTGAATTAAAAATTATACATCAGGTAAAAATAAAGAACCGTCATTAATGGAAGTAATCTTGAACAGTTACATACGTCGACGAATGCAAAAGTGTACAGTATCCGAGTTAATGCTGCAGAGCGGCTAATTCTTTGTCGAAGTAAGCGTGGCGAATGGATATTGTGCGCTATTTTGTCCGACCATTATTATAAACGCTTATTGCAACGGCAGGATTGTTGGTTTTCCCAAGAGGAGCTTGAGGAGTGGAGTGATGATCGTGCCCAAACAGAAGAGGCTCCAGGGGCACACTGTGAAACGAAATCAGATTTTACAAATTGGCTAAAAAAACCTACGGCAAAAATAAAGAGGCATTGGTTCAAAATATCGTGAAAAATCCCGAACGGGTTTATTTAGAGTGCCGCATCGCATCAGGCTATGATACGGTTGAAGACTATGTGAACGTGGGGTAAAGACATTCTTTTTATAAGGAAAAGAAGGAGCAATGCTGGGTGTGGAATGCATACCAAAACTACCTTAAGTCCTTAGGCGCCAAAATTCATCATGAGTTTGGCTTGTTGTTAAAGAGGCTTCCCTGAAATACGATTTATGATATATTGAATGGATGACACTGTACAACCCAAGGCGCGAAATTGGCGGAAGCCTAGCATTTCAGTAAAACACAACCACATCGCCTTGAATGAGTCGCTTTTTTTTCGGTATTTATTAAAGCTAATTACATTGAGAAAAAGTACGGTAACTGTAGCGTAGGCAATAAATCCCCAGGCTAAAAGCATTAACCATGCTAATGCGATGAAGTCAACTTGTGTCAGGAAGAGGGATATTATAAATAACACCAGGGTAAGAAATTCAAGTACAGGGCCAAAAATATCAAATAAAATATAAAACGGGAATGTTAAAAGGCCCACAATTCCATATTTAGGATTGCAGAACATTTCCATGTGCATGGCTGCACTACGTAACATTCCACGTTGCCATTTATCTCGTTGTTTCCAAAAGGCCTTCCATGTCCGTGGCATCTCCGTCCAGCAAAAGGCATCCGATGAATGTTTTACCGTGTAAGGGTAATTATGTTTGCGCATGTAATGGTGTATTTTGATGGTTATTTCCGCATCATAACTAAAATTTTTGGTGTCAAAACCATTGACCTCATGCAACAGTTCCGTTTCAAAAAAGGTAAATGCTCCTGGAAAGCATAAGGCGCCACCGAAGCTGTTTAATCCCGAGCGACTATAAAGAAAAGAGCGCATATGCTCCAGTGCTTGCGATGCAGAAATAAAGGATGTAGGTAACTGACGGGTTAGCATTTTTCCATTAACAACTTTATTATCATTTAAGCTATAAACGGTGCCACTGACTGCAACACAATGACGATGTGATAAAAAGGTATAAAGTAAGCGGGTGAATGCCTCGGGTTCTACGACGGTATCGGCGTCCAGAGTCATTATAAGTGGCGTTTGGCATGCATTTAAGGCCGCATTATTTGAATCTGCACCACAGCCCCAAGGGGAATGTTCTTTATCGATAACCAGCAAATTTTTAAATCGTTTAGATTGATAATAATGTTTTATTTTTGACGTCTCGATCACTTGCTTGCTGGTAATGGGTATTTCATAGAGTAAGAACTCTTTTTTTAATAACTCCAGTGTTCCATCGGTTGATCCATCATTGACGACAATAAAGTTGACATTTTTATAGTCACTGTTTAGTCCACTGTACAGCATATTTAAAATGCGTTTTTCTTCATTAAAGGCGGGGGTAACCACCGTTATTGGCATGAGATCTAGATGGGCAATGAATTGATCAATACCTCCATAGGTTGCTTCTTTGAATTTATTGATGATGTCTGGTGCACAACTAACTAAAAGGATAAAGCACCAGATATTTAAAAGAGCAAAATAGATGAGAATCACAATGGTTAAAAAAACAAGGATATTCAATATCATACATGTTCTTTCGTTATTAACACTTTCTGTGCTGTTTCATAAGCAAATCTATCTTTATCTGGAGATTGATTATTTAAAACGTCTATGCCTTTTTCGCCTTGTTCGATTAATGCGTTTGCCGCATTTATGCGTACCCACCATTCGTTATCACATAATAATTTAGCTAAGAGTTGGATGCTTTTATCTCCAGGGATAGTACCGATTGCTTTCGATATGACTGCTCGTACTTCCCAGTGTGTATTCATTGCCAGTTCATAAATCAATTCATTTTTTTCATTATTTTGGCAATGTATGTAGTAGCGAATAATTGCTATTTTTAAATCGACTACATCAATCTTAATATCTTCTTTAGCGATTGGGGCTATTGTTTGTTGTGGATACTCACAAAGCAGTCGATAGCAAAATGTTTTCACATAAGGATTTGGTTCTGTGTGTAATCTTTCGATGATAATTGGGGATAAATCACGAGTTTCTCTGGTAATCATCTTTGCTAATAACGATTGTTGTAAGCGACGTCCTTGAGAAAAGGTTGTAATGATATTATTAATCTGCTCGGCATCACCAAATTGCACGATACTAAGACCGGCATTCATGGAAATCAGAAGAGTAGAGTCATTGAGTAATCGGTATATCCTGTTTCGATCATCAGGCTCTAGGCCGTATAAATAACACATTGCGGCTTGATTGCGTTTGAACCCGCTATAAGATGAGGACCATTTTACCGCAACGGGCTTTAATACCAAAGTGAACAACTGCTTTGTGAGCGTGTCATAGTAATCATTAGGTTGTTCTTCCAGACGCTTCATGACCATGAGAACATTAGGAATGGATTTTTTTAATTTTTTAGCCTGCTCACTAGAAATAGGCTCTTTATTTATCATGTGAACATGGAGTAATTCAAAAACCCATTTTAAATTTTGGCTATTTTTCTTTTTATGCCAACTAAAATAGCATTTTGCAAGAAAAGTGAGTATGACAAATAATGTGATTAGGATTAACTCGATTATGGCTACAATTTTTACAATATACAGTATCGTTTCCATGAATATTTCCTTCAGAATCTATATTTAAAGGCGACTGAACCGTCATAAAGATTACGAACTAAATTAGTTGGATAGTTCCATCGTTGATAGCCTACCCCTAATTCAGCAATTACATGATGGTTAAGAATAGGGAAGCCATAGCTTGCGTTGATGTATTTATTTTGAATAACAATAAAATTAACCGTCAATAAATCAGCCAGGTCAGGGCTTTTTCCGCTACCAGCACCTATTCCAAAATAATGATCCAGATTTTCACCAAAATATCTCCTGGCCTTTAATGTATACAAAATAGACGTGTTTTTATGGCCTTTGGGGACAAAATAATAAGGTCGAAAATTGAACCAATATTTTTGAGGATAGAAGCTGATGGAACTAGTGTAAGTTACAAAAAAAGTTTGAGCTATTTTGGCATATTTGGCACCGCCAGATAACTCAAAAAATCCAGGGATGTTAACATAAGCTTCACCAGACGTAGCCACATCAGGAAATATAGCAGGCTTACTTGCAAAGGCTACGCTTAAATCCGCGTAAATATTTCTATTAAATCGTGGTGAAAAATCAAGCTCATATTGAGGTGCGTTTTGATTTAGTCTTGATGAATAATTAACCCTTGCTGTCGCTACTCCATAGATGGTATCTCGACTGTAATAGATGCTGGACCAATTCCAAACTGAATGGACGTCAGAGACATAAGCATTATCAGTGGAGATACCTATTTCATTTAAACCATAGGTATAACGAGGACTAATACTATCAATGTCTGCTAATAAGCCATCGATTTTTTTATCTTTAGGTGAATTTTTCTTCGCTTGTTGATAGGAACGTGCGGCTAAAGAGTATTGACGAAGGGTGCCGTGGATCATTCCTTTCTTGATCAATAACTCTGTATTATAGGGATTATTTTTTAATCCTTTCCTTATCACACTTAAGGCGTTCATATCATTATGTCGATCAAGATAAAAATTAGCTAGTGCTATGTAATATTCACTATTATTAGGGTATTGGGCGACCAGATTTTGTAGAATTATCTTCGCTTCATCATATTTCTTTTGTGACATGTAACTTTTAGCTTGGGCTAGCTTGTCTATTTTTTGGGCTTTGTGTGTTGCATGACCTCTCTTGGCCCTTTGGGATTTACTTAAATCTGCGAGTTGTTTCTTTAGTAATAACAGGGGCTGGTAATTACGCGGATTGGTTGTCATGCCTTTTCTAATTAAATCGTGCGCCTCTTTAAATTTCTTTTGTACTAAATTTAATTTAATCAAACCAACACGAGCATCTAAATAGTCAGGTTTTTGGATTAAGACGGCCATTAAGTGAACTCTTGCTTGAGGGTAGTCCCTTAATTGAAAGTAAATAAGTCCTAATAACAATTCACTATCTAAGTCTTTAGGGTTAGTTTTTAAATTTTGTAAAGCCTTTGCTTTAGCAAGACTTAGTTTGCCTTGTGCTCTTAATGTTTTTATCTCTGTGATACTTGCTACTGGTGGTTTATTCGCTACAATAATTTTTTTTGTTATTGTTACAGTGTGTTTTGTTGCTTCCACGGGTTGTCTTTTTAATTGGTCTTTCGCGGATAAAATACTTACTTCTTGAATAATCACTGATTTTAGTGCAATAAGCTCTGGTTGTTTAGGATTTTGGTACAGTCCGACCATAATTAAATTGGAGGCCTCTTGAAATTTTTTATCAAGAATTTTTGTGCGTATTAAGGCAATTCGTGCATCCATATAAGTTGGCGTTTTAGCTAAGATGCGATTAAAGCAAGTGCTAGCCTCGTTTAGGTTTTTTTGTTGATAATAAATTAATCCTAATACAAATAGCATATCCCCATCATTAGGATGTTGTTGTAGATAGGTTTTGGCTAGTGTTTTTGCTTGTTCAAGTTTGCCTTCTTTTCGTAATTGTTGAACTTGTTGTAAAGAATAGGGCGATGAAGCTGATTGTTTATTATTGCTTGGACTTACTAAATAATTTGTTTTATGAATGGGGGATGATGCGTGCGCTAGTGCATCCAAAAAAATGCAACCGGATAAAATAATTATATGCTTTTGCATCTAGATGCACCCGCTAAGTATAGAGAAAAAGCAATAAGTCGACACGGTTAACTCCTTTTAATGTCTAGAAAATTGATTTATATACGGATGCATTAATGAGCACTGATAATAATAAACGTCATCCGCCCCTTAAATATAATCTTGCTGAAGGTTATCGTCAACAAGATGTTTAACTTAATTGTTTTATTAACAAATTGTATTTTTATAATTAAACTGATTTATCATAAAATAGATTAGGCGTTATTAACGCGGTCTTCCTAAAATACGATTAACTATATAACGGAGTGTTGATACCGTACAATTTATGGCACGAAATTGCCGAAAGCCTAACATTTCGGTAAAGCACAACCACATCGCCCTAAATACATCGCTCTTTTTTCGGTATTTGTTAAAACTAATTACATTAAGAAAAAGCACCGTTAATGTAGCATAAGTAATAAATCCCCATGCTAAAAGCAGTAACCACAGCAACATGGACCAATCAATTTGCTCAATGTAAATACATATTAAAAATAACACCAGTGATGTAAATTCAATTACTGATCCGAAAACATCAAATAGTATATACAGTGGAAACGTTAATAAGCCCACAATCCCATATTTTGGATTGAATAGCATTCCCATATGTCTGCCTGTGCTTCGCAACATTCCACGTTGCCATTTATCTCGTTGTATCCAAAAGGCTTTCCATGTACGTGGCATCTCTGTCCAGCAAAAAGCATCTGATGAATGTTTTACTAGATAAGGGTATTTATGTTTGCGCATGAAATGATGTATTTTGATGGTTATTTCTGCATCATAACTAAAGTTTTGGGTGTCAAACCCATTCATCTCATGCAATAGTTCGGTTTCAAAAAGTGTAAATGCCCCGGGAAAGCATAAAGCACCACCAAAAGTGTTTAAGCCTGAGCGGCTATAAAGAAAAGAGCGCATATGCTCTAAAGCTTGCGATGCGGAAACAAAAGGCTTGGGTAATCGGTGGGTTAACATCTCTCCATGAGTAACTTTATTATCATTTAAACAGTAAACGGTGCCACTAACCGCAACACAATGTCGATGTGATAAAAAGGTATAGATTAATCGAGTTATGGCTTCGGGTTCGACAACGGTGTCAGCATCTATGGTCAGCATAATTGGCGTTTGGCATGCGTTTAAACCAGCATTAATTGAATCAGCAGCACAATTCCAGGGAGAATGCTCTTTATCGATCACCATTAAATTTTTAATTCGTTCGGATTGATAATAATGCTTTATTTTTGATGTTTTTATTAATTGCCGGCTGGTCACCGGGATTTCATAGAGCAAAAATTCTTTTTTTAATAGCTCAAGTGTTCCATCAGTTGATCCATCATTAACGACAATGAAGTTGATATTTTTATAGTCACTGTTTAGCCCACTGTACAGCATATTTAAAATGCGTTTTTCTTCATTAAAGGCGGGGGTAACAACAGTCACAGGCATTAGGTGGAGATGATCAATTAATTGATCGGTACCCCCATAGGTTGCTTCTTTGAATTTTCTGAGGATATCTGGGGCGCAGGTAATTAAAAGTACAATGCACCAAATATTTAAAATAGCAAAATAAACGAGAATAGCGAATGTTAAACTCACAATGATATTAAGCATTATATATTTCCTTGTTTAATTAATGCGTTAAACGTTAATACGCAAATTTATTTTTATCCAGAAAAATACATAAACGATACTTGTTGATTCTATCTATTCACAATAGTCAATAACTTCTATAAAAGCACTAAATTTTTACTACTATTCCGAATTTTTTAGAAAAAATCTTGGCGTATCGTGAATGAATTTTTTTAGGGTATCAATTAGTTGTATTTCTTCTTCATAAAAAAATTCATTCACAGGACTTAGGGCTTGCGTTTGAAAGTAATGTAGTATGATAAGGTTTTTTTATCTATTTATCGATACGCTTATTGACAAGGAGGACAAGAATACATGAAAGGATATAATTTAGTATGTGGCATTATAGGGAGTTCGGGATTGCTCTTTATGCTGGCATCCAGTTACGCAGGGGCTACTGAGCAATCTCCTGCCAGCCCAAAGATGACATCTCAATCTTTATCTCACCCAAGCATGAAGGAGCTTCAATCCTGGCGTTCATCTATTATGCGTGTCCCCCGGCCACAAAATGGGTGTTTTTCTGCCAAATACCCTAAGGCTGAATGGACTGAGGTTCCTTGTACCAAGGCGCCGACATGGCCTTATCTTCCAACTCGTGGCGCGCATCATGGGTTTGTAATAGGTAATGGTAATGATGTTACTGCTCAGGCTGCTAGTGGTAATATAAGTGAAGCGATTGGATCCTTTGATAGTGTCACCGGTGTGGTGAATGAGTACGGAGTCAATCCATACAATAATGTGTTTTCACCGAATATTTTTTCTCTTCAACTGAATTCAAATTTCTTTCTGAATACTCCTGCGTGTAATGGAGTTTCCGGTTGTCTTGGATGGGCACAATTTGTCTACTCAAACACCAGTGGAACCGCCTTTATTCAGTACTGGCTTATTAATTACGGGCCGACATGCCCAGTCTCGGGTGGTCCGGCAGGTACTGGATGGATCTCTTATAGTAATAGTTGTTATGGCAATAGTAATGCGGTTACTGTTACTGGAAGTCCTCCTTTAAACATTTCTAAACTGAGTCAGATGGTAGTTGCTGGTCAAGCTGCTGCAGGGGGTAATGATACCTTTACGATGACTGTGGGTGGAACAGCCTATTCTACAAGTGCTAACGACAGTGTGGTTAGCCTCGCTAATTATTGGCAAACAGCAGAGTTTAATGTCTTTGGTGATGGTAATGGCTCTGCGGCCACCTTTAACTACAACTCGGCTAATTTTGCGGCGCTTAAAGTGAGAACAGCGATTGATGCGGCGAGTTCCGCGGCACCAAGCTGTCTGGCGACAGGCTATACGGCTGAGACTAATAACCTTAATTTTGGGATATTCACAGCAGGAGCTAACCCAGCCGCAATTGTGTTCACGGAAAGTAGTATCAATACAGGTAGCTCTGCTTGTCAAACTGCATCGAGTACAGGGGATACCCATATTACGAATTTTTCCGGTTTAGAATATGACTTTCAGGCAACCGGGGATTTTGTGTTAGCGGAGGCTGGGCCTGATTTTATCGTGCAGACTCGTCAAGGGGTACCCGTGATTGATCCTCGATGGAGGGATACATCAATTAACAAGGCGGTTGCTGTGCAAATGGGGCAGACTTTAGTGGCTATTTATGTCGGGCCAACAAGACTAGTCATCAATGATAAACCCTATAAAATGAGCAAGGGACAAGGACATATAGAAGTCGACGGAGTGCACATTGCTCGTAGGGACAATGAGTATGTGATCATTGGACCAAAAGGGGATAGTGTGCGCGCAATGCTTTTTGATAATGGCATGAACACTTGGATGAATGTTACTGTGAGCCTGAGTAGTTCTATGGGTAAGACACGAGGTCTTCTTGGGAATCTGGAAGGAACTATTCATGAGTTAGTTACATCACAGGGGATGGTTTTGAACTGGCCTGTTTCATTCCAAGACCTTTATAACATTTATGGTGAAAGCTGGCGTGTGCGGCCGGATCAAATGTTACTTGAAACTGATTCTATGGTGAGAGCTGGAATTCCTGAGAAGCCATTTTTTATCAGTGACTTACGTCCGAAGGAAGCGGCACAGGCGATTGATGTTTGTAAAGCTTCAGGGATTACAGACTCTGCTCTGCTGGAGGCTTGTGCTCTCGATGCGGCTGTTCTCGGTGATAGCGAGATATCGGTTAAAACCTATCTCCATGCCAATGCGCCACGTGAAGTGATGCCTCGACCCCTGGTTGAGCCGAAAAAGCGTTAAAAAATAAGTCCCGTTTGTTTGTAAACGGGATTTATTCCATCTCGGTAATAAAAAATTGCCGTCATTGTAATGGACTAGAGCCTCTTTAGTTCGGTGTTTCGATCTTTCTGGTTATAGTCAATTAATTTTAAATTCAATTGCGAAAAAAGAAATCCTGGCTGCAAAGCAACCAGGCAAGATAGTTCTTATTTGGATGCCTGACCACCAGTATGAGGCTTGTAGCCGTATTTTCGCATCAATTCTTCAGCTTTTAAATCAATAACCGCCAATAAGCCAAATACGCCGGTACTTAGTAATGCACCATTACCTGCATCGAAAACGGGTACAACGCCAGCAAGGCTTTGCCACGTAGTTGCCGTAGCTGCAACGGCAGTGCTCGGGTTGCCATCACCAGTCAGAATTACTGCCATATTTTCATAGCTTGTTGTGCAGATACTCACGCCGCAAACAACAGTACCTGGTGTTGGTGCATTTAGGATAGTAGTTGTTGGTGAGTTGTCTGGGGCTGTAATCACTGCGGAATCGTATATTGCAGTAGCAATACCGCTCACAGTTCCTATTGTAGGAGTAATTTTTATAGAGACAGGTGCACCTACACAATGAGAGCCACTATGAGTTCCAGAGGAATACCATGGAACAACGACATATCCATTGTAATTAATTTTAGCCGTACTACACACGCCAGTGGTATCAGATACTGAAACCTGAAATGAAGATTGTGATGCGCCAGGTGAATTAGTATTACTGTCTATGTTACCCATGTTGTTAATGATCATCATTTGGCCACTGATTGCATTACCTGCAGCAAAAGCAGTAGTAGAAGAGAATAAAGCTACAGCAAGTATCGATTTTAAGGAGGTTTTTGTTGTTGTTTTCATATCTGATATCATCTTTATAATTTATTAATAGAATGAAACACTAATTGAATAGTGGATTACACTGCAGCCCACTCTTGTCCAGTCTAGCATCTGGTTTTTCTCCCCGCAGGATTTTTCAAAATTTATTTTATTCTTGATGAAGTTAAGGAAGACATGGTGAGCATGTTTTACTAATAGTAAAAAAATTTTACCGGTTTGCCATTGATTATATAAAGATTGATTAGTATAAAGCTCCAGAATGTTTACAGGAGTAAATAATGCCTAAAACTGCACAAAGCTATGAGTCTAAGCCGTGCTCAGAAGGGATGGTGGCTGAGGTATTAGCTAACCAATCTTTAGAGACTCTTTTAATAGAGCTCAAGCAATTACGCCAAGAGAAAATACATTATCAAAATCAGCTAGATATTTACGAAAAACTTCATGATAAAGATAGGAAGGACTTAAAAAATGCGCTCCAAGAGCGCATGAGAGTACAAACAGTTTTGCGCGAGAATAAATCTTGGTTGAATGGGCAAAAAGAAGCTTTTCAAGCCGCGATGAGTGGCTTACCGTTGACAATATCACTTAAGGCCTTGGTTGATACCATAGTTATTCAGACTAACGGTTTAGCAAGAGCTGCTTTTTATCGAATGTCATCAGAATGTACAGGCTTGTATCATATTGTTGGTATGTCAGAAGAGTACGCAAATGATATAAACGGTTTTAAAGTGGGCCCTGATTCGCTGGCATGTGGTTTGGCGATGTATAAAGGTGAGCCGATTATCACTCCAGATGTTGAGGAGGACCCATTATGGGGGCCATTAAGAGATTTAGCTCGCAAGCATAGCTGTCGCGCATGCTGGTCTTTCCCTATACGCACCAAGGACGGGCCAATAGTTGGAACTTTAGGTATTTATTTCCGTGAGCCACGTCACCCTACAGCCCAAGAATTAGAGTTAGCAGGAATTCTCACGCACGCAGCGGCAATCATTATTTCTCGTGAGCAGGAATTAGTAGAACGAACCCAAGTCGAAGAGGCGTTACGAGAAAGCGAAAAGAAGTTGAAGATGTTGTTGCGTTTGCGAGATGATTTTATTGGTAATGCGAGCCATGAACTAAATACACCGCTTACAAGTATGATGATTTATGCGCAAATACTTGAACAGCAATTCGAAGGATCCGCCAACTCACGTCATACGGAAATGGTAATAAAATTAAGGCAGCAAGTGGATCGTTTGCATGTGTTGATTCGCGATATGCTGGATACTACGCATTTGGCAGAAGGAAAATTGCAGTTAAAGATTTCATGCTTTGATTTAAATAATTTAATACGAGAAAAAGTAGAGAATGTTCAACTGAATACGAAAAAGCATCAATTGGAGCTACAGCTTGCAGGGATTGGGCAAATTGTGGCTGATGAAGAGCGTATAGGGCAGGTACTTATTAATCTTATTTCGAATGCTATAAAATATTCTCCTCTCGGTGGAAAAATTGTAATTTCCAGTAAAACAATGGGGGACTTTGTGAACGTAAGCGTTAGTGATAGTGGTATCGGTATTCCTAATGCAGATTTTGAAAAGATCTTCGAACGTTTTTATCGGGTACTTTCCAATGAAGCAAAAACTTTTCCAGGCATGGGGATAGGGCTTGCGATTTGTAAAGATATTATTGATATGCATAGAGGTTGGATGGAGGTTGAAAGTCAGGAACGGGTTGGTTCCACGCTTAGTTTTATTATCCCTGTTCAATTTATCGAAGAGAACGAATGAAAATAATATTACTAGTTGAGGATGACCCTTCGATACAAGATGCGATGCAATTAATATTTCAAGAGCCTGAATACAAGTTGCTGCTTTGCAGTAAAGCTGAAGAGGTTCTCGCGGAAAATATGCTTGTACCGGATGTTTATTTGATTGATAAACAATTATCTGGATTTGATGGTCTTGAACTGTGTCGTATCCTTAAGAAGAATGAACGAACCAAAGACGTATCCGTTATTATTCTTTCTGCCTCTCCTAATATTAAAAAATTAGCTTTAGAGAGCGGCGCTAATGATGTTCTGGAAAAACCTTTTAAAATTAAATTGTTAAAGGAAAAGATTGGTTTTATATAGGAGGCTCATGAGTTTAAAGAGAGGTTAACCTCCTATAAAAATGCATCACTAAAAATGAATTTAGAAGGAAAAATATAAATAGGCATGCTTGTTTGATATTGTTTCAACCTGTGTGTATAATTAAAAATCAACAAGTGTCTTATTAATTGGTCTGCACATGGCTTTATTTATTCTAGATTTTGATGAAACAATCGCCTCTGAAAATACTAATAATGCAGTATCGCATCTTACTAAAATAGATGAAATGTGGGATGTTATCAAAGAAATTCAGCCAATAAGAGGCGCTGAGATTTGGCGAGATACCATTTGTTCCATTCTTGCTAAAGGCCATAGCCTTGCAATTGCCTCGTTTAATGCTTACGGACGTTTGTTTATTCCCCGATATTTGCAAGAAATAATTGGATTAAGCACAGATGAAATTCAAGTCATACATATTGAATCTTGGCTTCCACTAAAACCAGGCGAAGCAAATAAAAATGAACATATTACTTTTGCTATAAAAGATATGGAGTACATCGGTTCACCCGATACCATCGTTTTAGTCGATGATGATCTAAAAAATACAACGGCTGCAGGAAAAAATGGATATAAAACAATCCATGCAGCAGGTAAATACATAGAACATATTCAACATCTCAGTGACGACTGGAATTATTCAGCACCATCTAATAATAGTTTTATGCATAATTTTTTTAAAGTGTTAGGCGCGTTTCAAAAACCAGATACGCCAACCCCTGATTCTGATACCGATTCGAATTGCATAGTATAGAAAATAAAATACAGCTTGATCGGGAACAACCAAACAATAAGATGCGTTTGGAATTAAGCAGAAAAATAATCAGTTTGAACGTCTATGCCGATCAGTTAAGAAACGAAATTGAAAATCAAAGCCAATTTGATGTGTGGCTGACTGGGGAAGGTTTGACTGTGGATAAAAGTAACCAACCAAAGAGTTACCGCGGTTTTGACCGCGGTATCCGACTTATCTTGCTTTTGGCTACGTGACCTAGCGGGTAGGTCGATCTTTATGCAGCAAATAGGGATTCTAATTTTTCCTTGATGACATCAATCTTATACGGTTTAAGAATATAGGCATTGATGTGGTATTTTTTGGATTCGATTACCAAATCTGCATCGTCTTCTGCCGTGAGTAAAATAAAGGGGAGTTTTGATAGCGCGCTGTCTTTTCGTACTTGTGATAAGAGTTCTATGCCATTCATGTCAGGCATATTATAATCACTAATTACCAGGTCAAAATGATCTTTCTGTAAGAGCTCCCATGCTTTGGGGGCGCTTTCAGCTTCAGCCACGTTACTAAATCCCAACTTTGTTAACATGCCCATTAGTATTTTTCTCATAGTCGAAAAATCATCGACAATCAAAATTTTTTTATTAGTGTCCATATTTTCTCCTTGTAGCCGATGGCTTTGGTTTTGCTTATTATTCACCCTGATCAGTTAATTTAAAAACAGATACTAATTTATCATAATTAAATTGCTTAAATGTAATGTTCTCGTCAAGTTTTAATTCTACTTTATGTTTTTGATAAATTTGCTCTAAAATCTGTAGGGCTTCATTTATCGTTTGTCGCATGTCTTTCTTTTCTATACGAATTTGCTCAATGAGGTCTAAATATTGACTCGATTCTTCTGACTGTGCTTTATTTTCTTCAAAAATAGTACTTATTTTTTCTTTACATCCACTAATTATTTCTTTTAGGGAGTCAGGGGTTTCGAGTGTTTTTTCATCGATATCCAGATTGCATAAATGAGCCATTTGTAAAATCATTTCTTCTATTTCTTGTTCAATAGACTGGTTATGAACAGCCGGAGGGTGCTGTGGCTGCTTGGTTAACGATAGATGTTGCTGCGCTGCTTCAAAAAATGTATTAACGTATGCTTGATCCAATAAATCCAATGCATTTGTTAATCGATTAGCAATATTGGATTTGTGCTCAATCATTAATAGAATTAATTGGTTTAAAAAAAGTTTATTTTGTTTCTTTATGTTTCTTAAATAATGCTCACTTTGCTCACCATAAAAATTAATGAGTATTGGGCTAAGTTCAGATGCATTGTTCTCTATATATTCTTCAGCTTTGTTTTTTGCATCAGATAATATTTTTATTTTGGCACGATTTTTTAACGTCTTCTGAATAAAAAAGACGATTAGTGAAAACGTTAATAATGTAATAATCAATAGTATTGGTAACAAAATCTCAGATGTCATCATTGCCCCTTAGTTCATCCATTTTTTCTTTATAAAGTTTGTGGTTTTTCTTATAGAAATAACCACAAATTATTGATACAAAAATTAATACAAGTAAGCTAATCATGGACACTAGATTGATTGATAGAAGGGGATGCCTTTTATTCATGTGTGGTGTTTTATTAACTGCTGGAGCAGGGGCACTTCTTTCTATTTTATTTAAAGGTAGTGGCGCAATATAGCTGCTTATTTGTACTGGGGCGGCATTACAGACAATTTTTTCTTGAGGTAAGAGCAAAGCCAATGGGCGTCCACTTGGTGATTTTGCCGTAATTTTTGCTTGTAGTGAAAAAGTAGATAATTTCTGTAAATTACACAGAGTTTCAATACTGGTTTGCCAACAACCATTCTGTGGAGCAAGAGTTAATAAAGCGCCTCGCTCTTGGTTTACCAGTTTGATTTGTACAGAGTCTCGCTCAATGTGGGGGTTAATTAATTCGATTTTAAAGGTGTTATTGCTAATGCTTTGTTGAAACGGTGTTGGCATTATTTTAAATAAAGATTGCTCTTCCCGCACAAAGGAATCATTTTTTGCAGTCACGATACTCTTAGTCATTCCTGGAGGCATGTCCAAGAGAAACTCTTTTTCAAACTGCGTATTTTTGACTAGGGGAATAGGGGTAGAAAAATTATCTTTTTCATTTTTGAGATTGAGTGTTACGGTAGTATTTGTTAACAACGGAACTAAATCGTTATTGCCTTTTTCTGACTCTAATTTCGCATTAATGGTAATTAGTTCTCTATTAAAGTATTCACCACTTAACTTATTGGTTATTAATTCTAAATTAGTTAAAATAATAGCGCGTTCTTCTTGTTGTTCATCCCCTTTGATTTTCCATGCCCCTGCAGCAGGATGTTTCACATCGATGAAAATAAATTTATTCAGTGAAGGTAATTTTGACTCAAGCATGCTTCCATCTGGTTGATATAAAGCCACTGGAATTTTTTGATCTTTTTTCTCAATAATTACGGACAATTGTTTTACATTCGCATCCACGGATATTTTTCGCTCATTATTACCTGCTTTTTCTAGTGGAATACCTTGCGCAGGGATGGCTGAGGTAAAGGTATTATATAATGATTTTTCTGCATTAGACATGGAGTTGATAAACTGATAAATCCCATTGGTTTGGCTGGCTAAGGATTTAAGTAGTTCTTCATCGATATTTGAACCTATGCCTATGGTATAGAGTTTGATGTGATTCTTTTTCAATTCTGGAAGTAAGCTGTTATTGATGATTTGCTTATCGTCATTGTCTTGTTGTTTGGAGCCACGATCGATTTTTCCATCAGTTAACAGAACAATAAACCGAGATTTACTGTTTTTCCATGAGCTATTTGCCGCATTTAACGCACCAAGAATATTCGTAAATTGCCCCTTAGAGTCGATTTGTTTTTCTTTTGCATGAAATTGATTCACATAGGCGTCAGAGGCTTCGTTCGTAGGCACTAACAATTTAGTCTTTGTAGAAAAAGTAAAAATAGTAAGCTTCGCTCTCTCTTTAAGAAGGTTGATCAATAAATTGGTTGCCGGAATTCGTAAATTTTGGGGATCATTTTTTTTCATGCTCCCTGATGTATCAATTAAAAGAACCACTTCAGTATTTTCTTGCGCGAGTACAGATGTTGATAAGCCGCATGTAATACAAAAAATGAATAATTGAAATAAATGAATACTAGATGCTCTCACCGACAAGTCCTTTTAATTTTTATTCTCTCCGCCAATAAAATATAGGTAGTATTTCGAGTTATTTCAAATTACTTAGCTTAAACCCGAGCCGATAAGCCTCATCGCACTATAAATAGCCCATTTTTTTATGGATTTTTTAGCGTAACCCTTAGATTTCATACAAAAAAAAAATATGCTGCTATACTGAAAAGGAGTTGTTCATTGTTCGATAGATTTTTCAGCTTTATTTCTGATAGGGATATATAAATAGTACTTGTTTCTTAAAGGTTGATATTTATGTTGATGCTCCATTGTCTTAAATAATAAGAATGTGACAAGTAATTTAAGAATATGAAGTGAGTCATATGGATAGAGAAAATAACATAAATCATCATTATCGTTCTTGTAATGAATTACGTCGATTAGCATTAAGAATGCAGCGAACCATTGGCCGCGTAGAAGATATTTCTGTGAATGCATCTATTGTTGCAAGTCAAACAGGGAATAAGGCGCGTGTGTTCTTTGAAATAGCTAGTCAGATTGAAAAAACATCGCGTAAGATGCATACCAAAATCAATGCCATAATTCAGGTTACCAGTCGATTAATTGAAACAGTCCTGGCCTCGAAAATAGCACTTTATCATATTGATAGTTATATGCTGGTGCAAATTTCAGACAATTTCGCCACAAATCATGAGTTGACCAACGATGTTACCTCCCGATTACAAAAGCAAGTGGCACTTGGTTTTATTCAATTTAGAAATGGCATTAAAGCACTAGAGGTTCAGTTCAATGTGTTTGAGTTTTTAATTAATCGCATTTTTGTTGCCCTTACTGCATTGAGAATCGAGGAAGAACTTTTTCGCAGCGAACTGGGCTTGGCTGCCGTTGGCTCATTAATTAAATCATTTGAAGAATTGCTCAGTGTATTGTCACATGATTATGATGTGTTTCGAGATTATTTTATGATTTTTAAACACTCCAACAAATTACCGTGGAATAGTGAGGGATAGGATGAAAAAAGTAGTTCTCTATGATAATGGCGATATTCAGTGGACTGTTTTAGCACGCGATCCCAATAAACCTAAGTCGGTTATTGATACGAATGAATATATTATTCAGGCCGGCAGCGAATCCATGTTGCTTGACCCAGGCGGCATGGAAATTTTTCCTAGCGTTTTATCGATAGTTTCTGAAGTAATTGACCTCAATTCCATCAAGGCCTATATGTGCTCTCATCAAGACCCGGATATTATGTCTTCCTTGCCCATGTGGATGGAATTAACACCGAATGCCACTGTTTATGTGTCTTGGTTATGGAGTAGTTTTATTTCTCATTTCGGCTATAAGTTTGCGCACAATTTATATTCCGTACCCGATGAAGGCATGCAAATAAAATTGGGTGATCGCCATTTTCAACTGGTTCCCGCTCATTACTTGCATTCATCAGGCAATTTCCACTTATTTGATCCCGTATCCAAGATTTTATTTAGTGGCGATGTGGGAGCGGCGTTATTACCCAATGAAGCGGATTTATTTGTTACTGATTTTACTGCTCATGCACCCTTTATGAAAAAATTCCATCAGCGGTGGATGCCTTCCAATGCAGCCAAGGATGCTTGGTTATCACGGGTTAGAAAGCTAGGAGTGGAAATGATATGCCCACAACATGGGGCTATTTTTCGAGGGGATGATGTAGAGCGCTTTTTTGATTGGTTCGATGATTTGGAAGTAGGGAAAACCCAACGTTTAACATAAGTCAGGCAGGAGTAAGGATTATGAGTCTTTTAATGGATCAAGAGGGTGAGGGCGTTGATTCAGCCGTTACTGATAAAAATAATACACTAAAACACAACTCAGGAGAGATGGGCGATATTAATCATCATTTTAGCGATATTCGTAAAGTGTTTAGTGAGCTCATCTCTTCTGTGGAAGCCATTAATAAAATGGTGGGGGTAGTTCGTGATTTATCTGGAAAAACGGATCTCTTGGCTCTTAATGCATCAATTGAAGCGGCGCGAGCCGGTCAAGAAGGGAGAGGGTTTGCAATTGTTGCTCATGAAGTAGCTCGTCTTGCTGAAAAATCGCAGGAGTCGATTGGTAAAGTGGAATTGGCAAGTGATTCTTTGCAAGAAAAAGTGCTTTTACTCTCAGAACGCTTGGATGACATACAAAAGCTATTAAATAAAATTATTTAAATTTTCGCATTGTAAAATGGATTTAACACTATGGATGATGATGAAATAATACTCATGTTTTTCGAGGAGGCTAAGGCGGCCCTCGAAGAGCTCTATGATTTGTTAAAAGGTTATGCTGACGAACATTCTACTGAGGAGAGGATTGATAACGTCAATGCAATTTATCGGGGCGTTCATACCATCAAAGGTGGCTCAGCGATGTTTCAAATGGATGAGCTGACTAAAGTGGCTCATGAACTTGAAAGTTATTTGAGTGCCAAGAAAAAAGCACCTGATGATTTGGATGTTGCTCTGGTGACTCATCAAGTCGATCAAATTGAAACACTGTTGCAGACTGAGGCTAAAAAGCGAGAGGGAGATCTGCCTGTTGCGCTACCCGTAGAAGCGGCCGTCGAGCCAAAAACGGAAGAGGTAAATGAGGTTTTAACACCAACTGTTACTCACGATGATGCTCCTTATCAACAGCCTGAAGAGCAAGTGAGTGCGACGAAAAACCAAGCGAAAAAAGATACTGCAAATTTGATTCGCGTCCCCTTAGACCGAATTCAACGCAGTTATGATATTACGTCCGAGATTTTTTTATTGAGAAACCAAATTGCCCATTTAGTGGAGACTGGTTTTGAAAATACAGCGATTCAAAATGACTTATTTCTCAAATGGGAAGTACTCGATAACTCATTACGGCAACGGATTGTTGAGCTTGAAAGTGCGGTGCTTAGTATGCGTATGACGGCGGTTAAAAGTCTGTTTTCCCGAATGGAGAAAACTATTCGTACTTATATTGAGAGTAGCGACAAATTAATTCAGGTTAAAGTGAGTGGACAAGAAACTGAAATTGATAAACGTATTCTTGATTCTTTAGGTGATCCTTTAATTCATTTAGTGCGAAACGCGATGGATCATGGCATTGAAGCGCCGGAAGTACGTGAACAGCAAAATAAACCACGTCAGGGTACGATTTGCATGGATGCAAAAATTATTGGCAGTGAAGTGGTTTTGAAAATTAGTGACGACGGTAAGGGGATCGATGCCCAGAGCATTGTACAATCCGCACGTTCTAAAGGGCTCGATATTTCCGGTGTAGCGAGCGAGCAGGATGCGTTACAGCTTATTTTTGCCCCGGGCTTTTCTACCGCTCAGCAAGTCAGCGAAATTTCAGGTCGTGGCGTGGGTATGGATGTGGTGAAAACCTATGTTGATAAATCTGGAGGTAGAATTCATATCGATACGAAAGTAGGCGAGGGGACTACCTTCAGCCTGTACTTACCTATCGGATTATCCATTATTCCATTAATCGTTGTGAGTGTTGGTAATCATGTTTATGGTATTCCTACACATGACATTATGCAGACCTACACTTTGCGTCGAAGTGATATTACCTTCAACCAAAATCAATACCTATTAAATATTGATAATCAATTTGTCCCTTGTATTTTCTTGTCTAGGTATTTTGAGAATACTGGCGCTGACGATTCGCTTATGCGACGTGAAATGTTTGTTTGTCTTACCAATATTAATGGGGAACGATGCGCGTTTATTGCCGATAAATTGATTGCCAATACGGAATTTATTGTCAAAGCCTTGCCTAAGGGAATACCTGTTTTAAATTATCTGCAAGGAGTTTCTATTTTAACAACAGGGGTTTCTGCATTCATTTTGTCACTTGAAAAATTATATAAACATATTATGAGCCGACATGAGGTGGGTATCAATGCAATTTGAAAACATAATAAGACAATTTCAATTTGAAGAGTCTGCCGTTGTGGACGAGAAGAAAACCTTTATCCAGTTTGTCATGTGTGATTCACATTATGCTTTAGATATTCATTATGTTAGTGAGATTGTCGAGGTACCTGTAATTACTCCCTATCCTGAGATCGTAGCGGGGTACTTAGGAATTGTGAATTTGGGTGGGCAGATTATACCAGTGGTTGATTTTACGGGTAAATATACTAATGGGATTGAAACCTACAAGGTGCAGAATACTCATTTATTATTAGTTGCTGATTTTAATGGCAATAGCCCTTTTGGCCTTATTATTGAACGTCCAAGACGTGTGGATGTAGCCCTTAAAATGCTTGTTTCGGCTACAGCGAATATTAATAATTTTCCCATACGTTTATTGGCAGAAGGGGATTTTCATTTTAAGGAGAGTGAATGATGGTGGCACAAGAACATTCTACAGAGAATGAAAACTTTCTCATGGTTCCATGTCTTATCATAGCGGATTCTCAGGCGATGTTAGTTGGTATTAATGCGCAAAAAATTATTGGGGTTGTGGATTATGAGCGGATTTCCTGTCTGCCTGCCTCCCATTTGCCCTTTATTGGCTTATATGAGCATCATCAAGAGGCCGTACCGGTGATGGATTTATCTATAGTATTAAAACAGTCGGATATGAATTGTTCTCAAGTAGCCCCGAATCAGCCAACAAACCCTTTGCTTGATGCCGAATTTGCCAAGCATGTTGAACAAATGAAGCGGTACAATCAGACTAAAATCATTATTTGCCAATTGCTTAATATGGTCGTTGGCATCTTGGTTCACGCTACCTACCGTATCGAATCACTTAAAAACAGTCAAATTTTAAGTGTTCCTTCTATTCTCGAGAATTCCGCATTTTGTATGCTCAATGGCTTGTTTCCATATAAAAATCAGTTTTTATACTTGCTTGATTTGGAAGGGATATTGGCGCATTTAGGTTTACTCAACTTGCCTGAAAATGAGACGAAGTCAGCTTCCTCTTCATCTCATTCTATGGTTGGTAAAACTGCGCTGGTTGTTGATGATGCAAAAATTTTCCGTCATCAAGTAACCAAGCTTTTATCAGCACATGGTATGCATTGTATTGAGGCAGTAGACGGCCAAGATGGGTATGAAAAATTCATGCAACAACCTGGCAAGTTTGATTTAATTTTCACTGATTTTGAAATGCCGCGCATGGGCGGATTGGAAATGGCGAGAAAAATTCGTGGGGAGGCGAGTACTATCCCTGTGATTTTCAATTCCAGCATTTCTAACCCTACGCTTATTGCGGAAGTAGCTGCAGAATATGGGTGCTTTCTTGTGAAGTTTCAGCCAGAAGAAATTGTAAAAAAACTATATGAGCTATTTGGGGCCGCGCACTAGACATGCGCCATCCCTCAATGGTTCACTATCAAATAGCTGTTGATTTGAAAAAGTGATTAATTGTACTGACTGGATAAATTATAGGATTCTGTATTCATTAATCGTAAATGCCCAGCGATGATCACTTGCCAGCGTAAGCCCCAGAGGAATTTCTTTACCGGCAAAGTGGCGTAATTCCTCTGCGGCATCATTTAATCCATCAATTGCTCGAGTGACTTCGATTGCGGCATCAGTAAAGGGTTTTCTTTCTTCCTGGGCAATCAGTTGGGTAAATCGTTCGTGTTGAGAGGATAATAATTCGGCTGTATGTTTCAATATGCCCATGTGCTCATGAGGCTTAAGCCAGTTATCGCGATTGTAAAAAGCAAGGGTTGCTCGATTAAGCTGCGGTCAAATGCATGCACTACGTGCAGTGTTTTTTTCATGATTAGGATCTTTTTTTAACCGGAGGGAATCGTTGTTGTAACTCATCAACAAGAACGCGTTTATTTTCTGAGTAATCGACTGGGAAAACAATAAGATGTACACCGCCAGTTGTAAACGCTTCTTCAAGAATTGATTGAAAATTTTCAATCGATTCTACTCGGGTACCACGTGCTCCATAAGCTTCAGCGTATTTGACGAAGTCAGGATTGGTAAATGTCATACCAAAATCTGGAAACTGATCAACTGCTTGTTTCCAACGTATCATTCCAAAAGCATTATCTTCAAGAATGAGTATCACCAAGTTTAATTTAAGTCGTACTGCCGTTTCTAATTCCTGGCTATTCATCATAAAACCACCATCTCCGCAAACCGCCATTACCCGACGATGAGGATACAAAAGTGATGCCATAATGGCTGAGGGAAGCCCTGCTCCCATGGTCGCAAGGGCATTATCAAGGAGAATCGTATTGGCCATTTGTGTTCGATAGTTTCGTGCAAACCAGATTTTATACATGCCATTATCCAAGGCTAGAATCCCATCTTCGGGCATTACTTGCCGAATGTCATAAACCAGACGTTGTGGAGTGAAGCGGTCTTCTGTTGCTCGATCAGCAATTTTACTCAAAATGCCTTCGCGTAAACGAAGCAGGGCGCTGGCATGTGGGATTATGCCCTCAATTTTATCTGCAAGTAATTTTAATGAGGGGCCTATGTCTCCGATGACCTCCGCTTGTGGGAAATATATTTGTTCAACGGTCGCTGATTGATACCCGACATGGATGACTTTAAGATTGGTACTTTCCATAATAAATGGTGGCTTTTCTACGGTACTATGGCCAATCGTAATAATCAGATCCGCCTGTTCAATTGCTTCATGAACATAATCTCGGGCGGAGAGTGCTGCAGTTCCCATGTAATATTCTCTTGCTCCACTAACAGTTCCTTTACCCATTTGAGTAGTAAAATAGGGCAGTTTGCTACGCAAAATAAAATTGGCAAGGGCAGTAGTGGCTCTTGGTCGAGAGGCTGCAGCCCCAAGCATGACCAAGGGGCGTTTAGCTTGCATAATCATCTTTGCTGCGCGACTTAGAGCTTGTTCATTGGCAATGGGATATTCAATAGGGTGCGGTGGAATAAGGTTAAACTTTCGACTGCGTTCAGCGGCTATGTCTTCAGGAAATTCTAAATAAACAGGGCCTGGGGTTTCCTCTTGAGCAACGTGAAATGCTTCTCGTACCAGGGTAGGGATCATTGATGGTGAAACAATTTGACGCGACATTTTGGTGAGCGGTTGCATTGTCGCTACAGTATTCACTATTTGAAAGCGGCCCTGATGCGATGATAAAACGCCTTTTTGTCCTGTAATCATAATCATCGGCATCGCTCCAAGCAAAGCATATGCTGCACCTGTAGTAAGATTTAATGCCCCAGGACCCAACGTGGTTATACAAACACCTGGTTTCCCGGTTAATCTACCGTAGGTTGCTGCCATGAATGCCGCTGCTTGTTCGTGCCGTGTTAATACCAGTTTGATGGAGGAGGTGCGTAGCGCTTCGACCACATCAAGATTCTCTTCACCAGGAATCCCAAAAATATATTCAACCCCTTCATTTTCCAGTGCTGCGACTAAGAGCTCAGAACCTTTGATCATATTGTTTCCCTTAATATTAAGATCTCGTGCTTTGATGTATTTTTTTCAGAAGTACTTATTCTATACT
>NZ_CBCSKT010000148.1:0-1082 GCF_965140895.1 Legionella sp. | reverse complement strand
GAAATCTCATAATGCCGATACTTTTAATTCATTTCAGAAAAAATTTCCAGTACTTTCAATGGCGATGGGTATATACGATATGCCAATACAGAGGAATTGATCTAATACTAGATGAATTCCTCTGGGCCAAGAGCAATAAGCCAATTAGAGCCTGTAAATAATTCTGTGTAACTGTCATGTGTTAAACAAACTCACTCAACCGCTCTTCGAATTCAATCATAAATCGATTAAGGGCGGGCCTCCAATCTCTAATGGGCATTGTCCATTTTTTAGAGGCGTCCATTATAGCAAGATAAACTACCTTTTTGGCAGACTCATCTGAAGGAAATAGCTTTCTTTTCTTGACTGCTTTTCGAATGACGCTATTTAGTGACTCAATAGCGTTTGTTGTGTATATGGCTTTACGAATGTCTGATGGGTAGCTAAACAGAGTGTTGAGGTTATGCCAGTGAACGTTCCATGAGCGACTTATTTGTGGGTATTTTTCATCCCAGCGTTCAGCAAATTGTTCCAGTGCAAGCAAAGCCTCATCCTCTGTGACGGATTGATAGATGAGTTTCAAATCAGCAGAGACAGCCTTATAATCCTTCCAGGGCACATATTGACCTCTGGCCGGGATCTTTGTAAAAAAGGGTCATGTTAATATTAGACCCTGTAAGTAACTAAACCCTGAGGGAATTCGCTGTTGATCTAGGTAATTTTTTCTGCAGAATAACCAATCTCTATTATAGAAACCCGGAAGGAGAAAATCGGACGTTAATAGAAAATAAAAAAGTTAAGGTACACCTACCGTGTAGAAGGCATAATTTGATTGAAATTTGTTCATGACCCTTTTTTACAAAGATCCCGGCCAGAGGTCAATATTGTGAAAATAAAAGTAAATATTATAGAAAGAATTATTTTGTCCTCTCTTTTACCTTTAATCTGTCGCTGCTCTTCTTCGTGAAGACAATCCTCACATACTGGGCGAATTGCCGTTAGAGGGGTATTCATTGAGCGTCCAATATATACCCATCGCCATTGAAAGTACTGGAAAATTCATCTGAAATAGATTACAACTAC
Organism: Legionella sp.; assembly: GCF_965140895.1. GTDB lineage: Bacteria > Pseudomonadota > Gammaproteobacteria > Legionellales > Legionellaceae > Legionella. The sequence continues at coordinate 20 of NZ_CBCSKT010000148.1, read as the reverse complement.
GCGCATGAGATTTGAGCCGT
>NZ_CBCSKT010000147.1:0-1087 GCF_965140895.1 Legionella sp. | reverse complement strand
ATAGATTAAACTAAAAATTACTAATTCTTGTACACCTTAAGGCAGCGCCATTAGGCCAATGGCCTGACCTACGTTTGCTAATCTACAATATAACTTGCGCGGGTTTTAGGAGAAGCTCAGAACAAGCGAGCCGACCCCTCTGAATCCTTACACGCCTCTGGTTTGCGTTAGTCGATACTCATCGTTCATAAACGTTTCACCTTCAGGTGCTTGCTCATCAGATGAGCAATATGTAAACCCAAGTGGCATCCAAAATTAATCTGTGGGTTGGTACTCGTGACATTGGGACTTAGATGTCAGTTACATATGAGAGTCCATGCGAAGTAGTGGTTGAGGCTAAGGGGATTAATGGAGCACACGCATAGATGCGCCCCCTCAAGCCGATTACCATCGCGATTAGATTCCTACTCGTATTTTGCGCGACTGGTGTAATTTTTTATAACTTTCAATCAGTCGTAAATGAGGCTCTATACCTTCAAGAGCCATGCTTGTTTTAGTTAGGCCGTAAAAGCGTACCGAACCTGTGACTAAGCCAACCACGTTTTCCATCACATCGACACCAAACATGCGATTGAAACTCTCGATAAAGTGCTCAAGCTCAAGATTTTCATCTAAGGTGACTTCGAGTACTGCACTTATCGCTTGATAAAACAAGCCGCGTTTGACTGTATTGTCGTTATATTGCAAAAACTCCTCGACTAATCCGATGGCATCCTCATGGGCGCCAAGTGCGAGATAAATCAGGATCTTAAGTTCGATAATAGTCAGCTTGCCCCAGGCAGTATTTTCATCGAATACAATACCAATCAAGGTGCCAATATCGATATAGTTATCCAGTTGACTTTCTTCCAAACGATCAACTAAATTGCCTAGCTCTTTAGTGCTTAAGGAGTGCAAATTTAAGATGTCTTCGCGATAAATTAGCGCTTTGTTCGTATTATCCCAAATAAGATCTTCAACCGGATAAACTTCTGAATAGTCAGGCACTAAAATACGACACGCTGAGGCGCCTAAGTCAGAGAGATTAGCAACATACACTTCTTTGCCCATGGACGCTAAAATGCCAAATAGCTCATTCGCTTCTTCT
>NZ_CBCSKT010000146.1:0-1087 GCF_965140895.1 Legionella sp. | reverse complement strand
ACAGACATGGGGGTGGATGTTTCTCAGGCAAAGATCCTTCAAAAGTAGATCGCTCCGCTGCTTATGCTGCACGCCACGTAGCCAAAAATATTGTGGCTGCAGGTTTAGCTGATAAGTGTGAAATCCAGGTTTCTTATGCCATTGGGGTTGCTGAACCTACCTCTATTTTTGTGGAAACTTTTGGCACCGGTCGTTTAGCTAATAATGAAATTATTGAGTTAATTCAATCTCATTTTGATTTAACTCCTCAAGGTATTATTGAACATCATAATTTACTACGCCCAATTTATAGAGAAACGGCAACATATGGGCATTACGGACGTGAGCAATTTCCTTGGGAACGTTTAGATAAGGTCGCTCAATTACAGAAAGCACTATAAGGATATAACTATGGAATTAGCCACTAAGGTAACTATGAGTCAAAATTATAAAGTAGCAGATATGTCCTTAGCGTCTTGGGGACGTAAAGAAATTGCAATTGCAGAAACGGAAATGCCGGGTTTGATGGCTTTACGCGAAGAGTTTGGTGCAGCGAAGCCGTTAAAAGGCGCTCGCATTTCAGGTTGCTTGCACATGACTATTCAAACCGCAGTTTTGATTGAAACTTTAGTAGCACTAGGTGCTGACGTTCGTTGGTCTTCATGTAATATTTTTTCTACTCAAGATCATGCGGCTGCTGCAATTGCTGCGGAAGGAATTCCAGTTTTTGCCTGGAAAGGGGAAACTGAGGAAGAGTATTGGTGGTGTGTGGAACAAACATTAAGAGGTCCTGATAATTGGACTCCTAATTTACTTTTAGATGATGGCGGCGATTTAACGCAAATTATCCATGAAAAGCATCCAGAGCTTTTGGACGGAATCAAAGGGGTTTCTGAAGAAACAACTACTGGAGTCGCTCGCCTTTATGAAATGGCAAAAAAAGGCGATTTAAAAATACCTGCGATTAATGTGAATGATGCGGTTACTAAATCTAAATTTGATAACCTTTATGGCTGTCGTGAATCTTTATTAGATGGATTAAAGCGTGCAACCGACGTGATGATTGCGGGTAAAATTGCTCTAATTTTAGGTTATGGTGATGTGGGTA
>NZ_CBCSKT010000145.1:0-1093 GCF_965140895.1 Legionella sp. | reverse complement strand
GGATAAGTTAAGGCATTTACCATCACCAGAAGGTACTACGTCCGAGCAATGGTGGGCTTGTATAAAATTAGCACGGAGGGTTATATACAAGACGCTAACTTTTGAAGACAAAAATCATAAAAAGTTTGTTTATGTATTAACCGATACAATCCTAAATCAACTTCATAAAATAGATCGTAAGGCAGGTTTTTATACCAGAAAGATCAATAAAGAAGTAAGAGATGATTATTTAGTAAGATCATTAATTGAAGAAGCTATCAATTCTAGTCAGCTAGAAGGGGCATCTACCACTCGAAAAGTCGCAAAAGAAATGTTGAGAACTAGCCGTAAACCGCGAGATATCAGTGAACAGATGAATTTTAAAGCCATGCAATTCATAAGAGAAATGAAAGAAAATAAATTGACCCTTAAAATTATTTACGAATTACACCGTATATTGACATCAGGGACTATGGAAAACACTAAAGAGATAGGTCATATAAGGCAATCGAATGATATACATGTTTGGGACAATACGGATCAAATATTACATACACCTCCAAATTATGAAGAATTAGAATATAGATTAGAGAAACTTTGCAATTTTGCTAATACAAATGATGAACAAATAGGATTTATACATCCTGTGATTAAAGCAATTATATTACATTTTATGTTGGCTTATGATCACCCATTTGCAGATGGAAATGGAAGAACCGCACGTGCATTATTTTATTGGTCCTTAGCGCATGAGGGCTACACACTAATGGAATTTATTTCCATATCCCAAATTATAAAACGCGCCCCAGGTAAATATGCTAAAGCATATTTATATACTGAGACGGATGATAATGATCTTACATATTATTTTTTGCATCAACTAGAAGTTATTTTAGAAGGAATTGAATGTATTGAAGAATATATAGATAGAAAAAATCAAGATATTAAAGAAATTGAGCAATTACTTTATGAAAATCAAACTCTAAAAGATAAAATGAACCATAGACAAATTAATCTTATTAAGCACGCAATGAATCATCCAAACACACAGTATAAAATAGAAATACATCGTCAATCTCACAACATAACTTATGATACTGCTAGAACAGATTTA
>NZ_CBCSKT010000144.1:0-10216 GCF_965140895.1 Legionella sp. | reverse complement strand
TTAAAGATGGAGTACAGGTTGTCGAGCAATCAGACAGGAAGGCCGCCTAAGGCTGTACACCAGATTTGACAATAACTCATGTTAAGTTAGTTTCACCATCAACATACATAAGCCTAGGCTTCACTTCTTCCTGTATTTGAATTCAAGAAGCTATGCTGGTAGAGTAGAACGAGGAGAACAAAATATTTCGATGCAGAGCCTTATTCAAATTGCTCTCACGCTTCAAGTGGAACCTAGTGAATTATTCCCTCCTTTAAAAGAGCTTAAACCACCTTATAGAAAACGACTACAATAGTTTTAACTAACTTGAAATTTAAAATCTTCAGAAAATTAAATAAAATTATGTAAGTAAATACATATAATTAGCCTCATTTGCCCACATTTAAAACAACTCCCAGATTGACATCATTTTGTATTTTTAGTAGTTTCCGCAGAAGTAGAAAGGATTTCTAAGAAAGACTATCTACTAAATCAGATTTATTGCAGGCTATTCTTACGTCTCGATAAATCTTGGCCAACTAACTAGTTTTGTTAGTTGGATTTCACTATGGATTAATAATGGAGTTATGTTATGAAAACAACTACAAAAACTAAAACCCTAACAGTTTCTAAAATTTCTGCTGCAACCAAAATTGCTTTAAAAGCCTCTTTAATTACAGCGGTTCCTTAGTCTTCATTTCTGGCATAATTTTATTTGAATTAATAACTTCATTCATTTGAATAATATTATTGCCAGAAATAATCTTTATAGTGGTTTTTGTATGAAACAGATAAGATTAAATGAAAATTTGTATTTGCAACCTCATGAAAACGGAATAATTATTCATCTACCTGATGATCAGTCACTTAAAATAGATGAAAAAGAATTTTTTATAGATTTACTTTATGAAATTAAAAAATCTGGAATGCATGGTAAAGAAGAAGTTTATAAACAACTTTTCTTCAAACATGATGTATCCGGAGAGGAATTTGATGAAGTCTTTCAGATTTTAATTGACAACAATATTGTAAAATTTAAAACTAAGTTTACACATACCCTATCGGATAAAGAATTAATAAAATTTGATAGACAGATCAAAAGCTTTGCTACCCTTAAAGGCAATAATATTGATGATGCTATCCAGTTTCAGGAAAAAATAAAGAACTCACATGTTGGAATTTTAGGTGTTGGCGGTGTTGGTTCTTATGTAGCATACGGATTAGCTTCCATGGGTATTGGAAAACTAACACTTATTGATCATGATCACATTGAATTAAGCAATACCGCCAGACAAATGCTTTATAATGAAGATGACATTGGCAAACAAAAGCTTGATGTTGCTGAAAAAAAGCTAAAACTAGTTAATCCACACGCTGAGATTGTTACAGTTAACCAAAGAGTAACTCGTTCCCAAGATTTAGAGTCTCATTTAGAAGGCATTGATATTTTAATTTTGTGCGCTGATACGCCAAGGGGAAAAATTGTATATGTTGTCGATGAAGCTTGTCAGAATAAGCAATGTCCGTTTATTTTTGGACTACCTTCTTTTAATCAAATAACTTGTGGTCCACTAATAATACCTAACAAGACAAGAAGTTATAAAGAAATTTTCCCTAATCAATCCGAAATACAAGAAACAAATATTTCAGACTCAGAAAAAGAGAAAACTGATTTAATAAATTCTGGTTTAGTTGCAACAATCATTGATCCATACAATGCTATTGCTGGGAAACTGGTTGCTCTGGAAGTAATAAAATTTTTAACTGATTTCTTACCCTGTCAGCTAATTGATCGCGTATTTAATTTTGATACAAATACATTAAATTCCTGTATTACTGAGGTGTAGTTTGTCTTTTTCTTCTATTAAAGTGACTGAACTTGTCGAACAAACAGGGAATATACCTGTTAATTTATTTAATTTACTATCTCTGGTGGAACATAAAACTAATGTTCCACTTAATACTGATTGGCAGATTTTTAAGGAAAATGACGATACTGTTCTCTTGGAAAAAATATTTAAAGAGTATGGAACTAATACCAGCTTACAAAATGTATTTGACTATTTATTAGAGTGCGAATCTACTTATTCAAATCTTCTATCCAGTTATTTAACACAGTATCGAGATCAGAATAAAAGTAATGACAACCACCTTTTTCACAAGCACGGGTATAATTTAAAAAATTTAAAACAAGAACCATGTCTTCATCGCGAACAAGAGCAAGAACTTATAAAAATTTGTCTTAAAAGAAATTATAAAAATAATATCATGCTTATCGGTGAACCTGGAGTAGGAAAAACCTTTCTTATTGCATCGATTGCTCATATTCTAAACTTAGATATTTACTACATAGACATTAGCAGCATACTATCCGGCTCTAAATATCGCGGCGAATTTGAAAAAAAATTTCATGGTATTCTTAATGAGGCTTTAACTCACAAGAAAATTTTATTTTTTGATGAGGCTCATACGATATTAAATACAGGAAACTCTGATGGGGGAATATCAGGTGCTGATATATTAAAGCCCTATCTTATGCGTGAAGAATTTCAAATGATTGGCGCTACTACAATCGATGAAGCAGCTATATTTGTTAACGATAAAGCTTTTGAAAGGCGTTTTAATTTTATTCACCTTGAAGAACTAACTGTAGAAAATACAAAAGAGATTATAAAAAGTAAGCATCAACAAATCATTGATTGGGATCCTCTCCTTATAGATAAAATATTTATATATTTAGGCAATACGTTCAAGAATAGAAACTACCCAGATAAGGCTCTTGATTTCTTTGATTTTTATTTTGCTGGTGAGCAATTATCATCGTTTAAAATTGATGAAATGGAAAAAGTATTCAGCCTTTTTAATCGCATGAATAATATGTCAGTATAAATTGGGTTCATAAATGCAATTATTCTACAGGCTATTAATCTATACCATATTATTTTCAAGTATAAGAATGCTAGTGGGTGGCTACTCTTCTTTATATTTAACCAATCATGGGTTATCGATTGCGGATATCTCCTTTTTAAAGGCGTTTCAAGGAATAGTAATTGTACTTATTCAAGTTCCGGTAGGGGTGATCATTGATAGGTGCAATAATAGGTTTCCTTTCATACTGATTTCAATTTTTCTTGCAGCCATTTGGATGTTTTTAACTGCCATAGGTAATACAACTTCTATTTTCTTTGCAGCAGAATTTTTTAATGGTTTGTCTTTGGCAATTTTTAATGCAGTGATGTTGCCTATCTTAGTTGAAACTTACTCTTATGAAACAGGAAAGGATGATTATAACTACACATTAGGCAAGTTTTTTAAATATCAAAACTTATTAATGGTAGTCTCTGTACTTTTAGGTAGTGTTTTTGTAACTGTGGAGTCAAGGTACGTTTGGTTTGTTGCTTCTTCTATTTTGACAATAATAGGGTTATTTTCTCTTTTAGCTAATGATTTAAAGAAATTTAATATAACTACATCAAAAAACCAACCATTAAATAAAACAAGTTTGCACTTTAAGAACTTACTCAATGTATTGAGAGTTGAAAATATCATTATTTTATTTATTGCTAATATTTCACTTGTTACTGTGTTTCAAATTTTAGCCCAATTTTGGCAGGTAATCATTTATGATTATTTAGGTGAGCATACTTCTGATGCAATAGTATATGGACTTATTTTTGCGGTCATTTTAGTATTTCAAGCACTAGGATCGTTCTTTGCTGAAAAGAAAAGCTCACTAAAAATAAGCTTATTTTTTATGGCTTTTTTCGTTGCTGCTACAAGCTATCTAATCGGATATAATGGAAATGAAATCTATAAAATAATCCCTATTATCCTGTTTCTTTCTTGTTTTATTTTATTTAAATACCCTTCAATTATTATCAGCGCATTACTCCATAAAAATATCAGCAATGACATTAGGGCAACTTTTGATTCACTCATTAGTACAATTTCAATGTTGGTATCAATCGGTGCGTTTTATATGATTGGAATTTTACTCAATAATTTTGGAAATAAAGTAATTATTTTATCTTTGACATTTTTAATGATGACAAGTTTTTTTAGCACGTTCCTATATGTGATTAAAACAAAATATGGCTTAAGAAATAGTTTAATAACGAGTTCTTAGATAACCATTCCTTCTAATAAACTCACTGTCTCTTCCATAGGATTAATCTCTGCTAAACAGCTATAAGGCATCACCCACATTGGATCAGAGTGACCAAAATCCATATTAACTACTACAGAAACTTGGGGTAATTGATATTCTTCAAATACAGCCAAAATAGCTTTTCCATAGTCTTTAAATTCCGGGGCTAGGATCTGTTGACCACCAGGCTTACTAAATAAAATACCTCCAATTTTAGCCAGTATTCCTTGGGCAGCTAAATTTCTTAAAAAGCGTTTTAAAAATAATGGTGCTACACCTTCTTCTGAAGTTTCTAAGAAAAGAATGCACCCATCCCAAATCTCTAACGAAGGCCAAATTTCTGTAGCATTGATAAACTGCAATACCTCAACACAGCCCCCTAGTAAACGTCCTTGAACTATTTTGTCAGTACATCCAATAAATTCCCATTTCATTTCGGACTCAAGCTTTCTTTGTATCATTTGATTGGAAGGTTTTTGCCAATCTAAATATTCCTTAGTCCATCCCTCACTTGCTCTGGGAATGGCACCTATTTTATCCGTTGAAAAAAAGCTCTGTTTTATCGCACTTACTGTGTACTCATGCATTGCTACATTTTCTGCAAAACCTGTCATTACCGAGGTACCATAAAAGCTTGCTATGCCCGCTTTTAAACACATAAAATGCAAAACAGTACTGTCAGAATAACCTAAAACTATTTTTGGATTTTTACGGATGATTTCAAAATCAATGTAAGGTAACAACCTTATAGCATCCTCTCCGCCGATCGTTGAGAAAATTCCTTTAATGGTAGGGTCTAAAAAAGCTTGCATTAAATCTTCAGCTCGAGCTTTAGGATTTCGATAAACCCAATCAGCATCTTTTAATGCATGAGGCATTTCAACCACTTCCAATCCGAAAACAGATTCGAGTCGTTGTTTGCCTGCTTCATAACGATAAGGAAAAGTACCAGGACCACCCCATGAGGCGCTAATCACCGCCATTTTATCCCCGCGAGTCAATTTCTTTGGAAGAATCAATTGCTTCATATCCTCATCCTCATATAAGTCCGTAAAAAGATTACATTCAAAATAAGAAAATTTCTGACCTACACTTTCAATTAAGTGTACCCCGAAGTGTACCCCGAAAAATTGCTAGTGTGTTTTTTGGAATGTAACTCATTGATTCTATTGGTCGGGACGGAAGGATTTGAACCTTCGACCACTAGCACCCCATGCTAGTACGCTACCAGGCTGCGCTACGCCCCGATTGGCTCCAATGATAACTAAGTCTGGGGAAGATAACAAGTAGTTGAGGTGTAAAGACAAGGTTTAAATTCAACTTTAAACACCTCAAGCACGATTGTAGCTCGATTAAAGTAGATGTCTTAGCTTGATGGCTTCTACTTTCGAATGCGAAATTTGAATGTAATGACTGCATCCGGTTAGCTCTGCAAATTGTAAATCGTTCACTGCATTTACGATTATTTGTTTTGCCTGGTCTACAGAATCATCTGCAATCAACGCTGCTGCGACATTCATTTGGTTGGCCGCTAATGCTAGTTTATCAACACAGATGGGATTGTGTTGGCTTACCACCAATGACTTCACCATTTTTGCCAGATCATTGCATCGATTCACTATAAGATCTTTGTTTTGCTCTGCTTGAACTGATGACACACTTAATGAAAATAAACTTAAGATTAAGGCTTTTTTTAAAATCATTTTTGACATAGTGATACTCCCTGTAAGTTGCAATTAAACATGCAGGAATTGCTGCTTAGAACAATAAATACAACTATTCACTTATGCCTCCCCTCTCTCTGAAAAGGGAGAAGGGATCATTGAGTCGTAATGCTGAATAGTTACATTTAACCAAAAGCATTAATTCCCGTAATATGCTTCCCTAGCACTAAGGTATGGACGTTATCCGTACCCTCATAGGTAAAGACTGATTCTAAATTCAGCATATGCCGTATAACATGATACTCAAGACTAATTCCATTAGCTCCTAATAGATTCCTGCATTTTCTGGCAATTTTCAATGCTTCACGGCAAGAATTCCCTTTGGCTAATGAAATCATTACTGGGGTTTCGCGTTGCTCTTCTTTCAAACGACCGATCTGTAAATTCAGGCATTGTGCCTTGATAATTTCAGTATACATATCAGCCAAGTCTTTTTGAATGATCTGGAACGAAGCTAGAGGCTTATTAAATTGCTTGCGCTCTAATAGGTAGTCGCGAGTAATGTCAAAGCACGACATTGCCGCACCCATTGCTCCCCAAGCGATGCCATAGCGAGCCTGACTTAAACAACTTAAAGCAGCTCCCAATCCTTTTTCAGAACCAGGGAGTAAGTTTTCATCTGGAACAAATACATTATCAAAAACTAACTCGCCAGTAATGGAAGCACGTAAAGACATCTTTAATTTAATTTCTGGACAACTGACTCCCTCGGATTTAGTATCAACGATAAATCCGCGGATTCCTGCCTCAGTTTTTGCCCATACAATGGCAATGTCTGCAATTGGTGCATTGGTGATCCACATTTTTGCACCGTTTAAACGCCAGCCGCCATGTTCTTTTTTAGCGTTGGTGCGCATACTGGATGGATCAGAACCTGCATCAGGTTCAGTTAAACCGAAGCAGCCGATAATTTCACCGGTAGCCATTCCTGGTAAATAACGTACTCTTTGCTCTTCACTGCCATAACGGAAAATTGGGTACATGCATAAGGAGCTTTGTACGGAAACAAAACTACGTAAACCACTATCACCTTTTTCTAATTCCTGGCATACCAAACCATAAGAAATATAGGAGGCTTCTGCCCCACCATATTCAGCCGGCAAGGTTAGCCCTAATAAACCTAATTCTGCCGACTTACGAATCAGTTCACGGGGAAAATGTGCCTGTTCATAAGACTCAGCCATTAAAGGCACTACATCATTTGTAACAAAACGAGCGACGCTGTCGCGTATCATTCGTTCGTCATCTCGCAATTGTTCATCAAGAAACAACAAGTCGTCCAATTTCTATCTCCCTTTTCTCTGACTGTAACGCGATTACCGCTTCAATAATACTTTCTTTACTTGGTAACAAATATTGCCAAGCAGTCCCTAATGGAATAAAACAATCTTTACCGGTAATTCGTTTGATTTGCAAACTCGATGATGCTTGTTCTACTAGTAAAGTAATCAACCCTTCACTAATAGAGCCACTTTGTCGGCCTTCATCAACAATAAGAACCTGTTTTGCCTGAGCTACTTCTTTTACAATAGCTTCAGCAGGTAAAGGACTAAGCCAGCGTATATCAACAATTTTTACGTTGATGTTATGTTCGTCTTTTAAGACTTTTGCTGCTTGGCATGATAAATAATAGCCGTTGGCGTAAGTTAAGATAACTGTAGGGCCTTCTCCCTGAGTACCAACTTCTCCAGGTGCAATCATTTCATTGGGTTGAGGATAATCAAACAGCCAACCATTATCACCGGTTTGGTGCAAGTCTTTCGTCATATACAGGGCGATTGGTTCTAAGAACACGATAACTCGCCCTTCTTCATGGGCTAAGCGCATGCAAGTACGTAGCATTTTAGCAGCATCTGGGCCGTTGGAAGGACATGCAACAATCACACCAGGTAGATCACGTAATACAGCAATTGAGTTGTCATTGTGGAAATGCCCCCCAAATCCTTTTTGATAAGCTAGTGAGGCAATACGAATCACCATGGGATTTTGGTATTGGCCGCTAGAGAAAAAGGAAAGTGTTGATGCTTCGCCTCGTAACTGATCTTCTGCATTATGCAGGTAAGCTAAAAATTGGATTTCCGGAACTGGGATAAAGCCATTATGGGCCATTCCAATTGCGGTACCTAAAATTGTGGTTTCATCAAGGATAGTATCAAAGACGCGGCGTTTACCGAAGCGAAATTGCAAATCGGCGGTGACACGGTATACCCCCCCCTTTTTACCTACATCTTCACCAAAAACCACCATATTAGGATACTGCATCATTAAATCAGTGAGTGCAAAATTAATGTGCTGACATAGGTTACGCTTTTGCTTCAATTGCGGATAAGCGTTGGCAAATATGGCAGAACGTGTTACTTCATTGGGCAATGAGTGCCTTGGCTTATGCGTGATTTTAGGAACAATGGAAGCCATGATTGCTTCAGCGCTGTCCATTTTAGGTTGGCTAATTGCTTCAGCAGCTTTGGCTTCAATTAAATGTTTATTGCTTTCATAGAGGCTGATGATTCCTTCTAAGCTCATCCAGCCTTCGCGATAAAGCATGCCGGCAGTGTGTAATAAGGGATCATGTGATTCTGTGAATTCTATCTGTGATTGAGATAAGTATTGGGACTCAATATCTGATCCGGCGTGACCGAGTAAGCGTACACAGCGCATGTGTAAAAATACCGGCTGTTTTTTATAGCGGGCCAAGTATTCTGCTTCTTGGGCTTTTGCGTAAATATCCGCAAGATTTAAGCCATCGCAAGCGATGTAATTTAATCCTGGGCGCGAATTAATCGATTGTTCAATCCAATTCACCGGTGTAGGTACGGAAATGCCTATGCCATTATCTTCGCAAATAAAAACGATGGGTAATGGGTAATTTTGTTGGGCAATCCATGAACAGGCATTTAAAGTGGTTTGTGCTGTTGCGTGATTTGCTGAAGCATCACCAAAAGAGCAAAGAATGATTGAGTCTTGCTCTAATTTGCTTTCGATTCCTAAGTCTTTAGCGCGTTTAATTGATAAAGCGGCACCTAAAGCTTTGGGTAAATGCGAGGCTATTGTTGATGTTTGGGGGGGGAGGTTTAGGGGAACTGAGCCAAATACTTTGTGTCGGCCGCCAGAAATGGGATCATTGGAGGCGGCAACTAGGGATAGTAAAACGTCTTTAACGCCATCGATACCTGTTACTTGTTTAGAACGTTGTACATAGAAAGCACCACTGCGGTAATGTAAAAAGGCCATATCTTCTGGTCGAAAAACTTGGCCAAAAACCGCATTTCCTTCATGCCCACTACTACCGATGGTATAAAAAGATAGGCCATTTTCTTTAAGTTGTCTGGCGATTAAATCGAGCAAGCGTGATTTAATTTGGGAGTCAAACAACTCTATGGCAGTCTTTTTATCCAGCTCAGCTGTTTCTAGGCTAATTGAGCTATTGGCTATAGGGAAATCTGCTTGCCTTACCCTTTTAATAAATTGTTCATCAACTACACTGGCTCTATCTAACATCCTCACATCCTGTTGAATTGCTGTCGATATCAAGGTGATGAGTATATACGGATTCAAAATGATCCGGAAGCCGGAAGAACGTGTTGTATTGATAAAAAAATCTCGGCTCTAATTGGCGATGAATGATTAATTAACCTACACTTTGATTAATAATAGAAATAGGGGCTAATGATGAAATGGATTGTTCTGTTGGGGGTTGTGGTATTTATGTCTGGATGTTGTTGTACGCAAGTTGTTGCCTATCGGCAAGTGGCGGTTACTCCTGTTGTAGAACCAGTTATGGTATTTCCTTATAGGCAAGGGCCTATTGATGTGACAACTACTACTATTGATTATTACTGATGTGTTATTGAGCCAATGTAGCCTGGTTGCAGGCAACTGAATCTTATACACATCGTGCTACGATACAAAAAAATAATCCAATTGCTTTTTTGTATTGGAGCAAGATGTGGAATTGGATATTGAAAATGCGCAGTCATGGTCAGAGTTTGTATTTTCACAGTGTGACTTTAAAGACAGTCGCTTAACCAAGCGGCTTATCGCCTATTAAAAATAGATAAATCCTATTTATTTGATGAGTTAAAGCAAGCAACGGGCCTCGTTGCGCAGAAAGGCGGACGAAAAAAGCGTCAAGTCATCATTGAACTTAAAGCACTGCAGGTGACACTGACGCCTCCGCACCGCCAGACAGAAGGTTTAGATGAACTAACATCGATTACATTGACCGCGTTACTTGCTGAGGAAGAGTCCCTGCAATGGATATTATTAACCTAATAGGATATTGATTTTATGGATGGTAGAAACAAAAAAAGCGGCTCTAGGCCGCTTTCTTGTTCTTAATAAAACCCTGGCGATGACCTACTTTCAC
>NZ_CBCSKT010000143.1:0-10324 GCF_965140895.1 Legionella sp. | reverse complement strand
TTTTTTAGCGCCAAGAAACCCCCAGCTTACCTTGCTAGAACGTGGATTAAACATTGGCAAAAAATTCTTACTCGCTATTTTTATTACTACGGCAGCCTACGCGATAATTGCTTTAGTAACTAATTTGACCGACCGTACAGCATTATTGTTCCCATTATTAATTATCCCAGCTTATTTAATGTTTTCATTGGCTGAATTATTGCTCTCGCCTGTAGGCTTGTCTGCAATAACCTTACTCGCTGATAAAAACAAAGTAAGTACGATGATGGGTATTTTCTTTGTTTCTTTAGGAATTGGCGGCTTTCTTTCTGGAAAACTGGCTTCTTTAACTTCAATTCCTACCGGTGAAACCAATATAGCGGTACTTAAATCGCTGTATGCAGCGGCCTTTAGCCAACAATTGGGGATCCTGTTTATTGCAGCGCTTGGCTGTCTGGTTTTATTCGCAGTGATTAAATTTTTATTAACGCGTGTGAATCTTTCTGATTAATAGTACCTATCATTGTAACTAATGGCGCTTACTTAAGGAAAAATTAGAGAGTAAGGCGTAGGCTGGGCTTTTCCGTCCAGCCTATATTTAGGCTATTAAAATATTCCGTCATTGCGAACGAAACGAAGCAATGATGCCTAAGGACAGCTATTCTTCAACAGAACCCTTTTTATATCAAAAAAATGCTGCTATCATCCGGGGTTTTTTGATAGAAGATACCTTTGACTATGTCTGATCAACATCCAATGCTAGCGAAACTCTTACATGCGCTTGAAGATATTCAGGCTTCCGATATAAAAGTAATTGATGTCCGTAAACAAACAACCATCACCGATTACATGCTTATTGCTTCGGGCCGTGCTTCACGTCACGTGAAAGCAATTGGTCAAAAAGTTATGGAAGATATGAAATTAGCTGGTTTACCTGCATTACATTGCACAGGACTTGAAACCGGTGACTGGGTTCTTATTGATTTTGGCGACTTTATTGTCCACGTCATGCAACCTGAAAGCAGACAATTTTATAATCTAGAAGGACTTTGGGAAGAATCCAATTAATTGCCATGTTAAAAATTACCGTTATTACTTTAGGCAATAAAATGCCAGATTGGGTTACTCAAGGAAGTAACGACTATGCCAAACGATTTAATGACGGTATTCAGTTAAAAATAATTGAAATTCCACTAATTCGCCGTAGTAAGTCCTCTGATCTGACCCGCGTCATGGAAAAAGAGTCTGCATTAATGAAAGAGGCTCTTCCTACGGGCGCACGGATTATTGCTTTGGAAATTGAAGGCAAATCGTTTAGTAGCGAAGAATTAGCACAAAAAATTACTCAATTGCAGCAAACCTCCAGTCATTTATGTTTTCTAATTGGCGGCCCTGAGGGGCTATCCCAAGAAATGCTTACATTATGCAATGAGCGCTGGTCTTTATCAAAACTCACCTTGCCCCACCCTTTAGTCCGGATCGTTTTGTTAGAAACCTTATACAGAGCCTGGTCGATTATGAATAATCATCCTTATCATAAATAAGCCAGATAGAGTCTACGATTTCATTTCTCGATATTCCACAGAGCCTTAGCGGTTGGTAATGCTACAGAAAACCACGTTATTTAATGGCCCTAATGGCAAAAACCTGGATTTTAATATACTATGCACCCTTTTGAACTCCCGTTAGCTGACTGTATGCAATGCGTCTGAATCAATCATTTAATAATTATCAATCAGAATCACAGAATCAACGTTTTAGACTTAATTTGCTGGTCGCATTTATTATCATTTTATCTTTAATTCTGGTGTTAAGACTTGCTTACCTGCAAATCTCCGAATTTAGAAAATACCAAACGCTATCCTTAAAAAATCAGATGAGCATTACGCCCATTGCTCCTCCTCGTGGAGTAATTCTTGATAGAAATGGCATCTTGTTGGCAGAGAATGTCCCTGTTTATGTGCTTGAAATAATCCCTGAACATGTTAAAGACATCCAAAAAACCGTAAAACAGCTGCGCGAATTACTCCCCTCTATTACTGAGGATGATGAAATCAGCTTCAATCGAACACGCAAACAAAATCGCTCATTTATGCCAATTCCGATTAAATTAAAATTAACTCAGGAAGAAGTGGCCCTGTTTGCAATTAATCAATATCACTTTCCCGGCGTCAGCATTAAAGCACGCTTAATGCGTCATTACCCACTTGGTGAAATAACTGCCCATGTTTTAGGTTATGTAGGACGTATTAATATCGAAGAGTTAAAAACTGTTGATCCAACCAATTATCGGGCGACCAACTTTAT
Organism: Legionella sp.; assembly: GCF_965140895.1. Lineage (GTDB taxonomy): Bacteria > Pseudomonadota > Gammaproteobacteria > Legionellales > Legionellaceae > Legionella. Next base: position 8,038 of record NZ_CBCSKT010000143.1, on the reverse strand, counting down.
TGGAAAAGCAGGGATTGAGAAATACTACGAAGATATATTGCATGGAACTGTGGGATATCAGATGGTAGAAACCGATGTGAGTGGGCGAACCTTGCGAGTAATTGACAAAATGAATCCTCACTCCGGCGCCAAACTTTATCTAAGTATCGACATCCGCCTGCAAAAAGCAGCTTATGAAGGGCTTCAAGGCAAACGCGGAGCAGCCGTAGTCATTAACTCTAAAAATGGCGAAGTCTTAGCCATGGTTAGCTCACCAAGCTTTGATCCTAATATCTTTGTTGGTGGGGTGAGCTCTAAAGACTACAAAATTTTATCGAACACGCTACAAAGACCCTTGTTTAATCGAGCCGTACGTGGTGTTTATCCTCCTGCATCAACCATTAAACCCTTTGTGGGATTGGCTGGACTGGATAAAGGCTTTATCACGACCTCAAGTACCATTTATGATCCAGGTAAATATAAACTCCCGAACTCCAGTCATATTTATAGAGATTGGAAAAAGGGGGGGCATGGAATGATTAATTTTAAGCGCTCCATCACTGTTTCCTGCGATACATTTTATTATCAGCTAGGTAATAAAATGGGAATCTCTAATATTGAAGACATGTTGGTTAAATTTGGTTTGGGCCATTTGAGCCATATCGATCTTTATGAAGAGGCATCCGGTATTGTGCCAAGCCTTCGCTGGAAAAAACAAACAAAAGGGGTAACCTGGTATCCTGGTGATACATTGATTACCTCTATTGGTCAAGGCTTTATGCTTGCCACACCCTTGCAAATAGCAAACGCAACCGCATCGCTAAGCCAGCGAGGGCAACGTTTCCGTCCTCACCTACTTACAAAAACAGTAAACAGTGATACCGGTGAAGTAAAACCATATAAGCTTGTTGAAGAGTATCCCATTTATCTTAAAGACGAAGCCAATTGGGATATTGTTAAAGAAGCCATGCATAGCGTACTAACCAGTAATGAAGGAACTGGATATCGATTTGGGCGAAACCCACCCTACCCTGTAGCAGGTAAAACAGGCACAGCACAAGTCTTTAGTGGCCGACAATATGAAAAAGCCAAATATGAAGATATCCCTGAAGCCTTACGCGATAATTCACTATTTATCGCATTTACGCCAGTAGATAAACCAGAAATTGCCGTAGCAGTAGTGGTTGAAAATGATTTCACGGCATCTATGGTTGCACGCAAGATACTGGATACTTATTACCAACTTTATCCGATGAAAACAGCTCATGAACAGAAGAAACAATAACCCAGTTTATCGGTTTACTACAAAATCGCTCCATTTAGACCTTCCATTATTAGGTCTTTTACTGCTGTTGATTAGTTTAGGCCTTTTAATTCTATACAGTGCCTCGAATGCGAATATAAGCATGATCTTACGCCAGTCCATGCGCTTGGTTTTTGCTACCTTGATTATGATCGTTCTAGGTTTTATTCCACCTCATAAATACAAAATCTGGACGCCATGGATTTACAGCACAGGCTTAGGCTTGCTGATTGCAGTAATGCTGATGGGAAAAATTGGCAAAGGTGCTCAACGATGGCTGGAATTAGGATTATTTCGTTTTCAGCCTTCTGAAATTATGAAATTGGCCGTACCGATGATGGCAGCTTGGTATTTTGATCGCCAAACCCGTCCTAGCAGTTTAAAAGCAATCTCGGTTGCGAGCATTATTATCGGCATCCCTGCCTTGCTTATTGCGAAACAACCCGACTTAGGTACTGCAATTATGGTGGCTGCCGCGGGGTTCTGCGTTATATTCCTCGCCGGTATTCGCTTCAAAATAATTTTAATGCTGATCCTCTTAATCAGTGCGGCAATACCAGCGGTTTGGCATGTGATGCATGATTATCAAAAGCAACGAGTTTATACCCTACTCGATCCGGAGCAAGACCCTCTGGGTTCGGGATATCATATTATTCAATCCAAGATTGCTATTGGTTCTGGAGGCCTAGTTGGAAAAGGCTGGTTACAAGGAAGTCAATCGCATCTTAATTTCCTACCGGAGCATGCCACAGACTTTATCTTTGCGGTAAGTGGCGAAGAGTTTGGTTTTGCAGGGGGATTTGCCATTATTGCCTTGATTGTCTTAATTTCATTAAGAAGCCTCAATATCGCCTCCAATGCACAAACGAGCTATACCCGGCTCCTTGCTGCAAGCCTTGCCATGTCATTTTTTATGTCAGGCTTTGTAAACATCGGGATGGTTATGGGAATTATTCCGGTTGTAGGTATCCCTTTGCCTTTAGTGAGTTATGGTGGAACAGCTATGGTAACGTTTCTGGCAGGGTTTGGGGTGTTAATGTCGATTAGCTCGCATAAGATTTTGTTTAATTGTTTGCGATAAGATCGTTTACATCATGAAGAAACAAGGAGGAATTAGTGACCAATATAATACCAAAATGGTAATATAGCGGTCTTTTTATTGTTAGTAAATAACTCATGCCTCAAGTCCATTGATGTTTTTAGGCCCTGTCGGTGCTGGAAAAACCTTGCTTTTGGAAACCCTCACAAATAACATCGACTAGTTCAATGAACAAGAAATCAAGCCTGGGAGGGCAGAATAATCTTATGCCCTAACATCACCATAATTAAACCAAAACAGATGACAGAACAACTCCTAACTCAATTAAATACAGCATTGCTCCAGAAGCCTTGATGGCAAAGGACCATATTCAACTAGACTTTTTCTTCTTTAACTCTTATGCAATTAGCCACTGGTGCAAAACTTCGACGATGAATCACGCAAGGCCCTAATCGTACTAATGCCTCTCTATGGGCAACCGTAGGATACCCCTTATGGCCAGCAAAGCCATATCCGGGATAAATGGCATCAAGCACCTCCATTTCTTCATCACGTAAGACTTTCGCTAGTATGGACGCGGCACTAATTGCGGGAATCAAGCCATCACCTTGAATAATCGCCTGACAGGGAACGCTTAATTTTGGAGCATGTGCCCCATCAACTAAGACTTCCTCAGGTTTAATAGGTAAAGCTTCTACCGCTCGTTGCATGGCCAGCAACGTAGCTTGATGTATATTCAAGGTATCAATTTCGTCAACCTCTGCCCTGCCATAAGCAAATGCCAAAGCCTGCTCCTTGATTTGCAATGACAATAATTTACGCTTCTTCGCACTTAATTTTTTAGAATCAGCAAGTCCTTCAATAGGTTCTCTTAAGATAACTGCTGCAGTCACTACTGCTCCAGCCAAAGGTCCACGCCCTACTTCATCCACGCCGGCGAGCAATTTTATCTTATTCATTATTATTCCAGATGCTTTAAAAATGGTCCTAATGATACCTAGACATAAGCCATTTGCAACTGTTCTTTTTATGATTAAAAATTGATTTATCATTCAGGAAATGCGATCATCGCGTACAAATAATTAGCAAATGAGCATTAGTATGAGTAAAATTCGCTGCGCCGTGATTGGTGTTGGTTACTTGGGTCGTTTTCACGCACAAAAATATCAACGGACTCCTCATGCAGAGTTAGTTGCCGTATGCGACTTACACGAAGAAGCAGCAAAAAGAGTAGGTATGGAGTTAAATGTTCCAGCATATACTGATTACCGTAACTTATTTGATAAAGTTGACGCAGTAAGTATTGCCGCAACAACCAGTATGCATTATGAAATAGCCAAAGCCTTTTTAGAGCAAGGCATCCATGTGTTACTGGAAAAGCCCATGACCGAAACCGCTGCTCAAGCAGAAGAATTAGTTCAATTAGCGAAAAATCATAAAGCAAAACTACAGATAGGCCATCTTGAACGCTTTAATTCTGCACGTATGGCTCTGGACAACTACTTGGACAAGCCACTATTCATTGAAGCAGAACGCCTGGCGCCATTCACACCTCGTGGTGCAGACGTGAATGTAATATTAGATGTAATGATCCATGACATCGATTTGATCCTAAATATGGTAAAAAGCCCTATTGTTTCCATCCTTGCTCAAGGAACGCCAATACTAACCAAAGCAATTGATATCGCTCATGTCCGCCTTACCTTTGCAAATCACTGCGTAGCCAATCTCACAGCAAGCAGGGTTAGTCTCAATTCTTCGAGAAAAACGCGAATATTCCAGGAAAATTGTTTCTTATCCATCGATTATCAAAACAAACACCTTTCTGTATTTAAAAAAGGAACAAGCGAAATGTTCCCTGGAATCCCAGATATTGTCCATGAACAAAAAGAACTTGAAAATGGCGATGCCTTACTTGAAGAAATCAAAGCCTTCTTAAAGTGCATTATCGAAGACAGTACCCCACTGGTTACGGGTGAAGATGGACTTGCAGCCCTACTCACCGCAGAGCAAGTTACTGCACTGATTCATAACAACCTTATGGAACGTCATGAACAAAGCTAAACGAGTCGTTATTATTGCAGGTGAAGAATCTGGTGATATTCATGCTTCGGTGCTAGTTAAGCAACTAAAGGCAAACTATCCCAATATAGAAATAAGTGGTATTGGTGGTAAGCACATGCATGATTCAGGGGTAGAGTTAATTTCGGATTTGGCTCGTTATGGGGTTACCGGAATCACTGAAGTAGTTCGTCACCTCAAAGTCATTCATAAAGCATTTCAGGCGATTAAAAAGCATTTACAGCAACAAAAGCCTGATTTGCTTATTTTAGTGGATTACCCTGGTTTTAACTTACGCCTTGCCAAGTATGCGAAACGTAAATTAGGAATTAAAATTCTTTATTACATCAGCCCGCAAATTTGGGCCTGGAAAGCCAAGCGTATTCATCTGATTAAAGAATGCGTTGATCATATGGCGGTTATCTTACCCTTTGAAAAAACAATCTATGAACATGCTCAAGTTCCAGTAAGTTTTGTTGGTCATCCATTAATTGAAAAAATTAATGCCGTTGGCGAACGTGATTCACAGCGAGCAATCTTAAATATTCCTGTAGACGCTAAAGTTTTTGGCCTGCTTCCAGGAAGTCGTCATAACGAAATTGAGCGACACATGCCCATACTTCGGGATACCGCGGAACGATTACACCAACAATACCCTGATTGGCAATTTGTTATCCCTATTGCAGAAACTATTGATGCAGAAAAAATTACTAATTATTTTGCGCACAGCAAGCTACCCGTAAGTTTTGTGAAAGGACAAGCACTAAGCTGTATGGCCGCTGCAGATTTTGTTATCGTTGCATCAGGAACTGCATCTTTGGAATGTGCTTTATTAAAAAAACCAATGTGTATTATTTATAAATCATCATTTATTACTTACGTATTGGCCGCAAAGTTTATTAAAGTTAAATTTCTAGGTCTATGTAATCTTTTATCAAATAAAATGATAGTACCTGAGTTTCTACAATATGATTGTAATGTTGATGAGTTAACACACTACGTGACTCAATTTTTTAATGATCATTCACGTCAAGCAAGAATGCTCGAGCAATTAGGAAAACTTAGAAGCTCTTTGTCATCGGAAGGGTCTGATTGCTCTTTATTAAACCTAGTAGAAAGCGAATTGTTCGAAAAAAATGCATACTTTTAGCTTGAAAATATAGAATATCAATTATCCTTCATGTACAATCAATGTTGCTTTCATTGCATATGTAAGCAATTGGACTGTTGTTGATTTAATTAATAATAAGGAAGTTAAGATGAATGTCATTGAAACACCTGAAGCTACCCAGTCAATAATCAAGCAAGACCAAGGTCTCCAGGATTTAGTTTATAATCTGGTTACTCGTTTTCTTTCAGAAAATAAAAACAAAAGTATTGACGACCTTTATGACATGATTTTGTCTGAAGTTGAACCTCCATTATTACAAGCTGTAATGGAAAAACGTCGTGGTAACCAGCTACAAGCAGCTAAAATGTTAGGTATTAGCCGCGGTACAATCAGAAAAAAATTACAAAGATATTTCGGAACAAAGTACTTCCGATTGACTGACGAATAATAAGTTAATATCTTTACTCTGTTTCACTTCACTAAGTAGGAAGAAAAACAGTATCTAATGAAAGGCCTGATTATCAGGCCTTTCTTACATTAAGATGAACTATTTGTTGACTACTTAATATGATTGTATAAAATACATCCTGAGAATATTGGGAATACTACTATGCTATCTGATGAGAAGATTATCGAATTAATCCACATATACACCTACGCTTATCTAAGCAAGTCACACTATTCCACCCTACGTCAACATTGCCTGGAACAACAACCACTTGCAATTGTTATAGAGCAAATTCGAGAACACATAGACCAACTAGTTGCAAATGAGAAAAGAGAATACTCTGCCATTCAAGTGTCCCAAGCTTGTGCAAAGCAACAAAAACAAGATATCGAAGAAAATGCACGTGAGACTGAAGAGGCAGAAATAGAAAAACATCTAGAACTCTCATTAAAAAAAGAACTTGATAATATTAATGACTCGCTTGAGTTAATGCGCCAAGAGAAAAGCAAGCAAGAAGAAATTTTAAGTGAGCTGAGTTTATTAAACGATATTCTAACAAAACAAATTCGTCAACCTGGGACAGCTAAATCAGCCCTTGAGCATAGCCATTCTGAGGATGGGCGTAAACATGTAAACCATGAACATGAACATGAACATGAACATGAACCTCAAAATGCAAATCAGGTACATAATCACTCTCATTCACAGCAAGCACCAGCCCATAAAGAACTAATTAAGGTGCTATCCCCCATGCCTGCCGAAGCCCAAAGCCAACTGATATCCCCAAAAGAACAGATAGAAGCTCAACACAGTACAGCGCAGAAAAAACTTAAAAATACCCTCGCTATAATCGAAAAGTTAAGCAAACGACGAGATGAGCTGAATATTAAACTTATGTTCGAAATTCCACAAAAACAGAAAGCCCTCCATGAGCGCTTCAGTGCACGACAATTACGTGAGTCGGCTTGTATTAATCAAGAATCATTACAAGCACAATTATCTCCCCAAAATTACTCATTAATGGTTGATTTGATTCATAAATTCAACACTCAAAAAGAGTCTCACGGCAAGCTAACTATGACTAAAGCTGAAAAATTCGCTTATAGGGAGTACATTTATTGTCTTATCAATTACCTACGAACGAGTCAATCGCATACCTTAAGTTTTTATGAAATTAGTGCGTTAGAAACAATTGCTCATCTCATGCAAGAGAGCCTTAGCGTTGCGGACGAAGAAACAAGTAAGCTTCTTATATTAAAAACTGAACTGCAAGTTAAGTGGCGTTTAGACAATACTCTTAGTCAGAGTGAAGAAGAACTTCTTAGTTTGCTACGTGCTAACCCCATGCTAAACAACCAAAATTCACGATTTGATGAAGACAATAAAAAACTAGGAAAAACAATTAAGAAACGCCTGCAAGATAGAAACAAACTCCTTAACATTGGTGCCGGCGTGCTTCTACTAACTCTTATAACCGCTCTACTAGCCTTCTTTGGAGGGCTGGAACTTATATTTTTCACCCCTTCGGCATTATGTGCAACAGCAACATTGGGGCTGTTTGTTACCTCGTTAATCTATACGGCCCAGAATAACTCTGATCGATATCAACTCAAGCAGAATGAAGCAAGTATAAGGGCAAATTCAGCAAAAATTTCAACTCAAACGGAGCAAATCCTTACTTTAGAAGAAGTTACCATACCGGAGTTACAAATACAGATAAATAAAGCCCATTTAAAGATTGAGACACTTAAACAAGAGATCGGCAATTTACAAAAGAGGCAACAGCATATTATTGGCAAAGCAAATAATGTAACTCTTAGCATAACAGCCAATATTTATCCAACGCCAAGCTCATCTACCACCAAACGAGATAGCGACCCGTTTACTAAGATTTATGACTCTAAGCAAGAAACCGACGGTAATAGTCCTCGGCTATAACTAGCTTATCATTCGTAATGAATACCCTCTCGGACTTCCTCAGGTTTGAGTTCTTAAGCAGTAACCTGTAGGTTGGGCTATGGCCTAATGGCGCTGCCTTAAGGTGTACAAGAATTAGTAATTTTTAGTTTAATCTATTGAAAAGTAATGAAATCAGTT
>NZ_CBCSKT010000142.1:0-1132 GCF_965140895.1 Legionella sp. | reverse complement strand
TGCCTGGTGGTTTTCTGTCATTGATGTAGTTCAAACCTTAACTGATAGTACCAATTCAAGAGATTACTGGTACAAAATGAAAATACGTGTCAAAGATGAGGATGGCACTGAACTGTCGACAATTTGTCGACAGTTGAAATTACAAGCCCCTGACGGAAAAATGAGAGAAACAGATTGTGCCAACACAGAGGGCTTATTCAGAATCATTCAATCTATTCCTTCTCCTAAAGCAGAACCATTTAAGCGTTGGTTGGCCAAAGTAGGCTATGAGCGTGTACAAGAAATTGAAAATCCAGAATTAGCACAAGAGCGGATGAAGCAATTATATGAGCAAAAGGGTTATCCCAAAGAGTGGATAGACAAACGCTTGCGTGGTATAGCGATTCGACAGAATTTAACTGATGAATGGAGTGATCGCGGAATTACACAACAAAAAGACTACGCTATTTTAACGGCAGAAATTTCTAAAGCCACTTTTGGCATGACGCCTACCGAATATAAAAAACACAAAGGATTGCCTGAAAAATCCAAGGCTAATTTACGTGATCACATGACTGATTTGGAGCTAATCTTTACGATGCTTGGGGAGCAAGTAACCACTGAGATTTCTAAAACAGAAAAGCCAGAAGGTATGATTGCCAATAAAAAGGTGGCGCAGCGTGGAGGTAATGTGGCAGGTAACGCGCGCATAGAAACGGAAAAAGAGTTAGGTCGTGGCGTGATTAGCCACGATAATTATTTGCAGTTAGAAAATGATGAGGATGATTCTGCCAAGTGATTACAAGCAAAGCGTTTTACTGTTAAAAATTGATTTATTAAAAGTTCTTGTTTTTTCTGTGCAGAAATAATGATAAAGACGGATAAACTTGTTTAGATCCAGCGCATTTTGTTTTTGGAGAATTTTTATCTTATTAATGTCGAAAAACGCATGAGAAAAAATACTCCAATCAATTTCAAAACAATTAACCTGTAGTCCATTAGAGAAAATATCAGCGATGTAACAGGGGTTTTTGTCAATAATTGTTATGGTTGCATTGTGTGCTTTAGCATAATCCCTTAATAGGGTATATGTTATTTTGTCATATATATCATAATCATCCTTTTTGAAAAAAGAATAACCAATAATGCATAT
>NZ_CBCSKT010000141.1:0-1141 GCF_965140895.1 Legionella sp. | reverse complement strand
TTGTAATGAACGAGACGAGAATTGGCAATGGCTGGCCGTTTGATGTAACGCCCTAAGTATTCGATGTCTTTTTTAGGATTTTTGTGGGGTTTGGCGCAATGGACTTGCCAGTATTTAGCGTATTGTTGTGCCAGCATGGAATTCATACTTTGGTTTGCCATTTCCGGGGCTCTTGTTAGGGCGCCTTGTTGATACTGATTTCTTAAAAAGGTAATGAGCGCATAGCGCCACATGGTCATGATGTGGTTCAATGGATCTGACCAACCCAGTTAAGCGATAATAACCTTAACTGGAGAAAGAAATGAACAAAAGAATAAAGTACTCAAAAGAGTTTAAACTGGATGCAATTAGCCTGGTAAATGAACAAGGCTATACTCGTAAGGCAGCAGCAGAAAGTCTAGGAGTTGATTATCAACTCTTGTGTCGATGGCTTAAAGAGGCCAGCAATCAAGAAGAGGGTCAGGCATTCAGGGGGCAAGGCAAATTAACCGCAGAGCAAGAAGAGATACGTCGCTTAAAGGAAGAAAATAAACGCCTTAAACTGGAGAAAGAAATATTAAAAAAGGCGGCCCTCTTCTTTGCACAAGAAACGAAATAAAATATTCGTTTATCACCCGATATAAGAAGAGATGGCCCGTTGACCTGATGTGTCGACTACTGGGTGTACGACGCAATAGTTATTATGGTTACATGAAGCGCCAATCAAATAAACCTAATGATCTTGGGCACCAAGAAATGCTGGAATGGGTAAAGAAAATAGCCGAATCTTTCCAGTATTGCTATGGAAGTCGACGCATGAAAAACGCATTAAATGCTCTTGGTTATCCCTTGGGTCGAAATAAGGCACGCCGCTTGATGAAAGAAGCCAACATATTGGTGCGCTATCGAAAAAAATACAAGGTAACAACGAATAGTAACCATAAAAAGCCTGTATTTGAAAACGTTCTTAATCAACAGTTTTCAGTACCTAGGTCTAATTATGCCTATGTCTCTGATATTACTTATATACCCATTCAACTTGAAGGTACTGGGTTTATGATCTGAAAACTATCATTAATGCGTCGACGGAGGGATTGAGCTATTTTTGATATTTTTGTATCAAAGAATTCCGCTATTGCATCGCGAAAATGCTTTGCTGAGT
>NZ_CBCSKT010000140.1:0-1167 GCF_965140895.1 Legionella sp. | reverse complement strand
CGGGTGCAGCAGAATGTTGTGTTTTATGAGTTACTAGTTTTTTTTGTAAAGCAATTAATTGTGATTGCAGTTGTTGTGTTTGCTCTTGTAAACGTTCTATTTCACGTTGCAACTGTTGATCATTTTCCGCATAGAGTGGCGATGAAAAACAGACTAAAGCCAATACAAGTTTTTTAATCTTCATGCGGCTACTCCTGTTTATTATTTTTTACATCCACACAGGGTGGGGCCAGAAAGTATATCTTGTGAATTAAATGATGACTAGAGCTAAATTGAAACTTAATTGAAAAAATAATAGACAGGATGTTTTTTAGGAGAGAAAATTCGTTGCCCGTATTAGGCAAAGTCTTAATACGGGCAACAATCTGGCATAGAAATCGGTATTACGCGCTGCGTATACAGGCTACGCCCTTAATGACTTACGCGTTACCTACATACTTCAAACCGAAGTATGGACCAAAGAGTCCGTAGTTCACTGCGTGAACTGGAGCATTTGGTAATTGGAATGCTTGGGTAGCCAATGCATTAAAGTAGTTAAGCGCTTGATAACCCGCATCAATGTTTATAGTACCTTCCCAGAAATCATGCGCATAATTCAAGCCAAGTTTTGCTTCCAAGCTTGGAACAATCGCTTTCTTACGAGCATAAACGTCCTGAATAATGGCATGACGATTATCAATCACAAAACCTTCATGATAACGCGAGGTTCCAACCAGGATTGAACCAGTACCATTAGCAGTTACACTTAAGCCCTTAAATAAAGCGTAAGAGTAATCAATTCCTGCAACAGGACCAATACCTTTAAAGTCGGTATTATCAAATACAGAAATCGTTGAAGCAAATAGACGGCGAATCAGAGGGGTATTTAGGTAGTTAGTCGCATTAGACTGAATATTTGCATATTGCAAACCGCCAAAGAAACGCATTTGCTTTCTGGCGCTTACATCAACATGTTGACCCAACACGATATTAGCTTGATCAAACTGATCACGACTCTCGTAATTCCCAGGAACTTGCACCACAGTCGAAGGAGGAATCGCCAATGGAGCGACGAGGTTATTGAAATCCGCTTTAGAATTTAAGTGCGTCCAATTTACGGTTACGTCATTACCCGTGTTGAAGTAGAAAGCTCCCATTACACGGAAACCCCAACTCCAGTCATCACGT
>NZ_CBCSKT010000139.1:0-10774 GCF_965140895.1 Legionella sp. | reverse complement strand
AGTACTTGATAGTTCATGGACTCATAATGCTCTTTGAGCGGCTTTAATAAATAGCTTTTACCACAGGTAAGAGTTCATGATTTGAAGCACACTTTTGGACGTCGTTTACGTGCAGCTGGTGTAAGTTTTGAAGATAGACAAGATTTACTTGGGCATCGTTCTGGGAGAATAACCACACATTATTCGTCTGCAGAATTGCAAAACTTATATGAAGCTGCGAATAGAGTTTGTGAGAAGCAAAAGAGTGGGGTAGTTTTGACTCTGTTGCGTAATTCAAATTTTAAAACTAGAAAATCAGAACTTGAGCGAGGTAACGTGATTTCGCTTTAGTTTTAAACGTAGGTCCCGAGGAAATCCCGAAGCGGGTTTCGATGGGTAGAAGGTATCAAATGTAACTTATTGATTTAACTGGCTTTAATTGGTGGGCCCACTAGGACTTGAACCTAGGACCAACGGATTATGAGTCTGTAAAATACGTGTTTTAAGCACTTTTACCGAATTTTAAATTCTTTCAAAAACCTTTTAAAATCAACGTTTATAAGCCATAATTTGCCGTATTGAAATTTATTTAGTTTTAAATAAAGTGTCTACATGGCGTCTACATGGGATTTTAGAGGTGTATTATGGCGGAAGCTGAAAAGGGTATTAAATTAACCAAAACCATCGTTGATAAACTCGAACATATCCCCGGTAAAACCCAAACGTTTTATCGTGATAATGATTTAAAAGGCTTTGCTTTAAGAATTACTTCAGGTGGCGTTAAAAGTTTCATCGTTGAAACCAGAATCAATGGCAAGGTTAAAAGAGTCACTTTAGGTAAATACGGCAACTTGACTGTTGAAGAAGGCAGAAAGCAGGCCAAGAGTCTTTTGGGAAGTGTTGCCAGAGGTGATGATCCTATAGCGGAGAAGAAAACCAAAAAAGTCCATGCCATGACTTTACAGCAAGTATTGAATGATTACCTCAAAGCAAGAAAAGATTTAAAGCCACGTACTTTAAACGATTATCAATGTGTGCTGCATGAAGTGGTCCCTGACTGGCTTGATAAACCGCTGGTGAATATCACTCGAGAAATGATTGCCAAACGACATACCAAGCATGGCCAGGCAAATAGTAAAGCGCGTGCTAATAATGCCATGAGGGTATTAAGAGCTATTTTTAATTACGCCATGTATGAATATCAAGATGGCAATGGTCATCCAATCATCACCATTAATCCGGTCAAATACCTATCGCATACCCGGGCATGGTATCGAGTAGATCGAAAGCAAACAGTCATCAAACCACATCAATTAGCGGACTGGTATAAAGCAGTCATTGTATTGGTGGAGACAGACAACTACCGCAATGCCTTACTCTGGCATGATTATTTTCTATTACTCTTATTCACCGGCATGCGAAAAATGGAAGCAGCTTCTTTGCGCTGGGAGGATATTGATCTCAAATCAAAAACTATCACCTTGCAAGACACCAAAAACCACGAAATCCACACATTACCCATGTCTGATTTTGTCTATGAGCTAATGGAGCGCAGAAGCCGGAATAAAACCAGTGAATTTGTATTTCCGGCTGAAAGTAAAACTGGTTATATCTATGAGCCTAAAAAGGCGGTGAATAGGGTGGTTGAATTGTCTGGTGTTCCATTTACTTTGCATGATTTGAGAAGAACGTTTGCAACAGTTGCTGACAGTCTTGATTTACCTGCTTATGCCTTGAAACGTTTGCTGAATCACAAAATGAATAATGATGTTACAGCAGGGTATATTATGAAAGATGTTGAACGGTTGAGAAAGCCGATGCAGCAAGTTACTAATTTTCTGCTTGAGCATATGAGTGAAGAGGGTATGTAAGATAATAATTGAGTAGAAATTTTGCTATTAAAAAGTCATGTTAAGAAAATCCATTTTTTTTAACACGAACATGTACCCATGTTAAAAAATCTCTATTTTCTTAACATGATGAGTACAAGGATCTGAATGATACATGCTAATCATTAAATCCTTTCTTGATCATTTCAAGCATCGTGAGCGCATGATCGTATTCAAGTTGAGAGTGAGTTATAGAAATAGCGAGATTATCCATTAAGATGGGATCATCAAAGAACTCCTTAAGACGAATCTTAGTTTCTAGAGATAGTTCCTTAAAATCTCGCCCTAAAAGCCGACACCCGCTTAAGGTATAATCAAAGTCCTTCTCTAAAAGATCATGATGTTTTCCATTTAGCCTATCTTGATCATCAAAATCGAAGTAGTTGGAAATAATATAAGCCAAATCACTTGCATCTTTATTTGCCTTTCTGGAAAGCCAAGAAAATAGCTTTAAAAGTGCCAGACCTAAGGGCGAGGCTACTTTTATAGTAAGATCGTTAACACTGATATCCATAGATCTTTGATATGCATCATTAAATCCTGTTAGGCTAAATTCGATGTCATATTCTGGTGGCCATTTTAGAGTAGAGTTCTCATCTTTTATATCGCCGAAAGGAACTATGTCTAGATAACCATATTTATTTGATTGAAGTCGGTGTTCACTTTTTTGATAGGCAACAAAATCGCTCTTTTTGATTAGGGCATTTTTAATTTTATAGAACTCTTCCCAGCTTTTGCAGCAGATAGCTATATCGGTATCTAATGTTGCTCTTTGAGCTTCGTTTTTACCAAAATATTCTAAAAGAATATCTCGAGCTTTAGCTCCAATTAAAAAATAAGTACAATCATTGATAAGGGTAATTTCATTTATCAATTTAAATAAATCAATATTTTCTTCTGAAAAGCTATTCCATTTGTTCTTTAATGAATTTGTCATAAATAATTTCTGCGGTTTCTTGGTTTCGTTCATCTGATGAGCTTAATAAATCGGCATAAATCAAAATAAAAGGTACAACATTATGTTTGTATAACTTTGTATCAAAATTCCAAAATTTTTTTATCAGCTCAATATTCCCATTAATATTTTTCTTTAATCGGTATTTATACTGTAGTAAAGGCAATTCATTATCTGCATACACTGTAATTATTTGTGGTTTTAGATATTGGGTTAATTTAGCAGCGGCTATTTCTCCTCCCCAAAGAAAATTAAAGTCTATTGGGTTCGTTTCTTTTAATTTCTCAATATTATCGCTGTTAAATTTTTCAATTATTAATTTGGGGCGTAATTTTTCGTTGTAACCAATACACCATTTGCTTAGTAAATTTTCTTTATTAAGTAAGTATTTTTCTCCCTGATTTTTTTTAGTTATATATCCGTACTTTTCTAATATTGAAAAAGTTTTACTTACACTCCCAATTGCTACATCACTCATTTTTGCAATGTCACGATAGTTATGGTTTAAGGCACTTTTAATTGTCAGTAATGTAAAAATAATTTTTATGCTAGCAACGCTAAGCGTAAAAGAGTTCGTATCCAATAGGTTTGATTTCTGGGGTGTTTCACCTTTAATAGAGATATAGACAGAGTTAGTATTTATAAACATATTTCCTGAAAAATCTATATATTCAATATTCGCATTTTGTAATTTTTCGGCAAGATTTTTATTTATGTATTTAGTAATTAGTATGCTTTTTTTATCCAAATGATGCATATGGTGAATTATGGCACCCACATTTGTTTGATCAATATTACCAATCATTTCAGGATTAAAACTAAGCTCAGTATGAGGTTTTATTTGTATATAAAGTTGATTTATCTTTCTGTCATACTTGCATTGAAATCCTAGCTTATCTTTAATATTAGATATCAATAGTTCAGTATTCATAGCTGCTTACCATTCTTTCTTTGTTCATAATTATAGTATGTTCATTAAAAATGAACAACTTTAAAAAATGAACAAATTATATCAACCAATTGCTTTTTAAAATTTTTGTTAAAAATAATTTTAAGTGAATTAATTTAATTTTATGTGGAAATCATAGGTTATTAAGCTGTGGAAATTATAGTTTATTGTGTTGTGACAAGATATTTTTGATGAGATAGATATTGAGGGGACAGAAGGGACAGGTGGGAAACTCACATAAATACTCAATTAGAGACGCCCCTAGTTATATTTTTTATTAGGGACTAGTGGGACATCAAACCCACAATATCTTTTAATTAAAATCATTCCAATCTATAGCTTTTAATTAGATCTACCCCCCTTGACAGAGTTTGAATATTTAAGAGATACTTTTTTCGAGCTCAAGATTTAGGACAAGCTCATGGCTAGGATAGGCCATAGTTTTTTTGGATACGAATTATCAATGTGGGCTTGGAGAACACTTGATATTCATTTGGGATGGATTCCACTGGTCGGCATTTAAGCTGAAATGAAATCAATTGTAGAGGTTCACCATGTCTATAGAAAAACCAACCCGTTTACATCTATTAAACGAATTTGATTCTGCACCTGAATCAGCCTTATTTAATCAACAAACCATTGCTGCAGTATTAAGTTGCTCAACGCAGTTACTTGAACGTAATCGTTGGGCAGGCACAAGCATTCCTTATTTAAAAATTGGGCGTAAGGTTTTATACCGCAAAAGCGATGTCTTAGGTTTTCTCCAACAACAACGAGTTTATCGTTCCACCAGTGATGAAGGTCAGGCACTGGCAATGGGTAACGAATAATTTTTATTGTTGTTTCACCGTTCAGAAAGCTTCTCATCTGATAGAGCTTAGCGCTTCTCTGAATTTAAGTTGGAGAATTTTTTATGTCACAAAATCAGGTTATTTCATTACCTAATGCACAAAACCGTCCAGTTATCTGTGAATATGCAGGCGGTCATTTTAAATTAAGTGAGAAAGGCATCACTTTTATTGGTACTGATAAGGATGCCAATCAATTGCCCCCGCGTTGGATATGCTCCGCGCTTTTTGTAGTTGCTAAAACACGGGATGCTAAAAGTGGAGAATGGGGTCGATTACTCGAATGGAAAGATGATGATGGTGTGATTCATCAATGGGCAATGCCTTTAGCGTTGTTACAAGGTGATTCCTCCGATGTTAGACGAGAACTTGCTCGACTAGGTTTAGCCATATCACCTAATAAACTAGCTAGAGACCTACTGACTTCTTATTTGCAAGTATTCCCCATCGAAGCACGTGCTCGTTGTGTTGATAGACTAGGGTGGTATGAGGATGTGTTCGTCACGGCAAATGGTTCAATTGGTAATAAAGAGGAAAAAGTTGTATTTCAAAATAACAATGCTATTGAACCGGCCTTGTCATGCTCTGGTTCAGTTGAGAAATGGCGAAACTCAATAGGGCGATTAGCAGCAGGTAATTCACGTTTAATTTTTGCTATTGCCACAGCCTTTGCCCCAAGTTTAGCTAAGCTTGTCGGCGAAGATTCTGGCGGTTTTCATTTTAGAGGTGCCTCTTCATCAGGTAAAAGCACTGCTCTTAAAGTGGCTGCCTCTGTATGGGGCAATCCAAAATCCTATTGCCGTTTATGGCGCAGCACCTCTAATGGCTTAGAAGGCTTGGCTGCTTTACATAATGACGGCTTACTAATTCTTGATGAGCTCAGCCAAGTAGATCCAAGAGAAGCAGGGGAGGCAGCTTATCTATTAGCAAATGGACAAGGAAAAACGCGAGCATCTAAAACCGGTGCAGCCAAACAATCAGCCAGTTGGTCTTTAATTTTTCTCTCAGCAGGTGAGGAATCATTAACAGCATTAATGGCAAAAGCAGGCCAACGCGCTAATGCAGGCCAAGAAATTAGACTTGCTGATATTGAAGCGGATGCAGGGATAGGCATGGGATTATTTGAAAAGACACACGAGCAAATTAGCCCAGCAGCTATGGCAATAGCACTTAAAGAATTAACCGATAAACACTACGGTGTTGTTGGCTTGGCATGGCTAGAATATGTGGTAGTCAATCGTCAAACGCTTATTCCAGTAATCAATAATATGATTAAACAGTTCGTTGATAAGGTTATTAGCAAAGACATTACCGGGCAAGTTATAAGAGTAGCAAGACGATTTGCATTAGTAGCTGCAGCAGGAGAACTCGCCACCCAGTTTGGCCTAACTGGATGGCAACGCGGAGAATCTTTTCAGGCAGCACACCAATGTTTTCAATCTTGGCGAGAGACCTTTGGTACTGATGGAAATCGAGAAGACCGAGCTATTATGGCACAAGTTCGCGCATTCTTTGAATCCCATGGTGCGAGCAGGTTTGATAATGTACGTGATCCTAATAATGGGCGAATATTGAATCGTGCTGGCTTCTATCGTACTGATGATAAGGGCTTTAGATTATTTATGGTGCTTCCAGAGGTATATAAAAATGAACTTTGCAAAGGCTATGAGCCTAGAATGGCTACCCGGGTGTTAATTAATGCTGGTTGGTTAATTCCTGCATCGGATGGTAAGTCTTCACATAAACCTCGAGTTAATGGTGTTGGAACACCAAGGTTATATTTTTTCAGTGATAAAATTTGGGGTGAGGAATAGGATTTTAAAGGCGATTCATGATCTTTATATAGGGTTTGAATCGTCTAAATATAGTTTCTTTTGTCACTTTATCTTATATTTTTTGACATTCATCGATTAAATAACATTTATTTAATTCTTGATAATTTTGCTTCTTGTTAAAAATTTATCGTGCTCCTCTTTGATCTCTTTAATTTTTTCTTTGCGAATAGTTTCTGGCAAATCCAAAGGGAATGCTTCTAATATTTTCTTTGAGGCTTCGACTGTAAATTTATGTAGCATATTTTTACCATGAGGAAATGAAACATAAAATTTAGGATCATTAATTTCCAATTTCCATAGTACTGCATCTATACAACTAGAATTAATTTTTACATTTTTAATTAATGCTGTTTTAGTTAAAGGATGTGTTTTATTGTAATCAGTAGGTTTTTCTATCTCAATTCCATGTTTTATTTCAACCTCTCGTACAACATAATAGGCATTATTACCATCATGAGGGTGTTCAACAAAATGTCCTTTTTTAATCCAATTCATATTTTGCGCGGTATCGTTAGTTAAATATACGGAGGCAGTTTTATCATTCCCCTTCAATTCTGTTGCGTCCACGATAGCCGCTCTATCATAACCAACTTTCTGCAATATTGTTATATTATCTATTAAAGAATGAAAAACTTTACTTACTTGTTCATCGAGTAAGTTACGAAGTTCAGCATGTTTAATTTCCTCTGTTGAGGAATAGTATCTATAATAAATTGCACCAGCTCTTAAAAGAATTTTATCTTGAAGTCCTTTTTCTCCTTTAATCTTCTTTTCTTTTTTGCATATAATTGGTTTTTTTGTAGATGGATAAACTGAAACTATACATATGTTTTTTTCATAGATTGATTTAGCTTGTATGTTAAAAGTTAATTCGGGTTCAAAATATTCTTTTAAAAAATTCGCAAATGTTAAATCTGTTGGAATATCTTTATTATCAATACCAATTAACTCCCTAGGATGGTCTTTAATACCAAAAAACAATACCCCGCCATCTTTATTAGCAAAGGAAACGATAGTTTTAATATATTGATACAAATCATTTGGATTAAATTTTATTTTGAATTCGCGATGCTCACTTTCTCTGTTTTTAATTCGTTTTGTAATAGGGTCAATATTTAAGTCCATTAGTTTTCAAGAAAATATGAGTCCATTTAGTTTTCTTTATTTAATTTATCTCCGATAATTTAGAGTTTAGTTCATAGACAAGGATTTATTTTTATAGTTATTACAAGACGGTGAAGGTTTATGGAACTATTTAACGCAGGAGGAGAATAAACTATATCATAAGTGAGCAAAGGGAACTCAAGCAATCCCATAGCAGAAAGCCAGGGCGCAATATACATTCATTCGAATGTTTGCTAAATTATAAAAATCAGGTTAAAACAAAATCCTTAATGGACAAGGATTTTTCTTTATAAAAGCAACCGATGGATCACTTTAAATAGGTGTATTCATGGCTATTGCTTTTGCTAGAGTTTCAATTCATTCCAGATCAAAAGGTCATAGTGCAGTTGCTGCAATTTCTTATCGAGCAGGACTCAAGTTAGTTGATGAGCGCACAGGATTAACTCACGATTTTTCCTATCGTCATGACGTCGTTTTTTCAGAAGTGTTACTGCCTAAAAATTCAGACTCTGCTTTTTTAGATCATTCGATTCTATGGAATGCTGTTGAGGCTGCTGAGAAAAGAGTTGATGCGCAGTTGTGTAAAGATGTGGTTTTGGCTCTGCCTAAAGAATTGAATCGAGAACAGCAGATTGATTTAACTCGACGATTTGCTCATACCCATTTTGTTGAGAATGGTTTGCCAGCTGACATCGCGATTCACGATCATGGCGATGGTAATCCTCATGCTCATATTTTAATTACTACTCGTAGACTTGAAGGAAAACAATTTTCTAAATATAAAGCACGTGATCTGAATCCTACTTTTGCAAAAGGCTTTATTGTAGAAAATGATTATTGGGGTGAGTTATGGCGTGAGACGCAGAATGACTATTTTATTGAGCAGAATCTTGATTTAGAAGTTGATGCTAATCATTTAATTTCAGAGAGGCACAGAGGCCAACAACGAAATTCTTCTGCACATTACTTACAAGAAGAAAATCAATTGATTCAACAAGCCCGCATGGAAATGACGCGGGATAATATTAACCATGTGATTGAGTATTTGTCTTCACAACATAGTGTATTTACAAGAAGAGATGTAGAGCGCCTTTTATTTAAGACTTTTAGTCCATCTAATAACCCCCAAGAGTATTTACAGTTTGTTGAAAAGGTCTTAAGTGATAAGGACGTAATTTTGTTAGGGGAGAACAATAAGGGAGCCGTTTCTTATACAACTCGAAGTCATTTTCTCCAAGAGGCAGGGTTATTGGATGACATAGAAAACATGATGCATTCTAATAAACATATTAGTAATCAGTCTATAGATTCTCTTGCTCAGCAATACGCTTTGAGTGAGGAGCAGAAAGAGGCCTTTCGCTATATTACCCAAAGCCCCGATATTACTGTTGTCATAGGGCGTCCTGGAACTGGGAAAAGCTATCTATTAAAGCCAATAAATGAATTTTATAAGCAAGCTAATCAACTAGTAATTGGGGCAGCCCTAGCGGGTAAAGTTGCCAAAGCCTTACAAACTGAAACAGGTATTGAATCCTCTACTATAAAATCTTTATCTTATCGATTGGCCAATAACACTATGCAGTTAAGTGATAAACATGTGCTTATAATTGATGAGGCTGGAATGGTGGATTTTTCCAGTATGGCTTATCTGTTAAAGGAAGCCAAAAAGGCTGGTAGCAAAGTAATCTTAATCGGCGATCCAGATCAATTAAAGCCTATTCAAAAAGGGGAAATATTTAGAGGTATAGCAGCAAGAACAGGCTATATAGAGCTTGAAAATATCAAGCGGCAATTAGATGTAGGAGACAGACAAGCTAGTATGAATTTAGCTAAGGGTGAAATTGATAGGGCTATTCAGCATTATCAAAGTAAACAGGCAATAGTTATGGCTGAAACGAGTGATAAAGCTGCAGAACTACTAATCACAGATTGGAAAAAAGATCTTGATGCTACTGGCCTTGCAGACACCATCATGCTTTCTTTTACTAGAAAAGCGGTCAATAGCCTTAATGATCGAGCTAGAGAAACATTAATAGTTGACAATAGAATAGGTAACGAGAACATCTCTTTTCAAGGCTTAGAGCGAAATTTACCTATATCGACAGGTGAGCGTCTGTTATTCAGAGAAAATAATAAGACTCTAGGAGTGCGCAATGGGGATACAGCAACAGTTAAGGAGGTTACTACACAACAGCTGAAGGTGCATCTTGATAGTGGAGAAGAGCTTATTATCCCTAAAGACTATAAAGCACTGGATTATGCATATGCTTTGACTGTACATAAATCTCAGGGAATGACGGCCAAAAAGGTTAGAGTATTGATAGATAGCAAATACTGGGACAGAAACCTAAGTTTTGTTGCCATGACTCGGCATAAAGAAAGTTTGAATATCTACGCGGATAAAGAAAATCACCCTACAGAACAAGCTCTCAAACAAACATTATCGCGCAGTACTACAAAAGATAATGTCATCGATTGGCCATTAGATTTTGCCACTCGTTCTGGCTTTGATTCTGATTCACTAGTAGGTAAGGTTGTAAATCATGTATTCGCCCTTACACATAAAGTTAAAAATGTTTATAACTTTATTGTTAATTATGAAGCTTATTTATTAAAAGAAAAACAACAAAACCAGCAACAGGAGCTCAGTCAAATTCGAACAAAGGCTAATCTAGAGTTAAGAGCTGAGTTAAAAGAGAAAATAAGAAGAGATAAAATGTTATTTAAAACACCTTGCGAACATCTGAAAAAAGATTTCCCTGAGGTTGGACAACTTGAAACCCTTATAAAGGAGAGGCCAAAACAGAGAGGTTACATTGCTGAGAGAGCTGATAAGCAAATTAATGCTTTGTCACAACAATTATTAAGCAATAAGGCTTTTAGCACTTATGTCAAAAGCCAACATCTTGATTTTTATAATCAGATAAAAAATATTAATATCAAAGAAAAATCATTGTGTTACGAGCGATAGTATAATTTATTAGAAATGTCCCAATGTCCCAAACCAGTAAATTTAACAGGGACAGATATAATACAGTGCTGGTAAGGAGATCCCACAAGTCTCCTTAGTCCCTGTATTTATATAGGCCTAGAAATATATAAAATTAAATCCTATAACACACATCCCGCAGCATAAATTCGTAAAATAATGAATTAACCTCAAGAAGATCAGTTGCGGTAACAACCCAAGAGAA
>NZ_CBCSKT010000138.1:0-1173 GCF_965140895.1 Legionella sp. | reverse complement strand
TCCTACGGAAAAACATCCGGCCCTAAGGCTACCAGGGACTACTCGCCCGCGCCTTCGGCTCTCCATGGCTCGCAGCGTATGTTTATAAATAGGCTTTGATAGCAAAACAAATTGATTTCCAATTACATGTCCGATTACCCCTCTTCCTTCGACTGCAAAATGACTGTTTAAGCCTGGATTATTTTTTGTTGCATCCCGAGCAGTAACAACATAATCATTAAATGTAACTAGAACCCCTAAGTGCATTGAGTTGTCAGCACTTGCAATGATTATTGCATTATATAAGTTTCTTTTTCCATCGAAGGCCAAGCTATTTTGGGGATAATGAGCCCCAGTAAAAATAATTGGCTTCTTGGAACGAACCACTAATCCTATAAAATAGGCTACATCCTCCAGCGCATTTGTTCCGATAGTTATTACAATCCCATCATATTCATCGCTATCGAGAAGATGTTCGATTTTTTTAGCCAACACAATAAGATCTTCTACTGTCAATTCATGACTAATTATTTGTGAGAATTGATGTAAGACAATTTTAATCGCATCTGTTAAACCATATTCCCCAATAAAAGAAGAAACAGAACTAACCGGACCTTTATAAAATTCTGAGGTAGCATGCTCACTTATACTGCTAATCGTGCCACCCAGCTCAATTATCCCAATCACTTTAAGTTTTTTTTTCACTACTCAGTCCAAATAAAGAATATTATAATGAATGTTGATGAATAGATTATAAAAATTATAACCTCGTTTATTATTGAATTGTCCGTTTCTTTACCAGCTACTTCACTTAAATTCTACTGTTTATTATGGTTCGAACTTATCCGATTGACGATAGCTTAATTAAATCTCCTGATTGCCCTTAGCAACACCTTGCCAGTCATATACATGATGGAACAAAGATAAATTTCATTATGTATATGACTCGGTTATTGTCTAAGACAACCTATAGAGAATACAAGTATTTTTGAAACCCAATAAAAGTATTGCGAATAACAGCAGTTGAACCAAATAAAGAAGCTACATCGCTGACGGAGTGATCTTTCAACTCAAGCAAGCTTCGCATTTTACTTAAAGAAAATTCGGAATCGCCATCTATACCCATTCAACTTGAAGGTACTGGGTTTATGATCTGAAAACTATCATTAATGCGTCCACGGAGGGATTGAGCTA
>NZ_CBCSKT010000137.1:0-40361 GCF_965140895.1 Legionella sp. | reverse complement strand
TTATCACCCAAGGATGGGGCTTGAAGGATTGGGGGTAACCTGCGCCATTTATCCGCGCTTTTATACCACTGCTAACAGCAGGCATCATCGTGCTCATAATGGCGGGGCTGTCGACTAGTTCTGCCTCTTCTTGGGGATGTTCTACGGGGTGCGGTGGGTTGGGTGCGCCAAAACACCCTCAGAGGTTTGTTTGAGTTATTGAGCTGCTATCAGTGCAACATGGTAGT
Source organism: Legionella sp. (assembly GCF_965140895.1). GTDB lineage: Bacteria > Pseudomonadota > Gammaproteobacteria > Legionellales > Legionellaceae > Legionella. The sequence continues at coordinate 40,134 of NZ_CBCSKT010000137.1, read as the reverse complement.
TGATTGATACGCAACACAAATCCTAAGCAGCAGTAGTCCGAGAGTATTCATGTTCCATAAATTATTTCTCACTAACTGCTCCTTGGCTAACTATAGGTTTCTTTTTGAGGGTGGGGGGTACATATATTCTGGTACATTTTTAAATCTCGACAAAAATAGCTAAGTGTAACGTATATAATGTAGTTCTGGGAGCTGGCTTTTGTACAATGTAGCTGAGCTGTAAACCCTGTATTGGGAATAGCAGAAATGTATTTGCTGGGCTTAACCGCTCAGCCTGCGATGTGGTTCAGTATTTATTTGAAATCTAATTGTCTCCACGCTTCATATAAAACAACAGCAACTGCATTGGAAAGATTCAAACTTCGATTATTTTCTCGCATGGGTATGTAAAGCGACTTGTATTGATTTACCATTTCCCGAGGCAAGCCACGAGATTCAGGTCCGAATAGAAGCATATCTTCCGGAGTATATTGAACGCTGCTATAGCTTGTGTTTGCGTGGGTGCTAAGGGTATAAATAGTTTTGTTCTGATGTTGCTGAATAAATGCATCCCAATTTTCATATTCAATGATCGAGGCCCATTCATGATAGTCCAAGCCCGCACGCCTTAATGCTTTCTCTTCCAGGGAAAATCCAAGAGGGTGAATTAAATGCAATTTTGCTCCGGTATTGGCACATAGGCGAATAATATTCCCTGTATTTGGGGGGATTTCAGGTTGGTAAAGAACAATATGAAACATAAGTTTTATGAACGGCTAATTAATTGAAAGCATCAATAATAAAGCCTCGGGTTGGGATTAATCAAATAAAAGATTTATATTTAAAAAATTGGTTACATCTTTCCTGGGTTGGCAATATTGGGCACAATTAATTCTTTTTTGGAAAGACGTGAATGCCAAATAAAGATGCTCATGACTCCCCGCTAATATTTACAGATAGAACAGTCTTTTTTCGAATTGTCCTGTTAATAAAGCATTATGTAAAATCGTTGTGGTTCCCAGATTAAATTTTTTCACCACATGAAAATCAGTTTTTGCTTCCAGTAACGTCGGCCATCAAATGGCCTAATAGGTATTGTTCAGTAAAGTCTTTAGCGCCAATAACAATAATGTTTTTGGGAATGCATGAAGAGATTAGCGGCTGGGCGACAATGAAAAATAAGGTTCCTGTAATGATACTTACTAAAAGCAGTTTCGTTTTTTTAAAACGCAGGGTTAAACGATGTCTGCTTGATAATACCTATATAAATAAGTTGTAAATGATATGTGTATTTAACATCCAGGTCAAAAATGGCTCAATTTAACTAAAGTATACTTTTGTTTCTTATGAGAAATGTTTCAAGGCAGGTGTTAAATTTGATTTTAAAATAGAACCGACCGAGTTGGATCTTTATTTAAATGTAACCAAAACAGCTAATTAAAAAATCCGTAACTTTGATTATGCCACGCTGCATCAAGGCTACGGATTTTTTAATTAGGGAATGTCTGGATGTTATTTTATTCTAGGTTGAGCTTATCTATGCCAAGTGCTGCCGTGCCGTACTGTTTTGCAACTGCCATTGTAACAGGCTTTATGAACTGAAGTTTTGTGGCATGTATTGCCCACACAATTAGCATGATTTCTATTGGTGACCCACGCCGCAAAGCTGGTAGAGGTAAAACTAATGATCACTAGGCCTAATACAACTTTTTTCATATGGGACATGAACATAGAATTGCTCCTTGATTAAATTTTATATCCTCAAAATGAGTATAGTTGAACTTTGTATTTCTGCTTGTTTTTGAACATTAAGGCTATTATTTTCTCATTTGAGATGTATTTATTGAGTTAAGTCAATTATGTAGCTTGGCAATCGCGCTCAAAAGTGAGAATTAAGACAGGGCCTTTGCTTAAGAGGCCTGCTCAATTGAGCAGGCTTACTTATCGGATAATTTACTAATTCAACCCTTGTTTAGGAGGAGATGGTTGCTCATTCTCATCAGCTGGCTCTTTTTTTGTATTAAAAAATCCTGGATTTAATCTTGACCCAATTGTGTCATGAAATACCTCCTGAACAAAGTGACTTCCACCTAAAATTCCCTTATACCCGCTCCAAGTACCACCTATGGTGGATAAAATCACTGCCGTGGTAATAAACGCACTAATACTTTCTGCGAATGCAGGGGCTACTGCAAATAGAAGCAAAGGAGTTGCTGACAAACCAACATAGATAGATAAGGCTAAACTAAAAGATAAGATTGCTGCATTAATCGAGTAAGCTCGCTTTTCGCCGGTAAGAATTGTCCGCATAAGCCCGGAAAATGTTTTTTCTTCAGTTAAATTGCCATCAGGATTATATTGTATTTTATTTACCTGATAAAATTTAAAATTATGTGATATTTTATAGGCATCTTGGTAAAAATTAATGAACTCCTGCTTGTTGTTAAACAAATAGGCACCGATATTTGGATCCATATAGCGGATAGAATTATCTTCCCGAACTGACAAATAAGTAGCATGTGCCATATTTCGACTTTGTAGCGTAACCATAAGGTCACTGCCCTTATTTTGTGCTGCTGTTGCCCAAAGCTGCTCGGCTTGTTGTTGTAAATCTGGGCAAAAAATTCGGCGAGTGAGTCTTTGCCGCGTAATGTTGTGCTCTTCATTAAACTGATTATTTTGATAATTGTGAATCTGTCGATTCAACGGAATACGCGTTATCTTTTTTTCCCCATAAGGAGTCAAATTGGGATCAACCATTGCGTAGGTGTAACCAAAACAATTCCCATCATCAAGGCCTGCGCGAAAATCCAATTGTTGTTGCACGGAGGCACAGTGGTATTCACGATAGTTTTTAAGATAGGTTTCGTGATTTACTGGCATACCATACATTCGCATCTGGAGAGTCGGGTGCATCATGTCACGCATTTGTCTTAGATCTTGGCGAATAAATGTTAAATAAGAAGGCAATTCCTTATACTTCTCCTCATAATCGTTTATCAATTTAAATTCATTATCAGTTTTTGTTTTATTAAAATTATCAAGAGTTTCCCTTTCTATTAAACTTGTTCGCAGCTGTTGCGCTAGCTCTTTTTCTTCTTTGAGTTTTTTCAAATACTTTTCGGTGAATAGCCAGCTAAGCGATTGTTCAACTCGTTCTATTTTTTGAATTTCTTTATCTAATCTATTGATGCAAGTATGTAAGCTCATATTAATCAATAATGAAGTGGGAGTATCTAAAGAATAACACAAAAAATACACAATGTTTAATTATTTGTCATCTCGTTTTTTTGATGATAAAAATGTAAATACTTAAACAATAATAAAAATTAGCGAGCTCTTGTCTGGTCATGACCAATATTGAGTTCAGGTATGGTTTGATGCCTTAAATAGTACATGGTTTGTAGACGGCTGAATAGAGCGGCTTGCCCCTTAACGCTCCCCTCTGGGTCAAGCCGCTCTAATTCGAAGGTATTATTTGCCAAGATAAACTTAGGCTAATTGAAAGAGGCAGGCCCGTTATTAAAACAAGCTCTCTTCGACAGGTGCCATTGGCCCTTGATCATTAGTAGCATTGTAAACCAGTGCGGGATCTTCCTCGGCAGGAATTTCCTTCTGACGGAAATACTCAATAATACCATTAGGCTGATTTGGTCTAGCTAATAAACCACTGCTTGGATCAATGCGTACCGCAACGACATCTTCAGGTTGCTTCATGTCATGCTCAGGCTTGCCTTTGAGTGCTACTTTCATGAAGTCAATCCACAAGGGTAGGGCAAGACTCGCTGCATATTCATGTAATGATTTTGGATTATCGAAACCTATCCATGAGGTAACAACTAAATCACCATTAAATCCAGCAAACCACGCATCTACTTGATCGTTTGTCGTACCTGTTTTACCGGCAATATCTTGGCGATTAAGTGATCTTGCCGCTCTTGCTGTGCCGTGTTGAATTACATCTTTTAGGGCAGAAGTCATTAGATAAGCAATGTCTGCAGGAATTACCCTTGGCGCTAAGGCCGAATGATCAACACTGGTATCGCATTGAGAGCAGGCAACAGAGGGTTTCGCTTGCAACAGAACTTTACCATCTTTATCGGTAATGTGATCGATAAGATAAGGCTCTACTTTATAACCACCGTTGGCAAACACAGCATAGGCAGCGGTTAAATCCATAGGGCTAATTGACAAACTTCCCAAGGCAAGAGACAAGCCTCTTGGCAATGTTTTCTTGTTAAAGCCAAAACGAGCCAGGAAGTCGATTGAATAATTAATACCAATATCATCCAGAATACGAATAGATACCAGGTTTTTCGACTGAACTAAGGCTTGTTTTAAGCGAGTTGGTCCATTGAATTTTAAATTAACATTATGCGGACGCCATAAATTAGGCTGACTTGGATCATCAACAACAATCGGCGCATCGTTAATTAAGGTAGCCAAGCTATAACCATTATTTAATGCTGCTGCATAAACAAAGGGTTTGAAGCTGGAGCCAGGCTGTCTGCTTGATTGAGTAGCCCGGTTAAATTTACTTTTTTGGAAGTTAAATCCACCAACTAATACTTCAATAGCGCCATTGTTAGGATTTAAGGCGACCATGGCTGATTCAGCTTCAGGTATTTGTGCTAATTCCCAATGCTCTTTGGTTGAATGCACATAGACTATGTCACCTACAGCAACAACGTGCATGGCTTTAGTTGGGGCTTTACCCATCCAGCCACTTTTAAGCGCAGGTCTTGCCCAAGACAAACCTGACCAAGGGATAATTACGGTATGTCCATTTTGTAAGGTTACAGTCGCTGCACGGTCATGAACTTCAGTAACTACGGCTGGAACCAAATGGTTTAGCGCAGGGTATTTTTCCAAGTTCTTTTGAATTGCACGTAACGACTTGCTATCTTGTTCACCAATAGTGGCAATCGGACCGCGATAACCATGACGATGATCGTAGGCGAGCAGATTTTTTTCTACAACCTGGTTTGCGGTATTTTGTAGATTACCGTCAATGCTGGTGTACACCTTGTAGCCTTTGGTGTAGGCATCTGGACCGAAGTTATCGTATAAAGATTGGCGAATCATTTCAGCAACATAGGGTGCGCTGACTTTAATGTCAGTGCCATGATATTTTGCTGTGATTGGCTGGTTAATCGCATCTTGGTATTGCTCTTCAGTGATGTACTTTTCTTCTAGAAGGCGTTCTAATACGTGGTCGCGGCGCTTTTTAGCAGCGAGTGGATTCGCGATAGGATTTTGTGTTGATGGTGCCTGAGGAAGCCCTGCAAGCATTGCCAACTCAGCTAGATTAAGTTCTTTTAGGGTCTTGCCATAATAAACCATAGCTGCCGCACCAACACCGTAAGCGCGGTTACCTAAATAAATACGATTCAGATAGAGTTCCAGGATTTTTTCTTTGCTGAGTTCGCGGTCTATTTTTATAGCCAACATGATTTCATTGAATTTACGTAAAAAGGTTTTTTTACGTGACAGGAAAAAGTTCCGTGCTACCTGCATGGTAATGGTACTTCCACCTTGAGATTTGGTTCCCGTGCGAACCATACGTACTGCGGCGCGTCCTAATCCCATGATGTCAACGCCAGGATGTTCAAAAAAGCGTTGATCTTCCGTTGCAACCAGTGCATGGATTAGTGTTTGCGGTATTTCCTCATAAGTTACAGGAATACGTTTTTTCTCACCATACTCTTGAATCAATAAACCTTCTTTACTGAAAATCTGCAACGGAACTTGTAACTGGACTGTTTTCAATGAGTCTACATTGGGGAGCTGGCTTTCCAGGTAGAGGTATACGAAGCTACCTGCAACTAATAAAAGGAAAAACAGGCTCATTAGCGCCCATAGACCTTTACGCCAGAAATATGCCATTTTTTTCATAGAGTCATGTTGTTTAAAATGAAATTAGGGGTGTATTATACCGTGATTCCTCATAAGATTGCGAGTTTTGTACAAAAAAGAGCAGAATTTTGCAATTAGATTAGATTTGTTTAGAGAATGTAGCCCGTATTAAGCTACGTTAATACGGGCTACATATGGTGATTTAATTTAAAGATCGAACGTTGATGAGGTTTCTGGATCGTTCGTTGATCTATTCTGTGGTCTTCCTATTGTTCTATTAATACCATAGATTAGATTTGGGTACTGGTATTGGCCGGTGAAGAACTGAGATGTAACCCCTGTAGGATTGCCTCGTTTTGTTCTTTCCTCTTTGATGGTTTTTAATTCCTGCTGCAATTTTTCATTTTCTGCGGCCTGCTTAGAAATTCTAGTCTCGGATTCTTTTAACGCATCTTCTTTTTCTTTTAGTTTTTCTTCTAAAGTCTTAAGTTGACCACTCAAGTTGTTATGTTCTTCGCCATATTGTTTTTTCAACTCATCGATGATTGCTTTATGCTGGGCCGCCATCAGTGCATGTTGATGACCTTCGCAGATGCGTTCTGCAACAATTCTGATTTCACTCGCGGTGGATAGCTCTGTAAGATTAAATCGATCTAATAACTCCACTTTAACGAGATCCCCAGAATTACATAAAGGAGAACTTTTTAGCATACCAAATATATTGCCAACCCGTTTAGAGTCAATCATGCCATGTAGGCCTAATTTAATTGGTGTTGGCTCATTGAGTCTTTTAATACGGGCTTCATAAACGTTTTCTTTCTGAGTGCTTAATAGGCCTTTAAAGTCTGTAAGTAACATCGTGATTTTGTTTTTATAGTCATCTAATTCGCTATTTGTTGACTCATCATCAGCTTCTAAAAAAGGAGTTGTTCGTAGAGATAATTCTCTAAGTATTTTTATTTCATCTTTGATAAATGTAAGTAAATCAATGCGCTTATAGTCTGCGTATTGTTTTGTACATTCTACATTTAATTTTGCAAATTCCTGGTCAGAGCCTTCTGATTGCAATAGTTTCATTGCATATTCACGAGCAGTTTTTTTCACTGCATTTGTTTCGGTTTCCTTAATGCAAACATTGATTCCTTGGCTGTCGTGATAACGAATTAAAATCGTTGCCAGCGAGGTAATTAAATCATTTAATGAATGTGCCATATAACTCTTCCTCCATAAAAAATGTGAAATTCCATGACAGATTGATTCTTCACTATATTAAATGTTTTCTTGGAGTTCAAGACGTTTGGAGCGTAAAAAAAAATATTCAATTTGTTATAAAGTTACGTTACTATTCGCGTCTGGATTTATGGAGTTTTTGTGATGCATAGGCTACTCAATGGAATACGAGGCCTGCATAACATGGTTCAACCTAAGCGTAATTCAATTATAGGACTGGATATAACCTCAACAGCGATAATTATGTTGGCGCTGTCTGAGAGTGATGGAGTATTGTGCGTCGAACTTTACGGGCGCGAATTCTTATCGTCTAATGCTTTGGAAGCCATTGATGCAGTCCCCTATACAATAAAACAACTGGTTCATCAGTTGCAACCTAATTGCAAGCAGGTCGCTTTGGCGCTTCCTGATGCTGCGATTATTAGTAAAATAATCCAGATCAATGCTTATTTAAGTGATACCGAAATTGAGGAATTCGTTTACCTCGAAGCAGATAAATACATTCCTTACCCTATAAGTGAAATCTATCTTGATTTCGCAATTATGGGACCGTCAACAAACAATCCCTCTTTAGTTGATGTACTCATTGTTGCCTCACGTGCTGAACAGGTAATGGAGCAGGTTGCCTTGGTAAATAAGGCGGGTTTGCAAGTACAGAGTGTCGATGTTGCTTCTTATGCTGTTGCACGGGCAACACAACAATTGAGCCGTGATTTACCTGCTGGCATGCTCGATAAAACAATTGCTGTTATTGAGCTTAATGCACAGTGTATACACTTGTTTGTGCTACAGAACCTGGAGCTGATTTATTCCAGAGAAACACAATTGGCCAGTACGCAATTACCTACTGATCTAGATACTCTTAAAGAATATCTGGCACTACAAATCAAACATACGTTGCACTTTTTTTATTCGGTGAATCAAGGACCCAAAGTAATGCATAGCCTATTAGCCGGTGGTTTAGCACAGGTGCCTGGGTTAGTACTAATGGTGCAGAAACAGATTGGAATCACAACAACTATTGCGAATCCATTTTCGCGTATGGTTCTTGGAGAAGGGGTTGATGGGAATGCACTTTATCGTGATGCTCCAGAATTGATGGTTGCCTGCGGATTAGCTCTAAGGAATATAGCTTAACATCATGGTCCAAATTAACTTATTACCTTGGCGTGAACACAAACGTCAGCAAGAAAAAAAAGCGTTTATCAGACGATTAATTTTTGGCTGCGTACTCGCATTATTAACGACAGTTTCAGTTAATTATCACGTAGTGAACTTAACAACTAATCAACACATCAGAAATGAAATGTTGCGACAGGAGCTTTCTGTTTGCGAGGGAGCGATAAACGAGCTAAAAATTTTACAACAGACACGGGCTAGGCTTTTATCGCAAATTTCTGCGGTACACCAGTTACTCTCAAGGCGGATGCTGATTGTGCATTTATTTGATGAACTAACCTGGGTTGTCCCGACAGGTATTTATCTGCGTAAAATAGAGGAAAAAGACAATGTGATTTCTTTATTGGGCTATGCCAAGTCCAATATTTATGTTTCTTGGGTCTTGCAAAATATGGAGCACAATGAATGGATTCAGCGCCCCATCCTACAGGTTGTTAAACAAGTAGAAGATAAGCAGCAGTCTATAAGTAATCGTTTTAAATTAACATTCATTCTTGAGCCTATTCATTCAGTTGGAACACCATCATGAGCCGTATTTCCTTGCATGAGTTAACTTTAGAAACAATGGGGCAGTGGCCAAAATCAGTAAAAACAGGCTTCTTGTTAGGTCTGTGTGCCTTAATTATCATTTTGGGATATTGCTTGGTAATCCATGACAATCTTGCGAATTTCACTAATTTACAAGCTCAAGAAATTGCTTTGAAAGCAGATTTTGAAACCAAGCAACGCCTGGTGGTTAATTTAGATGCTTACCGACATCAGCTACTGAAGCTTAAGGAGCAGTTTACTTCTTTGATTAAGTACTTGCCTGCAGAAAATGAACTTTATGGTTTATTGGAAGAGATCTCGAAAACAGGGATGGTTTCTGGTCTTAAGTTTCTCTTATTTGCACCTCAAGCTGAAGAGGTGCACGGGTTTTATACTATGTTGCCAATAAAAATTTCTATTGAAGGGGATTATTTTCAATTAGCGTCATTTTTAAGTCGAATAGCAAGCATGGACCGTATTGTTACTTTTCATGATTTTAGTATTAAAGGGGGGCTGTCACACTGTAATCAACCCGTTTGTGATGAGGTGTTGGTGATGAATGTTACCGCTAAAATATACCGTTACCGTACTCAATAAATGACTCATAAGCTGCAAATTTCACTCTGTATATTTTCTTTATCATTGGTAGCCTGTTCCAATGATAATCATGATTTAGTGCAGTATATTCGGCAGGTGAAACACCAAAAGCAAAGCGCTGTCCCCGCCAATCCTCTATTTAAAAAAGAGCCACTTTTTAAATTTCCTAATACGATGAAGCGACGCAGCCCATTTAAACCAATTGGTTTGCAAAAGTTAAACTTACCGCCAGGAACAAAGCGCTTAGAGGCGTATCCTTTGCATTCGTTAAAATTAGTCGGGGTTTTATTGCAAGGATCACGACGCTTAGGGTTAATTGCAGGCCCTGACGCGGTGATTACGCAAGTGCATGTTGGTGATTATCTAGGAAAAGATGGGGGGCGTATTGTAGCTATTAGCATCGATGAAATCAGCTTGGCGGAAACAATCAAGAGCAGTTCTGGATTCTGGGAGAAGCATAAAACCACGTTGAAACTGCATACAGAAAAACAGGAGTAACGGTGCAAAAGATTATCGTGTTCATCAGTTTAATAGCTGCTAGCGTTACTGCGGTATTTGCGCAGAATGGTTTACATCCACCAAGGTTAACTGGCCGACCTGTTGTACTACCACAACTTCAGGAAGCTAACAAAAACTTTATTGCTGGCAAACCTATTTCACTTAATTTTCAAAACATCAGTGTTCGTGCCGTTTTGCAGATCATTGCTGAGTTCACTCATTTGAACATCGTGGTGAGTAAGCGAGTGCACGGGAATATTACTTTGAGTTTAAATGATATCCCTTGGGAGCAAGCCTTGGATGTTATTTTAACAACGCATGGTTTGGAGATGCGCAGGGTAAATAATGTTATCTTGATTGATACCAAAGCCCCGAGAGTTAAGCTTGGATCCTCACCCATTAAAAAGCGACAACGCACGGAGCTTGTTCGCTCCGAACTACTACAAATTAATTATGCTAAAGCAGTCGATATAGCCGCTTTGGTGAAAGACAGTCAAAACTCCGTACTTTCTGAACAGGGCAAGATTAGTGCTGATGTGCGCACTAATTCTATTTGGATTCAGGATAGTGTTGATAAAATTGCCGCAGTTCGCAAGTTAGTGAACCAGTTGGATGTGCCGGTCAAACAAGTTTTAATTGAGGCTCGTATTGTTGAAGTATCCAAGGATTTTTCTCGAGATTTAGGAATACGCTGGGGTGTTTCCAAACCAGGTAGGCTTAGTGGTACTTTAGCTGGTGTGAATCAAATGGGGCAGGGCATTCCACCTGCGGATGTTAATCCCTATTCGCAACGATTAAATTTGGATTTGGTTGCTCTACCTATTGCAGGGATGAATCCTGCTTCTGTCGGCATAGCGCTTGCAAAACTTAGTGACAACATCTTACTTGATTTGGAGCTTTCTGCTTTGGAAAGCGAGGGGCGTGCTGAATTAATTTCCAGCCCAAGATTGATTGCGACGAATCAACAACCGGCTGTAATTAATTCAGGCCAAGAAATTCCTTACCAGGAAGCTATGGCTAGTGGCGCTACCTCCGTGTCTTTTAAAAAAGCGGTTTTGAGTTTAAAAGTGACACCACAAATTACTCCAGACAGTAAAATTTTGATGGAATTAAAAATTAATCAAGATACTGCATCAACACAACTCTTCAATGGCGTTCCTGCTATACTTACAAAGGAAATTAAGACAAATGTGCTAGTAAGTAATGGCCAAACTGTTGTCCTTGGTGGTATTTATCAGCAGGACAAGAGTAAGACAATCACGAGAATACCTTTTTTAGGGCAGCTGCCTGTTGTTGGGAATTTATTTCGAAATACGCAAGTCTCATTGAAAAATGATGAGTTGCTTATTTTCATTACACCGAAAATAATAAATTCATTGGTTAATACGCCCTCAAAAAAGTAAGATTTGGATAAGGACGCTCATTTAGTCTTTGGTGGAGGATGGGAGGGGTGTCTAACTTGTAAATTTAGGCGTAAAATCGATATAAAAAATAGTATTATTTGTTATATCCAACTCATATTAAATAATTTTATGGGTTTTTGTCCTGTATTTGTGTAGAATATTCAACGTAGTTTTAGGAATAGTTGATAATTCTCTTACAAATAGCACAGTAAATGACTGCAGATAGTAGGATTTATTGTTATAATGACATGTTTAATTTATGACATCACAGCAGAAAGAGGTATGTAATAAAAAATGAGCATAGTTAAAGTACGAAATATTTTTCTGATTGGGCCTATGGGTGCTGGAAAGAGCACAATTGGTCGTGCTTTGGCAAAGGAGCTCAAATTAGAATTTTTTGATTCAGACGAGGTCATTGAGGAGCGCGCTGGCGCAGATATATCTTGGATCTTTGATATTGAAGGCGAAGAAGGATTTAGACGCCGTGAACAAAAAGTTATTGATGAGTTAACGCAAAAGACCAATATCGTTTTAGCCACTGGTGGTGGGGTTGTAATTACGCCTGAAAATAGAAACGCACTTGCTGGACGAGGGACTGTTATTTACCTCAAAACATCATTACAGCAACAATTTGAGCGAACTAAGCGTGATACCAAACGCCCCTTGTTGCAAACGAATGACCTTGAGGGACGATTAGAGTCATTAAGAGATGAGCGTGAGCCATTCTACGATGAGTTAGCCGACGTAAGTTTTGAAACAGATAAATTAACAGTTAAAGCGGTCGCAAATAATATAATAAAATATATTTATGGCGAATTTTAAGGCTTATGAACAGGTTGATGTTTCATTAACCGGGCATTGTTATTCTATTAGTATCTGTCGCGATGGTTTGGACTGCACTGATTGGTTGCGAACCTTCGTGAAGTCTCCGCAAGCTCTTATTGTCACGAATTACACTGTTGCGCCACTTTATTTAAGTTACATACAATCTGCATTGAGCGGGATTCAATGTGATGTAGTTATCTTGGAAGATGGGGAACAGCATAAAAATCAACATAGTTTGTTTACAATTTATGATGTATTAATTCAAAACAAACATCATCGCGATACCACCATTATCGCCCTGGGAGGGGGAGTAATTGGTGATATGGCCGGTTTTGCTGCTGCAACCTATCAACGTGGAGTTGGCTTTATTCAAATACCAACTACTTTATTAGCTCAGGTTGATGCTTCGGTTGGCGGAAAAACAGCAATTAATCATCCTCAAGGTAAAAACTTAATTGGCAGCTTTTATCAGCCGCAGGCTGTGTTAATTGATACAGCCACTTTAGATACCTTACCTGAACGAGAGTTTCGCGCAGGTGTTGCGGAGATAATTAAATATGGCTTGCTTGCTGGCGGGGATTTTTTAGCACAATTAACTCAAGCATTAAAACAGGGTTTAACTGCGAAGAGTCCAGAGTTGCCAAAGCTTATTGCTGCATGTTGTCAAATTAAAGCCTGGTTTGTTGAAACGGATGAAAAAGAAAGAGGGCAGCGTGCTTTATTAAATCTTGGTCATACTTTTGCCCATGCCTTGGAGGCTTGCACTCAGTATCAGCAATGGTTGCATGGCGAGGCCGTCGCTATCGGTTTATACTGTGCTGCGGTCTTATCTCATAAGCTCGGTTTGATTAATGAGCAGCTAGTTAATTCTGTTGAACAGATGTTACGTGATGCGGGATTACCTCATAAAATTCCAGCGTCTATTGATTTGTACAAATTAAGAGAGCTGATGAGTTTAGATAAAAAAATTAAAAATAATTGTTTGCGTTTTGTGCTGATTAGAAATCCAGGAGATTGTTATCTGGAAGAACAGGTAACAGAAGATAGTTTATATGATACGCTGAGTGTTGCAGTTGAAGGAGAGTAAAAATGAGGGATGGATTGTTTCAGTCTGAGTTAGCAGCTGTGATACAACCTAGAACATTGTTAAAGCCAGATTCTTGGTTGTCAAAGATTGAGTTCATTAATCATTTGATTCTTTTTAACAATACGCTGATTACCGTATTGTCTGAAAAAGCGGGGGGCAAAACTTCATTTGCTTCGTTACTGCAAGAACATTTAGATCCGCAAATAAATCCACTATTAATCACCATAAAAGCACCCTACAATCGCGAAGACATCATTAGCAGTATCGCTGAGCAATTTCATTTGAAGCAGGATGAGCATACAGATATGTCCTCATTAGTAGCGCAAATTAATGAGCGTAGAGCCCATGTTTTGTTGCTGATTGATGATGCGCAACATTTACCGGAAGTCTTTATTAAAGAAGTTATGCTCGCGATAAAAAACCAGGAAGATTTTAATTTTTTTCATCTGGGTTTATTATCTGATTATTCAATTGTCGCTGCATTAAATAGTTTCTCAGCATCATTCTTTAATGGTTTAGTGCATACCATTGAGTTAGGCACATTAACTGAAGCGGAGACAAGAACTTATGTACTTGAACGGGCAACCGCTTCTCGTTTGATTACCAAACCATTGTCCGAAGCTCAGCTGAAAAAAATTTATCAGCTCACTAAGGGAAATGTAACCAAGATCAATTCAAATCTGGAATCATTCATTTTTAACTTTGCCAATAAGAAAGAACTCTCGACCCTTGATACGGTGAAAAAATTCGGCATTCCAGTCGGGAGTGCAGTTCTTTCAACGCTTTGTTGTTTATTTATTGCGAAGGCCTTTAATCAAGAGCCTCCCACCAATCAAGTAACCGCTGCAATTACTAAGCCCTCGGTGCAGCAAACAGCCTTAGTCAGTCAAATTCCTTCATGGCAAGATTCAGCTACGCGGGAATTGGTTGTGCATACTTTAGCCGTAAATCAAAATTTAGATTTGATTAGCAAAGAAGCAAATGGAGCCACAATCGCCCTTGTAGAACAGGCGCAAAGGGATGCTAGGATTGAACAGGACAAAGCTGCAATTACACAGGCTTTGCAAGAAAAATTATATACAATTCAATTGGTTGCCAGCACTGATAAAATTGATATGAAACGCTATATCAAAAGCAATAAACTACTCTACTCTACAGCAAAGTTAAACCATTACACAGAACATAATGTTATTTGGTATGTACTTACGATTGGGGAATACAGCAATATGACTGATGCGCAGGAATCTATTAAGAAATTGCCCCCGTCTTTGAAGCGGCTTAATCCTTGGGTACGACCTCTCGCTACCCTGGGTTAGCTAGAATCCACAGCCGTTAAATATAGGTTAGGCTCATGGACCCAATCTACAATTTGTAAAAGCACTGAAATCAAGTCATTAACGATCATTAAATGACTTAATGAGTTTTTCTGCTTCATTTTTTTACTATCCAAAGGAATTCGTTCATCATTCAATAAAATATATAACTCTTCTAAGGACTTTTTACCTTGAAAAAATAGTTCTGACCTAATGAATTTCAAATAATCAACTATTAATTATGACTGTTTCTTTTCCATAAAAGATAGACTGCCGGAATAACAACTAGAGTGAGCATGGTCGCACTCACCATCCCTCCAACCATTGGAGCTGCAATACGACGCATGATTTCAGAACCCGTGCCACCAAATAACATAATCGGCAATAACCCTCCAATAATGGCAGTTACCGTCATTATTTTGGGTCTTAACCGTAGTAATGCACCTTCAATGACTGCATTATTGATATCTTCATGGGTCAAGGAACGTTTTTCTTTCTGTGCTTGTTGCTGTTGTTTCATTAACGCGTGATTGAGAAACACGAGCATAATTACGCCAGTTTCGGCAGAAACACCTGCCAAGGCAATAAATCCTACTCCCACAGCAACCGATAAGTGGTACCCTAGTAAATACAGCAGTACAATGCCGCCAACAAGAGCAAGAGGTAACGTTGCTAAGATGATGATCGGCTCGCCAAGTTTTCGGAAATTTAAATACAGCAAGAAAAAAATAATGGCAAGCGTTAAGGGTACAACCATCTTTAAACGATCTTTTGCACGCTGATAATACTCATACTGACCTGACCAGGTAAGCGAATAACCAGCTGGCAATTTCACTCGTTGCAGCACTTTCATTTGTGCTTCATTAACGTAAGAGCCTAAATCTCGTCCAGCAATATCTACATAGACCCACCCATTAAGTCTGGCATTTTCGCTGCGAATCATATCGGGTCCTTCCGTAACTATAACACGTGCTACTTCACTTAAAGGAATGGTCGCGCCTGATGAGGTGATAATTGGAAGCAAACGTAATTTTTCTAATGAATCACGAATTTCACGTGGGTAGCGTAAATTGACAGGATATCGTTCTCGTCCTTCAATTGTTTGAGTGACATTCATTCCACCTACAGCTGTTTCAATAATAGTTTGAATATCAATGATATTTAATCCGTAGCGCGCTGCTTTTAATCGGTTGATATCAATGGTGATATAGCGACTACTAGCAACTCGCTCTGCAAAAACAGAAACCGTACCCGGCACTTGTTTAAGGACTGTTTCAATTTGCTGACCAATCGATTGAATAACGCTTAAATCGGGTCCCGCGATTTTAATGCCTACAGGGGTTTTAATACCGGTGGCTAACATATCAATGCGTGTACGAATAGGCATTACCCAGGCATTAGAAAGCCCAGGTAATTTCAGACGTGTCTCTAGTTTTTCACGCAATTTTTCTACTGTCATGCCTGGTCGCCATTCGTTCTTTGGTTTAAATTGAATAGTCGTTTCGAGCATAGATAGTGGTGCCGGATCGGTGGCTGTTTCAGCACGTCCAATTTTACCAAATACCGTGTTGACTTCGGGAACCGTCGCAATCAATTTGTCCGTTTGTTGCAAGATTTGTTGGGCTTTTCCTGCAGAAATGCCAGGAAAAGTAGTTGGCATATAGAGAAGATCCCCTTCATCCAATTCGGGCATAAACTCGCCGCCAAGGTATGAAAGAGGTAAAAAACCAATAACTACTACTAATCCTGCGATGGCGATTACAACTTTAGGTGCTCTCAAAACCATATCAAGGACTGGTCGATACAGGGCTAGTAATATTCTATTTAATGGGTTTTTATGCTCTGGCTTTATTTTACCGCGAATAAAATATCCCATTAGCACGGGTACCAGTGTAATAGAAAGACCGGCGGCAGCCGCCATCGCATAGGTTTTGGTATACGCCAATGGCGCAAACATTCGACCTTCCTGGGCTTGTAAAGTAAATATGGGTAAAAAACTAAAGGTAATGATAAGTAAGGAGAAGAACAAAGCAGGCCCCACTTCAAGTGTTGCTTTCTCTATAATCTGCCAACGATTTTTGTTAGTGACGACAGTGTGTTCTAAATGTTTATGTACGTTTTCAATCATTACAATCGCTGCATCCACCATTGCCCCTATAGCAATTGCAATGCCTCCTAAGGACATGATATTGGCATTAATGCCTTGCAGATGCATAATGATAAGTGCCACTAAAATACCCAGGGGCAAACTGATGACAATCACTAGCGATGAACGAAAGTGATATAAAAAGGCAAGACAAATCAACGAAACTAAAATAAATTCTTCTGTTAATTTATCGAGCAGGGTATTAATCGCTCGTTTGATTAAACTCGACCGATCATACGTAGGAATAATTTGCACGCCCTTTGGTAAACTTTTCTGTAGTTGTGCCAACTTTGCTTTTACATCAGCAATTGTTTGCATGGCATTTTGGCCAAAGCGCATTACAATGATGCCACCTACTACTTCACCTTCACCATTTAATTCTGCAATACCGCGCCTTATCTGCGGCCCTAATTGTACAGTCGCTATCTCTTTCAACAAAATAGGAACACCGTTTTTACCTAATCCAACAGGTACTTGGGCAATATCTTCTATGGATTGCAAATAACCTTTTGCTCTTATTATGTATTCTGCTTCGGCCATTTCGATCGATGAACCACCAGCTTCACGATTAGCGCCAACAATAGTTTGTTTGATTTGTTCAGGCGTAAAGCCATAGGCACGCAAGAGATCAGGATCTAATGTGATTTGATATTGCTTGACCATACCACCTACAGTCGCCACTTCAGCAACGCCAGGTATTTTTTGCAATTCAAATTTCAGAATCCAGTTTTGCAAACTGGTTAATTGTGCTAAATCATGGTGTCCAGTTTTATCTATCAAGGAGTATTCATACACCCATCCTACTCCAGTTGCATCAGGCCCTAATGCCATTTGTGCGCCTGGTGGCAAACGGTTGGTAATTTGACTTAAGTATTCCAGTACCCGCGAACGTGCCCAATAAAGATCAACGCCATCTTTAAAAATGATATAGACATAGGAGACGCCAAAATCTGATTCACCACGCACTGTAACTGCACCAGGAACTGCTAGCATGGCAGTTGTTAAGGGGTATGTAACTTGATCTTCAACGACTTGTGGCGCTTGCCCGGGGAAGTCTGTTTTAACGATGACTTGCACATCTGACAAATCAGGAATGGCATCAACTGTTGTATTTTTTACTGCGTAAATACCCCAGAACAGTAACATTAAGGTTGCCAATAAAACCAAAAAACGATTTTGTAATGACCATCGAATGATGCTTGCAATCATAAACCGTCCTTTGCCTTTTTATTGGCTTTTGGTGATGGAGTTTGCAACCGTTCTAAACCCGCTTTTAAATTCACTTCTGAATCCAGGAGAAATTGCCCGGAAATAACGACTTGCTCTCCGACTGAAAGTCCGGAGAGAATTTCTACACGTTCTCCTGATTCAATGCCGGTTGTGACGACACGGCTTTGAAAACGTCCTTGACCAACGGTTACAATAACCCGGTCACCTTCACTGCTACGAATTAACGCTTCCAGAGGAATACTAAGCACATTCTGTTTTTGTTCTGCCAATAGAATAATAGTGGCATACATATTTGGCTTTAATAGGCCATCAGGATTATTAAAACAAAATCTCACTTTCAGTGTACGGGTTTTAGGATCAACTTCGGGATAGATATAATCCACTTTACCTTTCCATGTTTTTTCGGGGAATGCAGTTAACCGTGCTTCAGCCAACTCTCCTGTTTTAACCCAATTCGCCTGGTCTTCAAAAACTTGCGCCATCATCCAAACACTGGATAAGTCAACGATACTCATCATTTCAGTTTCTGACGTGACATACATGCCTTCACGCACATTTAACATGGTTACCACACCATTTTGATGCGGATAAATATCAATTAAATGACTGGATTTCCGCGTTGTTTTTAATTGTTCAATTTGTTGTTCTGAAATGTGATAGTTTTGTAATTTTTTGTAAGACGCATCAATTAACGTTTGGTTTTTGCTCTCTAAAGCGATGAGATATTCTTCCTGAGCATTGACCAATGTTGGCGAATAAAGTTGTAAAACAACTTGACCATTTTTAACCACATCACCTACGGCTTTCACAAAAAGTTTTTTTATCCAACCATTGGCATAAGTATGGATATGACTAATATTGTTTTCGTTAGGTTGGACATAGCCTACCGTTTCAATAGGTCTTGCAAATGAACCTTTTATGACAGGTGCTGTTCGCACACCTAAATTATTGACTACCGTAGGTGAAATACGAACAGTTGATTGCGCTCCGTCTTGAATATCGTCAGAATAAACAGGTATTAATTTCATATTCATGCGTGATAGCCCCGGTTTCGAATAGTGGATAGTCGGTTCCATGGAATCAATCCAATAAATTGGTTTTTTATCAGTCTGCGATTGCTCATCCATTTTGACAAAATGACCTGTGTAACGCCCCAAAATTACACCCAAAACAAGTACTAAACACACAAGCAGTAAAGGATGTTTCTTCATTTAGCGATTCCTTCTAAATACAATAACGTCACGCGGGACTTGGCACGTTCAACTTGTAATTGTATACGCTCAAGTTGAATAGTGAGCTCACTGCTATAGGCTCGCAACACAATGGTTAACTCCGCGGTCGTGTTTTGATAAGCCATTAAAGATGCTTTAGCATTTTGTCTAGCCTCAGGAATTAGTTGCATTTTGTATACATTTTCACGCCTCGACAAACTATTCCAAATGGTGTATTGCGAGGTTAGTACTTGCAATAAGTCTCGATAATGGATTTGTTGGTCTAGTTTTGTGGCTAACAGCCGGTCATAGCTAGCACTTAATTGCCTGTCTTGACGATTAGTAGTAAAAACGGGCAAATCAATAGTAACTTGGGCGCCAACAAAATCAGAACGAGACATGCCATCAGCAAAACGTCCTTGGCGTTTAGCATAGCCAATATTTAAAAGAAAACCTGGTTTATATTGTTCTTTAGCATAAGCAGCTTCACTATGAGCTGCAGCAATCGTTGCTGCATCAATACTTAATACAGGATGTTGTTGTAGGCGGATTTGTAACTGCTTAAGTGGCAGTGGATCTCGCCACCGAGGTAGTGAAAGCGCTAAAAGGCGATGGCTTTGCTCCATGCCTATCCATCTGTCTAACTGGGCACGTAAAACATTAATTTGTTGTTGAATCTGAATCATTTGATCATTTAATTTCGATAGTTCTAGTTGTGCCTGAAGAACATCCGATTGATTGATTTTTCCTGTTTGATACAGCGATTGTGTAACCTTAAGTAAATTTTTATAGAGGGTTCGATTGGCCTGCAAAACTTTCAAAGCCTTTGTCCAATAATACAACTCTAACCAAGTTTCTCTTACAGTACGTACTAAAGTTAAAGCCTTTTCTTCGGCTTTTCGTTTTTCACCAAGCGCTAAAGCCTGCCCTTGTTTTAATTTCATTGATAAAGAGTGGCCTCGGGCAAATGTTTGTTGTAGACCAATTTGCTCCATGGTCATATCATCTTGAGTGAAACTAAAAGAGTTAGTAGGCACATTTGTAGCAGCAACTACTAATTGAGGATCGGCTAATTGGCCATCGGCAATTGCCTGTTGTTGCCATGCTGAGCTTGCTGCATGAAAGCGTTGTAATTCAGGCGAGGTACTCAAAGCAAGCGACTCTGCTTCAGATAAGGTCAGCGCCTTTCCCTGGTAGGTAGCCAATACAGGGTGACACCAGGCTAAAGAAAAAATTACGAAAAGCAGTTTAATGAAACGACTCGTTTTCATGTTATTAAGCCCATTAAAGATCCTCAAAATGATACGTCCCATGAATTTGGATGTGTTTAAACATCAATGCCGATATTTTCTGTAAATGCTCACTGGGGATAACGTGTCCTTCGGCCCGAAGCTTATCAACGATTTTTTGGATATGATGTGTATTCCATATCAAAACCGTATTGGACACCAGGCTTAACCAACTGGCCTTGTTCATTATTTCTTCATAATCGCTGGTTTTAAAGACGCCTCTATTCAGTAAAAATAATTTCTTGGCTAAGTGGTGCCTGGATTCTCCTTGATTGAGGTGTAAGTGTACCGTATAGCGAAGCTCTTGATCGGCAATATAACGAAGAATGTAGATGGTTTTGATGATGCGGCCAAAAGCACGGATTGCTTTGGACACGTTATCTGTCCGATTGGCCAATTTCTGGATAATCACATGCGCTGGAGCCAGTCCATTTTTTAATGAGGCAACAATACGGACAATTTGATCCCAATTTTCACGAGCAAGCTCGATGTCTGCCGTGCCACTGAACACATCGTCCAAATCACCGTAACTCATGGCCTTATCGATTTTATAAATATTTTGATCTGCCAAATCCTTAAACTGTATAAGCGACAAATTTTTAACGGCCTCTTGGGAAAAAGCTGGCCTTATAAAGTCACTTGCGGGTTTTAGTTTCCCTTTGTTTTTGGTCGCCACCCTGACGCGCTCAGCGGATACTTCATTTTTTGGTTTTCGGTTAATGTCCAGTAAAATCCTTTTGTACATGTTCATCAAATAATCAAGGATGTTTTTTACTGTTTCATACAGAAAATAAATAATGATTGCCTCACGTTTTAATGTTGAGGAGATCTCGCGTAGCTGAGCAACATCATAATAGCGTCCCTTTTTGGCGAGTGCGGCAATAACATCAGGATGTATGGCGGACAGATCGCATTCCAAAATACCTATCGTTTGGATTTGCTCAAAATACGCAAGGTATTCATTCATTATGGTACTGTTAGCATTCGCGGGCGACTTTTTAAGTTCAGTAAGACGGCTATAGGAGCCTTTATGCTCAGGCGTTATCAAGTCTTGTAATAACGCGCGCTTTTCGTCTGGAAGTGAATAGGCAATATCACGGTGGAAGCACTCAATGGCTTGATTCACCTTTTTGCTGCTAATGATTTTATTACTTTTTGCAATGCACGGATTGATAGGGGTGCGCCTGATTTATTAGTAAATAGATAATCTTCCTGGCCAATACCATCCTTTGTTTGAAGGTAGGATGATATTGCTCTGCGTCCGGTCGCATTCAATGGAACATCTCGGTGCTTTCTACCTTTACCATCCACAACAGACACAGAGCCTGAGCGGTCGCGAATGGTAATATTCCTTAGTTGTAATGATGTGACCTCTCCTATGCGCAAGCCTGCTTGTAGCAATAGCTGCACAAGCGCATAATTTCTTTTATCTAATCCATGGCTGGATTTACCTGCCGCGGTAAGAAGTACATGAACGTCAACTTTATTGAGTGCTTCGGGCTTGGTTGGCGACATTTTTCGTGCAAAATTGATTGTTTCAGAAGGATTGGACTGAATTAAGCCAGCTTGTTTAGCCCATTGATAAAAGTCTTCCATCCATAAGAGAAAATAATTCAAGTCATAGAGATAGCCTTTAATGGATGAAGCTGATAAATCTTGTTTAATTAAAGATAATTTAAATTGTTCTGAGAGTAATTTATTGTCGTCCATATCAATACGTCTTTTATTGTATGCCCTACCACCCCTTTAGTTAACCTATCACTTTGGGGCATACAATACAATCGTAATTGCTTATTTAGGTCGTGCAATACGGATTGCACGTACCAAATTGAGGCTTCTGTTTGGTGTTGTCGCAAGAAAACATATAAAATATGGATTGTCAAAAAGACCTTATATAACAATGGGTAATTTCACTAACTGAGTTTTTTGTAATTGTCTTCCCCCACCCCCATCTGTAGCCTCAAAATAAATCGGCGTATGTCCGTTATATATTGCGGAGAACTGTTGTTGATTAACCGGGGGGCTATAGCGTAGCTGCTTTTAAGAAAGCTTACATCGAATGCAGAATTAGGCATTGGGTACATTATTAATGTATGTTTGATTTAATTTTAAACCAAAAGGGCAAAAAAAGGTTTTGCCTGTATTTTAATTCTTTGGGGTGCTGTAATAGAGCAGAGGAGCGGGTTACTCTAATGAGCGACGAAGGATCTCTTAAATTGGCAGAGATCCCTCACTGGGTTCGGGATGACGTTTCTAGGCCTTACTTCGATTTAATTTGCTCAATACGCTCATTTGCAGCCTGATATATTTTCTTAAAGCGGGTAAAAAAATCTTCTATATCCAGGTCTTTTAATGAGTGTTCGGTAATACCATGGGGAGTAGTCACTCCGGCTCGTAATTCAGCAAAAGAATAGTTCGACTGTTTGGCTAAGACTGCCGCGCCACTTACTACATCAATAGCTATTTTTTCTGCCAACTCTTCAGGAATATTTTGACTGGCAGCCGCTTTTTGTAGTGCTTCCATGAACAAGAATACATAGGCTGGGGCACTGCCAATGGCGGTAGTTAGTGGATCTAAAAGCTGTTCTTTATCAACCCAGAATACAGAACCTACGGCGTTAAAGAGCGCCTCAGTTATTTTTTTATGAACGTCTGTGGCAGATGAGTTGGCAAAAAGGGCAGAGGTGCCCTTGCCAAACTCCATAGGCGTATTGGCCATAACTCGGATGATACTTAAATCAGTGATTCCAAGCCATTGGGAAATCTGTTCTATTTCCGTTACTCCTGCTAATGAAATAATGAGAGGTTTTTCCATTTTTACTTTAGCGGCAATTTCTTGACATACATCCTGCATAAATTGAGGTTTTACAGCCAAGATGAGTATTTCAGCGGCATCGATTGCGTCGTTATTGCTTGCTGCGGGTACAATATTCAACTCGTTCACCAAGCGCTTTAATTTATCTTGAGTACGATTACTGACCGTAATTGATTGAGCGGGATAGCCACTTTTGATAAGTCCGCATAACAACGCGCGGCCAAGATGGCCCGCGCCAATGAGGGAAATAGATTTTTGCTTGTTCATGTTTCTACCTAGGAGTATTGTTTAAATATTTTCTTAGCGCTTTCAACACCTGGCTGATCAAATGAATTAATGTTCCAGATTACTCCTTGCACAAAAATCTTATGTTCATACAAGGCAATGAGAGCACCAAGTGTTTTAGGAGAAGAATCGGTTAAGGAAATATGATTTACAGGAACTTTCCCATGCACATAGTTGTAAGGATTATCTTCTGTAGCAACTCCTTCAGTGAGTACTTTGCGATGGCCAAGGCACATTTTGTTAATAGGTTCCTGATCAAAGATTTTAACACTGATTAAATCGGCAGTAATTTTGCGTGTTCCCTGACACAGTAATTGATAATAACTATGCTGGGCATGATTGCCTGGGCCGCCCCAAATAATAGGGCCTGTATCGTAACTAACTCGCTGCCCTTGCTTATTCACTGATTTTCCATTGCTTTCCATATCCAGTTGTTGTAGATAGGGAACTAAGTATTTTAAATCTTCAGAGTAAGTCAGCATTAATAAATTATTATTATTTAAAAAGTTGATATTCCAAATACCTAATAAGGCTAAAAGAACAGGCAGGTTTTTGGAAAACTCAGTATTTCTGAAATGTTGATCCATACAGTTCGCACCATCAAGCAGAGCAGAAAAATGCTCATAGCCTATAGCAATACAGGTAATTAAATTAATGGATGAGCATACCGAGTAACGACCACCAACCCAATCCCAAATCGGAAGAATGTGCTTAAAGCCCAGCTCACAGGCTTTTTCTACATTGGCGGTGACGGCAATAAAATGTTTATCTACATGCTGGTCTTGATTCATCCACGCCAAAGCTTTTTCCATGTTATACAGCGTTTCAGGGGTAGTGAATGATTTTGAGGAGACAATGAACAGAGTTGTCTCTGGATTTAATTTGGCGCTGACGCGTGCAAAGGCATTTGGATCAACTTCCGCGACAAAATGAAAATTCAATTGATTCGTGACGTAATCGCTAAGGGCATCGATGCAAAAGAAGGGGCCGAGCATGGAGCCGCCAATTCCTAAATTAACTACATCGGTAATGGGTTTCCCCGTATAACCCAACCATTTTCCTTCTCTAATCTGTGTGGAAATCGCTTTCATTTTCTGACGTACGTTCGTGACCTCAGAAACTACATTATTGCCATTAACATAAATGGCATCCTGCTCCTGAGCGCGCAAGGCTGTATGTAAGGCAGGGCGGTTTTCGGTATTATTAATGTGTTCGCCTTCAAGTAGGGCATGCATATGCTCAGATAATTTGCTTTCATGAGCAAGTTCAAGTAGTAGGTTTAATATTGATTCATTAATTGGCTGTCCGCTGTAATCCAGAATGAGGTGTTCGCTTGCTAAATATGCGTTTTTTAGCAAGGATGATTTGGGTAAATTAGTGGCGCATCTTTTAAGCTTTTTCCATGAATTTAGTTCAGTTGGGCGATTCATTCTTTCTCTCTCGTTGTTATATGTTGCCGAAGGCGACGGGGAACAGCCCCTAGTTCTACCTGGGTTTCGATGTTAATCTATCCACGTTAACTACAAATGCTATAGATTTTACGAATTATTTTTAAACTATGCACTTTAAATTTGTTAGTTCAGGCGGTTTTTCCGATATTTTTTAGATAGGTGGTTGTAATAATGTATTCTTTGGATTGGGCACGGGTTTATGGTTTACCACAATCTACAGCGCATTTTAAATACGTACCTGAAGATTTTCAGGTTAACGAATTCTTTGATACGCCTTTTAGTGGTCAGGGCGAACATATTCTTTTAAGAATAGAGAAAAGCGGTTTGAATACCGAAGAGGTGGTGAAATCTCTTGCTTCCTTAATTAATAAGCCAGTTAAACTAATTAGTTATGCGGGATTAAAAGATCGCCAAGCATTAACTACTCAATGGCTAAGCGTGCATGCCCCTGGTGAGGAAATTCCTGGGATTGAACTGCTTTCAGCACCGGGATGGCGTATTTTGGAATGCATTCGTCATCATAAAAAACTTAAGCCGGGATTTTTAACGGGTAACCAGTTTGTTATACGTTTGCGTGATCTGACTGATGAGGCCGCGTTTTTACAGCGTGTAGAAGAAATTAAAAAAACAGGCGTACCTAATTACTTTGGTGAGCAACGATTTGGCCATGATGCAGGGAATCTCAATAGGGCTGAAGAGATGCTGGTGCAGGGGCGTAAAGTAAAAGATCGCTTCCGTAAAGGAATGTATTGCTCGGCTGCACGTTCATGGATTTTCAATTTAATTTTGGCGCATCGCGTTCACGAGCAAAATTGGAATATTCCTTTGACCGGCGATGTCATGCAGCTTGGCGGCTCAAAGAGTATTTTTGTTATTGATGAGGTACATGAGGAATTAAGACAACGCATTCGGGATAAGGATATTTCTCCTGCTAGTCCTTTACCTGGAAAAAGCAAACGGAAGGTTCAAGGAGAGGCCTCAGTCTTGATCGATAAAATCTATGCAGATTGGCAGCCCTGGTTGGCTGGATTAGAACGCATGGGATTGGAAGAAGCTTGGCGGGCGAATATTTTGCACGTGGAGCAATTTGATTGTGTGGTTCAAGACAAGGTTGCAGAGCTGTCATTTATTTTACCTGCAGGCTCTTATGCAACCGCGGTATTAAGAGAGCTGGTTTTATATTAGTGAACGATGCGATTAACATCGTTCACTAATATTTTAAGCTAAATATTTATAGATCATGTCCGTTGTATAAGCTAATTGCTCTTCGGTATGCATGTAATTAATGAATAACCTGATTCGAGCCATATCCCTCTCTACCGCAGGATAAATAATCGGATGCGTATAGATTCCATGCTGGCGCAAATTCAGGCAGAGTTGTACGGTTTTTTTCTCATCTCCGATGATAATAGGAATTATCGGAGTATTTGCGCTCGCACCGGTATTGATTCCATGCTTTTTTAAATCAAGCAGTAGTTTTTGCGCATTATATTGGTTTTTTACTTTGATAAACTCAGGCACATTCGGGATATCTCCATCCATTGTTGTTGTTCTTCTGAAGAATACGCTTTAGCAGGCATCGGTTGATTTACCGATTTTTCTGGAATAGTAGCTCCTTTCAGTGCCGTATATCCTGGATTAACACTAAGGCTCGAAACCCATATTTCCCAAATGAGGTCTGCCTTGATTGGCTATAAAGATCTTTTCAGCCTCTCTAAAAATAGGTTCATAAATATCTTTGGTATAGGCATGAACTGCAATCCATACTGTTTTTCGTTGATAGTTGGGACTAAGATAAATATCGTCTGCAGCAACACTACGTACTTCAATTGGAAAAGAAACATGAACATCATGCTGATCCAATAAGTGGCGAATTTGCTGAATAGTCGTTATGGCTTGTTCTATGGGTATCGAATATTCTATTTCTTGATGATTAACCAGGCGAGTGGTCGCGTAGCATTCAGTGCTAGGGGCCGTATTTTTTAAATTAGAATTTAAATTTCTAAGTATGGAATTGGCGTGTTTTCTATAAAAATCGGGAAAGTTACGTGAGAATTCACACAATAACCATAAAGCGCCATTCTCCAAGAAATAATCGTTAAATAGTTTTTTAAACTTTTTAGCTTCGGCTTGTTCAGAAATGACATTATGTTTTTTTTCAAAAACATAATCAGTGTAAGGAAACCAGAAGAATTCATAATTGCGATTATTTGAAAATGAGGCAATTAAATTAACCAGTGCGTTATCAAAATCAACGAGTTTACGTTCTTGTTGCATGTACTATTTAGGTAATACTTTAATTTTTACCTTACTAATCACTCCTAAAGTTCCTAGCGAAACTTGGGCAGCTTTAAAGAGTTCGTGGTGTTGGGTTGGGGAACATTCCACTACTCGGCCATCTGCGGTAATCAGTTGAATCCAGGTTATTTGTGTGGAGGCAATTCCAAAAGATAAACCGGTGCCGTGTGAGCCTGTTGCAATTAAACCGGCAATCGTTTGTTGATTAATATCACCAAGATTGTATAGGGATAAATTATTAGCAAATAACTGAGCTTCCAGATCCCCAATTTTTAATCGTATTATGATGATTCATACTATCCTCTCAATTGTTCTTGTTGTTTCTGTGGGATCAAATTCTCGGAGAGGCAAATTAATGATGACCATTGTTACTCAAAAAAAAACTAATGCATTCAAGTATAGACCAACCCATTAATTTGTTGTTTTTTGTTTCACGCTGCCCGTTATTTGCGCTGCTTTAGTGCTTGAAAATAAATAATATTATGCTTTTTTGGCACTTTCATTTCTGTTAACTATACTCAATTTAAAGTTGTGGTGATAAAGGAGTATCGTTCCATGAGACAAAAGGGTTCTATTACAAAAGCTGTATTTCCAGTAGCGGGGTTTGGTACACGTTTTCTCCCTATCACTAAAACAATTCCAAAAGAAATGTTGCCTGTTATTGATACCCCATTAATTCAATATGCCGTGCAAGAAGCCATCGATGCAGGGATTAATGAGCTTATTTTCGTGACGAGTCAAAATAAAGTCGATATTGAAGATTATTTTGATAAAAATACGGATTTGGAAAATAAATTAAGTCAGGATGGAAAGTCACAATTACTTTCATTAATCCATCATATTTTGCCTCCAAATGTAACTAATGTTTATCTACGACAAGTCGATTTACTGGGGCTTGGGCATGCAATTTTATGTGCCAAAAAATTAATTGGTAATGAACCCTTTGCGGTGATTTTACCTGATGATTTGATGGAAGAATCTAATAGTTCCTGTTTAAGAAATATGATTTCATTATATGAATCAAATGAGGACATTTCTTGTGTCTTAGCAACCAAAGAGGTTGACCCTGGCATGCGCCAACATTATGGAATTGTTGCTTTGCGCAGCAATGATCCAGATGAAACCAAGGTGGAGGCATTGATTGAAAAGCCTACGGCTAATGAAATTGATTCGAATTTAGCTATATTAGGTCGCTATATTCTGCCGCCAGAAATTTTTAGTGTATTAGAAAAAAATACCATAACTAAGAATAATGAATTGCAACTTACTGACGCAATTCATGGCTTACTCTCACGAGAAAATGTCCACATTTATCGCTTTAATGGCTCTCATTTTGATTGTGGTTCGAAGATAGGTTATATCAAAGCAAATGTAACTTATGCTTTGAAACGTGCTGAATTGGAACAACCATTCAAAGAGTTTATAAAACAAGTGGCTCAAGAGCTGGAGTAGCTGATTCACTATCTTTAAGGTTGGTTGCTTGCAACCAGCCTACACCTAATAGAGCAAGACAGCATAGTTTAGTATCATGCTGTATCCAGACGAGCTTGCGTTGTAATTTCTTTGACTTAGTGACCCTGCTCTTTAGCATGATTTAGATTATCGCCAGGTATTAGGCTGTGCAATTAACCCTGTTTGTTAAATTCTTTAAGGGCTTTAAGAAAATCACTACCATAATGAGCTAATTTATGTTGGCCTACTCCAGGTACGGCAAGTAGTTGCTCGGTATTTTGTGGCTTCGCTTCAGCCATGGCTTGCAAGGTTGCGTCGCTGAAGATCATAAATGGTGGTTTATTTTCCTCATCAGCAAGCTTGCGTCTTAATGAGCGCAATACTTCAAATAAAGGACTGTTGCTGGATTGGAATGGCAAGCGTTCTTTCTTTTTCTTTTTCGTGCTTTGCAGATCATTATTAGGAATCGTTAATGAAATTTTCTCTTCACCTTTGAGTAAGGGAATCGCCTTTTGCGTTAAGCGCAACACATTAAAATGGCCAATATCCTGGAAACAATAATCTTTATGAATAAGTTGCCAAGCTAATTGTTTCCAATAATGAGCAGATTTATCTTTGCCGATTCCAAATGTACTTAATTGCTCATGGCCAAATTGTTTGATTTTCTCCGAGTTGCTGCCACGCAAGACTTCAATAGTATAAGTCAGTCCATAATTTTGACGCAGTCGGTAAACACAGGATAAAAACTTTTGTGCATCTTCAGTTGCATCGGCGGTTATGGGTGGGCTATCGCAAACATCGCAGTATTTGCATTCGTTATCCCAGGGCTCATCGAAATAGCGTAACAAGATTTGCCTGCGACAATGCGAGGCTTCAGCAAAGGCAAGCATGTGATTCAATTTGTTGCTTTCTACCCGGCGTTGTTCTTCACCAGGGGTGCTCATGATCCAGGAGCGTAAGCGTGCACTGTCTGCGGCATCGTATAGGAGTAACGCTTTAGCCGGCAAGCCATCACGTCCTGCTCGCCCGGTTTCTTGATAATAACCTTCGATGTTTTTAGGTAAATCATGGTGAATGACAAAGCGTACGTTTGGCTTATCAATGCCCATACCAAACGCAATGGTAGCAACTACGAGATCAATGCGATCATAGCGAAATAAGTTTTGCACTTCTTTGCGTTCTTTATGTGATAGTCCGGCGTGATAGGCACGGGCTTTGAAACCTAAGTCTTGTAGTTTTTCAGCTACGTTTTCCACGCTATTTCGAGTACCACAATAGATTATGCCTGATTGTTGTTCCACTGATTCTAAAAACTGACTTAACTGTTTCATGACACTGGTTTTGGGAACGACTTTGTAGTGGATGTTTGGGCGGTTAAATGAGGCAATGTATTTTTTCGGAGCATAATTTAATTTAACCACAATGTCCTGACGCGTTTGTTTATCCGCAGTTGCGGTTAACGCAATCACCGGGATTTCAGGAAAATGGCTTTTTAACAAACCTAAAGCAGCGTATTCAGGGCGAAAATCATGTCCCCATTGTGAAATACAATGCGCTTCATCAATGGCAAATAAGGAAAGGTGGCATTCTTGCAGGCGTTCAATAAAGGCTGAGCTGATGATTCGTTCTGGGGCAATATATAATAAATCGAGCTCATCGTTATGTAGTTGCGCCAAGACTTGTTTTGCCTCTTCACTGCTTAGCGATGAATTATAGTAGGCTGCACGAATACCTTGTAATTTAAGGGCTGTGACCTGGTCTTCCATTAAAGAAATAAGAGGGGATACCACAATACCAACGCCAGGTCGGACTAGAGATGGAATTTGATAACAAAGCGATTTCCCGCCACCAGTAGGCATTAATACGAGTACGTCATGGCCTGCAATAACATCATTAATGATATCTTCTTGTGGGGTTCTGAAGGAATCAAAACCAAAGTATTCTTTGAGCACGGCCAGCGCTTCTTTATTGGCAGTCTGGGTTGGAGCTAATGTTTCCATATACTTAATTCTTGTTTTTCACAGGCCATTGAAGCCTGCAATCATATCATCATGGCTTGGAAATAAAAGCATTATCTTTGATGTAAAAGCGTAATAACTTTTCTGCCCACTCTTGGGCGTAGTGCACCCCGATTCTCGGTTTTTCAACAATAGTAAATGGTTCCTGATTTTCGGGATTGGCAATATAAAAATTATCACTCGTCAGATCATGGGCGTTGAGTTGCTTATCAATACGCATCGCTTTAGAGAGTAGGCCTGGACCTTGGGTACGCTCGTGAATATTGTGTATCGGCTCCAAGGCACGTAAGAGTACTCCTGAACCAATGCCTTCTGTTTCAGTAACTACATTAGTGCAATAATACATCCCATAAATAAGATAGATATAGGCATGTCCTGCAGTACCATAGAGTACTTTAGTTCTTGGTGTGAGGCCTTTAGACGAATGCGCGGCAAGATCATGTTGACCTATATATGCTTCAACTTCGACAATTTTTCCTATGCGTTCTTCATGAATTAGATATTTACCTAAAAGTTCCTTGGCAACTGTGACGGTGTCACGCTCATAAAACACACGGGGTAATTTGTTCATACGATATTTAGTCATCAAAGTGTTGCATTCATCATATGCTATTCTTTAATAGTATTGACAATAAAAAATTGGGGTATAGCTAATTAATAGTGCAAACCAAGTGATAGGACTCATAATATGCTTAAGAGCGAGTTGATTTAACTAGCTTTCACGAACTATCAATTAAACCGGAGAGCAAATGAGTGGTGTCATTCATATTGAACGCAATCAGGATCACCAATATCTGTTGATTTTTGAGAGATCTGTTTTGACGATGTCCCTGATTTATCAGAAGGGTTAGAGAATGCGATGAATGAATTCCTTGCATATAATCCTGACCTACGACCTCGTTAAGTTAATTAATATGGTTTCGTAAAGAAAATTTTTGCAACATAACTCTTTCCCGGTTATAAAAAATTGGAAATAATAGAGAGTTTCTGTACTCTAGGTAAATAAGTCTAAAACAGTTGCGCTTTTACCCTGTTTACAGCATTGAAATTTAGATATTTTTCAGTGCAGTAGCTATTAGTTTGGGGCCAGCTGCTTTTTTAAAGATAAAAACTGAATATAACAAAATTTCTAAGGATGGTTTATGGACTTTAATTTCACAGAGGAACATCTCGAGATCCAAGAGATGGCTGCGGACTTTGCTCGTGACAAATTGGCCCCTATGGCGGAACATTGGGATGAGCATAGCGAGTTTCCAATTGAAGTTTTACGTGAAGCAGCCGTATTAGGAATGGCTGGTATGATGGCCCGTGAAGACATTGGCGGCTCTCAATTAACTCGACTCGACTCCGCATTGTTATTTGAGCAACTGGCAACTGGTTGCATTAGTACGAGCGCCTATCTTTCTATTCATAATATGGTCGCTACTCTTGTCGATCGCTATGCCGGACAAGAGCTAAGGGCCAAATGGGGACCTAAACTAACCGCAATGGAAGTGCTCTCCAGTTATTGTTTAACTGAACCTGAATCCGGTTCTGATGCCGCCTCCTTAAAAACCAAAGCAATTAAAGATGGGGACCACTATGTACTCAATGGTTCAAAGTCATTTATTTCAGGTGGCTCAGTAAGCGATGTGTATTTATGTATGGTACGTACGGGTGATGACAGTCATCATGGAATCACTTGTTTACTCATCGAAAAGGGTACGCCAGGTTTAAGTTTTGGTAAGTTAGAGAAAAAAATGGGATGGCATAGTCAGCCCACCTCAATGGTCTTTTTTGAAAATTGCCGCGTTCCGGTGAGTAACCGCGTAGGTGATGAGGGAATGGGGTTTAAAATAGCCTTAAATGCTTTAAATGGCGGGCGTATTAACATCGCTTCCTGTTCCTTGGGGGGCGCACTTGCTTGTTTGCGTTTATCCCAGCAATATATGCATGAGCGCAAGCAGTTTGGTAAAAAATTAAGTGATATGCAAGCCTTACGTTTTTATTTTGCTGATATGCTCACGGATTTTGAAGCGGCTCGTTTAATGGTTTATCGTGCTGCAGCAGCGATGGATAAAGATGATCCGCATGCACCAATGTATTGTGCTATGGCAAAGCGTATGGCCACAGATAGTGCCTTTAATATTAGCGACAAAGCAATGCAATTGCATGGTGGTTACGGTTATTTACGTGATTATCAAATCGAACGTATTTTTAGAGACTTAAGGGTTCATCAAATTCTTGAGGGAACAAATGAAATCATGCGCGAAATTATCGCGAAGGCAAGTTTGGACGACGGCTTTGTTTTGCGTTAATCAATAGGATTAAACAGGAGTAATACAATGAATGTAGTTGAACAAGAATTAGATAGTCAGGGAATTTTACTGTTAACATTAAACAGACCTGATAAGCTGAATGCTTTAAGTACCGAGGTACTAAATGAATTAGCTGAAATTTTTCATGCAGCTAAAGAAAATCCCCAAGTTAAAGCGCTAATGATTACCGGTAATGGCAAAGCCTTTTGTGCCGGTGCTGA
The DNA here is from genome assembly GCF_965140895.1 of Legionella sp. Lineage (GTDB taxonomy): Bacteria > Pseudomonadota > Gammaproteobacteria > Legionellales > Legionellaceae > Legionella. Next base: position 6,926 of record NZ_CBCSKT010000137.1, on the reverse strand, counting down.
TATTAACCGTTTGGCAGAATGCACAGCGCAAACAGGTTATGAATTTGCTTGTCATGGACAAGAGGTCTTTCGTTTATTAGAAACTATGGGCAAACCGTCTTTAGCTGCGGTTAATGGTTTTGCTTTTGGTGGCGGTTGTGAATTAGCGATTTCAGCAACGTTAAGAATTGCTTCAACCATGGCGCAATTTGGTCAGCCTGAAGTAAAACTGGGGGTTATTCCTGGTTATGGTGGTACGCAACGCCTGGCGCGCTTAATTGGTAAAGGACGTGCTTTAGATTTATGTCTGACTGGTCGCTTTATTAAAGCAGAAACCGCATTGAATTGGGGATTGGTAAGCGAGGTTGTTGAACCTGAATTCTTAATCGAACATGGTAAAAAACTATTGCAAGGTATTTTAAGCATGGCGCCACAGGCAATTGCTGGGGTTATGGAAGTGATTGATCATGGTTATGATTTATCACTGACGGATGCCTTACATTTAGAAGCGATTCATTTTGCCAAAACCTGTGCATCAGAGGATAAGCAAGAAGGTGTTTCTGCATTTCTTAGTAAACGACCTGCCCAATTTAAAGGACGATAATAATGACTGAAGACTTGCTTTTTACACAGGAAGGTCAATTAGGATTAATTACATTAAATCGCCCAGACGCGTTGAATGCGCTAACCTTAACTATGATTCTTGCCATGCAACGGCAATTAAGTTTATGGAAAGAGGATGAACGTATTCGTGCTGTGGTAGTTCAAGCAGCCCCTGGAAATGCTTTTTGTGCTGGAGGAGACATCCGCGCACTTTATTTTTCTGGTCGATTAAATGATTCAGAGCAAATGCAATTTTTCTGGCATGAATATCGTTTAAATCATTTTATCCATCATTTGGGCAAACCTTATATTTCTTTAATTGATGGCATGGTTATGGGCGGTGGTGTCGGTGTTTCATTGCATGGAAGCCATCCGGTCGCTTGTGACCATTTTGTGTTTGCGATGCCCGAAACCAGCATTGGCTTTTTTCCGGATATTGGTGCAAGTTATTTATTAACTCGTTGTCCTGGTCATTTAGGTACCTATTTGGGATTAACCGGTAATCGACTTGGACCTCATGATGCGGTGAAAGCCGGCTTGGTGAAGAAGGTGATGTCTTCAGGACATATCCCTGCGCTACTCAAGACCTTACAGCAAGCAGATTTATCAGCAGATGCATCTAAAGCGGTTGATCAATGTTTACATGAATATGCTGCATCAGCTCCTGATTCTGAGCCTAGTCAAATAAAACCAGCGATTAATGTATGTTTTGCTCATCCAAGTGTGGAAATGATTAAAGCCTCATTACAGGATCAAGATGGAGTGTGGCCTGTTAGTATCGAGAATGCTTTATCACAAAAGTCACCATTGAGTCTTAAGGTTACTTTAGAGCAATTGCACCGCGCTAAGGGATTAACTTTGGCCGAGTGTTTGCAAATGGATTACACCCTGGTGAGCCATTTCATGCATGGTAAGGATTTTTATGAAGGCGTGCGTGCTTTATTGATTGATAAAGACAAGAATCCGCATTGGAATCCTGACAGCTTGGATCTGGTAAGTGAGACTATGGTGGCAAATTATTTTGAACGCCGTCATACGGGTTTGGAGTGGATTAGTTAAGATTGTTGTTTACCTGTAGGTTGGGCCTTACAGCCGCCCAGCCTACAGGTTTGCAGTGGAGAACTAAAGCAGGAGGCTTAAATCATTTCAGCCAATTACTAAGAATATCAACAATCTTTTGCGCTTGGTCCGCACTAGAAATATTAAACTTAGACTTTTGCCAATACTGATTATTGCGCTTTTGATAACGGCGAATTGAGTATTTCACGGGTCCAAAATCGCTTTTGCTATTATCCCAATCCTGGTACTTAAATATAATTGTGGTCCAAGCTCCCTTGCTTAATACCTGTTTATCCAGTTCTTTAGTTACTTCTGTACCGTTTTCGCTAAAGGCAATGGTAATATCGTCAACTGTTTCCGTCATTCAAGTGGTACCTTATGTTAATTAGTTGATGGATTGTAATTTGCCATTAACAAAAGTCAAGGTTACTGTTGGTTGATATTGGCCTGGTTGATAAATCCATACTTTAGGTTTTTCTGCAGTGGGCACTACTTCATTAATATAAGTATTATTGGTTAGTGAGGGACTACCACAAGAATAATAAACTTTTTCCACTGGATCACCAATTTGAATGCTATTACCACCGCAAATAGAAATGGAATTACTATCAGAACTGTTTAGTTTAATACTTCGTACTTTTTGATCCACGATATCAACTTCCAGCTGAGCACCACCATTACCTGTGGGGATGTTCCATACACCGTAAAATGCAGTATCAGCACCTTTGTTATTATAAATAAGCTGTTGTACGGGAATTTTTCTTAAAACAGGTTGATTCGAATCTTGTTGGCTAATGGGTTGACCACAGGCCGCGATAACCTCGTCTGGAGACATACCAATGCTAATGTAGGCATGATTCTCCGGGCAATAGAATTGGTCATCAGCAAATAGACTAAAAGGTAAAATAGCTAATGCTAAACCAGTGCAATGCGACAATTTCATAATTTCATCCTTGTAGCCCTTGTCTACGGATAAGTATAGTTCGTTTTATAGTATTCTCCAGGGAAGGTTCGCATTAATGAATAATGTAATCACTTTCAAAATCATAAGCATAATAAAAGGGGAGAAATCAAAACCAGAAATATCAGGAATAATTTTGCGTCCTAATTTCAGTAAAGGGTCGGTTAAAGTACGCAAGAAAGACTCAATTGGACCATTCCAGGCTGGATTAACAAAGCTCATAATCACACGAATCAAGATGGCGAAGAAGAGCAGGTCGCAGGGCTGAATGATTAAATCAGCAATAACATACATGATAAAATAGCCTATAGGCATTAGGCCGTGGAATGCGATCATGCTCAGGATAAAGATCTTCAGGATTTCAACCAGTACGAGCACGATGATTGATGCCGTATCGTATTTTTTCCCAGGTTTGGGTGTTAATTTCAGTAAGCGTTGTACTGGGATTACCAGGGGATCCGTGATGGTATGGATCAATTGGCTTAGTGGGTTAATTGCACTGACACGGAAGTAGCGAAGTGCCATACGTAACCAGATACTGAAAATAAGTACCGAAAAAGCTAAAGAAACAACAAATAATCCTACAGCGGTTAAACCTGACATATTTACCCCTAATCCCATTATTTTTGTTGGTATACACCTGCTAGTATATACCTAAATAGGGGAATGCAGAAAGCACGTTATCCTCGATCTAATGTAGGAGCCGTAGCTTGTATTAGCGTAGCGAATTCATTATTTTTTTTCACGCTCACCAAAAATTGCTCGCCCAATACGAACAATCGTAGCCCCTGCCTTAATTGCTGGAATCAAATCATCACTCATTCCCATCGATAAAGTATCCATGTTTAAGCCTAATTGCTGGTTTAGGAATTTTAAGAGTTGGTTCATTTGCATGAATAGTTCATATTGCTTTTGTGGATCGTGTTCTGGGGGTGGTATAGTCATTAAGCCTTTAAGTTTGAGATGAGGCAATTGACTTACTGCCAAAGCCAATTCAGTTACTTCCTCGGGACTAATACCTGATTTAGTTTCTTCAGGGATTAAGTTAACTTGCAAGCACAGGTTTAATGGTGGTAAATCTGATGGGCGATGCTCACTTAGTAGCTGGGCTATTTTTAGTCTGTTTACACTATGTACCCAATTAAAATCACGAGCAATATTTTTTGCTTTATTACTCTGGATTGGGCCGATAAAGTGCCAACATATGGGGAAATCTTTTAGCGCATTAATTTTTTCTTGTGCTTCTTGAAAATAGTTTTCGCCAAAATCGCATACCCCAAGCGCAAATAACTGGGCAATTGATTCTGCGCTTTGTTGTTTACTGACAGCAAGTAATAAGACCTCGTTAGCATTCCGGCCGTTTTCTAATGCTGCCTGCCTAATAATCTGTTGTATTTGATTTAAATTGTGTTGAAGAGTCATCGTGCATGTACTGCCTTTTAAAATGCTAACAATAGCAAAAGATGGGGCGTTTGCCGAGTAGATCCTTCTATGTTACCCTGCCGCTTGTACCCAACACTCGTAGCAATTTGGAAGCATTAACTTATGGATATAATAGAATTATTGACTTCTGCAGTTAACAACAAAGCATCAGATTTACATTTATCTTCTGGTATAGAACCCCGGATGCGTGTCGATGGCGAATTACGCAAAATGAACGTACCGGTTTTAGAACATCCCGATTTATTCGCTATGATTGATGAACTCCTCAGCGCTCAGCAAAAGGAAGAGCTGGCAAGAGATTGGGAGCTTGATTTTTCCTTTGAGATCGCAGTACTTGGTCGTTTCCGGATTAATGTGTTTCATCATCTGCGGGGTATCGGTGCAGTCTTTCGGCTTATTCCTGCAACAATTCCTAGTTTTGGTGATTTGAATTTACCCCCTGTTTTTACTGAGCTAATCAAGTATTCTAATGGATTGGTATTGGTAACGGGACCAACGGGGTCAGGAAAAAGTACAACTTTAGCCGCGATGATTGATTGCATTAATACGTCACGCCATGGGCATATTCTTACTATCGAAGATCCGATAGAATTTGTACATCCCAGTAATAAATCCTTAGTGAACCAACGGGAAGTACATAACAATACCCATAGTTTCCATGCAGCACTACGTTCTGCTTTGCGCGAAGATCCAGATGTTTTACTGGTGGGAGAGCTGCGCGATTTGGAAACGATTCGTTTGGCTATGAGTGCGGCAGAGACAGGGCATTTGGTATTGGGGACTTTACATACGAATTCTGCGGTTCATGCAGTTAATCGTCTTATTGAGGTATTTCCTGCAGGGGAAAAAATGATGGCGCGTTCTATTTTAGCGCAGTCATTAAGGGCGGTTATTGCACAAAGGTTGCTAAGGCGAAAGGAGGGGAGGGGACGCATTGCGGCTTTAGAAGTTATGATTTGTACTAGCGCGATACGTAATTTAATTCGCGAAGATAAAGTAGCGCAGATGGTTTCTTTTTTGCAAACAGGGAAGACCGTAGGGATGCAGACTTTAGATCAGCATTTGTTGGAGTTGGTGAGGAGTGACCTTATAGCAAGGGATGATGCTCGTGATGTTGCAGTGGATAAGGTATTGTTTTAATCAATTCGCTGTCAAATATCGGGGTAGAAGGCTGGGCCTAATGGCACTTACCTTAATGAAAAATTATAGGGTAAGGTGTTTGCTGGGCTGAAAAGCCCAACAAACACCCTTTGTGCTACTCTTCATGTTGGGTTTGACAACCCTGCCTACATATCAGGCGTTTTTCTGTAACTCAATCAGTTGAGGAATTCCAATTTCAGCTAAAGCAAGCATGCTGTTTAACTCATCACGATTGAAGTTTTTATCTTCCGCTGTTCCTTGCACTTCAATAAAGTGACCTGCTTCAGTCATAACAACATTCATATCTGTTTCAGCAAGCACATCTTCTGCATAATCCAAATCAAGGACTGGCTGGCCTCTATAGATACCGACAGAAACTGCGGCAATATAATTAAAGGTAGGCATTCTGCGGATTTTTTCACGCTCAACCATCCAAGTAACCGCATCTCTCATTGCAACACAGGCGCCAGTAATGGCTGCAGTACGGGTTCCACCGTCTGCTTGGATTACATCACAATCCAGAGTAATGGTATTTTCGCCCAAGAATTTTAAGTCCACACAAGCTCTTAATGAACGACCGATAAGGCGTTGGATTTCCATCGTTCGGCCACCTTGTTTCCCTTTTGCCGCTTCACGCTCTGTACGACTGTGAGTGGCACGAGGAAGCATGCCGTATTCAGCAGTTACCCAACCTTGATTTTTACCTTTAATAAAACGAGGCACACCATCAATCACTGAGGCAGTACACAGAACCTTAGTCTCTCCAAACTCAACAAGCACCGAACCTTCGGCATGTTTTGTAAAGTTGCGGGTTAATTTTATAGGACGAAGTTGATTAGCTTCACGATTACTGGGGCGCATGGGATAATCCTCGCAAAAAAGGAATAATTATACCCCTTAATGCGTAGAGTTGCACCCATCATGTAATGATCTAGTTAAATCCATGGAATAACCTAGGGATAAGTAGGCATTAATAATGGCATCATGTGTATTCATTGTTGATAATTTTATGATCAATATGTATTGGTAAGTACAAGATGTGGCTTTGTCTTATTCAAGTCACCAATGGGACAAATTGATTTGTTTTATATCTTGTTGGGGAGACGTTAGGTCTCTAGCCCCATTAAATTATTCGATAATAAGCATTTTTAGAAAAGCATCAAAAGAATCAGCGATGTGGGTGATTTCTTGATTAGCGTTGTTCCATAAATATATCTTTGTTTGCTCATGTTCCCATTTTAGGAAATAAATTGAATGCGCATCATCTTCTGCAAAAGGAAGAGTTTCAGCTCCTAAATGTTCACCATGTTTATTAATGACGCACCAAATATTCAAGCTGTTTTTTTTATCTTTACCCACAACAAAGAAGTGATTCAGCTGATACTTTCTCAGGCTAGCCCCATTGTAATTTTTAAAGATTTCTTTCAGATTAAACGGAATGGGGTTATCAAAATAATGTTCTAATTCAATTATTTGCGCTTTGTTTGCTGGTACTGCAGCTTGTTCTAGTTTTAATTCATTTAGGTTAAATGACAATTCATTCATAGCTAGTATTCTTATAGTTTATTTAGCCGCTATTGTGCATAAAAATTGAAAACAATCAATTCTGTTGTTAGTTATAGCGGTTTTGTAGCTTGGAGTTTAATGGTGGCTGGGCTGCTAAGCCTAATGGCGCTGCCTTAAGCAGCGTCATTTTTATCCATTCTTATTTCTCTTTGCCGCACTATCTTTTGCTGCTCAA
>NZ_CBCSKT010000136.1:882-1193 GCF_965140895.1 Legionella sp. | reverse complement strand
AAATTGGTCACGATTGATGGAAGGCTGGCTTCGGTTTGAGACAATTCCGTCAGTGCTTGCTCCACATCCACAAGACTTGCTTGTCCAGCAGTATAACGAGCACGTGCAATATTTAATCCCATTCTTTGCACAACGATGTTGGCTTTAGTGATTTTGATTTGCGATTCATAGGTACGGATTTTAATGTAGGTAGTCGCTACATCCGCGGTCAGTGTAGTTAAGGCATTATCATATGCCGCCAAAGAACTTAAAAAAGCCGCATCTTTGGCTTGAATTGCGCGGCGGTATTTCCCCCAAAAATCAACCTCCCA
>NZ_CBCSKT010000136.1:0-872 GCF_965140895.1 Legionella sp. | reverse complement strand
AAAGGATTGCGGTAAAATTTGTTGCAAGGAGGTGCCACCAATGCGGTTGTAGGTATAATTTCCCAACATTGCTTGCTTTTGCGGATATAATTGCCCCACACTCTGCGCCAATTGCGCTCTGGTTTGCAATACCTTCACACCCGCTGCTTGTACAGATAGATTGCTGTGGTAGCCTTGATTAATAACTGCGCTTAGCACCGGATCGTGGAATTCCTGCCACCATTTAGTGCCTTTAAATGGCTTCTCTTTAACAGAAGCATCTTTTTTTGCCCAATGCTCCGCAACTTGTTTATTCGGCTCTTTATAATTAGGACCGACCATACAAGAACAAAGTAACAAGCAAACTACAACAATAAAAATCTTCAACATGAAGCTAGTATTTCCCTATTGCAACTGTTATTCCTTTACTCCACGTGATACGACATCCTAACTGCAGTCAGTTTTTTTAGGTCAAGACCGAGTACCGTGGGGGGTATGTGGTATGCTAATATGTAGCATATACAAGACTTTATCATCACTATTTATAATTTGGTAGTGAATTTTGAGGTGGTAGATCGGCTCATGTACCTCAAAGGAATTTTGCAATGACCTGTAGGATGAGTCCATGGCTCATAAAATCCCGTATTATAACTTAGTCTAATACGGGCTACGAACTATTGTGCCTCAGTCACCTGAAGCTGCGTCACATTCTGCAAACCGCGCGGCAAACGATTGCCTCGGCGTCCACGTTCACCTGAGTAATGCTCCAAATCAGCCCCTTTCAACGTGAAGTGACGCTTACCTGCATGAACGGTGAGTGAGTCATTCTTCGTGAGGATCTGCACATCAATAACATACTCTTCACGCGATGCAGCCTTAGCCGAAGGAATACT
>NZ_CBCSKT010000135.1:0-1197 GCF_965140895.1 Legionella sp. | reverse complement strand
AGCCTGCGCTATCGCTTTATTTTTCCAGCCCTCATTTTTCAATAAGACGGCCTTTATGCGATCCGCAACTCGTTTATTACCTTCATAACGATGGCGTAACTCTAAATATTCTTTTTGCTCTGCACTCAGTGGATGAAATTTCATAATGCCGATACTTTTAATTCATTTCAGAAAAAATTTCCAGTACTTTCAATGGCGATGGGTATATAGAATATGGACTGATAGCAATAAACCAGTATGATTTTACGGGAGATAAATTTTTTGATTTAGCCAAATTTGGTTGAATTATAGGCTATTTAATGACTTGTAATTCGCATTTGCCCCAATCCTGTAATTAAACCCAAATTTCTTTGGCTTTTTGAAATTGGTCTCTTCGATGAGAGACTGAATGGGTATAGCGCCCGACGGCCACAGCAGGCACCGTCAAGTTAACTTCAAAGAATTAGACATACAGTCGGTTGATACACTGGTTGTGACTGCATAAGTTCTGCAAGTTTGAAGTTTTTGTTCGATATAAGTTGTCCACGCCGGGCCGAGACCATCCCGGTCCCAGAGATGTACTTGAGAATAGCCGAATATACTGACCGAAAAATCCCCACCAAGGCCATCAAGCGAATCATCAGCAACAAGGATAGGGAAATCCCCAGCCGTATCTCTAAATTTATATGAGCGACTCGGCGCCTCCCGCTCTTCTATTACATAATAAAGCCCCTGCGCCATCACACATCGATCAATGCCAGGCAAGCGTCTCATTTCAAAACCGATTAATTGCCGCCACACCAAACGAATCTTGTCATAATCATTCCCGCCCGTTTTATATAAATCATCCCACTCACGGTCAAGTAGTTCAAAAGCATGTTGAAGGCTCGCATAATTATAATGCATGCAGGGTTTAGTCAAAATTCGAGGCGCCCAGTCCTTTCGAAACTGTATCATCGCATCACGAAGTTTACTCTCTCGCGTCATATCTTTATTGAGCAATGCCGTTACATCCTCAGCAGAAGCATCTTTAATTAGTTGAATTAATGGACTTAAATTATAGGGTTCTTGTTTTAACATACCATCAATGTGCGGTTTATATCGCTCATATTGGCATATCCTTTGCTGTTCAGCATCTTTTGTTTCTATTTTTGAAAAATAAGACTGTACCTTCTCTGCCAGCTCATAATCCCCTGCACCCAATGCAAACTCATAAAT
>NZ_CBCSKT010000134.1:0-41649 GCF_965140895.1 Legionella sp. | reverse complement strand
AGTCAACTTACTGGTGGTAAAAAATTATACTGTTAGCTAATTCGGAATTAATCGATTATTTGGTGCGGAATCTGAGTACATTACTTCGTTGCGCTGAATTTATGCGTGATCATTGGGATAATATTACTAATAATTAATTATTACTATCAATATAGTGTACTCTAATTGTAAGCAGGGAATAATAAGCATCCCTGAGATGTTGGTTAAAAAATCTGGTTCGGTATAGATCAATAAGATTGAAAAAATGATAAATATGGCACCCATCATTTAATATTTGGATTTTTCATGCTGATATCCTTAAACTATTTTCGTTACTTATTATGCCGAACCTATATGAATAAACTAATCACGATATTATATTTTATTTCCTGAGGCAGATGGCATTGTTTGAACCTGATAATTCTTCTGTCCATATGTGAATATTGCTAACAATACAGTCGTAATAGTCCTTATTTTCGGCTCTATATTCCGAACAGAGGAGAGATAAACTTTTGTTAGCCGCTTCAATTGCTTCACATAGATACCCATGTTGTTTAAACCAATGAGCATAACAATAATGGAAATGATAATAGGTATTATCTGCTTCAAGCGCTAACCTAATATTCTCCAAGGACTCATCAGAAAATAACTTCTGAGATAACTGATCCCCAGCCTTAACTCGAGCAGAGATAAAATTCAAATAAATGAGGTCATTATTGGTGTGATTTTTTTGGTCACATTCGTACCATAATTTGGCAATTCGCAGGATTTCAAAGGCACTGCTATTACTTGCTTTAAGTAAAAAATCATACCAGTATAAAACCCATTGATTTTCAGGTTCAAACTCATAGGCTTCCTTGACTAAAGAAAGTGCCTGTTGGCATTCACATTGAGTGTATAAATTATGGGCTTGCTGCACTAATTCAGTGACCGACATTCTCATTCTATTATTTTGAGAAGACATCTCTATTCTTAAGATAGGACAATCGTTGCGACGTGTTACATATTGCGACAATGGAATGTTCGTTTTTTTTGAGCTGACAAAAAGTCCATATTGATTCATCACTTTTTTGCTTGCTCTAGTTTCCCTATCATCGCGCTGAAGTACAATATTTTCACGTTTTTTTTTAATTTCTCGGATATCCTGAGTCTCTAAGAGACTCGCATGATAGGGTGTTTTAGCCCTCCCTCCTTTATCTTCAGCACTTACTCGGCTAAATAACGTTAGATTATTCATGGCCGGTAATTTATACTGTTTTTCTGTTAAAGCATCTGCAAGTGTCTTTAAAAATGAACCTGTTCGTTTCTGAAAAGCAAAGCTACTAGGTTCGCAATGTGCACAGAGATAACGGGTTGAGTGCAAGTCCAGTGTGACGCAATAGACTTTATAACCCTTCTCTTTTTGAGAATATGAAAATAGCTCATTATCTAGAGTGCTCACTATCCATTGAATCATTTCTGGCCTCTCAAGAGCTCCCCACAAAGCGCGTTCACTGTGATGATAGTTCTGAGTAAAGGTATTTGTTCCTTTTTTGTAATAGGTATTGATATCATTATGGGTATGTGTAGGCGAATGACGAAGAAGAGAAGTTAAGAAAACTGAACTTCGCTCAAACTTAAGTCCATTGCCTGTTATTTCATCAAAATCATAAACCGTTGTTACATGAGAAATATATTGACTTTCATACTTAATAGGAAAGGTGAGAAATTTGCGGGCATGAGGCCCTTCTTTTTGATGAGGACGGTCTGTGACTACAAAGCCTATGTTTGCTACAACATAGTTGGGTATGGTATTAGTTGTACCGTAATCGCGCGATTCTCGCTCCTCGTTTTCCAGTTTTCGTAATTGAAAGTGGAGATTATCCCCTTCTACCTTAACAATTTTATGAGCTTTTTTACTTCCATAAAATAAATCAAAGCTCTCTACCCAGTGAAGCCGCCCTTCTTTTTCATTGCACTCATCAAGATTAAGCTTACTGAAATCCTCCAATCCAATGCCATCGTCTTCGATTTGAGCCTGTTGAGTCGGAATATATTGATGAGAACTATTAGATGATGAAGAGCCGGACTGATGCACCGCCCCTGTATTTTCTTTCATATTGATTCCTTTGTTTCTTTTTTATTAGGCCAAATAATGGCCGTCAAGCGGTGGACATTCACTCGTTAAGATGAACCCTCGTCAATCCTCTGGTTTTGTTCAGACAACATACCAAAGAAGAGACGTTATTCTATTTATCAGGTGCAGTTGCTACCGAAAGACAATCAGGACTGGTTGCGTTCTACACATCAGAAATTTGTGCCCACAGACGACCCCTAAATAGCCATATACTCGCCATGCAGAACATATTTTCGATTGATTGTACCATATACATGCATGAATTACTCTTTTGCCCATTTAAGTATTTAAATTCGGAAGAGGGCCTATGAAACAAGTGAAAAAAATGATGATGGTGAAGGGAAGTAATTTTGAGAGACCAATCAAAAATAGAATTAAGCATCGTATTTGGGGTACCAACTCTCTCAATGGAATTGAAAGATACTCTAAGAAATCAACTCTTTGAAAATGAATGAATTTAATTTCACGGTTTTTTATTAGAACGTACTCTTAAAGCGCAGCAAACAGATTTAAATTATTTATGGTTTTGCTATTATGTTGCATTGCTTGCACCATGCTCCCAGCATATTTAATTTTATCTGGGGTTGCTAACCATTGATATCCTGCATGGCATTCCCATAGAAGCTTGGTTCTAGAGTATCTAATCCAGACTTAAGAAGTCATAATTATTGCCGCCAAAACTAAGTGACTTCGCCAATAACCAATAACAGTTTCAAGACACTTAAGCAAATACAGAAATTTAATTTAAAAATAATCCTATTGAATCTCCTCAAATGATCATTTGATTTTAAAACTTCAGCCAACCTCGCTTGGATTAAATGTTCATAATCAAGACTTCCACTTCCGGTTGCGTTTTGTATACTTCCACGTACTTGTTTAGACATTTTCAGTGCGCATAAAATAAACCATGGGCATGTAGTATACCTACTGAAAATTAGGACTTAAAGTGACTATGTGATATATATTAGAGGCTAATTTAAAATCTCGCCCTTCTACCAGACTTTACGAACTTACCTCTACTTATCATCATTAACAATTTTTTGAATTTCTAATACATTAGCAAAAGCTTCTTTCATGGTTTTACCCAATTCATTGGTATGAGATCTTAAATTTTTATAGCTTTCATTTTGAGATATATCTTCAAACAAGCCCAGCTTTATTTGTAAATTAATAATGCATTGAACATGAATTATGGAAACTTTATTTAGGACTTACAAAGTTAGGAATTACCCTTTTCATGTATTCATCAAACAAAGGGACTGTAAACGCCATCTCTCCATGACTTGGGCTATAAATCATGCCCTTTTTAATCAACTTATCTCTTACTGGACCTAAGCTAGATACATTTTTTTTTAATATATCTGCAATATCTCCAGTTCTCTTTGTTTCACCAGGTGCAATTTCAGCCATACCCCTCAAATAGTTTTGTTCACTAGGAGTTAACCTATCAAATCTAACTCGAAAAAAATTCTCATCTAATCTTTTAATTACCAAAGAAGTAGCATCCTTTACATCTTGTAAGTCTATAGGGGAATCTTTAGCATGATTCCATGATTGATAACCCCACTCCTGTAAAAAATAGGGATATCCTTTGGTCAATTCATATATTTCATTTAAGGCATCGACTGTAAACTCCACATCCACTTCATTTACGGGATCTTGAAGCGCTTTATTTGCGTCTTCTTGAGACAATGGCCCAATATTTGGAAATTGGAAAAGACGCTCCGCATACGATTTTGAATCCCCAGCTAGGGCGGGAAGTATAGGTAGGCCTGCACCTATCAAAACCAGGGGTAAGCTTTTCTGTTGCATTTTATGCATTGCCATTATCAAAGCGCTAATTTCACCAATGCTAAAATATTGAATTTCGTCTATGAGAATAGCAACTGCAGCATTGCGCTCCTCAGCCGCCTCCGCAAGTGCGACAAATAAATTAGGTAGGTCAACCTCTATATCACCACTATCTGCCGCCCCTAACTCTGGGTCTATACCAACACCGAATTCTACATCCCCAACTTTAATTTTTATTGTATTTATAAAACTTTTTAGAACGCCTAGGCCTCTACGAACTTTATCACCAACACCAGCAAGCCTATCAAGATCATAAAATAGTCGCCTTATATGAGGAATCAATAATGCGCCTAATGACTTCCCTTCATGTGCTTCTATTAAAATAGTTTTATATCCTGCACTTACTGCCTGTCTTTCAATTTCGTTAAGCAATACGGTTTTACCAACACCTCGAAGTCCGGTAAGTAAAAAACTTTTTTCCGAGCGCTTCTTTAAAATTCTTTGTAGTAATATATTGCTTTGAAAAAGAATTTCTTCCCGACCCACGAGCTCGGGTGGTGGCGAACCTGCGCCAGGAGAAAATGGGTTTTTAATGGGATTCATAATTTTATATCCAAATATATCTATCTATAACCAAGTATACTAGATTTCAAGTATAAATTGATATACTTTGTTATAGGTTTACTAGTCCTATTCCTAGTCGTTAATTTAATACTAGATGGACCGGTTTATTTGGGGGGGCACTACACTACTGACATCGACTTAGAAAAGTCACAGTTTACTCTCCCATGCTAAAAACAAATAATATCAATAGAGTGTACGCTATTGATATATCTTGAGCCTCTTTTGGGGTAGCAGCTAAATGATGATAGAATAAAATTTGTTCATTGCCAGTTTGGGCTGGATATGCGGTAAAACTCCGAATAGCAATATCGATTCCCTCCCTAAGCCCATTTGCAAAATAATATAAGTGCCGTCGATAATGTTATCACGCCCTAATAATTAATGTCTGAAATAATGTTTACTATAATAAGGAAAGTAATCTTTTTTAGGGAGATAACTATGAAGCAAATAATATTTGATAGGATCATTGAAGAAATATTAGAGCCCTATTCTTCTAAAATAATAAACAGCGTTAAACAATTTAAGGACGCGACTTATTCACATAAAACATATTTAAATGATAATAAAATCTTTATTTTGACTATGGATCAAATTAGTGTGCGCAATTATGAGGGATGTACGAATGAACATTATAAATCTGAGTATATTTCTGAAAAGCAAAAAATGTTAAAAGACTTTATATCAACCCTTAGACCCAATGAATCACAATTCCCTGAATTTTGTTTAAAATTCCCCCCAAAGCCCTAAAGGACTTAGCGTTCCGGAACTTGCGCTGTGAGGAAAAACAAAGCTCAATCCTTACGCATATTGAAATCGTTTCATTGTAGTTACTAAAACAGTGAGAGTAGGCACTCAATTTGACCTCCGGACGGGAGCTTGGTAAAAAAAGAGGGGTTGGCTTCCATATATTGTGCGCTCTACGCCATAGATACACCATTTTATTAAATTTTTTCAAAACCCAACCATTTCCATTTGGATTAATACTGTCAAAGATCTCCTATATAGGCAAGTTCTATATCTTAAACTAGTTAATTATCTCGTCAAAATGTTGAATTAGCGGCATTTGATAATTTAACCATATTTTTTAACATGTTTGAGCTTTAATTTTCTGATGAGAACTATAGTAGAGCAGGGTAGTAAGTAAATTCCCCGTTTTATTTACTCTTATAAAAATAAATTATTCTAAGATATTCGTTTTCGTCCCAAAATGCTTGAATAAATGTATATATATTGTATAATTATACTGTGTATATACATATTTGGAGTTATCATGTCTACTGTTACTTTAACAAAATGGGGAAACTCAATCGGAATTAGAATTCCCTCTGTTATCATTAAAGAAGCTCATTTACATCCTGGAGAAGAATTGGAAATTAGAGCCGACGAAAAGGGAGTGCTTACATTAATCCCAATCAAAAATCAGCAGGAAGGATGGTTAGAGCAATTTAATGCTGTTGTAGATGATAGTAGTGATGAGGCTCATTTAAATCTAAGTAATGATTTCGATATGGATGAATGGACATGGTAAAAATAAAAAGGTTTGATGTTTTTTTAGTAAATCTCGATCCTACAATTGGTTCTGAAATAAAAAAAACACGTCCAGCAGTGATTATATCACCAGACTCAATGAATTTAAGCAGGCTAAAAACAGTTATAATTGCACCGATGACAAGTACAATCAAAGACAATTTTCCAACAAGAATATTGACGGAATTTAAAGATAAAAAGGGGCAGATAGCGCTAGATCAGCTAAGATCAATTGATCGAACTCGTATTGTAAAAAAATTAGGCGTAATTGAAAGGGAGGCCCAAAATAAGGTGTTAGATCTTTTATCCATAATATTTCAAAAATAGTTTTCTTTGGGAAAAAGGTAGCGCAGTATTTCATGTGCCCAACAAGAACACTAAAGTATGATTAATCTCATTAATCATGGTTAGTCTAGCTAACGTATTCTATGAATTTTTTAAAATAATTCAATTCCATGAGTTGTTGTTAGAAAATAACTCCAAGAATGATTTTCCAAGGTGATATTTCTGCGCTTTATTTAATAATTTGTCTTTGGAAAAATCATTATCTAGCAATGGCTTGGCCCATAGCATGAAGAAATCATCATCGGTTAAAATTCTTCTAATGTCTTCATTTTTTTCTTTTAGAAGGATTTCAATAGCGCAGGCAGTTATCCATTTTGTAGGTTGAATCAAACCTTGGGAAATAGAATCAATAGAGTTTGCGGATAATAATTTGTCTTTGTTAAAAAGCTCCCGAGCATTTTTCTGTAACTTTTCTGTTTTCATATAGATATCAATAAGTTCAGAAAAGATCTTTTTAATTTGTGGGGAGTAATCCATTTTATTTTTATCAGAAATCCCAATTTTATTCAGTAAATCAAGGGCTTTTTCTTTATCATGCTCGGGAAGTTTTTGGCAGGTAACTTTTAGTTGATGGATAATTGATTGCAATATAGGTTGATAAATGTCCATTTCAATGTGATTGTCCGTGGACATAATATTAATTTCGGTAATACACTCAATTAAACTGTTGGGCAATCTCATTCGAAAGTCGGTTTGTTCATTTAAACCCACCAATCCAAATTGATCATTAATGCACCGCATGTTTTGCATGTACTGCAAGAGCTCCGATTTTTGAACCGAGCTTAATGCGGACCATCCTGAAAACTCCTCGGTGTTATCTGCAGAAAATGATCCATAAGTAATGCTCTTATCCACTGATAGAACATAGATTTTAGGGCTTTTTGATAAATTTCGTTTTACATTAAAACTTAGGCTTTTCATCTGTTGTTCTCTTCATTTAGATACATTGGATCATAAATGAATAAAATACTTAATTCAACTTTAATTATCTACAAATAAGATAATAAATGTTGACAAAAAAACGATTTATTAGCATAATGATCGTGTCCAAAGGGACAATTGAAAACAAATGGAGCTTTATCATGAACAATAAAATTGTTGCAATCCAAGTTAAAGAAAATAAACGCATAGACTTTTTACCTGGCCATATAGGAAACCATTTTTTGCGCTTTGAAAACGCAGTCTATTATTTTACAAAAAAATTCTGTCTGGAATATAATGGCGGTTCTTGGGATTTTTTGAATCTTAGTAACGGTGGTTTTTATATCAAGCCTAATTCTGATGAGCGTTTTTCTCTTTTTGTAGAAAGCAATCACTACGAAGGCACGGTCACATCTGATGCTCTAGGTATTATCACAAGCCTTTTTTCACTCAATCAAATCGTATTTCATGACAACTCTGAGATCCTAATTGATAAATATTATTTCCTACGTGATTTTGCTCTAGAACATAAAGAGCGGGAATCCATTTTAAGTGCAATTGACTAAGCATGCGGCCCCTTCGGAAGAGGGGCTTAAAGGCCTAGTGTGTACGTAGCCCCCGTTTGCAGTCAACTTTATGGGGTGTTATTCGTCCATCATGGTTTTAATTTATTTTCTTTGGGTTTTTAATTAGCTCAGATTTGTTATTCCTAATTCCAGGAAGCTCTCTCATGCATTAATTTAAATCATAAAAACTGTTTTTTGAGTAAAAATGACAACTATATTATGCAAAAGGGAACTAATGTTGTCCGAAAACAGGGTCTACGTACACACTAGGGGTACAACGGTATTATTTTGAATACTATTTATGAAAAAATGCTTAAAGAAGGGGTTAGCCAAGACATTATTGATGAGTTTATTAGAATATCACCTATTGCTTGGGCGCATATTGCCTTTACCGGAAAGTACAGTTTTAAAAAAAGTAATGGTGATATTAATATTGCAGCAATGGTTGAGGAACTGGAAAAACATTTAAAACAACATTTTTGGAAAGTTACTTAAGTAATGCGCACATTTTTAATTATTTGCAATAAAATTACGCGGATTGTTTGGCCAAATCTTGAAATCCCACTTTTTGTCAGTTCTTCCACAGGACCCCCACTAGGCCTTTTAGGGAATGTTTGAATTTCCACCACGCTAAAATAAAGGCGTATAGTGATTATATTGCATTTTTCAATCATTACTTTTTAGGGAATGTTTTTTGTATAAATCAACCAAGCGATCCTCTATATCCCTTATGGGGCATTGTGAATTTGCTTATGTTACATTTACACAGGAATGTGGTTAATACCCTAAGCACTACTTTCTCAATTGTATTGAATTAAATAATGAAGAATATACAAAATTTCATAATGAAGTAAAGGATTATAGGGATAGATTTTTAGCTCATCGAGAACATTCGCCTTTAGAAATTGATAATGGGGATTTAATACATCCAGAGTTAAAAATTATACAAAAATCCCTAGAAGCCTTCTATTTGTTATTAATTAAAGTAATAACTACATTTCCTCCAAGGTCGGATGGTTCTAATAAATACAAAGTTTCTTATTTATTAATGAGTTCTCATGCAAATATTGAGGAGTTTGCTCAGCGCACTTTTCCAAATTTTGATAATTTATTCACCAAACCCATTTAACAGCTCCTAGAATGGTAAGATAAAGAACTCAACTGACATATCCGATTATTCTATTTAAATAATCGGATATTTATTGGAGTCTAATTTTAATGTTTTTGTAACGCTTTGATTTTATCAAGAGATAATCCTGTTACTTTAGCGACAAAAACAAGATCAGATCCTTCATCAAGCATCCTCTTTGCAATTTCGAGTATGCCTTCATTTTTACCTTCTGCTTTTAGTTGTTCCGCTAGGCTCATAATTTTTTCTCCAACTTCATGTGATATTTGAGTGTCAATTAACTTAAAAAAAGCGTCCTTGTCACTTAATTCACCGCGTTCTAACAAATATTGTAACACAATTGCAATGAAATCGCGCCCACCTGCTTGGTCAAGCTGATGTAAGGATTCAGTAATTTTTTTCAACCACGGCATAATATCACGTGCAAAGATATGTTTTAAAGCAAACTCCATGACACCTGCCCAGGTATGCTGTTTTAGTATTTCATCATCAATTTGTCCTAAATCAATGAGTTGAAATGGTTTTAAAAAGTACCTCTCTACTAAGGCTTGAGGGGCATCAATTAAATCACCTAGATTTGTAGAAAATGGGTATTTTCGTTTTCCATGATAGATAACCAAGGGATAAATTAAAGGGATTTTTTTATCATTTTTTGTGTCATGTGTTTTTAAATGATGATCAATAATATTGCAGATGTATTTGAGCATTCTAAAAGGCATTAATTGATCTGGAGTAGATTGATGCTCTAAGAGCAAATAGATGTAGGCTTCATGGCCTTCGATCTCGGTTTTAAATAGGACATCAACGGCTGATTCTTTGCGCACATCATTAATATGCGATCGTGGCTGTATTTCCAGTTTTTCAAAATCAACACTTTGGCAAATCTCACCTGGCAACCAGGACATTAAAAAATCACGAGCAACACGTTTGTCCATCATGGCAGTACGAAAGAACTGATCGTGTGCATTACTAATATGGTTGTTATTTTTTTTAGTCATAAGTAATCGCTGTTTGTTACTTCCAAATTTGGCCTAAGTTTGCTTCAACACACAATACACACCATACAGCATAGGGGATTGGCTGATCTCCACTTAGCCAGCGTCTAATTGTCCGATCCGTAGTATCGATTTTGCGAGAGAATTCAACGCCTGACCATCCCACAATTCCAAGAACAGTCTTTATTTCTTCACCAGTGGGAGCTTCCCATAATTCTGCTTTTTGTAAGCACTCAGGGCGGACATTGCCCTGAGTATTGTATGAATTAAAGTGTTCCATAATATTCCTTTAGATTAAATTAAGCTCCATTAAGGAGAGTATTTGATTGTGACCTACTATAAAGTGGTCGACTAATCTGATATCAAATAAATCTAATGCTTCTCTTATTTTCAAAGTTGCTTTGATGTCTTCTTGACTAGGCTGAGCATCACCTGACGGGTGGTTATGCGCTAAAATAATCGCGGTAGCATTCAGGTTGAGGGCATCTTTAACAAATTCCCTGGCACTAATAGAGCAACTATTTACTACACCTGAAAATACTTTCTTATATTCAATAAGTCGGTATTGTGTATCGAGATACAACGCAGTCATGTGCTCTCTTTCACA
The DNA here is from genome assembly GCF_965140895.1 of Legionella sp. Lineage (GTDB taxonomy): Bacteria > Pseudomonadota > Gammaproteobacteria > Legionellales > Legionellaceae > Legionella. Next base: position 31,049 of record NZ_CBCSKT010000134.1, on the reverse strand, counting down.
TGCTTCCAACTGAAATCTTAAATACTGCCTCACTGAAGCCGCACTGTTAAAACGCACATCTTTTGCTTTTAGCTTTGAATCAAGTATTTCTATTGCCTGTTTTATTGTATTTCTTTCATCTACAGTCAAATGATGCATTTTACTTCCTTGCCTAATTACCCAGAGCAATTTGCCCGGATTTCATAAATATTATAGGACAAATTGTCCTATATGGCAAACGTTATTTGAGTTGAAAGTAATTTTTTTAGGATAAAAGTACTCATGCACGTTGATTTAATATAAAGCCACGTTCTTTCCAAAGAGTTTTCTCAAATAGTGAAAATACTCTCTTCAAGGGATAAATTCGTGACCCCAATAGCTCTTAAGCACTGCATAAACAAGATTGCGCTAAAAGTTCCACGAGACATACGCCCACGTAAATCTTCTACGCTAATAGTGACGTTTATTTCTTGTAATTTATTTACTAGAGCCGGATAGTCCATTCCACGTTTAGCTAGTTCTACTTTCAAGGTTTTAGTAACCACCTTAGCCCAATAGGTTTTATCAGATTTCATTTAACAAACCTTTTATAAATTGTTAATTAACAATAAAAAATACATTAAAACAGTTAAAGTTGCAAAAAAATATTTACTTCAATTGCTTTTATGTTATGATAGTTGCATATAAACAACTATCATTGTAAGTGGAGAAGGTGCGTATGGAAAATAACACAAACAAATACAGTCCTAATGTAGCGCTTATACGTGAAAAAGGGATTCGCGTTGTTCGAGGAACCATTCCTCGCATGGTTAGAAATGAACTAATGAATGGGGTTAAAGAGGGAGCCTTTGGTCGCCTTAAAAAAGATCAATTAAAACCAGAAATTTTTTATCACCCCGATCATAAAAATGAAGCAGTTCAGCATCAATTTGACGAGGCGTTACGGGCAATAAACTGTATAAGTAAGGTAGTTTTGGGGTCTCAGGGAATGTAAGCCCCGAAAAGGGCTTGATAATCACTCGTTACTTAGGTAACTCGTTTGAGGGAGAGCAAAAATGAATGTAGTTGAAAATAATTATTTGGAATGCGCTATAGATCCCAGAGAGGAAATTCAGACAGCAAAGAATCATACAATTGATTTATCAACCTTACAGCTTCTTGATTGGAAACAAAAACTACTTCTTAATGAAAAATCAGTGACACATAATTACATTGAAATTCATAAACTAGCGAGTTACGGATATGATTATACGGATCTCGTTCCCTTGCGTATAAACTTCGCAATCTACTTTAATGTTGAAACTGAACTATATGGCACACAAATACAACAGGAACTTACCACTGAGCGAGGACACAAATACCTGCATCACCGGTTTTATGAAGAGTCTAAGTCTCTTAAGGATATTTTGCAGAGCACTTTAAAACGCCATGTAGAATTAGGAAATGAAGTTGAAGCAATGCTTTTCCCCGATTTTGATCGCTTATTAGAGACATGCGAATAAAAAGCTAATTTTATAATACCAATTCAATAGTACGATTTGTTATGATGGAAAAACGGTACAGGCGGGGACGCCGATGACCGTGACGTGATAAAGGGTGGCTTAGGCTGCCCTTATCTTTATCAAAACACTAATCACGTCTTTAAATATCCCGGGGCTTGGGGCAGGGCCCCAAATTATTGACTTGAACGTTTATCCAAAAGGGGTTCTATTCCATCGTTCCTAACGTGCCATTTTATAGTTTGCGACCACAGTATTGTTCATCAAAATATTTAATCAGTAATTTCCTGAATGTTCCGCGACTCATTCCCAATGCAATTGCCGCTCGGCTTTGATTGTATTTGTAGTACGCCATTGTAGCTTTTAACAATGGGGGTTCGATTTGCTCCAGAACCATTTGGTGTAAATCAATAACGTTGTTTTTACCTGATTCTTCGATGTGCCGAACAATCACATTCCTAATAGTATCGGCTAAAGAGGTATCTCTAGTTAGAGTTTCATTCATGTGTTATCTGTTCCTATTTAAATATCCGGTGATTTGTTTTTGCGACATTAATCCAATGAGGTCAAAACTACTTAAAACCAATTAATTAAAAATGAAGCAGTCCAATATAAAAAAATCGTAGGGAAAATTGCGCCGTGAACCAAGCTTTTCAAGTATTCAGTAGCTGGGGCAAGAGCATTATGTGGATTGGCTATTGCCGCTCCAGTTTGATTATAGGTTATTAAAAGAATTATAGTAATCGCAATTACAAAAGGTGTGCTACAAAGCTTTTTTATCACGGTCATCCTTGTTTTTATATATTTAGTGTTATCGAGAGGTTACCATTTTTTAATCAATTGAAAAAACAGAAATTGCAATTCCAACTAATCCTACGATCATCATAGCCTGAAAAAATGCTGCAGGATGATTAAATAAAAGATGATTTCCAAGTTGGTGTGAAATCACAGCGCCGCTCGCAGTAGCCACTAAGGGCAGTACAATACTTCTGCTTGCTGATTTCAAGATTTGAACCGCTGCAGCAAACTCAATGAAATAGGAGAGGCCCGCACCTAATGATTTTAATTCGGGGTCGGTAAGAAATTTAGTTAAAAATACCAGTCCAATAAATGATAATCCAAGAGCAATAAGATTTCCGACTATAGGCCTGACATTACACATTTTAATGATGCGGTTAATTATTAATTCGGAGAATGTGGGTTTTGAACGTTTTGTTTTCAGTGTCTGTTCGGTGTCGACTTGTTTCATCCCATCGTCAAATTCGGTTAAGGTATGTTGGGCTTTGAATGAGATGTCGTGTAGTTCTTGTTTGAGCCGTTCGTACTCTTGAATTTTTTTCTTTTCATCAATCTGGCGCTGCAGCTCGTTGATGTCTTTATCAGTCACTTGAAGTGCATAATCCATTTTAACCTCCCAGTAATTTTTCCTTTTGATAGAGAAAGGCACCGACTAGGGTTGCTCTTGATAACGAACCTAACCCGGAGTTTTCTATATCAGCACCTAATCTCACTAAATTCCTAAATCGTACTGCATTCCAATCATCGCCGAGCATCTTTTTTATATTGACCAGGTGACTTTCATTTCTTGTTTTTGATTCAAGAAATGTTTTGCCCACAGTAAATAGAGCATGTTCTTTACTTACTTCGTCATCCAGCAGCGTTTTTATTTCTTCGAGTATTTCCGTGAACACCGAAGAATCCATGTACCCTTTTGAGGTGAGCACTAACCCACTGTACTCGGCATACATCCCGTTAAAAAATTTACTTCGCGAATAATACTTTCGCTCTTTTGTTTGGTTGATTGATAATCGATTCACTACCCTATTTTTTTGACGGATTAGTTTTTTTTAACAGAGTCATGATTGAGATTATTCTCAATAAGCCTACGATGCTTTTCTTCAATTAACGAAAATTCAGCTTCAATAATTTGTTCATCTAATTCGAGCAATTTATATTTCTTTGCCAATTTCGTAATTTTTTCAGCACGCTGTTTATCAAGGTTGTCCAGCCTTGCTTGAATTTTACTGAGTTGATCGAGTAATGCTTGTTTTTTCGTGTTTGCTGATGCGGACTTAGTATTCATCATGTAACTATCCCTTTTATTTTTAATTTATATTAAATCCCGAACGCCTCACTGTCAATAAAAAAACGATGAGCGAAGCGAACCATTCATTCATCCTATGCGCACTTATACATTGCTATGCAATGTGAGCGCGCTATGGTACATTAGTACTTAAAGACATTGAGTGAAACCACCAGTCCCTCAGGTTACTAAAATACCATGGCTATTTATCACTATCATCGCGAAATAGGTAAACGAAGCGCTGGAAAAAATGCGGTGTTTGGGGCCGCCTATATTCGTGGTGAGAAACGAACGTGCGATCGAACCGGTGAGACGAAAGACTTCAGTGATAAACCCGCTGTGGTGTACAAAAATACCTTCCTACCCGTAGATGCCCCTACTTGGGCCTTAAGCCTACGCAACAGTTCGGTCATTGATAGTGAAGGCAAGAAACACGCTGATTTAACGGGTGAACAATTTTCAACATATGCCTGGAATCAAATTGAGTTTGCTGAAAAGCGGGTTGATTCTCAAATATATTTTCATGAGGATTACGCCCTTCCTAATGCCTTAACTAAAGAACAAGCGATTGAATTGGTTGATGAGTTTGTCACGAATCACTTAGCGATTCATGGTGTATTTTGTGATGTCGCCATTCACTGGGATGAGAACAATCATCACTTTCATGTGTTGATGCCGATGCGTGCGTTAACCGATGAAGGTTTTAGCAAAAAAATACGTCGCTCCAAATCAGAATTGGCTCACGAGGTGAATCGAATTCGTGAAGCTTGGGCTGTGTGTGCGAATGATACAATGCATGCGTTGGGAATTAATGAGCGCATCGATCATCGAAGTTATGAAGCGCGTGGTATCGATTTAATTCCTACAGTAAAGGTTGGAAAGTTCGGCCATTTTCCCGATCAAAGCATTGCTCTGCGTAAGCTGCAGGAAAATGAGTTAATTAAAGAAGTAAATACCCAAGCCATCCAAAATAACCCAGCCATCTTGTCGTGCAAGATTCTACAAGAACACACCGTATTTGATTCAGACGCTGTGGTTCATGAAATTAACCGCCATGTGATTTTAGAACAGCTTCATGCGAACGAAGAACCGATTGGTGAATACTCCGATCCCATTATTGAACGTTTACTGCAAAGCATTCAAACAGAAGATGGCATTTTTAATGAACGAGCCTTGAAACGAAAAGTGTTAGAACAGGTTCGTTCTGAAGATGAATTTCAACGAATTTACACACACATTATTTCGCATGAGCACATCATTTCACTGGGTTTAGGTGAGGATGGACGTGAGCATTATGTTGGGCGAAGTGCTTTTGATTTAGAAAATAATTTACTTAAAACAACCCATGCGTTGTCTCTGCGTTCGACCTTCAAGGTATCGAAAAGACTGGTACGCACTGTGGGGGCCAAGTATGGTTTAAACGCCGCTCAACAACGCGCACTGTATCATTTGACCCGCTCAGGAAATGTGGCTGTTGTCTGTGGTTATGCAGGAACGGGTAAGACATACATGCTCAAAGCGGCGAAGGAAATTTGGGAGCAGTCCGGATATAACTTGGTGGGTGTGGCAACCGCAGGCAAAGCGGCTTCTGGCTTAGAAATTGAAACAGGAATTAACTCAAAAACGATTTATGGTTTTATACGCGCCGTGCAAAACAACACCCTTACTGTGGATGAAAACACCATTTTAATTATGGATGAGATGGGAATGACTTCGCTGGATGATATGAGTGCGGTACTTAATATTGTACGTGAGCGTGGGGCTAAATTTGCAGGGGTAGGTGACATCGAGCAAACACAACCTGTTGGTCGCGGCGCACCTCAGCGTGCGATGGTGGAACTACTCGGGGCGGTCTACCTTGATACGATTATCCGCCAAAAGGTGGAGTGGCAACGTCAAGCCACCACCTATTTCGAAACCAATCAAACCGCATTGGGTTTTGATTTATATGAACGCCATGGATGTGTGCATTTACATCAGACCGATGAACAAGCAAAGCAAGAACTTATAGACCGATGGTATACGAATTACCGTTCTCAAAATAAACTGCCGCTTAGTGAATTTATCATGGCCGCCTTTAAGAACGAGACGGTAAATGAGTTAAATAGAATGGCACGTGCGACCTTGGTAGCGCATGGACTCCTTGAACAAGGTACTTTAGTCACCACGGAAACCGGAGCCATACCTATTGCAGTACACGACCGACTGGTGTTCACTGAAAACAACAGTAAATTTGGGGTGAAAAATGGCAGTTTTGCCACCGTGTTGTCCTTTTCTGCAGAGACGAATCAATTAACGGTGCAATTGGATGGTGGCGCTCAAGTTAACCTTGATTGCACTGAGTACCGTAAATTTACCTACGCTTATGCCTCGACAGTACATAAACTGCAAGGGCATACAGCCACGGAGTGTCATGTCTTGGTGGACGGCCAGGGTTGGGACCGACATAAGTTTCTGGTTGCAGCAACCCGTCATAAACAGTCATTGACCATTCATGCCTCTGGGGAGCAGTTTAACGATTTAGCCCATCTGAAAGAAACAGTGAGCCGACATGGGCTTAATGATGTATTGACTGATTTTCCTGTGACCTTTGCCGAACGTCGTGGCTTTGATGTGGAGTTCGTCGCTACCAAAGCAGCCCTGGCACTTCAAACTATGAAGCGCCGTGTCTTTAGCCCCATCAGTTATTTATTTAATTACCAGACTGCACTGGAGCAAGGCACATCTTCGTATGAGTTATCGCTGAGCGAGCTGGAATCGCGACGAAGAGATGCGGTGATTGTTGCTGAATTTTGCGATAACCGTCAGGAGTTAGCGGCTCTGCTTAATGAGATGAAGACGCAGAATGACCTGGATAAGACCGTCACACAAGGTTTAGTTTATGCCATACAACAGCGCAACGGGGCTATTGCCGCCAAGATTGAAGAACATCCTGAGCGTTACGCCATGGCTTTAGAGCGCAATCGGGTAACTCGTGAGCATGTGGCGAAGGCCTTTAAGTTCCATCAAGGCCATCAATTAGTTGCCTCGTTGTTAGACCAGCAGCAAAAAGCTCAAACCGTTGCCCCAGAAAAAGCCTTTGAGCTCGCTCATCAACTGAAAGCCTACTACGGGCATGTGTGTCAGCAACTGCCGGATAAGGAAGCACGCACCGCCTGGTTGCTGGAGATGGAATTGTCTGCAGACATTTATCGACGAACTCAAGCGCTCGATTCAATGGGACTTGGGCATCGCCCCTTAATCAATGCCGTTACTCGCTATAAAGCACTGGATCAATCCATTGGCGCTCAGATTAAAGCCCTTGCTACGGCAACCGCTCTTGAGAAAAGCGAATTATACCGTGATGGTGTTTTACGCGATAAGCTAGCCTATGAGCTGGCAGCAAACCCACATTTTGAGAAGATTATCGCCCATTTTGCTCTGCAGCCGGAGCGTGTTCAAAAGCATGCAGACAAATATCGTGACCGACAGTATGTGAAAACGTTTGCTGAATATGAAGCCAGTTCGAAAACCCAAGGCAATCTCATCAAACAAACAGCCGCACATCGAATTAAAAGTGAGCCCAAGCGCTTTGGTATTTATGTTGATGAATTCTTATCTGAGGGCTGGAAGAGCATTAATATTGAAAATTGGTTGTATGAGCAGCGTAAGACAATCGCTCAAGGAAGCCCTGCATTAAAATCCAGTATTCGCAAAGTTCGCCAATATAAAGTAGCCGCAAGCAGTGCGTATGGCCAATGGCAAAAAGCAATCGCCCGAAGCCAAAAGGACTCACCTCATAAAAACAAAGGGTTTAAACACGCACAGGGCTTAAGCTGGAAACGCTCCTTATTAGCCCATGAATTGATGAGCGCCCTGCCCCGCCATGTGGCCGCACTGTCCATGGAAAAAGTAGATACGAATAAGTTGTATCGCCAAGCATTAAGTGTTGATTACTTAAACCGATATCGTGCCGAAACACGCGAGACGCTTAAATTACGTATGGCACATCACATTAATGAACACATCAAAGAATTCCAGGCAGGTCTTGCCGTTTTTGGTCTATACCAAGAAGTTAAAGAGTATGCCGCTCATTTCAGTTACCTTAAACGAATCAAAGAGGCCCCAGAGCAGGAGATTAAATCACTGATTCGCCTGGCGTTGGACTATCAAGAGAAAAAAAGAGAAGCGGGGCTTGTTTGGGGCCAGGTCAAAGCGCTCAAGCAGCTCAACATTGATACCCATGGGCTCGAACGGCAAGCAAAACAATTGATGAATCAACGTAATGCTGCAGCACATGCCGTGCTGTCCGCTTGTTCCAATCAAGAATGGCTCACTAAAAAAACCACCGGGATTAATTTAGAGGTGAGTAAATTACAGCGTGAAGCGGGTCAACATGAGGCTCATACGTTGATTATGCGCTATTTAGCAGCACCTCAAGAAATTAGAGAATCACTGGCATCCACAATTTTAACGAATAAAGCAGGCTACCACCTGGTTTTTGCTCACAATCTTTCATTTGAAACCCTAACTAAAGAAGCGAAACGGTTTGAGCAGGCACGCCACCTAAACGAAGTCTCCCAGAATACCGATAAACCCGTTGTTGCAAAACAACGTCCTGCTCTATGGGATATTGAGCGCATTACCCAGGCGTTAATGAATAATCCTATTGATACCTACACGGCTATTCTCGGGCAGCCTAAACATCACAAGACCAATCACCTGCGTTTTGATGGAGCCATTGTGGTCGCAACCAAAGGCAGTGATGCGGGCAAATGGTATTCGTTTACTGAAGAGGTGGGTGGTGGACCAATCAGTGCGATGCAAAAATACCTTAATCTGTCGTTTCCCGAAGCACTGGCTTATGGCGCATCCCTTGCTGGACTTTCGGATTTTGAGGCGAAAATAGCACACGATAAAATCCTCCCAGTGCGCCAAGAACCGAAGCCCGTCGCTGAGCCTAAAGTCAATAAAGGGCTTGCATCCGCTCAAAGTATTTGGAACGGGGCGCATGAAGCTTCCGGCAGTATTGCTGAACGTTACTTTGTGGAACACCGAAAAATCGACGATATTAACGGAATGGAGATTCGCTATTGGCCAAAAGGGGCTGCGTGGGTTGATTTTGATGAGCAAGGCGCACCCGTTACGCGGGTTAATAAACTCCCCGCAGCACTGATTGCTGGGCGTAATGCGCAGGGTGAGGTTGAATGCGTTCAACGTATTTATTTAGATGAAAAAACCGCTGGAAAGAATACTTTTTTAAAGGATGCCAAACTCACTAAGGGCAGTAATAAAGGAGCTCCTGGCGTTATTCAAACCGGTACGAACGGCATTTTGTACATCGCGGAAGGCCCTGAGACGGGTGCGACGATTGCACGTTTTGATAGGGATGCCACCGTGCTGGTTTCATTTAGCGTCAGTAATATTGCCAATATGGTTGAGGTGATTCAAAGCCACAACCCAACACGCGTTTATCTTGCCGCAGATAATGATGGGGAACACGCGTTATCCCGCATCACGACTGAAAAGGCATGCGCTACCTTGCGCGCAGCAGGCATTGATGTTCGTCTCGTGTACCCCAATGCATTGCCTGAAAAGCAAAAAACAGATTGGAATGACCTGGTGGTGGTACGCGGTCAAGAGGCGTTTAGGGTGGAATTTAAGGAGCAACTGGCAAAGACGCAATTCCTCTATGAAAAAGCAAGTCCTTGTGCCGGCACGCTTGGGGAGAACTTCTTTAAAACGACGGACACATCCCTTGATTTAAGCGATGTCCGCTTTGTGGATTCCATCGCCTACAAGGGGCAAAAAGTTCCCGCCCTGCTTGCCCCACGCACCAACAGTGCCGGCTTATTGTGTGGTGAAACAGTGTATGCGCTATCCGCTGATGGCAAAAAGATTTTAAGCGAAGGAACTAAGAAAGATGCTCCTGGATTTTATATGGCACAACGCGGCACAGGCGAGATGCTTATTATTGCAGAGAGCTTATTGAACGCTAAATTAGCGGTGCAAAGAAATCCTCAGGCAACCGTGGTGCTCAGTAAGTTCGAGGAGCATGGGCAGCTCCAGCATTATTTGAGCGAACAAAAGATTCATCCGACCAAAGTAGCCGTTGTGAGTGAACGTTGCGATCGCGATCAACAAATTCGGATTGCTCATTCCTGTGCTCGCTTTATTGAGGCAGGAGCAGAACTTTATTTAACAAACCAAGAGGCTCGAATGACCCAAATTAATCATGAATCACTTGAGAAGTCGCGTTTAAAAATGAGCTTCGAAAAACTCGTTAGCCTTAAACCGGCGGTGGTTGAAGCAGTTCAAACACCACAAGAACGATTAAATCAATTGACTAAAGAGCATCCTATGTTAAAGCAGTACGAACAGGATTCGAAAGCACGTCTCAAAGTAACGGGGTTTGCTCGAGAGCAAATGGAGAAGCAGCTCAATACCTTAGCCAAGGAACTGGCGAAAGATAAACACTTAATTGCCACCTTACAAAAGGAATTACCTCAACTGGCTCATGATATTAAGCACCGAACTCAAAACCTACAAAAACATCCCCGAGGGATTAAATGATGTATTGGTAGGTTAGGAAAGGAACTGCTTGTCTGCACTTAAGCACTCAGTTTTTTCCATGCAACAATGTCGAATTCACTGAAAATCCTGGGATGCTAAAACCAGCCTTAGGCTGCTGCGACTGGACCAACGCCCTTGAAGTAAATTTTTACTCTCAACAGGCAACAAACTAATTTGTTCGAGTAGGGCGGCACACTAAATAGGGCCAAGGACTAAAGATCATCGATTTTTCCGTTATTTATAGGCAGTTTCACAAAGTATGGGAAAAATGGAATCAGTCCATGCACATTGGGCGCTTCGATAAAAAATAAAGTGACACATTTAAAGAACAGTCTCCCTTTTTTAAATTTTTTATAAAGGTGCTATTATTTTCCTATTGGCTGATATTTTTCTTATCTTCTTTATAAGAGTGGATATATCATCTTCGACAGTTACCACAAAAAGTGTTACCCCATGCCGACGTGCTAGATTTAATTTTCTTTGATCTCGCTCTACGTTTTTCTCAAATGCAGCATCGCCTCCAAAGAAATCGACCGGTTGAAAGTGCTGAACCCCATGGTATTCTACTGCAATTTTCCAATCAGGGAACCAAATATCAAAATGCTGCCTACCTAACCATTGGGGAGATCCGTGTTGCAATACGTTCGTTTGAGGGAATTCAGCCTCAAGTATTCTAAATAGCTGTGTTTCAGCGATCCAACCTTCACCTATTTTAGGAACACCGATAATATCTCTAGCTTTATTTTCTGCATCTTTTGCCAGATTTTTTAGAACGTCAGTCAACTCGAAAACTGAGTAAAATGCGATGATATCAAATGATAACTTCGGCATTCCGCAGATTGGTGCTCCACTAAATAGAAAGTGTGGATATTTCTCTTGTTCAGGCAATTTTTGTTTTATAATAGCAAGCCATCCTCCTCTTGATTCTGCATATGTGTCTAAAACATTTAATAAACAGTCTTTGTATAGCGCCTGATTCTCTACTATAAACTTTGATTTTCTTCCTCCCACCATTAATAAAACATCTATGGAGGACAGTTTTAATTTAAGCTTACTTTGAATATTTAGTCTTAAGTTTGAATGATGCGTAGATGTACCAAAAGGTGTTTTTGGTTCCGTCTTATCTAAATACTCTTCAAATCTATCCAACCCTAACAAGCAATCGTTTGCCCAAAGTCTGCAATATTCAGATAGTTTTACTTCTTCTGCATAGAGTTCTGCTAGATAAGTCAAATGTTCATGGAGACTGTCAAAACCCAATTTATCGTATTGATTAATGAGTTTATAAATATAGACAAATACATAACTAATATTCCCCCGAACATCTACAAAATCTCCTTTACTCAAAGACTTTGCTATACATAAATAAGCAGCTCTTTGCTCTTTATTCATGATATCTTCGGACGGAAAAGAGGCTTCAAATTTAGGAATTATCATCGAAAGGTTCTTGTTCTTATATCCTTCGAAAACGGTGGATAGTCTTTCAACCGCATTAAACCCTTTTGACTTAGTAAATATCATATTGTGAATAAAGTTTTTGAACGAATCTGATGGATCAATTCCTATAAAATTGAGCGTTTCCAGAGTTTCTCTTCTGATCTCTGCGGAAATGATAACTTGGTCTTCTAGGTGACCTGTCTGAGGATTAAGAGCATTTAATAGTGCATTTGCCTGTAGCGTGGAGATCGGAAGAAGACCAAAAACCTCTCGCGAAACCCTGAGGAGACAGCTGCAAACATGATCTTGATAAATATCAAAACCCTTTATTTTTGCCATCTTCTTTGAAGACAAAGTCCCTGATTGCCGCAGACTGTATTCTTCATCAGGAATAATCTCTTCCTTTGAGAAAATCTTAAGATCAAATGCAAGTTCATTCTTATCATTCACCATGAATTGCAGATCTTCTCCAAGTGGAATGTCGACGAAATCACCGTACTCTTTTATAATATCAATGTAAACCTTTCTATCACTATTTCCAAGCCGTTTTGCTAATTCTTGACGGTTATTCCATGTGTTTTTCTTATTCTGGTAGTCATTGAAAAGAACTTCGTATTCCTTTCTATCCTCCTCTTTTGCGCGATACAGTTTCTTGTCCATTCGCTTCTTTTTCCATGCAGTTAGCTTAAGGCATTTATCAATAAAACTGGGTTTAAAAAAGTCTAATTTTCTTTGAATTATATCCGCTCGGCTAGTCACTATTAATGGTTCAAGAGGAGTCGTTTCGTTCCTAATATCGTCCCAGTTCATATTGGCATTACAAGATTCATGAAGAGAAACAAGCATTTCCAACAGAGTTTCTTGCTGTGTTACTACATTATAAGCGGCTATCCGAGCGGCTTGCTTCTGTTGATATCTCTGCTGTTTCTCTGCAAGTTTTTCACGTCGATTAATGTTGGCGTTTATTGAACGCATCGTACCTTTCCAACCCATTTTACTCTCCTAGGCTTTTTTCTTGGCTGTAATGCTATTTAAATTGAAATTTCTAAGAAACTAAGTTGGTTAGCCTTAGAATATTTTGGAAACACTCATTCCATTGGAGTGCTCGGTATTAACGATTCAGTATTTTATTATTTCTGAAGACAGATATTGTGGTTAAAAAGCCCATAATGGATATATATCAACCAGGTCTTGTGGATCCTAAGGAATCCTGATTATCTTGTCAAGATCATCAATCTCGTTTTTTGCTACGTTGCCTTGAACCAAGATCCCACGACGTGGACTGTATATGTCTTGGTAGGATTAAGAATCTGCCACGAATTGTAGAGGCACCAATGAGCTCAAACACCATTAAAAATTGGTCAATAAACGATGCAGATTGTTCCCGCTAATTAAGCTAATTCCCTTGGGGAGCTGTTGATAGGCTGCAGGCCCGCTTTTGCCGCAATGGATGAAATAGCCTCCATGACACCCGAATGCTTGGATGGCGCGTGAAAAATCATGAAGATGCTGTACCTTAATGTGCTGTTGATAGCGTTTTGCTAGGATTGCAATTCGATGCGTTGAAGGCAGCACTACCATGCCATCGATTCCCCCATCTCCGGTGTAGCGTTTATTGTGGATTACTTTAAGTCCCCTAGATTTAAACGCAAGCAGCAATAATTCCTCAAAGACAAAAGGGTCGAGGGTTCTTATGTAGGAAAAAAGCTTACCGGGGGCCTGTTTGAACTCAGGTCGTTGAAGAGTCTGAAATACGCGCATTGCCTGTTTCACGCGTTTTTGGTGGGATTTTTTTCGGATAAGCACATACAACCAAAAATAAAAACGCAGTGTTGATAAAAGCTGAGAAATTCGTGACTTAGGCTGCGGTTTCCACTCCAGGACTTCATTTAACGTGTTCATTATCTGCATGGGTTCTATCCTATTCATTATCAATCCATTCCAGTTCGTCGCATTCCTCAAACTCCGATTCGTCGTTCATGGTGGTGCTGGCTTGAGGTAGGGTTTTGAATGCAGTCCGTTTAAACGGGGTTTGTTGAATGATTTGTTGGGGAACAACGGTTGGGGTACGGGGTAAATTGTTCATGGACGGTTCTTTATACCAAATGAATTGTGATGCATTGATGGGGGATGTGCCTGAACGCATAATGAGCGACTGGCTTTGTTTCAGACGCATCACTTCATCGGGTCGCATTAATGGAATGGCCTGATAGCTTATATTTTTGCTGTCATTAACCCCGCCATTGGCTTGATTCGAAATAGAGCGCGATATCACTTTTTGAGTGCGCGTTCCCAGCATTTTGCTGATGTACTCCGCATCGGAAATGTCATCACAGCCATAGGCAATTTTAGTCTTAATGTTCGTAAACGCTTTGGCCTCATCATGGGAATAACGCTCATAGGTCTGTGAGATGTATTGAAACATCAACACACAACGCACGCGGTATTCACGTAGTAGTTTTAAGGAGCGACGTAGGCGCTCAATACGGCCTAGCGATGAGAATTCATCAATGAGACACAATAAAGGATAGGGTTCTTTAATCGGATCGGGGACCTCTTTAATCATTGCAGAAATCACTTGCTGCCAAAACAAGGTGAGGATGGGTGCAAGACGCTCCATGTCCTCATCGGTATAGCCAATATAAATCGTTGTTTTTTCGCTGCGTAAGGTGCGAATATCAAAATCACTGGCACTGGTGGCGGCATCTACAATCGGATCATCAAAAAGCTCCAGATAACCTGAAAACGAAATCAAAATGCTGGTGCGCGTTTCCTCATGGGCATTAATGTAGGAGAAGCCATTACGATAAAACTCAGGATCATAGCACTCGGTTTCCGTAAGCAATTGATTGAGCCAGGTATCAAATTGCTCTTGTTTCACCAGGCGGTTCATTTCCCCTAAGGACGTAGGACGCTCAGGCGTATCCAGTAAATACAGAGCCAATGCTTTGAATAATTTTCGCGATTCTTTAGCCCAAATACCGGCTTCTTTAGAATTATCAGGAATCAGGATGTGGGCGGTGCGTTGAATGTCGGTAATGCGCAACAGTTTATCGCTTGAAATAAACGACATGGGGTTATACCGATGAGTAAATCCCTCCGCATTGGTTAGTGACCAACAATAGCATTTATGACCTAAGACCTGTTCGCGATAGCCTGATGTGGTTTTAAATAAGGACAGCTTTAAATCATTACACACCATCGAATAGGGGTAATGAAATAGATTCGGCATGGCGATTGAGCTCGTCTTACCACTTCCTGTAGGGGCAAAGGCTAAAACATGTTCAAAGCCATTCGAATACAAAGGTGCACCTAAGGTTTTACCAATAATGATGCTCTCATCCCTCTTATCTAAAAAACCTTCCTTTTTAATCTCAAAGCCACTGGCAAAATGAGCATTTCCCAGGGCTCTACGCGCGGGACGCCAGCGTTCAAAGGCCCAAACACTCCCTAAGCACATCAACAGTAAAAACGATGCTCCTTGTGCCCAAAGCAGGTGTTTTAAGTCATTGGGATTATTTTTTAACGCCCATAACTCAGGAATAAGTCGTGTAAGTTCCAACTCATACCCCCAGCCCAGCTCAAAGAATAATAACCCTAAAAGCCCGCTGAACATGGCGAATAAAATACCCCCGATGCCAATCAAACTCAGATAACGATAAAATCCTTTGCTCACATACCCAAGCCCCACTCCCAGTAAGGGCATAACCACCAGAGCACCGAAGACTACCTCAGAGTAAAACCCTTTTTTTAATAAAACCATCCAATGCCAAGGATAGGGGATAAGCTTTAAATCCAATGCATGCAATGCGAGTGCACTCATGAACTCCATACACCCCAGCACCGCCAAAAGAAGAATCATTCCCTTACCGTGTCTGCTCATGCTCATCATTACCCCAGGGTGTAGGTTAGGCCTAAAAGGAGTGCGCGTTGAATGGGAATATTGGAAATATGCCCGCTTTCTGTAAGTGGATTCGCGCGGATTTTAGGATTGCCTCCACAGAGGTATTGGTAGGTCAGCGTAATCTCTAAATGGGAATTGGCCCGATAGCCAATTCCAGCTTGAAACTCAGGCTTGGTTTGTGACACATCGTTAATGGACTCTCTATCCAGTTGCAATTGACGATAAGCAACGCCTGCTTTAGCCGTGGCGTATAAAGGAACGGCGCTGCTGATGTTGGGTGATTTGACGGTCAACAACACATCAATCATCGGTTTGATGCGCCCCTCAATTCCCACGCCACCTAGCGTGTCAATCGTTTCTTTGTCAACGGCAAAGCGCATGGCATTTCCAGATTGTATTCCAAGCTCCAGACCGAGGTATTGAATGGGCGTGTATTCAAAAGACAGACGACCCATGGCGGATTCCCCATGATGGGCCTCGGCATCTAAGGTGGATTGCAAGCCCATGCTTGCGTTGATATGCCAGGGCGTATAAGGCTCTGGCGCATTATTTATTTTCGCTTGCACTTGAGTCATTGACAGTACACCCAATAGCGTCACCACACTGCTTTTTATAATAAAATTCATGGTACATTCCTTACTTGATTAATGAATTAAAAGCGACTCACTGCACGCACCTGGCCTTGCGTACTGTCTTTTTTTGAAGCCACTTGCTCGCCCGTAGAAAAATTTTGCATCCAAGCCGTGGACGCACTCTCTTCAGTCGAGCTCCAATAAAAATCGGGGGCAAAATGAGCAAAGCCTTGTTGGCTTAAGTTGGTTCTCAGTAAGGCTAATTCTTGAATGGATGGGAGATACCAGCCGCCATAGCAGGTGACGTTCAACGCCGAGGGTGTGGTGCAGGATGTTTCT
The DNA here is from genome assembly GCF_965140895.1 of Legionella sp. Lineage (GTDB taxonomy): Bacteria > Pseudomonadota > Gammaproteobacteria > Legionellales > Legionellaceae > Legionella. The sequence continues at coordinate 14,684 of NZ_CBCSKT010000134.1, read as the reverse complement.
CCATCTGCTTGAACACGATATTTCACCGCCATGAGCGCTGCAAAATTACCTGATTGATGGTCAATTGTTTGCTGAGCAATAATAATGTTGGTATTGCCCTCTCCTGCCCCAATTCCATCCGCACGCGCATTCGTTACCTTATTGCCGCTGGCACCATTTCGCCACTGCATGCCCTGGCCGTGATTAATGTCCTGCTTGGATGCAATAAGTCCATGCTCTCCGGTTTCATCCAGCCAAAAAATAATGCCCCCGCGATACATCTCCCCTATTTGATGGGTTTTATGAAGCACTTTAATCACATTCCCCTCAATGGAGATGCCATCGCCCGCAGTGTACTCACCAGGTTCGCCTTTCTCGCCGCGCGCCCCTGGAACACCTTGTACTCCTTGTATTCCTGGCTCTCCTTTTTCTCCTCGCTCACCGCGTACCCCTGGTGCACCTGGTACTCCCCGCTCCCCTTGTTTTCCTTGGGGAATATTGGCGATTTGGGTTTTTAATCCCTCAATTTCTTTGTCTATGCCGCGAAGACGTGAGAGCAACCACCATTCCCCTGCATCTTCTGCATAGGTGGAACAGGATGCAAAAATACTCATAATCAGTAACAAAATTCGACTCATCATTGGCTCCTAACCTCATTGGGTTTCTGGTTAATAATTAAAAAGAACGTATGGCTCTGACGTGCGCAATCCCTGTCGACTTGTCCATCAACAAAGGAGTTCCCACCACCTCTTCAGCCCAACTTTCGGTGACACTCGATTCGGTAGAGCTCCAATAGGGCAGCGAGGCTAATTGGTATTTTGAGGTGAGGTTGCGTCGCATGAGGTCCAACTCATAAAGAGAAGGTAAATACCACCCGCCATAACACATCATTGAGGGGGTCACCGAGTAAGGACAGGGCGTGGTTCCATCGGCCAGTACGGAATAATTCAAGGCAGCTAAGGCTGCAAAATTTCCATCTTGATCGTCCACTGTTTGCTGGCTAATAATCAGGCGGGTATTGCTTTCGCCAGCCCCAATGCCATTGGCGCGTGCATTGACAATTTTTTCACCACTCACGCCATTTTGCCATTGAATGCCCTCGCCCTTGTTTGCGTCACTAAGAGCGGCAATAAGCCCATGCAAACCGCTGTCATCGACAAAGAAAATCACACCACCTTGATAGCGCTCACCGAGTGCATGAGTGGGGATGTGTTGGCTTGTAATTTGAGTGGCTAATCGATTAATTTCACTCTTTAGCGTACTCGTTAAGGTGTTTACCGCCTCGCTAATGCGTTGATTCACATAATCCGTTGAGGCTGGATTTGCTTGTAGCGTATGCGGCACACAGAGGGAGGCGCCTAATAAAATACGTGTTAAATAATGGTTCATCAGTGGTTCCTTAATGGTTCACGTGGGCGTGTTTGTAATAAATCGAATCGGCAAACCGTTCGTTGGGATCTCTTGCTACCTGGATGATGACGTCAATGACCTCATGTAGTTCTCTAAGAATGTCCTCATCGCGCATGCTGGGTACGTTGTTGCGCTTGTAGAGTTGCGTCATTCTCATGAAGGCGATGCGTGGGTTATTGGCATGAATGCTGGTGATGGATCCTTCATGTCCAGTGGAGCAGGCACTGATAAAATCAAGAACTTCCGCTCCTCGAATTTCACCCATAATTAATCGGTCAGGGCGCAGTCTTAAGGAGCATTGCACTAAGTCCTGCATGCTTAGCCCTTTGACGTGTCCCTCCCCTTTTTTGGGCGCACGTAAGCTCACCAAATTTTGGTGAGGAATGACTACTTCATACGTGTCTTCCAGGGTAATAATGCGCTCGTGGTAGGGAATATTGCCAATGCAGGCATTCAAGTAAGTCGTTTTTCCTGATGAGGTTTGGCCTGAGATGACTATGTTTTTCTTGGCCTGTACCGCCAACGCAATGAAATCACCCCACCTTCCTTTTTGGTGAAGGGATGCCAAAGCCAAATCCTCCTCACTTAAGTGCTCTTGATTTTCCGCATGTAAATTAAAAGGCCGTGCTCGGTCATAAAATGGGGATTGTTTATACTCCTCCAGGGTCATTTTTTTTATGGAGGGACGACGTATGGATAGGGTATGAAAACGTGCTGCCGGTGGAATCACCAGCTGCACCCGTGAACCATCGTATAAATTTCCTGAAAGCATGGGCATTTCTTCAGACAGGCATTGCCCATTTTCATTCGCAATAAACGTAAATAACCGTCTCAGATGCATGGGATCGAGTGTTGGGATCGTGTGACACTCCATAACCCCATGCCGCTCAACAAATACTTCATAGGGTTTGTTAATTAGAATCTCACTCACGGCCTTATCCTGAAAAAACTGCTTCAGAGGAGATAACAGACCTTCCGAGCCTGGAGTGAAATAGCTGCTCTTTGCCACTACTTCCATAATCCACCTCCAACACGAGCTGATTGCGCCGTATCCAAGACGGCCCCTACCGAACTGAAATCTAAATCGTGGGCAACAAATACATTAATACGCGCACCCTGGTTGATGGACAGTGTGGGCTTAATGCCAATGTTGTCTTCTAAGGTTTGACTTGCGGTTTGTTGTAAGCTGCTGGCAACGCCCATGCGGTATTGAGATTTGGAATTGTACTGGTCCTGACTGCCAACCCCTCCGATGGCGGTATACCCGCCAAGAATGGACAGCAACGCACTGGCTCCAAATCGTTCCAGGAAGTGGCGCTCAACCACATCGGCTCCCAGTCCCGCACGTCCTATCGCATCCGTTCCAGGGCTATTAAGGGTGACAATCACGCCATCGGAACGCTCAATGCGATTCCAAATCATCAGCAAACGGCTTTGCCCTTGTACGATTCCCGAACTGTATTGACCGACAATGGTTGAACCGCTGGGAATGAGTTTATTTCCCCCAGACAGAGAATAAATATCTCGGGTGGTGATGGCACGTCCCATCCCTGGCAAATCTGAATTAATGGCCACCTCTAAGGTCGCGGGAATTATTTCTCCGGCAGGAATTGTGTACGTAGGGTGCTGAATGTGTTTTGCTTTCACCGCAACAATGTCCTCTTGCTGATTCATAAATTGAGCATTCGCGCCGGTTCCAGCAAGCGTTCTATGGCTCTCGTCAGCATGTCCTGCGGTACTGTCTGCATTGAAACTGGACGACTCGGAGGTAAATGAGTTTGACGCATTCATGCGCGCCATCAGTTCCTGATTTAATTTGGGCGCTGATTGGTTTTTACTGCGCAACCTCGGCGGATGATGGGGTCCCCGATGGGGATCTGAGCTCACGGTCGCGCGCAGTGCATTCTCCGCATCCGTTCTCATTTTCGCAATGAGCTCAAGGTTCTGCTCCAGGGTTTCGTGAACAGTAGCCCCTGATTGGTTTTCGTTTTCAGCACGTGCCTCTTCTTTGGCGGGTAAAAACATCAGTACCAAGACCACCAGGGATAGGACCACCACACCCAAAAACATCAGTTTGTCTTTTTTCTTTTTTAATGCGCTGTTGGGCGTGACTTGTGAGCGTTCGCGTGCGGCCTTTTCGGCGTCATTTAATTCATTGTTGTTTTTAGAACTCATGCGGGTCTCCGGCCTTGTTGAATGCGAGTAATTTCATTGGTATTAAATACTGAGGTCACAATGCCCCCATTTCTCAGCGTAAATTGGGGGGCAATACGTTGGACAATCAGGTAGTTTCCTTGGCGTCTGATGTTGACGGTTGATTCCTTTCCTTGTCGGTCTTCCACGGCAAAAATGGCAGGAACCGCCTGATTTTTTGCCAGTTCAAAATAGGTAAAGGTGCCGTCGTCAAAAACGTGCACGGGAGTCAGTTGCGTACTGCCGCTAAATCGGTAATTCCAATTGTATTTCTCAGGATTTTTCTGGGGATTAATGACTTCTTTTTGAGAGCGCATCGCGGCATTTGCGCGGGCTTTCGCCTCACGGAGTTCTTCTTCCGGGTAAATAAACTTAATGGCAAAGGGACGTAACGTCATTTTTTCATCCAGCGTTTTATTACTGGTGACATGGAAATAGTACGTGTGCTTGTTGCTCACAATCGTGATGTTGGAATCCGACCCTAAAATAGTGGGTTTGATAAACACACTGTTTCCAATCATTGGGTGGCGGGTGACCATCCAGGCCGCACTGTCCCCACCTTGGATGTCGATGATGTGCTCCTCTTTACCAAACACCACTTGAGTTGCGGTGAATGCTTTTCCGCGCAACGGCACCACGTTATTGTCTTGATAATTGACCCGGAAAATACGCCCATCTTGAGAATAAGCTTTCGGGGTATTTTGTGCGGCTACCTCAGTCTGCGTACTTATCAGCAATGCCGCTGCGGCCAGTGAGTTTAATAGCACTCGGTTCATAGGGTACTCCTTATTCTTTTGAATCTTCATTAGACATTCCTAAAGGTTTTGTTGTAGCGGATCACTTGAAACCCATCCCAGTTGTGCCAGCGCTCTAAAGGCGAGGTACTTGGGGTTACGTAGTGCCAGGAAATCAGCGCACTGTAGTGATGAGCCACGGGTTTTCCATGCTCTTTGTCCGTGTCCGTTAAGGTAAACACCACTTCAGCCACATTTTGGTGATTTTTGGAGATGTCTTGTTCGTTAAACAACGTGGCATCAAGAAAATTAATGCTGTAGATGTGTACCTGGCGATGAGCATTTGCACCCAGAAGATTAATCGGGGCCTCTTTGTTGTTTTTGTCTTGTTCCTGTAGGTATTCTTCACCCACCGTACTGTTGGACAGCAAGCCGATTAAATCAAATTGTGCCCGATAACTGCTGCTGTCATAGGATTCGCGATTGGTTACGTAGCGCACAATATCCGATTCAACCTGAGCCTTATTCATGGGTGCATTGGTGTTGCTCAGCGGCTCAACCGTTGTGATGCCGTTGTCGTAATGATGCACCAGCATGGGCACCAAGGTTTGGTAATTGGCAAGTACGGCCACGGCAAGACAGGCGGCCATGTTCAGCCCCATGGAGAGCACAAAAGCCAACTGATACCGGTTTCTTGATTGCTGCAGTTGACTGAAATTATCATCCGCCCAAGTTCTTGCCCGACTGAAATAATCTTTAGGAGTGTGTTTTGTTTTTTGAGTCATTAGAGTTCACCTCGCGTTGCATAATGAGTGGTGTCTTGAAGGCCATTCTCTTGGGCATTGGAGCCCCCTGAATTGCTTTTAGACTGCGGAGAATCTTTCATTTTTTGATACGAATTTTTCATCATCATCAATACCCCAGCCGCTCCACCAATGGCGGCCGCGGCCATGGCACCACCACCTGCGGTGTGACAAGCCCCTCCGATGTGCTTGGCAATCGATGCAGCTTGAGCAAGTAAGGCCGTACACAATAAGGCCACCAGGAAAATAGGCGCCCACCCCACACTGTTCATGCTCTCGGCTTGTTCTGGAAGATAGCCCGCAATTGAGGCGTGAATCAGGCTATTGGATAGACCAATCACCGTGGAGACAAAAATGATGACCAGGGAATAGCCAATCACCTGGCCAAGCCAGCGATCAAAAAAGGCCCGTGTTTTATCGAAGAGGACAAAGATGATGAATAAGGGGGCTGTTGCCAGACAAATCGAGAGCAAAATTTTAGCCCCAATAATTTCATACAGTGCAACCACGGTGACCAACGTACCGGATAACCAAATAAACAACGCGGTTAAAATAGGCCACCAGTTTTTTAGGGATGCTTTTTTGATGGTCCATAAGCCCACATGAAAGACATCAGTAAATGAGGTTTGCAATCCTTGCGCAATCGATTTGCCTGCTAGCGGTGTATGGGTGGCTTTCATAATGGCTGAGCCCAACTGCCCTGCCCCCGTATCAAATAAGCCCACTACATATTCTGAGAAATGCCCCCAACTCATGAAAAAGAAGTAAATAAATCCCATGCGAATAATCCATTTGTACAGCTCTTTCATTGGGGCCTTAATGAATCCATAGGTAATGCCATAGCCAATGAGCACAATCGATAAAGCGCCTACTGCAGCCAGTGGCCCTTTCAATGCAAGCGTCAGAGCCTTATACCCATTGTGTACAAATTCAACCATCAACGTATCTATTTGGCGTACCAAGCCTGTGACTACGGTGTCGTAGTACAAAAAGCCCATGATTAGTTCTCCAAATTATTAAAAAAGAAGCGTTGCTCATACTCTTCACGAACCCGGTCAAACGCGGATTTATCGGTTAAGTCCGCAACGGTAATGGCTTTAAATTCAGGGAACGCCCCACTTTGGGTAAAATCAACCATGGCTTGATAGAATGCTTTGCAATCAAACGCCGTGTTTTTACCGTCCATGCAATTGAGGTAAGCTCTTTGCGCCGAGACCTCGCTAAGACCTAAGTGCAAGCTCTTCTCGGCAGCCACGGAGGCATTGATTAAAAATCGGGAGCTTGATTGCACGGACTTCGTGTTGAGCGGGTTTTTATGGCAAGCTCCTAAAAAACACGTCAGTAACACGAAGCCAATTAGTGAAATTGTTTTACTCATGGGTTTTCTCCTTATGCCCGGGTTTAGGTATTGATTAATGCCTGGGAACACTGTCTGCCGTAATCCGGGCAAGGCGTGTCCAAGTCATGGGGTCGTGCGCAACTTGCCAGTGCGGTGGCGAGGGCTACGGCGCTGAACAAGTAAATTAAGTGACGATTAATCTTCATTACTTTCTCCTGTACTTAATGGGATGACGTATTAAAACGAACCAGCTCACCCTCTTCAGCCAGCTCATTCGCACTGTTCTGTGCCAGTTGTTGGGTTAATAAAGTTTGAAGTTTGAGGTTCATGACGTTGATGTAAGCAAGCTCCGCGGTGATCCGTGAATTTAAATCCATCGCACTCTTGGTATTAGGTGTTTCATCAATCTTTAAGGCCAGTTTGTTGATGTTTTTTAAGCGCGTATTGATTTCATTAAACGTTTTCGTGGTTTCAACGCTGACGGCTTTATTCACCTTCTTACTGTATTTGTATTGAGTGAGTTGGTTGGAGGTAGCCCCTTTGGCATAGTCCACGTCATTGAGCATGGGATGGCTTGCTTCATAGCTTTTAACCAGTTCCGCGTAGCGCTCAGGATTTCCTCCGGAAATTTTTTCCAAAGCCTCTTTCCAATTATCGGTAGGGTTTTGCCAGCTTTTTAATGCATCTAAGCCGTTGTCAAAGGCGCCATAACCATAGCTTCCGCTGTTATACTCTTTAAGATTTTTAAGCGTATCTGCTTGAGATTTCGCGGTGTCGTAGGTATCTTGCAGTACATTATATTGGCGCCTTAATTCATCTAATTGCTTCACCGCATTGGCGAGTAATGCCGCATCCTCCACCCCGAGCAGATCGGCATGCGATACCGAAGTGAGCGAGAACAGCAAAGCGAACGAACAGGCCGTTTTGGTAAGAATTGGGTTCATGCGGCACTCCGTTCAAGAAACACCGGAAGCCATTGCTCAGGCTCATCTCCTACCTCGGCGCGAAGGGCATCCATTAAGGCAACAGACTCTTTATTCCCTGAAAGAATGCGAATTTCTTCTTCTAATGCACTCAAATCAAGTTTGCACAAAATCACCTCGTTTTTTTGCTTGTACAGAAAAACACGGGATTCAGGAGTACTGGTTTTAACCATGTGGTATTGAGTTTCACTCAATTTTAAATGTCGGGTGTAGGTGGTATGACAGGCTTCGGAATTGGGAAAAATAATCATCGTCATGATGTTATTGAGAATGGTTGGACTAATCACCGAGTCAATAATTGTTTGGGGTGATTGCGTCATAAAGACAAAGTGGCCATTCATTTTTCGAATGGTGGGAATGTCCTTTTTAAGGGCCTCTATCCAGAAGGGTGAGTCAAATACTGCAAAGGCTTCATCAATGTTGATGGTTGTTAATTTCCCATCGAGTGATTGGTGAATTCGGTGTAATAAATAAAGATAGACGGGGGTTGAAATGAGTGTGCTGACGTTATCCGTAAGGTAGGTAATATCAAAACCCACCCGCTCAAATCCTAATTCCAGAACGTCGTCTTCATTATCAAAAAGCCATGCGTATTCCCCATCGGCACGTAAATCATCCCCTTTGAGCCATTGATGCAGTTCAGGCCAGCGTGGAAAATCCAGGGGTAGAATTTTTACTAGATGACTTAAACGTCGGTACGGCTTATCCAGATGGTCAAAGTTGTAGTTGATGCACTCATTGATTTGGCCTGCAATGTCTGCGGGTAAATCAACTTCACCGGACTGTTTAATCAGCGAGGCAAACCAGGTTTTTACAAAAGTTCGGTTCTCTGGGGTATCGGGTAATTGCAAGGGATTCATGCGAATATTGTCCTGATTTTCAGGCGCAATCACCGTATAGGAGCTATTTCCAGATGCGAGGATATAGATTTTAGAGGCTTGGTCTCGGTCTAAAAAAATGGACCGACCGTTGTAGCGTCCCATTTGGGAGTCCATAAATGAGACAAAAGTTGTTTTTCCCGCATCACTACTTCCCAGGACCAAGGTATGACCATTTGAAGGGTTGGTTTTGCTTCCTTTGCCATGATAGTTAAACCATACGGGCGTTTTGGATGGGGTTTCAAGTAAGGTCACCGCTTCCCCAAGCTTGTTCCCATCTCGAAATCCAGTTTGATAGTTATGCAGCGAACAAAAATCCACGAAATTAAATGAGGTAATGAGACTTGCCCGCGCAATATAAGACTGATTGCCAGGAATTTGGGCCGCAAATGCGGGTTCGGTTCCCAAACTCGGACTTTCTTTGACCACCACGGTATCCACATGCGCATAGATGGTGACGATTTGGTTAATAGCCCGCTCCAACTGTTTGATGCTTGGGGCAATCAGCATTAAGCTATTATGGTGATGTCCCATTTGCGCCAGCCCCCGAGCAAGCGCGTCTTCGAGTTGTTTTAACTCCTCAATTTGACTCTCTCCTTTATCGGCGGAACTGATGAGTTTTGAGCGCTGTAAATCAATGGCCCTAAGGGCAGCCTCTAAGGAAATCGCTGCAAAGGTATGGGTGGCAATAAACTCACAATCCAAACTTAGAAGTGGGTCTAAAATAACACTCGAACTTTTTCTGCCGTACTGCTTCAGCGAGAGCATGGCAGCAAAACGCGTGTCAGCGGATGCTGCTCCCTGAAATTGGATGTACTCACCAAAAAGCACTTGTTTGGAACACAGGTATTGGCCTAGATTCCCCTCTGGATAGAGCGAGTTTTCGATAAACGTTTGAGGAATGCTGTGTGCAATGGCAGGGCAATGATTGGGTTGCTGAAATTGCAGCGCATGCCCTCCATTAGGGATTAAGGACAAAAACTCAAACAATTCGCTATACCCCAACTGTTCGTCCTGCTCTCCTAACAGTTTCGGGGTAAATTTTTTAAGCGAGGCTATGAGCTGATTGGTGGCATTTGTCAGGGTTTTCAGATGTTCCACACGACTTAATGCTTTAGCCTCTGATGAACCAATGTCCGTTAAACGCTTCATCCAGCCCATGCCTTTAGCTAACCAATTGGATGTATCTCCTTTAAGAAGCACGGTCAGGTAAATATGGTTCTTATACAAGGACTTATTTTTAAATCGGGCATGATACTTGTCGTTAATGCGTTGAGCCAATGCAGAGGAAAAGGTCCCATCAAGTGTTGCCTTTTCTTTTTTGCGATGTACGGTCACATAACACATAAATTGCTCACCAAGCCCTAAAATAGCTTGATGCACACTATGCGATAAGGCATTTAGGGTGTGGGGCTCTTCGGTAATAAACGGTATGCCTGCCACCGAAATAACACTTCCTAATAACCCTTCTTTGGTTTCAAAAACACTGGGCGTATTCAAATGTGTGATCGGGAAAATGGAAGAAATTCCGACTTCGTTGCGTACTCGCTTAAGTGCTTCAATAGGATTCATAAGCTCTTACTCCCCAGATGGATTTATTAGGTATGTTGGGCATTGAGAACGCTTTGGCGATCACGGAAAAAAATTGATTGTCGTACCGACAAACCAACCATCCAAACACGTGGATTGGGATAAAAATCAACCCATACAACAGGTTATCGAGCAGGATGAAGGTAATCACCGAGATCATCAGGTTTAAGCTGTGGTACTCCAAGGTCACCCCTGCGGTCATTGCTGGACGCGTTAAAGCCCCAAAAATAGTATTTATTTTTATTGATTGGCTCATGGCTTAACCTATTTCACCCAGAGTTGATACAGTTGAGAACCACCCAAAATTATCCCTATTCCAATCAGGGTCCAGGTGAAATATTCTTTGGGAAATTTTTGCGCAAATATGCACAAATACCCCATGCTTACAATGGCCAAAATCGCTACGGCTTTAGCAAGAGAACCAGTTAGATAGGATGTAACTGCTTTAACAATGCCTTCAATGCTGGCGGCATGGCTCATTGTCGGCAGGGTGCTGAGGATTGATAAAAGGGCCGTATTGATAAAACGTTCCTTTTTTTTCATCATCTGACTCATTAAGATTCTCCTTTTCCAGGGCGCAAAATCACGCCATTTATTTGGTTAATTTGTTCATTTATTGCTTTGTTTTGCAGCCTTTTTCAGAATTCAGGCTGCACAAATCCTTTGAGCCTTAATTTGCTCAAATTGTTTACATCAATTGTTTAGGTTTTTTACTTAAGACGCTGACTTAAGCTTCATGCGCTCCAGTACATCCAACTCACTGCTGATTTTGATTACTCGGGCAATCGCAGGTTTTATGAGAGTGGAAAACTGCGTGCAATAGGTTCGTGTATAAGCAATCTCCTTGAGCTCCGTTTCGCTGTAGTGCAGTGAGACTAACGCTTCATCGAAGTGCTCATGACGAATTTGGGTTTCTGCTGCCCCTAGATAAGCTGCAGCGACTGCAACATCCCCAGCGCATTTATTACGAGGTTTACTTTCACTGAGACGCATCAGCTTATATTCTTCTAAACGACACTGATCGGCGAGCATGTTTTTATTAGGGTAACCTGCAAAGCTTATTTGAGAGATCAGCAATCCACTTAATGCCAAAGGCCCTGTGAAACGCATTATTTTTTTCATGAGTACGTCCTTATCTAACTGGTTGTTATTAAAAAATTCCTGCTAAGGCCTTCACTAACCCCTGCTCTAACGCCGGACGCGCTTGCGCAAACGATAGATTCATTTTATTGGCATTAGACACCACTCGTGTTCGATAGCGTTGATAATCACTGTGTTTATAAGATGTTTGATAGGTGCTGGAAGCAGAGCCATTTTCCAGTGCTGAATTAAAGCGCTCCTTCACGGTTACCCCTTTACCTACTCGTTCTGAAATTTGAACGTCAGTAATGACCGTGTAATTGACCTCTTTAACCAGAGAATCCGCGGCTAATCCCACTACACCTCCTACAATCCCTCCTGCAAGCATGGTTTTAGAATTGCCAAAGGCGCCTAAGGCCGCTCCAGTTCCAGCACCTGCCAGTGCGGAACCATAACCCCCACCCAGTGCATTTTGCGAGGCAGACCGACTCATTTTACCCACCTTGAGAATATTGGCCTGAATCAGGTAATGTGCCTGATTGGGATTGGTTACCACACGATACCCATTCGCGGTTAGGGTTTGAGTTAACGGTTTGCCCAATTCAAATGGTTCATCGGAGGTATTTTTAACCGCAACAAAGATGGTTTTTTGTGCAGGTGATACGGGGTCGAGAAAAATGGTTTTACTCAACTTGGTGTTTACTTCTAAATTACGGTGCTCCAAAGCCGTTTGCGTGGCCGCACAGCTGGTCAATAAGGCAACTGCCCCGACACACGCGCTGAGGTTCATTACTTTAAAACCGTGTACTATGTACTGTTTCATTACTACGTTCCTTATGATTTATTTCCAATGATTAATGAGCAAGCTCGCGATGTGCGTTTTTTTTAAATTTCACCTCTAATTGGTTGATGATGGATTCATCAATTGACAAGGCCTGTACTGCATTGGCTTGATGTTTTTCAAGCTGAATGCGGTTGTAAATCTCGTCTCGATGAATGGCTATTTCTTTCGAGGCCTTAAATCCTAAGCGCACCTGATTTCCTTTGATTGCTAAAATGGTTACATTAATTTCGTTATCCCCGATGATTACCGCTTCACCTATTCTTCTTGTTAAAAGTAACATGGCATTCTCCTTTATTAATGGTGTGTTTCGTTCGTTAGAACCGCTTCAAGTTCATGCACTAAGGTATGGACTTCATCTAAAGAGGGTTTTACCTTGGAAGAGAAATAGGCGCACTCAGTTGATTTATGGTGAATGTCACTTAATTCTCGGTCGGCCGCTCTTAAATGACCTAAAGCATCTGAATAGCGATAGGAACGAATTAAAGCCCCTGTGTCTTCCATCACCCATCGCGCAAATTCAACATCATCGGCGCAAGGAGCAAATTTCTGCTCTTCATACATCCGGTCTAATGTGGTGTAGACGCCATCACATCGAGCAGCAAGAGCGTCTTCATCCACTTTCGTACAGAAGCCTACTCCCGTAAAAAGCAACCCTGAAATTAAGGATGCAATAGTAAGCGCTTGTTTTCTTTTATTTAATCTCATCCGTGTTCCCTATGTTTCTGTGTTCAGTTCCCTTGAGTGAGTTGCAGCTCAAAGTTGTATTCATCTTCTCTAGTGATTCATTACACGAGCAGGCTCTTCTTGCTCTACTTCAGGCACGGGCTCTGCTAAATAATGGGTGTTAACCACATCAATGCATTGATTTTTGGCTGTGACCACGCCTGGCTCTTTAAAAAATGAATAGGCAGAAATGAGTCCTGTCCCGATGCCTAATGTCGTGCTTAAGGCCGCAACGCCTAAAGCAGGTACTTCATAAGCCATCAGGGAGGCCATATAAAGAAGCGGGGTTTGCCATAGACCCGATAACATGCCAATACCAATCCCCAGCGCACCACCAAAGGCCAGTGTGGCGCAAGCAATAGCAATCGCGGCAAGACCAAGCACGATGTAGTAGGAGGTGTTGTATTGTGAATCCAGGATGGTTCGGCATCTTAAATCAAACACTTCTACGGCATTAATTGAATCCTCTGGGTCCTGAATTAAGCTTTCAATAAATTGAGTCGCTGCTGAATACAGATTGATTTGAACCAAGTGGTCCAGTTGCTTCATCTCGAGTTCGAGTTGCTGAAACGCCTCATAAATATCTTTACGCTCATGCGCGGTGTTCAAGGCTTTTCTAAATTTTTTGTGACAATACATCAGAGCAGCGCTCATTGTTTTTCCTTTGTTGTTAGTGAATCGTTTTAGAGGAATTCATTTGCGATTGGAGCATCAGGGTTTCGCACACCCCAATGGCTTTTTCAAACGCAATCCATAGGTCATTGTTTAACGTGGCATCATAGGCAATCAGTAAGTTGTGGGCGCAAATTCGCAATTGTCTTAATAAGTCGTAGGGTTGGTACACGCTCAATGGAGACTTATTCATGAGTTCACCTTAATTAATTGAGATAATCGTGGAATATCTTTTCCTGTTGTTTTTCGGTGGATTACCAGCTCCTCATCAGCCACATAAGGCACTTCAAAACCTTCAAGAATTCGCTCACAGACTTTGGCATACAGCGTGCTAAATTGTGCAAAAGCAATATCCGCTCTGGCTGCATTCACTACGTCAACCCCTAAGTGCTTTACCGTAAATTTTACGGCGGGATGGCTCCAGGTAATGGTTGAAAAATTCAGGTTACGCCGCGCTTCATTAAATGCCTTATGCACACTTGGAAGCTCTTTTTTTCGTCGCTTAATACAAAGGTGTCTGAATTCGATGCAATTCGGTGGCCATGTTTCAAAGCGCACATCATCAAACAACGCTCGTAATCCCAACGCAATTTCCTCTTCATTCACATCATGAAGCGCTTGAAACCACACGCCTGAGTCTTTAACGCCATGTTTCGTGATAAAACATGGACCGTAGATATCAGTTAATTGCAGCCACAAAGTCGCAATAAATCCGCTGCTCTTGTTCGGCTTTTGAGTCGAATCGTCTTGTTTCTTCGCAGAAGTTAAATTCGCTTGCGTAGGCTTGAATGACGCGTTCGCGAACACTTGATGGATTGGTCTTGGTGTTGTTGCGGTGTTGGTTTTCATGATTAAAACTCCGTGTATTCTTCATTTGATTTTTTTGTTGTTGGCGTTCCTGGCTTTTAGCCAACCAGCGTAAGTAAATTGGATTGAAGTCAGCCCATTGTGCACCGCACGCTGTGTTGTACTCGATGAAGCTTTGGATTTCAGTGGGGTCTTCTACGTTGCTGTAGCCGAGAATCTTGGCTCGTGAAATGGTTTCAGCGTTAGGTGTGAAATTACTGCAAATGCCGTGTTTGTTGTTATTGTTGTTATTATTATTAATTTTATTAAAAATAATATTCTTTACAGAGCCACTTGGTGTGTTAACTTCTGTGTTAAGTTCTATGTTATCTTCATCCTCAAAAAACGAGTTTTCTTCTGTGTTTTCAAGGGTATTATTGGAAGTATCTTCTGTATTAATTTTTGTGGTGACATCACAAATATTAATTTTATTTGTAATAAATCCTTCTATTTCTATCTCTTTGTTAATAGGTGCATTTCCAAAATATTTGATATAGGTGTTAGGTATATATGGAAATTTAAATTGCAATTTTTGTAAGCGGTTAAATAAGTACCTTCTATTTTGGAAAGCACAAGTGAGGTATGCTTCTCAAATCAGCAAGGAGCTGGA
>NZ_CBCSKT010000133.1:0-11176 GCF_965140895.1 Legionella sp. | reverse complement strand
GAGTCAACTTACTGGTGGTAAAAAATTATACTGTTAGCTAATTCGGAATTAATCGATTATTTGGTGCGGAATGTGAGCTAAACCAGAAAACCAACTTAAAAATGTTGCCAACACTAAACCTTCTTGCTCGCAAAAATTTTTCTTACTTAAGCCGGAATCCTTCCAGTACTCGCGGTAGCTTGCTCTTTCTTCTAAGGTCGACTCAGTGTAATTTATATGATTTTAAGAGGAAATTTGAATTATCCGGTCAGCCATTTTTATTGATTCTTCCCGATGTGCAATAATAATCTGAGTTATATCGATGCTTTTCAAAACATCATTAATTTTAATTTCAGTTTCAATATCAAGGTGACTGGTTGCCTCGTCCAAAAACAAAATCTTTGGATTCTTATAAAGCGCTCTTGCGATTAAAACTCGTTGTTTTTGTCCTCCAGATAAAGTACTACCTAAATCTCCAATCAGCGTCTCGTACTTCATAGGCATGTTAAGGATATCCTCATGAATTTGAGCCATTTTTGAAACTTCATGAACTCTGTCCATATCAATGTTAGTATCCATAAATGTTATATTATCTATGATAGAACCACTGATTAGTGTATCGTCCTGCATGACTGTAGCACAGATATTTCGATAATGACTAAGTCCTATGCTAGATAGAGCAAGATCATCAATAAATATTTCACCTGAAGAAAAAGGCAGTAGGCCCAAAAGAATTTTTAACAATGTTGTTTTGCCAACTCCAGAGGGTCCTGTAATGGCAACTTTTTCACCTTGTTTAATGTGAAAAGAAATATCTTTTAATATCCAATTTTGATTTTCAGCGTAACGATAGCTTAAGTGACTAGCTTTAATATCTCCAGAAATATTTTTTATTAATTCCTTGGACTTATCATCATATTCTGTTTGCTGTAACAGAATATCGGCAACTCTATTTAATTGTACCGATATTAATTTATAATCAAAAATTTTTTGAATAAAGGAGGATGATTTGTTAACCAGGCTTTGCCGATAAGCTAAAAACGCCATTAACATACCAATAGAAAACTGATTTTTCATCACTAGTACTGCACCAATGGCTATTACCAAAATATGTTCAATATTGAATACAAAAATATTGCCAACATTATATAGTATATTTACGCGAGAAATTTTTATGTCGGCATTCATTGCTTTGATAAAATGATTTTGCCATCCTTGAAACATTGACTTTTCTTTGCAATAGAGCTTTATTGACATGATGCTCTGAATAATTTCTAAAAATTTTGAATTAACTTGGGCATGTTCGTTTATTGATAGCTCGGTTTGCTTTTTGTGATGTCGGTAAGCCAGAATTCTAAGCCCAATATAAATTGTTAATGCAAATAATACGAATAATGTAAGCGTAATGCTGTATATCAACATAATAACCAATGCTAAAATAATAACAAATCCATCCAGCAACGTATTTATCGAATCCGTGGTTATTTTACTTTGTATCTCATTAATCGAATGAAACCTGGATAATATATCCCCTTTGTGACGACGTTCAAAATAACTATACGGTACTTTCAATAAATGATGCATGATGCCAGCGGAAAAATATTCTGACATTCTATTTGTTAGATAAACAACAAAGTGGCTTCTCATGTACTCAATAAAGGTATGACAAAATGTAAGGATTAAAAAACCAACAACGATAACATATAAGTTATTAATATTATTTGAACTTGTTACTCCATCAGTGACATATTGGATAAATAAAGGATTAATCAACATAAATACTTCAATGGCTAATGATAATAGCAATAAAATTACAAGACTATGTTTTAATCCTTTGATATTTTTGAATAGATCTATCAGTGATAATTTGTTTTGAGCTTGAATAGGTGAAAAAAACTCATTTTTATTTACTTCTAAAACAATGCCTGTAAATGAACTTGAAACCTCTTTAAGTGAGACTTTTCTTTCACCAACTGAGGGATCATGTATGACGATATATTTATTATGAACAGATTTGAGTACAACAAAATGATTTAAGTTCCAATGTAGTACTGCAGGGCATTGAACTAGCTTTAGCTCGTTGACTTCTACTCTTATTGCTCTTGTTGTGAAATCTAACTTTTCGAATAAACGAACCAAATCCATCATAGATGAACCATTTATCGAAGGTGCTTGAATATCTCTTAATGAGAATAAATCAATATTATGGCCATGAAAGTTGCTTATCATTGCTACACACGCGTGCCCGCATTCAGTAAATTGTTCTTGTTTAACTACTGGTAGACGTTTTTTAATGCTGTTTAATATATTTTTTGCTGTTGCAGTCATATAATCTGCTCTCCATAATAGCTATAGATTGGATCAAGAATCCATTGCCAAATTTTCTTTTTTTCTCCAGTAAAAATTGCTGTAAATGTCATTCCATGGCTTAATCTCGTTTTTTTTCCATAGGCTAAGATATAAGGCGTTTTCAATGCGGCTTTTATTTTGTAATAGGGCTCACCAATACGTATTGGCTTATCCTCTTTGCTATCCGTTAATATTGTTTGATTAATTTCTTTAACAGTTGCTTGATAAAAACCAAATCGATTTGATGGGTATGCATCGTATTTCAAGTTAATTATTTGCCCTGGTTTTAAAAAACCACTTTCTCTTGATGGAATATACAGTCGTGCAATTAAATTGACTTTTAATGGGATTATTTGTAATAGAGACTTGGACTGCTGCACTTTTTGGCCTCTACGATAAAAAATATTTGTGGCAATCCCATCGTTTGGTGCTGTTATTTGTTGGCTTCTATTTTCTTTGAATTCTAATAACTCGTATTCGGCAATTTTTATTTTATTTTGTAATTCTAGCTCTTCTGACTCAGCATCTTTTAGACTGGAGACAGAAATATATTTCTTTTCATATAATTTTGATAATGCTTGATAATGTTCTGTTTTAATTTGGTATTCTCTTTTAAGATTAGCGATACGGTGCTTATGGTTATTGATTTGTATTTTGTTGTTCTTGGAAAATGGGTTCGAAATTGTATATAAGACTTGTCCTTTTTTTACTTCATTTCCTTCCTCAACAAAAATATTTTCAACAATACCTGCAACATCAGATTCGACTGAAATAATTCCTTCTTCAGAATCAAGATACCCTCTGACATAAGTTCTCTCGGAAATTTGAGCGACACTAAAAAATATGAATAAAATTAAAATTAGAGCAAAGCTTACAATACAGGCTAGTTTATAATTTAGAGGAATGTTAATTCTGGTTGTGCCCAAACTTCTATGTATACGATTGTTGATTACATCTTGTCTGAAAAGATGACTTTTATTTTCCATAAGATAATACCTAAAATAATATTTTATTGGACTCAGGTAAAATCATCACCTGATTTGCCTAAGTCCAGTTAGAGCTTAACTCTGATGTTCATTAATCCATTTTGACCAACGTTCAAAATCATGTTCGTCATAGTTTTTATGACTTAAAGCTTTTAACATGTTATAGGCGTAATCATGATTATTGGGCTGTTTAAGTTTTAACAACTCAATTAAAATATTCCCTGATGCCTTGATAACTTGAGAGTGTGTTTTGGGGTTGGATTTTATAATTCCGAATAAAACATATGAGGCTTTATTTCTATCTGTCACATATGGATAGTTTAATGCCTGAGTAATTCTTCTAAGTTCAAGGTCTTCTATTTTATGTTTATCAACTATAGCACCTAAAACGCGCATCACATTGTTGCGAATTAAATCACTGGTGTCATCAGTAAAATTGATTAATAAGTTGGCTATTTCTTGATAATTGTCATCGTGGGCTAATATGAAAATAGCGTCGCCACGATCATTGTCATCTGCACCATTTTTTATAATGTTAATTAATGCTTGCTTATTTTGCGCTACGCCTTTTTGTAAATGTGGTAATACAGATTTAATATCCTCCTTATCAAAACCCCATGTGCAATGTAATACAGGGCAGGAGGTTTTGCTAAAATCTAGCTTGTTTTTCTTGAGGAGTTGTATTTTTTGTTGGTCGTAATCTCTCCAAATCCTAAAAAGATTTTTTATGCTAAGATTTGAGACAGTTTTGGTTTGCTCTATAGTTCTTTTTTTCTTGGGTATCCTATAAGCTTCATTGGCTTTGACTATATCTAGGGTAGCGAATGTTTTTTTATCCTCTGGATAATGAATGACTGAAATTTTTACTTCTACAAATTTACCAATCTGCTTAACTTCGCCAATAATTTTTTCTTCTAGTTTTAACCGATTAACTAAGGCCTCCGTGCTTGGTTTCTCCTGTGAAAGGTACATTTTTTTTGAGTCGTTTAAATATTCTTCGATCTTATCTGAACAACAGGAATAAATTTTTTGTTTTACAGAATCTTCGACCCCGTAGATATCAAAATTGTCGGGGCTGGCATATAATCTACCAGATAAAATTAATAATCCTAGAATACAGCTCGTAAATTTTTTCATAATTAAGCTACTCGTTTAACTTGGTTTAAATAAACATGTTTATGAATGTTTTCATCAGTCATTTTTTGTGCTTTTTCATCAAGCTCTTGAACTGATAGCGTTTTATTAGATTTCTTCCATGAAAATTCAAACCTTTTCTGTATCATAAACTCCGTAAACATGTCCAAATAACTTATGTTAGGCAATATATCTTCAACCCATAAAAATTGCCCCTGCTCATTAAGTTCTAAAAATACAATTTCTTCTTCGGGTGTGACAATAAAATCAAAGCAACCAAAAACTACGCCTATCATTTTCATAAATCTTATGATTCTATCTTTAATAGAATCACTTAATTTAAAAGGAGATAGTGCTAACTCGTGTCCAGGAATTTTACGCCAATCAGTTTGGCCATCAGCATGTTGTTGTGAGTGAATTTTAACAGCACTTATATGAGAACCGAAGCAGGTGACTCTGAGCTCGTACTTTTTCTCGACATATTTTTGATAAATTCCGGGTACAACCCGTAGCATTTCATCAGAGGGTAAATCATTTAACGATATTTTATCTGTATATAAAAGTCTCACTCCCGAGTCATTAGTCCAATGATGTGGAGCGAATGGCTTATAGATAACGCCATTTTTTTCTGAATTGCCAATAAAGTTTCTTATATCTTTTGGTGAATTCGAGACTAAGGTGTCTGGCAATTTAAAACCACATTTCTGAGCCAGTTTTAATTGGGTTATTTTGGAACGTGTTTTATAGGTTGACTCAATAGGATTTACCCACCATGCATCACCATTTAACAAATAGGGAATTGAATCATGATAAATAGAGTTCTCTTTATGAACAAAGCTTTTATCATCTTCATGGATATTTTCTGGAAGATGAGGTCTTCGAGGTCTTCTCCACCATATAGATTCAATATCTTGAGTTTTCCACTCGATGTTATTTTTTTCGTCAATACTTGTACTCCAATATTCTTGTTTATTAGAGAAATAGATATTGTTTTTTTGAATGCTTGGCATATCTGCACTAAAGAATAATTTACTTTCATATCCTTTTTGCTGAAGAGCAAGATGAACTAATGCCGCATGGATATCATCTGGTTCAGTTATTATTAAAACAGTCATACATACCTTTATTTGAAGCTATGAACCTTTCGGAAAGGTCCATAGAATTAAGTTTTATTGATTACCAATCAACAGTTTGATCTACAGCATAATCAACATTGCCAGGATAGCTTCCTGTTATTCGCTGTGTCGTTTTAGTCGTCATCCTTGCTGAACCACCTGATACTTCAGTCAATTCATCATTTGTTAATTCTTTAGAGGCATTGTAACCAAGGACTCTTTCTTTCTTTTCCATATTTATCTCCTTATTAAAATTAATCAAAAACCACATCATCTACTTCATCATATCCGGGTGGAAAGTTTGTTTTTCGCCTAACTTTCTGTGTTGTTAGCTTATTTGAACCACCAGAAATATTTTTAAATTCTTCGGTTGGTATTTCTCTAGCTTTTATGTAGGCTAAAGGTCTTTCTTCATTATGTTTTCCCATTTTAAATCCTTTAAAAACTAATCTGAAATTACCTGCACTAACTCATCTGGTCCACTAGGAGTGTTGGTAATGGTTCTATCTAGTCTCTGAGTGGCCAAATTACTTCCACCCGTGACATTACTTAGCTCTTGATATGAAATTTCTCGGGCTTTTTTAAATGCGAGCGTTCGCTCATTTTGTTTTAAATAATCCATTTGTTCTCCTTTTTAATTCTCTAACTAACTTCACAACTATCTAAAAAGAGGGTATTAAAACCAAGTTATTAGATAAGATTCTTATTTATTTTTAGAAAATAAGAATTCATTTACTGAGAAATAACCTTGATTAACGTGTTAATTCTTCCAATAAATCTTTCATAAAAGCATCGACTTCGATGCCATTACATTCGTGATACGCTGACCATCCTGGTGAGGGGTTTGCTTCTAAGACAACATAGCCATTTTCAGATTTGATAAAATCAATACCCATTAATGAGTTGCCTTCATATTCTGTAACAGCCAAACAAAATGTTTTGAGTTCGTCAGTGACTTCATTAAAATCGACAAGTGAAAAAAAGTTATCGTCATAGCGGTAATCGACACCTGCTTTTTCAAGTGAGTATTTACCGTAAACCTTGCCATTAACAACATGTATTCTCAGATCATTTCCCGCTACTTTTTCCTGAAATAAAGTGGGAATATTGGATAAGCTCTCTTGGTTCCAGGAAGCAAAGTCCACCTCATCCACGACGATTGAACGAATGCCGGAAAGTGATTTGACAATGTAATGTTTGTTTTTTGATAATTTTGTCAACCCATTCTGGCCTTTGATGACATAACTTTTTCCAATAGTAATATCGCTATATGGGTGACTTGAGTTCTTTAATGAACTGTTTAATTGATATAATTTTGATTCGTTGTTGTGTTGTTTGCTGGGGGCGCAAATCACTCTGCCTTTCCAGGTATCAACAAAATTGTAAAACTCACCTAACATCATCCAATAGGGATCGTCTCTATCAATCTGACAGCCGCGAATATACAAATTTCTTGGGTATATTTTTAATTGCTCTGTATCATTTTTACGATAGATAAAATAACTATCCGAGTTGTTTTGTACATAGGTCCATTTTTTATGGAGATCTTCATAATAAAAGATAAGAATTTTATCGTTCTCTTCAATAGCATGCTCAAGACTTAGCAGAACTTTATCCTGCTTTGGACCAAACGCAATCGTATTTACAATCTCATCAGAGATATCACTTGATAATGAATAATCTATTTCAACAAGAGGTTTATGTGATTTATCAAGTCTGCCACCATTGATTTCAGGTCTATGACTTGAGCAGATAAAAGTTGCTAATAGAGACATTTAGAACATTCCTTTACTAAATACTTCTGCATAAAATGATTAAAGTCAGGATTTTTTGCAGATTGGATGACATCTATATTGATGCAACCAAAGGTTATCTGGTCTTTATCAATAAACATTAATAGCTCAAAAATAAAATATCCAAACAATTTTCGAATTTGCTGGGTCAGCACTTTAATTCTTGCTTGTTGTCCTGGGCTTAATTGCTCATCATATGTTATTAAATCTTGCCCACCCAATGATAAAACAAACAAAGGGGCACCATCAGGTTTAACAAACCGAAAATAGCTCTCTTCGTAACTTTGATTTGTAGACCAATTTAAACAATCAAATATACTTGAATGAATTACATTTTTTACATCAGACAAAAACTGGTGTCTGGGGCTTCCCCAGTAATATCTTGGGATAGAAATCCCTTCGATATTTTTAACCATCTTCCACTGCTGAGGTAAGGTCTTAAAATGTTCACAAATGCCATTGATAGCTTGAATTTGTGGACTTATAAATGCGTTCAAAGCAAACCCTAAATAGGCCTCAAACTCCCTTTGCGCATAATCCTTATCTTCGTATCGAAATTGATTAAATAAGCACTCTTCAACATTAATCACTCTGTTTAATAAATAATGAGAGTGATTGGAAAATTGATTACCAAAAGTATCGATCCATTGAATAATCGGACCGCTCTTATCTAATTCATCTCTAATCTCAAAATTATTCAACAGCTCATCTAAAAAAATAATATCTATGATTGGCTGTACTGAATGCTTCTCAAGAATCCATTTTGTAATTGCCTCACTCTTATGAGATGAGGCAACGAGTAGTTTTTTCTCAGACATGTCAGAATTTATACTCAAGTTGTTGTCTATTAATACCATTACTTATGTTCAACCCTTCACATCCATCCTTAGATGAGTCCTTTCCGCCTTCTTTGCCTTCACTACCACCTTCCTTACCATCACTGTACATGCCAAAAAAGATTTCAATTACATTTTCCATATAATTCTGGTCTTGCATTTTACTTCTCCATTATTTATTGATGATTTCGCCACCAATGACATTGCCACCAATTTTTGAACCACCTCTGACATAGACTTTTCCATGGCCATCATTAAAAACAATATCTCCCCCTACTTCCGAGCTATTCTCCAGAAAGACTTCTTGGGTCTTATTTTCTGTATGATGGATTTGTAAGTTTTCGTTTATTTTTGAGTTAATCAAACGAATTGAACTTGAAAAAATATCCAAAGATTTTTCAAATTTTGATGACGTTGCTTTGAGTGAGCCTTTTATTTTAACATCCTGGTTAACAATGCATTGGATTAAGGTGACGCTACCATTTACATTTAGTGACGCAAAGTTGGCATCATCAGCGTTTAACATACCATTAACGTTAGTTGCACCTTCTACTGTCGTACCGTTTACCGTGACCATTCCGTTCCCTGATAAACTTCTTACAGTTCCTTTTCCACATGTCACACTTCCCGGAGCATGTTTGCAAACATCTGCATTTACAGCTGTTACAACTCCGGTAAGCATAAGTGCGGAGATTATTTTTTTAAATTTCATTGTTTTTCTCCTTTTGTTGACTATTCATTAAATCTGCGAGGTCAAACACATGTTTACAAATCTGTGAGTTTATAAATCTGCTTTCCATTATTTGCGAAGAGGCTTTCTTTTTCTCTTCTTCGAGAAAGGACTTTTCAAATGTTCCATCTATTCTTAAAATTCCTGTTCCAGTTATATGTTGAATCTGCTCCATTCTGTTAAAGGCTCTTACTACATTAAGAAGTGCTATACATAAAGGTACTCCAGCACTTCTGGCATCCATGACGCGAAATTGGTTTTCCATTGAGCGGAGGTTATATTTAAACTTCTTTAATATTTCCCAGGAACTATACAGGTTGGACATAATTGTTATAGCTCGATTTAAATTTTTCTTTAAACTATTTGCTACATTTCCATCAGTATTAATTGTTAGAGAGTCATTAAGTGTTGTTTCCATTTCAAGGGTGAACACGAGGCCATTTTTATTATTGTCATAGGCAGGAATTAACACGTTTGTGATTGAGGCTTGAGTTCTCTCATTTGAGCTTAAAACAAAATTTAGATGTTCCATTTTTAAAACCCTATAACTGCATTCACAAAGTTGATTTAAATTCACAAAACATAATCAACAACATGGAGGGGATTGTAAATACACTTTATTATAATATCAATAGTGTAATTGCACTTTTAAATATTTATATTTTGTATTTATTTTTTTTTTTTGGTGTGTGTGTATAATTACTTATAACTATGTAATTTGAATATTTGTGAGATTGTTTTGTTAGCCTCTATAAAACCCAAGATTGTACTTTTAGATGATGATCAATCCCTTTTGGATGTTATTCATTATTATTTTACTGAGCAGTTCAAAGAATCAGTTATAGTGAAAACGTTTTCAAAAAGTAAGGAGTTTCTTGGATGTCTGGAAAAGTCTTGTTATTTACCTGATACACCGTTAGACATTATTAGTTCATTTTATGAAAGTGAAATTAATAAAACAGCAATATTAAAAACACTTAAGGATTTGTCAGTGTTATCTGCAATAATTGTATTAGATCAGGAATTACGAGGAGAGGGGGTAACCGGAATAGATATAAGCGCTACAATAAGAGAATATTTTCCTTCATCCTATATAAGTATGCTTACTAGCAATGTACCAAATAGTAAAGCTATTCAACTACATAATAACCACAATATAGATTTATTTGTTGACAAGAAAGACATCGACGCAATACATAACCTTTATATTTATCTCTCAAGGCAAATAGAGCTAATAAGCAATCAATATGCCATAGACCCATTTGATATATTTCCTAATAGTATTAATTTAGACAGTGAGGTGTATGTTCGATGTAAACAAACTTTTCTTGAACAAAAGAATCCAATGGTTTTTTTAACTTTAAATGAAAATGGAGATATTGCGCTTTTACAGGATAGTGAGCAGATATCTTTTTGGCGATATATTTCCAACGAAAATAAATTAATAAATTATGAATACTAGTGAAATTACAAATGAATTATTGAAACTCACACCTGGTAAAAGAGTAAAATTTATAAGGCAAAAATTGCTGAAACAAAATCAGCAGCTTTTTTGTGAAGATGGGATTGTTCGTTCTGGTACATTGAAATCAATCGAAAGTGAGCGAATGAAAATTGGAGAAAAGATTGCAGAACGTTTGATACATAAACTGTATTTAGAAGGTGTTATCTGTGATTCAAATATGTTTCTTGAAAAAGAGAATCCTTGTCATATAGAAATAGACTTTTCAAAGAAAGACCTCACAGGCGGCTCAATGAGTTATTTGGAAGAAATTAGACAAAAAATAACACAGCTTACGCCTATTATTATTAGTACGGATGATTATGAGCCATTAATTCCGAAGACAACAACGCTCTTAACACACGAAGCTAATAGAGAACATTTAAAAATGCTAAAAAACACACTTTGTTATATAAAAGGCGATAAGTCCTCGTTATATTACCTAACTTATATAAATACTGATGAGCTTGAAGCAAGTTTTAATAATAAAACTATAACGATATCTAGTAATATATTTGATTTTTGTTCGATTTATATTGTTGAAATAATATATTTCGGAAGTTAATTTTCATTTCAATAGCCTGCTCAATTATAAATCTCACGATCATTTGACATTAGATCATTTGTATCACATTTGATACCTCCGGTGTGCAGGAGGCGTGAGCTTAGTCTGGGCTTTTGTAAGCGGTTAAATAAGTACCTTCTATTTTGGAAAGCACAAGTGAGGTATGCTTCTCAAATCAGCAAGGAGCT
>NZ_CBCSKT010000132.1:0-1265 GCF_965140895.1 Legionella sp. | reverse complement strand
TGACATGGTCTAATAGAAGCGACCAACCCAGTTAAGAGATATAATGTTCTTAATTGGAGGAAAAGATGTTAACACGAGTAAAATATTCAAAAGAATTTAAATTGGATGCAGTGAGTCTTGTTTTGGAACAAGGTTATGAACGCAAGACAGCAGCAGAAAGCCTTGGGGTCAAGTACGAGCTGCTATGCCGTTGGGTAAAAGAGGCGAGTCAAGAAGAGGGCCAAGCCTTCCGAGGTCAGGGTAAGCTTACAGAAGAACAGGCAGAGATACGACGCTTAAGAGAAGAAGTCAAACGCCTGAAGATGGAAAAAGAAATCTTAAAAAAAGCAACGGTCTTCTTTGCGCAAGAAACGAAATGAAATATGCGTTTATCGCCCAGCATAAGAAGACCTGGCCTATCGACTTGATGTGTCGATTACTGGGCGTGAAGCGTAATGGATACTATGGTTATTCCAAACGACAAAATAATCCCGATGACCCAGAACACACGGAGTTAATCGATTGGATTAAACAAGTTTCTGAATCCTCTCAACAGACTTATGGAAGTCGTCGCATGAGGAAGGCATTGAATGCACTTGGATATCCGATTGGCCGTGATAAAACGCGTAGGTTAATGAAAGAAGCGAGCGTGTGGGTTCGCTATAGAAAAAAATATAAGGTAACCACTAATAGTAAACATAAAAAACCTTTATTTAACAATGAATTGAATCGCCAGTTTACCGTTGAGTGGCCTAATCGTGTGTATGTGTCGGACATCACCTATGTTTGGACACAAGAAGGTTGGCTTTATTTGGCGGTGGTTCTGGATCTGTATTCACGAAAGGTGGTGGGTTGGAGCATGAGCTCCCGGATGAAGGCTGATTTAGTTTGTGATGCACTAAAAATGGCGATTTGGCAGCGAAAACCAGAGCGAGGACTTATTGTTCATTCAGATAGAGGCGTCCAATATGCCAGTAAACCCTACACACAGCTTTTGGCACTACATGGCTGTAAAGGAAGCATGAGCCGCAAAGGGGATTGTTGGGACAATGCGGTAGCGGAGAGCTTTTTTGGTTCGTTGAAGCAGGAGTTGGTACAGTGGAAAAACTACCAGACTCGCTATGAAGCACAGCAAGATATCCTGGGCTATATTGCTATGTTTTATAATAGCAAGCGGCTTCATTCGTTTTTGGGATATATGTCTCCAAATAAATATGAGGCACTGAGGGAGATGGCTTTGAAAAAAGTAGCTTAACTGGGTTGTATCGTTTTACTTGACCACGTCA
>NZ_CBCSKT010000131.1:0-1268 GCF_965140895.1 Legionella sp. | reverse complement strand
GTGCTGCAACTCGAAATTAAAGAGAATGAGGTCGACAAGGCTGAACTAATTAGAAAAGATAATCAACATAAACTGAATCAACTTAGAGAAATTTCTCGTCAAATAACGATACTGAAAACACGGAGGCAAACTTCCGTTAATGCGATCACATCAGCCCAACAATTAGTAAAAAATTTCGAGATTGATAACGCTCAGCTTATTGCTAATGTCGATGCGGAAAAAATAGTGATTATTGATAATCAAGCCATTAGCTCCGCATATACTCAGTTCGTAAACAAATTGGATGAGTATTGCAATAAACTCCCAGAGAAGCTTGTTGCTGACCTTGGTGAAACAGTCACCAAAATTTATAATGCTTTCAATCGAAATGATTCAACTAATGAACTCTTGGCACATGTCAAGCTACCACTAACACAAAATCAACGATTGGAAATTGCTTTTCAAAATGCCCCAACCAAATATTACGATGCCCTGCACATTCTCAGTGAAGGACATATACGTTGTCTTGGTCTGGCAATTTTATTATCAAAAAATCTAAAAGAAAATGCCCCTATACTGATATTTGACGACCCGGTAAATGCAATAGATGATGAGCATCGTGAATCAATTCGTAGAACCCTTTTCGAAGACCCTTATTTTGCTACAAAGCAGGTGATTCTAACATGCCATGGTGAAGAGTTTTTTAAAGATATTTGTAATCAGCTACCTGTTCAAACTGTAAATCAAAGTAAACTCCTAACATTTTTGCCGCGTAGAGACAAATCACATATCCGTGTTAATTTTAATTGCTCTCCAAGAAACTACATTATAGCAGCTCGCACTCACATTAATCGTAATGAAGTAAGAGATGCATTATCAAAATCTCGTCAAGCTTTGGAATCACTTACTCTAGAAAGAGTCTGGAAATATGTTAATAAACATGGCGATGGAAATTTATCTCTCAAATTGCGCTCAGCTAAAGCTCCAATAGAACTTCGTAATCTTACTGAACAACTGAAAAGCAAGATTGACAAAGATACTTTTGGAGATCTCAAAAAAGCTGCCATTTTAAGCCCTCTTAATACTCTATTAGGTATAAATGGTGAGTCACGAGAATGGCGCTACCTTAATAAAGGCACACATGATGAAAAGGATCGTGCTGAATTTGACACTCATGCTGTTGAAACAATTATCTCCTCACTAGAGCATCTTGATAAAGCTCTAATATCATAATAGATGCTAACTAAACAAACCTTTAGTGAAAATGTCACCTATGGAGTAGTTCAAAT
>NZ_CBCSKT010000130.1:0-1277 GCF_965140895.1 Legionella sp. | reverse complement strand
AGCCAGTGCGTTCTTACCTGAAAACATAAAAGCGCCAAAAATTGAGCGTCGGAATAAGTCTGATGGCTTGCCTTTTATCGGGATTTCTATCGAATCGCGTTCTTTAAGTTTTGGTGAGTTGACTCATTATGCGCAGCTTAATTTGAAAAATGCCTTTCGCAGTGTGAACGGTGTTGCCTCAGTCTCAGTATGGGGACGTCCTTATACGTATGAGATTAATTTAGATCCCAAGAAATTATATGCTTTTGGTATCAATGCAGATGAAGTGGCCAGTGCAATTGCTACTAATCGGTTATCGCTTCCAGCAGGAAAATATCAGAATAAAATCCCAACAACGCTTGAGTTTGATTTAAAAACGGCTAAAGACTATCAAAACTTACTTATAAAAAAGGTAAACAATAATCCCGTTTTTCTTAAATCATTAGCGCAGATTCGATTAAAAACCGATGATAGCCAATTTCAAATTAAAGTTAATGGGCAGTCAGGTGTGGTTTTGTCAATTGAGCGCGCCAATGATGCCAATCCCCTTGAAGTGTCTCAAGCGATTCGCAAAGAACTTAAGGCATTAAAAAAAGCGTTACCTGATGATATGAAGATAAGGGTCATTATTGATCAATCAGAATTTATCCGTGCTTCATTAAAAAACATTAAATCATCGATCTTTGAATCAATTTTCTTGGTTCTTGTTATCGTATTCCTTTTCCTGAGGAACATACGTTCCATCCTGATTCCTTTAGTAACGATACCTATCTCGCTATTAGGCTCATTACTCTTTTTAAAGCTATGTGGCTTTAGTATCAATCAAATGACCCTGCTTGCGATGGTGCTTGCTGTTGGCTTAGTCGTGGATGATGCCATTATCGTCTTGGAAAATATT
Organism: Legionella sp.; assembly: GCF_965140895.1. GTDB lineage: Bacteria > Pseudomonadota > Gammaproteobacteria > Legionellales > Legionellaceae > Legionella. The sequence continues at coordinate 400 of NZ_CBCSKT010000130.1, read as the reverse complement.
TGGCGCTTTATTGAAGAGGGGCTTTCACCAATGGAGGCTGCTTTAAATGGGGCAAAGCAAATAAGTTTTGCGATTGTCGTCATGACGTTTACGCTGGCTAGTGTCTATGCGCCTTTGGCATTTATTGATGGCATGATTGGGCAATTATTTATTGAGTTTGCAGTTGCTTTAGCAGGAAGTGTATTTATCTCTGGAGTAATCGCACTGACATTATCCCCCTTAATGTGCTCCAGACTACTCACTAAAAATACAAAACAATTTTGGCCTAAGATTGATGTAATGCTTGATAAGTTTTCAAAATCTTATATTAATTTCTTATCTTCAATGCTTAATAAAACTAAGTTAGCTAGTTTCGTCGCGTTAATGACCGTAGGCATAAGCCTGTTCTTTTATCAATTAC
>NZ_CBCSKT010000129.1:0-1280 GCF_965140895.1 Legionella sp. | reverse complement strand
GTTTACGACAAAGGATGGCGTGACCCACATGTAAAGTATTCACATGACTTATTACAGTAATTAGGATATGTACCCCAAATGGACGTTACGACGCTTATTATTAATTTTGGATTTTCAATCAGTTTAATTGCAAATGCTCTTTTATTTATTCCTCAAATCATTTCCATTTTAAGGCATCAGTCAGTACAAGGCGTTTCCTTACTAACCTTCGCAGGATTTAACGTCATCCAGTTTTTTACTGTATGCCACGGATTAATCGAGGCGGATCATCTACTCGTCGCGGGTTACATTTTAAGTTTAATTACCTGTGGCGCAGTTACCTTTCTGATCATTTATTTTAGATACATCAAAAGAGCATAAACAGGCATGAATTCTCTCACAGAGCGTAACATTACCATATTGGCCCTGCTTCCCTACTCTACAGCGGAGGCAGAGCTTTTGCATAAAAAACAGAAGTTAGATAACTTATATTTTTTAAACGGACAACTTACTGATTTTGATGCCCAAGTAGGCGAAAACTTATGTCAAATCAGAGCATATAAGATTATTCACCTCTGTTATAAATGGCTACATTCTGAAAGTGCGTTAAGTCAATTCAAAGAAGAATTACAGAAAATAAACGCCTATAAAGCACATCTAAACAAACTCATTACGCACTGGGAAGATGCCGTTGAACATTCCGTCACTTACAACAAACATTTAGATGCTCCAGAAAAAATTGCGACTTTTTTAAATCGTCATCAATTATTAATTTCACTCCATAGTGAAATCGTATTCATCTTTCTTTCCTGGTTTTTGACCCATTTTAATGTCCGCGAAGATCATATTCCTATTGCCATCAACTTAGAGTATATTGCTCGGGAACTTAAAATATCTAAATACAGAGCAAAACGGCTTACACACAAGTACCAACAATTAATTTGCCAATTAGGATGTGACTTTATTATCACGATTAGCCAAGCACTTCCAGACCCATGGCGTCTGGGGGAACTGTTACCACAAGTATGCAAAATTGCTGATGAAAATCGCGCGGTACTTCCCTGCTATATAAGCAGCGAAGTTATTTTTCATCATAATCTTTTACAAAAAATCCCTATGATTTTGATTACCAAGCGCTATGATAATCAACAAAAACTAGTCGATATTATTTACTTTTTAATCGAAGGTAACGAGCTAAAACAATACAATTTAGTCCAGCAGCTCGATTTAGCGATGCCCTATTGTCTTGTGGTTAGAGGATTAGTACTTAATGCAACAGAAAGCATTCATTCCTATATTCA
>NZ_CBCSKT010000128.1:0-41875 GCF_965140895.1 Legionella sp. | reverse complement strand
AGATGGATTAAAGCGTGCAACCGACGTGATGATTGCGGGTAAAATTGCTCTAATTTTAGGTTATGGTGATGTGGGTAAAGGTTGTGCCCAAGCTCTGCGTGGACAAGGTGCAACGGTCTTTATCGCTGAAATTGATCCTATTTGTGCCTTACAAGCAGCAATGGAAGGGTATCGGGTTGTTACTTTAGATGATGTGGCTGAGCAAGTTGACATCGTGGTGACGGCAACTGGTAACTACCATGTAGTGACTCATGAGCATATGAAGCGTATGCGTAACCAAGCCATCTTATGCAACATTGGTCATTTTGATTCTGAAATTGATGTTCACAGTTTAAAGCAGTATCAATGGGAAAACATTAAACCTCAGGTTGACCATGTTATTTTCCCAGATGGTAAACGTATTATTCTATTAGCCGAAGGACGTTTAGTTAATTTAGGTTGCGCAACCGGACATCCAAGTTTTGTTATGTCAGCCTCCTTTACTAACCAGGTTCTAGCGCAAATTGAATTATTCCAACATGCAGCGAACTACGAAAGACAGGTTTATGTTTTACCTAAAGTTTTAGATGAAAAAGTAGCTCGTTTGCATTTGGGACGCATCGGTGCGAAATTAACGCTCTTAACTCAAGAGCAAGCGCAGTATTTGGGTCTTGATGTTAAAGGACCATACAAGCCTGAACATTATCGTTATTAATATCATCAATGTAGCCTGGTTGCTTGCACCAGTCTTTTCTTAAATAGCAACCAAACACAAGGCTGGGCTGTATAGCTCAGCCTACGCTATTTGATTGGAACAGTCCCCCAGGTTGTAAAATAAAACATTGAGACTAAACTTATATCAGAGTAACAAATTATGAGTTAACGCCTATGTCTCTAAAAAAGGATCATACGTTAAATGACAAAATCAATTCCACGAAATACAATTCGGTGCGGGAGGGGGGAGATTTACTGAAAAAAATTAAAGATCTGGATGATTTAAGTCGTGCCAAAGAACATTGCCAAGAATATATTGATGAGTTTGTTGTTCTGAATTTTTCTTATAATAACCAATCGGTTAATAAATTGGTTCAAGAAACCTATGAACAAATTAATGCAGCACGGAACGAAACAGAGCTTGATGAAATTCAGGTAAGTCTGAAGTCCATTTTAAATAAGATCGTGAGTAATCATGTGATTGATCAAGCCAAAAAAGTATGCGAAACCTTTCTGCATGGCATTGAGAACTGCGCAAAAAATGACGTGAGCATGGACAAGTTTCTCATCGAGAAGCGGCAAGTTATTGCACAAACTCACAGTGAAGCTGAAATAACAACAATCACTAAAGATTTGTACCGAGTATTAGAACGAATGCAAGTTACCACGATGTTTAATAATCAGCGTTTTAAAGCTGAATTCCACAATATAAAATCGTCACAAGACGGACTAAAGAATGAGCCAGATGGCACTTTTTTTGAACCCTAATCATAGAAATTAAAGCCCCTATTCTTGTTTTGATATTTATCTTATACTGGGTTGCGCTTTATCCATTTTATAAGGAGATTGGGGTATGCACACTAAAGCAGGGATTATCGGTTTAGGGCTTTTATCCATGGCTCAAGGGGCTTTGGCTCTTCCTAATCAAGACAGTATTCACATTATTATTAAATACAAACAACAAATAAAAAATACGATTTCGTTAAAATCGCAAATTGCTCAATTTTCACAGTTACCTGTTCAAGAATTAAAACCTATGGCGAATGGGGCGTACTCCTTAATCATCGATGTTCCAGCTAATTTCGCGCAAGAGAAAACAGATCCTACGACTCTTGTTCTCGAGCGTCTGCGTAAAAATCCAGAAGTATTATATGCGGAAAAAGACCGAATAGGTCATTTTACGCCTGTGCCCGACCCAAAAATGTATAACCTGGTTGATTTACTAACCCATGAAAGCCAATGGGATGAATTTGAGCGCCCTGCGGGAGTGATGCTAGAATCGAAGCCCGGCTCGCGAGATGGTGCTTGGGCTTATACGACCGGATTAGCAAAAAAGCCCATAGTGGTTGCTGTATTGGATACCGGAATTTCCTTACATGACAGTTTAATCAATAACTTGGTTAAAGACAGTGAGGGCAAAATTTGGGGATGGAATTTTGCTGCGAACAATAACAATTTAAAAGATGAAACTAAGTCATTTCATGGAACTCATGTCGCTGGAACAATTGCAGGATATGGCAATGTGATGAATGGTATGGGCGAAGATTTAAAAATTTTACCTGTAAAAATTCCTGCAGCCTCGGGCATGTTTTATGAAAGTGCGGTAGTGAATGCAATTTATTGGTCTGTTGGTGGTGAAGTTCCTGGAATTCCTAACAATATTCATCCAGCTAAAGTACTTAATATGAGTTTTGGGATTGATAGAGGACCAAAGGATGAAATCGATTTTTGTGACCAAGCACTACAAGAGGCTGTCTTTTTTGCGCGGAATCAAGGGGCTGTACTGATTGCTGCAGCAGGAAATGATAATCGTTGGGAACATTATAACGCTCCTGCTGTCTGTAATGGGGTAGTTAAAGTTGCCTCCACCGGTCCTGAAGGATTACGTTCATATTTCTCAAACTATGGCCCAGGAATTACTCTGGCAGCACCAGGTGGGGATAAGCGTTATGGCTTATGGGGTGGCATCTTATCTACAGTAAATCCTGGTGGTGGCTACAATGGTTCAGGATTTGATTATTATCAGGGTACCAGTATGGCAACGCCACATGTGGCTGGGGTTACCGGATTAATATTCTCTGCGAGCGATAAAGTTTTAAGCCCAGAGCAGATAGAACAAATTCTATTTACTACTACTCATGATTTTGGTGTCAGTGCAGATTCTAATAAATCTTGTGTGGGCAAAAAGCCTTGCGGACATGGAATTTTAGATGCTGAAAATGCAGTGAAGGCGGCAATCGCGGCTTATGATGTGCTCTTTACTTCACCAAAAATAAAGCAGTTAGCTACTCAAGACTGTGGGAAAAATAGTTTATCAGCAGATGCGAAACGCATACAGGTTGGGAATGCGGTTTGGCTACAGGTTCAGACCGGATGTGAACCACTAATAAATTACCAAAAACCACAACTTGTGCAGCGTAAAGATGGGAGTATAATCGCGTCATATGGTTCTGTTAGTTACCGACTAGATCAAACCGCTTACAAATCCTGCCAAATTGTTGGTTATGATGGCATCGGCTGTTATTTGTAAAAAACAGGCTTACGAATCCTTCTTTACCCCTCTTTATGCTTCTGGGAGAGGGGATTTTCCTTGTAATTAATGGGGAATGTCTTAAAATTCACTCTATGTTAAATACACTTTTTATGTAGAGAGTTTCATGTCTGATTTTTATCAGGAGTTCAATACACGACGCACTTTTGCGATCATTTCTCACCCTGATGCCGGTAAAACCACCGTGACTGAAAAGTTATTGCTATTCGGAGGTGCTATTCAGATGGCGGGGACGGTTAAAGGCCGTAAAGCGGATCGACACGCTACTTCCGACTGGATGGAAATGGAAAAAGAGCGCGGAATTTCGATTACCACCTCCGTGATGCAGTTTGTGCATAACCAGCATGTGATGAACTTGTTGGATACTCCAGGACACGAAGATTTCTCGGAAGATACTTATCGTACCCTAACTGCGGTAGATTCAGCACTGATGGTTATCGATGTGGCGAAAGGGGTTGAGGATAGAACCGTTAAATTAATGGAAGTATGTCGTTTACGTGATACGCCAATTATGACGTTCATTAATAAATTGGACCGCGAGGGTCGTGAGCCTATTGATTTGCTGGATGAGGTGGAATCGGTTCTAGGTATTAAATGCGCTCCTGTAACCTGGCCGGTGGGGATGGGTAAGCGTTTTAAAGGTATTTATCACCGCTATCAAGATATTGTTTATCTCTATGAGCCAGGTAAGAATGCGCAAAAACAAGATGCCTTACAAATCAAAGGCTTGAATAATCCGCAATTGGATGAGCTACTTGGGGATGGTGCCCAAGAGTTGCGTGATGAAATTGAGCTGGTTAAGGGCGCATCGCATGAATTTGATTTAGATGAGTATTTAGCAGGTAAGATGACACCAGTCTACTTCGGTTCGGCAATCAACAATTTTGGTATTAAAGAGCTCTTGGACGATTATGTTCGTTATGCTCCAGGCCCTCAACCACGAGCGACTCAAGAGCGAATAGTTTCTGCTGATGAAGAACCTTTTTCTGGCTTTGTATTTAAAATCCAGGCGAATATGGATCCCAAGCATCGCGACCGAATTGCCTTTTTAAGAGTGTGTTCAGGAACTTACAAGAAGGGGATGAAGTTATCTCATTTACGTATTGGTAAGGAAGTGCAGATTTCTAATGCCTTAACCTTTATGGCGGGTGATCGCTCCCATACCGAAATGGCTCTAGCTGGCGACATTATTGGTCTACATAACCACGGTACCATTCGTATTGGTGATACCTTTACTCAAGGGGAACAATTAAAGTTCACCGGTATTCCGAATTTTGCTCCTGAACTATTTCGTCTAGTTCGTTTACGCGATCCGTTGAAGAGCAAGGCCTTATTAAAAGGATTAATTGAATTGTCCGAAGAGGGGGCAACTCAGGTATTTAGACCTTTAAACAGTAACCAATTGATTTTAGGGGCTGTAGGGGTGTTGCAGTTTGATGTAGTCGCACATCGTTTAAAGCATGAATATAAAGTGGATTGCGTCTATGAAGCAGCTAATATCAGTTGTGCGCGCTGGGTTTATGCTGAAGATGATAAGGCGATGGCAGAGTTTCGTACTAAGGCTTATGATTATTTGGCTTTAGATGGTGGTGATGCCCTGATGTATCTTGCTCCAACGCGTGTTAATTTAACTATGGCTGAAGAGCGTTATCCGAAGATTAAATTCCAGGCGACGCGAGAACATTAATTTTATCAATGTACTACGGGGATTTGTGTCACAACACTCCGTAGTATGACTTTGTCTAATACGGGCTACGTGACCGTGTGTGATTCCTGTTTTTTAGCTTTCCGTACGCCCCAACTACGACTACAATTATTATGCGTATCTTAAATAATTAATGGCTGTTGGGGGAAAAATGCCACTTTTTAGCGAAATTCAAAACGAGAATGAATTAATTGAGGGAATTAATTATTATTTCTACTCCAGACCCATGTCGGTTGTTAATTTCAAACGTTTACAGATTCCACTTCCTCAGCCTTTAAGAGAATTGATTTCAGATGATAAACGCTATTTGTTTCGTATTCGTTCCTCCCATGGATTGCTGCATGTGCTTGCTGCGGCAGAGCTGATTAGCCAGATTGATGAGATTTATATTCAATATGTTCAGGGATATACGGTCGCATTAGATGAGATTGCGCAAACCTTTCGTATTGGTCAGGATTATTTACTGGATTTAATTCGTATCGCGGTTTTATTGCATGATTCAGGGCGAGAAGGGGATGGCATTGATTTATGGGATGCTAAAAGTGCTGACAATTGCCGTAATTTTATAATGCAAATGAATATTCGGGCTGATTTAGCGACGCTAATTGCAGATACCATTCGCCATAAAGATGACTCGAAAGAATTTCAACGCAAATACCTGCATATTCACCTTAAAATCGATTTTTTAAGGCACTTAGTGAATATGGCTGATACGCTTGAAGTCATTCGTACACGCGATGTTTTTAAGCCTGAATATATGCCCATTGCCAAATTGGTTAATGAAAAAATAATGGTGCAACAGATTATTCCTCGGCTGCTAGTGCCGCATCGGCAATTGATTATTGAGCAAGGGCGTCTAGCTAAAAATGGTGAAATTGAGTTTGACGGCAGTAAATATCAATTTGATGATTCCGCATACTCTGTGCAAGCCGGTATTGATTCATCGTTAATGTTTGCTGCTTACTTGGAAAAAGTACAGCGCTTTAATTTATCCGTACTTGAAATTAATCAACGAAATTTACCCAGTGTATTGCAGAGGGCGATTCGTGGGATAGAAAACTATCTTGAAGATCATAAAAATCCAGGAGTTCAGTTTTTCCATAATGGTAGCTTTAGTCCACGTTATCATAGCCCGGTAGAGCTAAGCCGTGCCCGTTTTTATCGTTCTATTTTAAAGAGCGCTGAGCAACCTAATACAGAAAAAATGAAGGCCTTATGCGCTTTGTTTGTCAGTAAAGAGGGAAGTACCCTTAAAGAGGCCGTAACGCGTAGTTTTAATCAGGGAAATGAGGAAACTATACGTTCTGAGTTGTATGATTTGATTCAGCCTGATAGGGATGAGCAGGATGTTATTAATGGGGTGAATCAGGATATTGAGCGGTATATTTGTCGGGCTAATGGGATTCGGTAGCTACGGTAAGTCATTCAGGTGGACGTTAGCAAGACTGTATATTGGGCTATAGCCCAATATACAGTCTTTATAAATTATAGTTTAATACGTCGTACAACTCGCTTTAACCGTCATCTGGCTTAAATTAGTAATTTCAACACGAGCACCTGAATCAGCACTTAATCTCAACGTTTCTCCGTTAAATACAGGAACCTGCATCGATTCACCCGCAGTTAACGGGATATCATTAATTTTACCTTTTTTAGCTATAGCTACGACATTTAGTGGGGCACTAGAATTTTCTGTGGTAATCATGCAATTAGCGCTTATAGTCCAAAACATGTAATTTGCTAGTACTAGTGGTTGATTAGGTCGAAACTCATAATCAACAGTAACTGCGCGTGCTTGGCTTTCATTGGTTTCTAAAGAATAAGCGTGAGTATTTAACGAGGCAGCCATACATAATAAACCGAAGCCTATTTTTCTTAGCATAAATAACTCCAAAGTAAAAAATAACTCGTTAAGATACATTTTTTTTGTTTATTTGGCAAACTTGGAGGCTATTTATAAGAGAACAAGCATATAATTGAATCAATTTGTAAAACAGATCAACCCGAACGTAGTGAGGAAGCTTCTGTATGGCTTGGAGCTTCCTCACTACGTTCGGGATAACGGATTATAATTCTTCCAGTGCTTTTGAAATGGATTCGGTCATCATTTTTGCATCACCGAAAAGCATATAGGTATTATCATGGTAGAACAGTTCATTTTCTACGCCAGCATAACCAGGCGACATACTGCGTTTTACGAATAATACCGTTTTCGCTTTTTCTACTTCTAAAACGGGCATACCATAGATGGGGGAGCTAGGGTCTGTTTTTGCAGCGGGGTTGGTTATATCATTAGCACCAATAACAAACGCTACATCACAGGTTGCAAAATCACGGTTGATTTCACTTTGTTCAAACACACGGTCGTAAGGAATATTCGCCTCAGCAAGCAATACGTTCATATGACCAGGCATACGACCTGCTACAGGATGAATCGCAAAGCGTACACGGATTGAACGTTTTTCTAAGGCATCAACCAGCTCTTTTACCGCGTGTTGCGCATGAGCTACCGCCATACCATAACCTGGTACAATAATTACATCTTTAGCATTGCTGAGTAGGAACGCAGCATCTTCACCGTTCGCTTGGCGAACGTTGCGCGATTCACCTCCAGCAATCACTTGGGATGATACTCCAGAGGATTGTATACCGCCAAAAATCACATTAAATATAGAGCGGTTCATGCCCACACACATAATGTAACTCAGGATTGCCCCGCTGGCACCAACCAAGGCTCCAGTAATAACTAAAAGGTTATTATTTAAGGTAAAACCAATACCTGCAGCCGCCCATCCTGAATAGGAGTTCAGCATGGAAATTACTACCGGCATGTCCGCACCACCAATTGGGATAATGAGCAGGACTCCAATTAAAAAGGATAAGCCGGCCATGATGCAAAATAAGGTCAGTGTTTGGTTAATAAAAAATGCAACTAAGGCTGCTAAAATCGCTAGAGCAATAAGCAGGTTTACACCATTTTGGCCGGGAAATTTTATGGGTACACCGGACATGATGCCTTGTAATTTTAAAAATGCGATTACAGAGCCTGAAAAGGTAATCGCTCCAATAATTAAACCTAAACTCATTTCGACAAGGCTTGCTTTGGCTATATCGCCAGTAGAACCAATGTGAAATGACTCCGGGGCTAGGAAGGCGCAGAAGGCTACGAGGACTACAGCCATACCCACTAAGGAGTGGAAGGCGGCAACCAATTGCGGAATTGCGGTCATCTTAATTTTTAAAGCAATAAAAGTACCAATAATACCGCCGGCAATGATCAAACAAATTAGTATTAGATGATGATGTGTAGTTGGCATCATCAGTGTAGAACCTACTGCCAAAATCATCCCTGTAATTCCCAGTAGATTTCCTTTTCGTGCACTGACAGGGCTAGCTAAGCCTTTAAGCGCCAGGATAAAGCATATGGCCGCCAATAAGTAAAATAGGGGAACCAGGTTTGTCATAGAATCCATCCTTTATTTTTATTTTTATAAAAGGTCACTCCCAATACCTGCGTACCGCGAAACGTAGGTGTTGGGCGACGTACTACTTATTTTTTATACATACTTAGCATGCGCTGTGTAACCACAAAGCCACCAAAAATATTAATTGACGTGATAAATATAGCAAAACCACCAATCCAGGTTATTTGCCCGATAAATTGACTTCCTGTGGCGATAAGAGCCCCTAAGATGATAATACTGGAAATCGCATTAGTAACTGACATTAACGGCGTATGTAAGGCAGGAGTTACTTTCCATACCACGTAATATCCTACAAAACATGCCAGAACGAAAATGGTGAGTACGGTAACATAGTTCTCATGCATTTTGTGTCTCCTTAGTTGCCTGGAACGGTAAATATTCGCCTTGATGGCAAAGAATTGCTTGCTGAATGATCTCATCTTTTGGATTAAATTGTATCTCAGTGGATTTATCCGTTAATAAATTCATGAGATGAACCAAGTTATTCGCATAGAGATCACTGGCTGTTGCTGGCACCAGGCCTGCCATATTACTAATACCAACAATAGTAACATTTCCGTGTTTAATTGTTTCATCAACTACGCTGAGCTCACAATTGCCGCCTCGTGACGTAGCTAAATCAACAATTATCGAGCCAGACTTCATTCCCTCTACCGTGTTTTTGTGCACGAGAATAGGGGCTTTTCTGCCAGGAATTAAGGCTGTAGATATTACGATGTCAGCCATTTTGGCGTATTGATCGATAAGTTCTGCTTGCAGCTTTTTGTATTCGTCGCTGGTTTCAGAGGCGTAGCCGCCTTTGGTTTCGCTGTCTTGTTCTTGGCTGACTTCTACGAATTCTGCCCCAAGACTTTCAACCTGCTCTTTAGCTGCGCGCCGTACGTCAAAGGCATAAACTACAGCACCTAGGCGTTTGGCTGTAGCAATAGCTTGTAATCCGGCAACTCCAGCACCGAGAATTAGTATTTTGGCAGGTTGAATCATTCCTGCTGCGGTCATCATCATTGGAATTGCGCGCTGAAATTGGTTGGTAGCCTCTAAAACCGCCCGATATCCGGCGAGGTTTGCCTGGGAAGATAAGCTATCCATGCTTTGAGCACGGCTAATACGTGGAATTAAGTTCATTGATAATAAGCTAATGGTGTTTTGCAAGCACCAGGTGATGAGCTCAGCCTGTGGTTCGTTATCAATATGGCCAATGATGAGGGCTCCAGCGGGTAAGCCTGCTAAATCTTTGGGGTTGGGTTCATTAATACAAAGGAGAACGTTCGTTTTTCCCAGGATTGATTTTCGGTCTTTGCTGACGTGTACACCGAGTTGTTCGTAGTCTTTATCAGCAAAGCCTGAATATTGGCCTGCATTTGATTCAATAATTACTTCAAATCCTGATTTGATATAGTGCTTTGCAGAGTTAGGCGTAATCGCTACTCGTGTTTCGTGACCTTTTTCCAATAGGGCTGCGATAATCATGGCAAATCCTTTACCTAAATTGAGTTTTTATCTTATTGTAATTTAATCTGTTTAGCCAGTGTCCTAAATAAAGAAAGGGCGTATCACTACGCCCTTTGCTCGAATTGGTATAGACAGTAAGATTGAGTACAGTCCTTATTCACTAAAGTGGACTCCTCCGGAGTATTTTAGGCTTCTTACAATTTCTAAGCATGCACACCATACTCTCAATCTGGCTCCCAATGTCGTGCTGTTGGCTGAACAATGTGTACCGTCTATGCTTCAATCATAGGCCAGCCTCTGTGGGAATGCCAATAAATTTGCGGATTTTATTGCAAAGATTGTGTAAGGGCTTTTTTCTCGGGTTTAAGCACCCCGTCTAAATGAAATGCCACCAAAGGAAACACCAAAGGGTGGTCTTCGGGTTGCCTGAGTAGAAACACGGGGATGTTCTTTGGTTGTACGTAGGAATAGTTGCGTGTAATAAAGCGTTCCTTGCTTGTCGCGAATCACGCCAATACCCGTTAGATCGTAATTTCCCACAATATTTCTTTTATGGCCTGAGCTACGTACCCATTGCTGAACTACGATCTGGGCGCTTTTGTAATTATAAGCAACGTTTTCTGCGCCTGCGCCTGTGTTTTTTATTTTTTTGTGCAGACGAGCTATGCGCTTGGAAAAATCTTGATGGCCAAAGGGCATTCTATGAGCCGCCATATCTAGAGAATGCTGTCTGGCTTCTCGTACCATGTTGTTATCCATTTTCAATGGGGATAAACCATGTTGTTTGCGATAGGCATTAATATGAACTAATACCGCATTTTGGATGGCGGTTTCACTTTCCACGGCTTGGGGCTTGGCCTTTGCATACGCGTTAGATAAGTATGCAAATACGATGAGGCCTAAAATGAAGCGTATATTTTTTTTTAAATGCATGCTGACTCACCTGTCTTGATTTATGTGTGGTCCGCATGGTGACTAAAAATCTGTCATTTGTCTAGGGTTGGTGTGAGTTAATTTTGTTCAAAAGTTGGGTTGCCGATTGTTTTTTGATAAAAACTAATCTAATAGCCTATTACGTGAACGCTTGTGTCCGCGCTCGCGTAGAAGGATGGTTAACACGAATAGACTCTAATGTGTTAACCGTTTAATCGTTTCTTGCAAGTTTTCAACTTCGCCAGAGAAATGATAATAGATTCGATTATTCGTACAATCGACAATGCATAATTGTTCCTGGGGATTATTATTAAATTGTTTAAATACCCAAAATAAGCCATCGTAGTGTTGTTTTTCTATTTCAGAAAGCAAGTCTACCATCTTTTCTTTTTGTAACTCGAAATGAGGATAAAGAAAGCCACGAGAGCCGCGCGTTACTTTATAGGCAAAATGATTTTCTTTCATGATGACACTCTCTTGTTCAAAAATTGGCCATATATTAGAATTATAGCCTTTTGTGGTGAGAAAACACGGGGGAGATGGGGCATTATTTATAAGAACGATCTTTGATGTTCTTCCGTCATTGCAAACGAAGGCGAAGCACGGAACCCTATTTCACCTTCATACGCCATGACGTCATAAGCTAGTTACAAATTAACAGAAAGCCCTACTAAAACCGCATGTAGAGTAGGGATATTGGTTAGATTTGTTCTTTTCGAATATGCGTCCAGTTGAGCATTCGGTTTATTTCCGTAGATTCCTTGGTACAACAAACTCAAACTGGCTAAAGCAGTAATTGGGTAACCAAATCCAGCTTGTACTTCGCCGGCTAGTTGGGAAATTTCATTAACCGGGATACGATTAATTTTCCAATGCCGGTATGCAATACCGCCTTTTAGCTGGGCGAAAAAGGCACTGTCAAACAAAGGATCTGTTTTTGTTGTAATTAGCAAGTCTATAACAGGAGATAAAGTCGTATGCACTGGACTCCAGCGGAGACGGCTTAGTGATTTTTTAGGAATAGTGAGGCAAATTTTATTACCTGTTTGCAGCCCTAATTCGAGGCCTAGGGCGATATCGCCAGCAAGTAGTAATTCGTTACCAAGAGCTAATCTGCCTAAGGCTGAATTTTTATCATTCGCAACAACTTGGTAATTAGCACTGCCAACACTAGCCGTAATTGACCATGGCTGGTCTTGAGACGTGAGTGTCGGAATGTAGCTTACTGCATGAGTAGTGAATGAAAACAAAATTCCTACAGCAGTAGATAGTTGTGCAAAGCATCTCTTCATTGTTTTATCCCTAAATGCATTAGTTTATATCTGCTGGGAATAGGGGCAGTGACCCTTGTTTTGGCGGAGAGAGAGGGATTCGAACCCTCGATACGTTTCCGTATACACACTTTCCAGGCGTGCGCCTTCGACCGCTCGGCCATCTCTCCAATGCGGCAAGCTTATACATGTCAGCTAATAAAATCAACCCTTATACACTCAGAATGCATGTTTTTATTGCATTCAATGTTTATATTTGTATATCGTGTATACTAAAATGAAGATGATCAATGGTTTTAAAGGAATTAAGTTATGTTCATGCGACTTCTCATTTTGTCATTGACGTATTTATTCGCAAGTCCGTTGTGGGCAATTACCTGCTATTATACTTTGGCAAAAGATAATTGCTGGCTAAAATATGATGTGACGGTTGACGTGCTGGATGCCCTAAGCGCAAAAGTATTAACCAGCATTACGGTACCTGCAGGTCAAGCTTGGGGACGTGTTACCTTTCCCTGTGAAACCAATGGACAAAAGTTGATGTATCGTGCCCACTATTCCCCTTATTTTTGGGAGAGTGAAAAAGGAAAGGTTTATTCAGCGAAAAATTACTGGTCTTTGCCTAATGAGATAAAGCCTGGCGATTCAGCATGGAATGTTTCCGTATGTTATCCGTCTGACTTTGCTGCCGTGCCATTACCGCCTGAAGCAACAAATAATTGCCAATGTGATTTTTCCAATATTCCAGTTATTCCGCCAAAACAATTATAATCTCCAAATTCCTTTCCCGATTATGGGAAAGGGGCATTGCCATTAAGTTAAGGATTTGTCATTCCTTTATCGACAGGAATGACACTTATTATTTATGAGGAGGCCAAGAAATTGATTACCTTGAGAAATAAAATTGGTCAAATGCTGATTATGGGATTTTCTGGCAGTGAAATTCATGATCGCAGCCCCGTTGCAGAATGGTTATCACAGGATGGTTTAGGTGGGGTCATATTATTTGATCGTGATGTAGTTAGCGGTGGTTACGGCAAGAATTTAAAGAACCCACAGCAAATAAAGCAATTGATTCATCAGCTGAATCATTATTCTGCACAACACTATGATGAAGATAGTGAGCGGATGCCTTTATTTACGGCAATTGATTACGAGGGTGGGGCTATTGATCAATTAACTCATGTTGAAGACTCCATACCCACGATGTCTGCTTTAAGCATGGCTCATTTAGCTGAAGATGCTTTGGAGGCGGAACTATCTCAAATGGCTGAAACCATAAGCTCTCTGGGGTTTAATCTCGATTTCGCTCCAGTAGTTGATTTACACATGCATGATGAGCGGGGCATTATTGGTGCGATGCAACGTAGTTTTTCAGATAATCCTGAGGTAGTAGCTCGTCTTGCTCGTCAGTTTGTGCGCGTATTTCGCCGTTACGGTGTTGCCACCTGTTATAAACATTTTCCAGGTCATGGCAGTGCTGTAGGAGATTCTCATGAGGGCTTTGTTGATGTAACCGAGACTTTTTCAGATGCGGAATTAGCTCCTTATTATGAACTAGTCAGGGATGTTGATCAGCCAACCATGATTATGACTGCCCATGTCATAAATAGAAATTTGGATTCGCAAGGAGTACCTGCTACTTTATCTCATGCAATGTTGACTGACTTATTACGTAAAGAAATGGGCTATGATGGCGTCATTATTAGTGATGACCTGCAAATGCAAGCAATTACGGATCACTATTCCCTGGATAAGGCTTTGCAACTCACAATAAATGCGGGTTCCGATATGATAATCTTTTCAAATCAATGGGATAATATTACCGCACCCGAGGTTATTGAACGAATAGAACACTTAGTGTTAACGCAAAAAATTCATTCACAACGCATCGAGGAGGCCTACCGACGGGTTATACGCCTAAAACAAAGCCTAATATATTGAAGATCCGTACTAAATTCTCTTGACGCAGGCGCCGGATATGTTAGAATAAGCGCTTGTTGTACATATTTTAATCAGATATTAAAGGTTTATATGCTTTTACACACCCGATACCAGAATTCTCATTCTATAAACTTAAACGCTAAGTTCCTTTCTTGTTGTTGCTGCTATTAATCATTTTTTAGTTATCTGTTTTTTATCTGTTTATTTTAAGGATTTAATATGTGTGCAGCACATCATCAAAAGAAAAATTTCATGTTAAGTACCCCAATTATCTATGCCTTGATGATTGGTTTGGGAATTCTGAGTGGCATGTCGGGTATCGCTTTTTTAAAGGATATTGGCTTACTGGTTTCTGATTTATTTATTAAGCTGTTTAAGTGCATTAGCTTACCTATTATTTCTTTATCCATTATTGTCACCTTAGCGAATTATACAACTGATGGATTAATGAAAAAAATTTGGCAACGTACGATTAAATATACGTTTTCAACAACTATTGTTGCCGCAACGATTAGTTGCCTTTTGTATATCATAATTCAACCTAGTTCGGTACAAGTAAATATCAATGCACAACACCTTACTCAATCAGCTAATAGTCTGGGATATTTTGGGCATCTGGCAAATATCATTCCTACGAACTTATTAGCTCCATTCCTTGAACAACAGGTTATGGGGGTTTTATTTTTGAGTATTATTATTGGTATTGCGGTTCGTCAAATTCCTGAAGACGGTGCACGTGAGACACTAACCTCTTTTTTCCGTGGCGCTCACGGTATGTTTTTAGTCATGACTCGCTGGATTATTGCGATTATTCCTATAGGGTTATTTGGATTTATAACCTCCACAGTGGTTCAGTTGCAGTCAGGTAAGGAGCTTAAGGGAATTTGGCAATATTTATTAATCATTGTCTTGGCAAACCTGATTCAAGGTTTTGTAGTTCTACCTTTGTGGCTTAAGAAAAATAAAATTAAGCCTTTTGCGGCAATGCGTGCCATGTTGCCTGCTTTATCTGTAGCCTTCTTTTCTAAGTCTTCAGTAGGAACGTTACCTGTAACGATGAACACTATAGAAAATAATTTAGAGGTAAAACCGGGGGTAAGTCGTTTCGTTCTCCCTTTATGCACAAGCATCAATATGAATGGTTGTGCGGCTTTTATTTTTGCTACGGTAATTTACTTGATGCAAAATCATGGTATGCCCATTACTTATGCTACGATGGCGCTCTGGGTGGTGGTCGCTACTGTTGCGGCGATTGGTAATGCTGGTGTGCCTATGGGATGTTTTTTTCTCAGTGTTAGCCTGTTATCCAGTATGAATGTTCCTTTTGAATTGATGGGCATAATTTTACCTTTCTATGGCTTAATTGATATGTTGGAAACTGCGCTTAATGTTTGGTCTGATGCTTGTGTCACTAAGATTGTTAATGATAAAGCTTTGGCTGAGGAGCAAGTGGAGCTGCAATCCAAACGTCGTTCTTCTTTTGCAGCGGAATTGGGTTAGTAGATTGGGCTGTTAAACCTAAACCCAGCCATTTTGATGAATTTTGCTAAAGCTAACACCTACGGCAAAGACATTCTTGCCATCGATGGAGATATTTCTTCAGACTGAGTGCGAGGAAATTTTTCAGTAAACAACCTATAAGCTCGGGCCGCTTGGGGGAGGGGGAACTCCCCGGATTTATTTAAGGGGTTTTCTCTGAATGGATGACGATGGGATGCCAATTCTTGCAGTACCATGTTGCCTTGGGCTGATTTTTGCTGTGCAATATGAAATCGTTCTAAAAGGGGCACTTTAGCCATAGCCTCTTCAATTCGTTGTGCTTTTGCGTTCATACCTATAGTATAGAAACGGCTTTCGTTACGAAATTTAGCGATAATTTCATGAATTTCTTTAATCACAGGATGCTTAGCCATTTGCTTTACAAGATTTTTTAATTCTGATTTTATTTGTTCCAGTTTTTCTGTCGTTTTGGCATTGTCAATATCACGCAGATTTTTCTCTTTAAACTGCACCATCTCTAAATCCACTTTCCCAAATCGGAATTTTTCTATTTCTTTTAATAGAGAAGCACAGGTTTTTTTTAGCTCGCCAATTTGCATATTTTCGCAAATTTTGTCTTTTAGGGCATTTAGTTTTTGCTCTAAATCAGGGAACTCTTCGGTGTTTGTTATTTGGGCAAGACATTCCTTCGCGCCACTAATGGCCTTATCAATTTCCAGGTCATTGAACCCACGTTTATATTGCTCAAATTGAGTAATATAAACGTGATAGTGTTCTAATGCTAACAAAAACTCATGCGCAGATTTTATTTTGGTTAGTTCATTAATTACCTCATCCATTGATGGGCGGTGTTGGCTGTTTTTCTGAGTTAATTTTGCTATGAGTGCTTTTAATAAGTCACCAGAAGGGGTGAGAAAAATGGGCGCGGAGAAATCGGTCTTTTTCCCGATTACATTGTCTAGATCTGGTGCTTTGGTTAAAAATTGATAGAGGTTCTTTCCGAGCATGAATGTATGAGCCTTATCCGCAGAACTTGGGAGAGGCATACGAGAATTTAATTCAGGTGGTATTAGATCCACTGTGCCGGTGATGCCATAAAACCAATAATTTTCCGGGATGTTTATATCGAGAAGGCCGGATTCATCAATAAACAAAAATGATTTGGTATCAGCTAGTTTTAAAATCCCATTATTGAGTAGCCAATTAGAGTTTTTCATATCGGTAAAGGCGCAGCCATCGCGAACAATATTTCTTAAGAGGCTTGCCATTTGCAGATAGATATCAAGCGCT
Organism: Legionella sp.; assembly: GCF_965140895.1. Lineage (GTDB taxonomy): Bacteria > Pseudomonadota > Gammaproteobacteria > Legionellales > Legionellaceae > Legionella. Next base: position 25,051 of record NZ_CBCSKT010000128.1, on the reverse strand, counting down.
AGAGAGACTAGCTCACTGATAGGGCGTGAAAACTGGGCATGGCTTTCCAAATCAGAGCCTTGACAATAATCGGTAACCAGGAGTGTGCGGGTAATACATTTTCTTTTATTATTAATAAAGCTTGCATCACGCTCAGCCCATATTGAGGTGCATACATTTTCTAATGAGCGCTTTCTTAGGTGGATGTCTGCATGGCGAGGATATTTTTCACGAAAATCTATTTTAAGAACAAAGTGTTGTCCGGTACGCGTATTGGTTATTTTAAAATTATGAGAATTCCTACCGCCCAAACTCATTATTGCGTGGGTTTGTAAAAACACTTGAAAGCCTTTATAACCTTCTTCGTGGGGCAAATATAAATTGATGAGCTCGAGTTGATTGAAACCTGCACCTTCAAATAGAATTTTTAACAAATTATCCACTTTTTCTGGAGGCATATTGGCTATAAGCTCAGGTAGTGACGTTGAGTCAACCTGTGGCTGCTTTAAAGCGAGCTGAGCCTCTAAAGTGTGTTCTTGTAGGGAGCTAACATTCAAATAAGTAAATTCATTTTTAATTTCTTTAAATAATTTATGGTGAATTATTTGTTGATATTGAGGACATGAAGCGATGATTTGTTGTGGAAATCGACTACTTAATGCTTTTTGCGTTTGGTAGATTTGATATAGAAATAAGCGCTTATTACGGCAATTTTCTTCACTATTATACTTTTCTATTAAGGCATTCAATTCCGTAAATTCGATGGCCAGATCAGTATAAAACTGCTTGAGTTTCTCATCAGTTATGGAATCAGGTTCTTTAATAGAACAAATAGGGCTTATTTTTCCCATAATTAAGAAAAGGAGTGAAAGAAAAACGCTATCATATATCCTTTGTTAATGAACATCCAGTGTGTATCCTCAATGTTCTTCTTGTTTGTTTCATTTTCATTTCCACCGACGTTGTTGGGCGGTGGAAATGGGAGTGGGTCAAAGAGCATCAATTTTTTCTTTATCTAACGACCAAAGGCCATGGGTTTTACTGTTTGGGATTGGGTTGCAAGCATCGATGGTTATCATATTTTTCGCAGTGATTCGTAAAGTATTGTTTTAATCCAGAAACAAATATGGTTTCACCATTATCCATAAGAAAAACGCGTTCAGGTTGCAATTCAGCATAGTTCGAATCTCGTAAGATACCTTTGTACAAAGAACCTGCATTGGCAAATAACCATTTATCGAGGAAGGGAAGAACTTTATCTGCATTATTTGAGTAAAAGTTTTCATACACATCGGTAAACAATTTGTTTTTCATTTCATAATTGCTTTTGAAATAGAAATTACTGCGATCGCGTCGGTATTCAGTAAATGGTGGTTTAATTGGATTTTTTTTCATTCCTGCAGCAAAGCTTAAAGAAATAATAAGTCCCTTAGCAGATTCAACTTTGAATTGGCTGCCAAATAGGTTAGAGCCATTATATTCATGGAGGTAGTTTTCTAAATAGGCGATGGCCTCATCACTTACAGGATCAAAATAACTATTAATGATGAATTGAGTGGCGAGAAATGTTTGCGGATCATAATGACAGCTTATATAAATAGCATGGATAAAGTGCTCATTGGCTATATTGTTAACCAAGAGTTTATTGATTTGGTTATGAACTTCATTGCAGGTTATTTGTTGGTCCTTTATCTCACTTTCCATACGAATAATCTGTGTTGGATAATCGATGCTGCGAGTTAGTAACTTCAGCTGACTTGGGGCGGCCGATTCATTAGAGTAACTCATTGTTTGGGTATCTTTTGCAGGGGTTGGGGTTAGTGACATGATTTGAGGATTATCATTCGGTTGGCTAAATGCGAAAAGCGGCACCAAAATAAGCGCGGCAATTAAGTAATTAAATTTCATAACAAACTCCTTTTTCTGTAGCCTTATATTGCATCCTTGGCGGATCACATTGTGATGGCTCACATTTTGAGTATAGATGAGGTGTTTTAGAATTAGCCACTTTGTTTATTAATAAAAAAATAATTAATTCGCAAGAAATATCTTGGTTTGGTTTTGAACAAACCAGGGATGCCTTGGGCATGAATAAGTGTGAGGGAGTTCTTTTATAGGGCATTAAACTCTTCGGAATGGGATAGTCGCTTACAACTTATCTAGTGGGAGACTTGGTTAAGTTTGCGTTTTGCTTGGTTGATTTATGGAACTCTTCAATCAGCCCCCATTTCTGGTATACCTCATAAAGACGTTCGGCACTACTTAGCATGTCACCTTCTGTTTAAAAAACTGAGGATACCTCCGGCTGTTAAATCCAGTAACCGCCTATATTGGATTATTTTTATAGTGTAATGACTTTGCATTAATTTGCTCATTGAGAGCGCTTAGCCTCTTTTCATAATTAACAATAGTTACTTCTGGATTTACTTGTTTAATGAATTCGCTTAAAGCATGAATATCACAGTCAAGCCGTTTAAATTGCTTATTAACGTGCTTATATTGTTCGGTAGTTAGAGGGGAGGAATTAATACTATCCGCTAGTAGTTGATTGTATTTATTCCTTTTGTCCCATAATAAATCAAAGCTATTATTTATCAAAGCCTTATATCTATCTAGCTCAGCATATAATTGCGCAATAATTTGCCGAAACTGAACAAGATGTTCAGTTTCGGCTTGATTTTCAAGCGACTCAACAGTTTTTTTAAAATCCTTAAAAAAATTTAGATGACTCATTTCTATTTCCTATTTGATTTCAAATTTACTTGATAAACCATGCTCAGGATCTTCAGGTTTGATGTTGGATTTTTTATGGATCTGCGCAAGCCCATCTTCCGCTTTAGTCGTCCTTTTATTCAGTTGTTGGCTAATAACCATAACTTGTTGAATCAAGTTATGAACGTCTGAGGAATGTATGGGAGTATCTTCATTATCTGTGCCTTCAACCGTATTGGATGCCTGATATTGATGTTCATCATAGACTACTTTTGCGCCCAAGGTAGCCCCCCCAACAGCGAGTCCCACTCCAAAACCAACTGCTGCTGCAACTGTAAGCCCAACTAATCCAACACCTAAGGGTGCCAAAATGCCTGTGGCAGTTAGTGCTAATCCAACTCCGACTCCAATTAAGGTGAGCAAGGCTATACCTGACAACTTTAGCCAATTACGTGATAAAAATGTACTTTTAGAGTTTGTAACTTCAGACTCAGTGCTTTGCTCCATCCCTGTAGAATGTTCAGAATCAACGTCTTCTTCCACTATCTGATGCTCTGCTGTTTCAGGTTTTACGTAATCTGTCAGCGTTAACTTTATACCTAATTTGCTTTTAACATTGCTCTGAATAATCTCAACTTTCTTTCTTAAATCGTTCTGTAATGACTCTTGGTCCTCTTCCGAAAAATGTGTTGATATGTATTTTGCGATTTGATGGAAGCATTGATTAAAAATCGAGGGATCTTGGCTAAGAAAAGCTTTAGCTTGAGGATGTTCAAAAAATAATTCTAATGCAATACTACTTCGATTCGTACATTCATCAACTGCCTTTTTTCTTGATTGAGCATTATCCGGCGCAAAAGCCTTGTCGGCAAGAGAACTAAGTAATGCATTAGGAAGCATTGAAAGTTTTAGTCGGGCAAATAATTTTTCTTTTATATAATCAGAATCGTCCTGTATATGAGAAGCTGCGTGATAAATTCCTCTTCTAGGCCCGGTTAATATATCCTGGTCATACTTTTCTTTTGAAACGTTGGAAATAACATCACAGTGATCAAAATCAATTTTAGTTAGATGTCCTTGATAAATATCTGTAGAAGACAACCCGAAATTTTCAATGTTTGCGTCAGTTTCCTTAACAAAGTTGGTCACTTCGTCAATAATACCTGAGCCAGGGAATATCCTCATCTCTTCTTCTATATATCTTTTTCTATCACTACGAATACTGCCATCTATTACGGATACTGCATAACCAGAAATCCCTCGTGAAGCAGCCAGGTGATTATCTAATAAACGTTCTGAAGAGAAATGGGTGGGGCTTACTAAAGTAGCGATTTTGGACGCTAAAACCGCGTCAGGAGAATAACGTTCTACTCCACGAACAAAAAGTATTTTTTTACCATTCGTAGCGACAAAAGTATTGTCACCCGTATCACCCTGAGCGATTTTACTTACCATTTTGTATGGGTAATAGCCATCACTGTCTTTAATTCCTTTTTTTAACGGGAATTTTTCATCTTTAATAACCCTTAATGTTAAAGGATAAAAGGGTTTACTTAAATTGTATCCATGGAAATTATCAGTCGTAGGTAACTTGCCAACCAATCTCAGTGCATTAATTGCAAAGGGTATCTCCGTGACAATCTGATTTAGTTGAGAAGGCATAATTCCCGGATATGAGAAGAAAGTATTTGCCTCATATATCGAAACGTGATGAGTAAAGAGTTGATTACAATTTAATAAGCCAATGTATTGCTTCGCATTCGCTCCTGAGCTTTGAGGTATTTCTCGACCTTGTTTTAAATTACTATCAATACTAGTAGCCGTGTTTTCAATTTCTTTTTTATTCTCTATATAGTTATCAGTGCTTATAGTGGAAAGTAGATGAATTATGCAGTCTTTCACTCTTTTATCAAGTGTTGACAACTGTTTTGAAAAAGCATGAAACTCTTTTTCACCTATCAACTCATGATTGTTAAATTTTGCTATAAATTCAACTATGCTATTAGAAATTTCAACATCTTTTATCTTCTGTGTTGAAATGTAATTCGTAGAACTTAATTTATCGGAGGATTTTAGATAGTTCCCTAACAATTCGTTCAGGTTCATATTGTGTTCTCTTTTATGACTTTATTGTCATTATTTTAGCAAGAAATTATTAAGGCTTTATTAATGCCCCGATTTAATAAACCAGGTCCGGAACCAATTCCTTACAATGGCGCATGACCCGCTGATTTTCTGGAGGCAGGCTGAGGTAGTCGCCAAATTGCTGGGTTAATAGTTCTGGCGCATTATTGGGAATATTAAAACTACCCGTTTCAAATATGGCTCGTTTTAAAGGGTAAATGTCTTCGTGTTTTAAGCAGTTTTTTCCTACACAATTATAACCACGTCCCAAATACGGGCTGTCGCTATTGTTTGCTTTTTGAATGATGTTGTTCAAGCTCGATTCCAACATGGACTTAGGAAGAAGCTTCCCTAGCGCTTTATAAACCCCTGCATGGTGGCCAATACTAACTGCACCATATTTAGTGCTCAGAACGCGTGAGATTTTTTTTGCTAAAAATTTATAACGCTTACGTTGCTTTTGATCTTCAGGCATACGGTCGTAAACAAATACATCGATAAAAATCCCTTGTACATAGGGTTCATTACCGTGCTCATGTTTTTCAATATAACGGCTGGCACGATCTCTAATTTTTAATGGGGTTGCCATATTAAAATAGCCTGGATCGGTATGGATGGTTTGCAGCCAGATGTGAGCGGGAAGTTCTTGTGGGGCGATGCGTAAGAATTCTTCATAGCTTGCTCGAGGCATCGCGATGTCCATATCATCATCCCAAGGGATAAATCCTTGGTGACGGACAGCACCTAAAAGTGTGCCGGCATCAAGCCAATAATCCAGACCATGCTTGAGACAAATGGCATCGATAACTTCCAGCATGGCTAGCATTTTTAATTGAGCTTGCCTTAAACGACCATCGCTTAAGGCGGTATCCGCTGAATGTGGATTGATTTGTTTTTCTAAGGCCATGGATTATGTTCCGCTGTTTTGCTTGCACGCAGTATAAAATAAATTTTTCTGCCGGGCTACTTAAGCCCTAATGCGTTTTACCCAGTCTTGTTTAGGCTGTGCTCTGAGATAGATGCTTATTTTTTGACCTGCCGATAAATCTTGCATGGTGACTTTTTTTCTTATAGTGTATCACCGTGTTATTGTGATATTACGAGTGTTTCATGTCTGATATTCAAACCCATGCAGAGCCTTCGTGTGATGCTTTTTTATCTGCGTTAGCAAACGAGGTTGCTGGATGCACTCGTTGTCCTCTGCATCAGACCCGTAAGCAAACCGTCTTTTTTCGTGGTAGCCCGCAAGCGCAACTGATGATTATTGGAGAGGCCCCTGGTTTTTATGAGGATCAGCAAGGTAGACCCTTTGTTGGAAAAGCCGGTGGTTTATTGAACCAGATGATGCGCAGTGTGAATTTGTTTGAGAATGATTTTTATATTGCCAATGTTTTGAAATGCCGTCCTCCGAATAATCGCGATCCTAAATTAGAAGAAATCATGCAATGCAGTACTTATTTGGAGCAGCAAATCGAACTTATCCAGCCTGATCTTATTTTGGCTTTGGGGCGTTTTGCCGGCCAGTTTTTACTTAATAAACCTGTGCCGTTAAACCAATTACGTAACCGGATTCATTATTATAAGAAGATACCGTTTATGGTTAGCTATCATCCTGCATACTTGTTGAGAAGGCCTGTCGATAAGAAAAAAACGTATGCTGATTTGCTTGCGGTGCGGCGCTTTTTAGCGGAAGGGGGGGGCGGTGACTTTAGTTGAAATTCCCAATGTTTGGGCCCTTTGGCCCAAACCACAAACAACTATTCTTTAGGCATAGCGGCTTCAACATCATTAGTAATATCAATCAATGAATTATCAGAAAAAACTACTGAGTTAGAATTTAACACCGCGTTAAGTTGTTTTTCTTTAGCAATTTTATCAACGGTTGATTTTACCAAGTCAGTGAATTTTTTGAGTCCAGCTGCTTGCTCTTCTTGAATTTTTTTCTGGTACGCTTGGCTCATTTTATTTAATTGCGTTTGTGCTGCAGTAATTTCTTGAGCTACAGATTTCTTTTTGTCATTGCTGGTTTCTTCATAAGAACTCATTAACGTCTGTATCTTGGCCTTTTGAGCCTGTAATTTTTCTTCCATACCTTTTACGTCTTCTTGAAGGGCTTTGCTGGTGTTTTGGATGAATGCTGATTTGCCATACAATTCAGTAACATTGACCACGCCGATTTTTAATTGATCCGCTGCCTGAGCAAATGGTGCGCAACATGCTAATAAGATAAATCCTAATATTTTTTTCATAAAAAATTCCCTGATGAGTTAAATTACGAAGGTCATCATAGGGGGAATTATTAAAGAGTTCAAGCACCGTTTTTGATGTTTTTATTTTAAAAATAAATTAGTTAGATGTAAGTATATTGACGTCTTTTTGTTCTTTTTCAGGGGTATTGGATTCTGAATCTGTAGGTAAAGCGCATTGCCATAGAAGATATCTATTTTGCACGTTACAGGAAATAGAATAGGTAATCTGGGCGATTGTTGTTGAGGCTACCACCACTCCTGTATTGATTGCGGCCTTACAAAATAGACTTAACATAATCATTTTCCTTTATTGATAAGGTTTATATTCTATCTTTAACGCGATAAAAATCACTCTTTTTTCTATTTGTACGTAAATATGGCTTAAGACCGAATTACCGCTGTCAAGCCGCGGGATGTCGGAATCTAAAATTACTTAGGTGCTTGCGTTGGGGATGACTCGGGGGCTTTCCTTGGGTCTTTGGTTTTCTCCTTGCTTGCGAAGAAGTTATATGAATTTACTGCCTCTGCATCTGGTTGATATTCCTGTGGAACTACCTTAGCTAACGGGTAGGGGCCGAGTTTTTCGCCAACACCCGCAATAAGCGAGAAGATCACCGCTGACAGTGCCATTCTTAATGGGATTTGCTTCCCTGAATAAGCAATAAACGTTTTAGCGGCTTGTTTGGGGTTTTGATAAAAATCACTGTAAAGGCTTTTTACCACATTATACGTTGTCTCATTAATTAATTGCCCGCTCGGAGAAATCTTTGTTCGCGCTAAAGTTAAATCTTTAAGTGAGGCAAACGGGTATGCTGCTAAAGCACCAAACGCACCACTAATTGCTCCAGCAGTCGCATGCTTCGATGTCGAATTCTGCATGTTTAATTGATTTGCCATCCAGGTTTCAAATTGCAACATGGCGGTGAAATTAATAATTCCGGAAATATACCGTGTTGAAAAGCCATTTAATAAAAGTGTCCGGGTATTATGCGGGGTATACCATTTAAAATTAGTAGGCAAAAGATTGGGGGTTTTTTTCATTTGTGCTAATGAATCAGGTATTTGTGTTATTGCAAGATCCCAAAAAGCTGCGTGCATTGTGTAGCTGAATGGGCTTTTTTGTGTTGGCCTGAGCGGTTCTTCACGGGCCACTTCTTCTCGTATAACAGATTCTCCGACTAAACTCTCAGTGGGTCTGTTATTTTTAGTGGTAGTAACATAAGTAGTACGCGCTGCAGAGCCGTAAATACTAGTTTTTGTTCCTGCATAGAGCACTCTAAAAAGGCCAAAGGTACCGCCGGACATTGGTGGTATTATCGGAGCCTGGGCTGCCATGCGTGCCAGTAGGGTTTTTATTGGGCTTTGTACACCAAGGATGGCAATATTAGTTGCTCCTGCAACGGTTAAAACGTTACTTGTATGCCAGACAGCAGGAGTTACTTTTATTGGAGACGAGCCAGATTGTGGCAATTTTTTTTTTTGTTCGTCAGTATTTGCAGTTGTGGTAGGAGCGCCAGGCATAATAAACCTCTACATTCGCGTTAAAATCGGCGTTATTGTATGAAGTAAAAATTAACAAAATATTAACAACCGGATCTTTTTGATCTATTTTTTGATCATTGAGTCTTTGTGATGCTTGAATCCCATAAGCTTGTTTGGCTGTGTACAGTTTAGCAAGAGGGGTTAAACGTCTTAATAGGGAGCGCTCACGTTCTGTAGCCGTTCCTAGTTCATCTTTACCGAGCAATTCAATCGCATGGAAAACCAGATGGAATGCACCAGTGATTCAATATGATCAATTCGTTTTCCCCAAGGATCATAAGCAACATGCTTGGGCGGATAAGCTTCCGCTTCTTGTCCTAACTGGTAGATCTCTTCAATAACTCGTTGACCTAAACGCTGTAATTCAGGTTGAATTTCACTAAGCATGGTTGCCGGAAGTTTCCACTCAAGGTAGTTTTTGAGAACTAAATCATCATCGTATTGATTGTTTAAGCTAGGGGGTGTTTGAAAAAAATCACTCATTGGGAATCCTTTCTTATGATTTTTAAAGAAACCTTATATTAACTGGATTTTAATGAATTTAAAAATAGGCTGGTTCTTAAGCTTTATCATAAACAGTGAGGCGGTACCTAATAGTAATAGATTTTCTTGCTCCTATGAGTTTGGCAAAACGATCCATATTGTCTTAAAATGATTGCTTGTTAAGAGAGTTCCATGGCTCACTAACAAGGTTTTCTTTAAACGGCTCTTACATCAAGAGCCAAAGTACAATTTTTGGTCTATTCTTACCTTAATATTAATTTAAATAATTGGCATGGAAGAGTCTAAATACGACGCATTAACGAGACTTTTCCCCCCTCAATCAATAAGGATGATATTCATGACAACAAAATTAATGAAGGCCGCCGTCGTCAAGGAGTTTCAAAAACCCCTCGTTATTGAAGAAGTACCTATTCCTGAACCCCAAGCGGGACAAATTCAGATAAAAGTCGTCGCATCTGGTGTTTGCCATACGGATTTACATGCTGCGGAAGGAGATTGGCCAATAAAACCAACACTACCTTTTATACCAGGGCATGAAGGCGTTGGTTTCGTTTCTGCCGTTGGTGCCGGTGTCACTAATGTTAAAGAAGGAGATCGGGTTGGAGTACCCTGGCTTTACAGCAGTTGTGGACATTGTTCCTATTGTTTAGGTGGCTGGGAAACATTGTGTGAAAGCCAATTTAATACTGGGTATTCGGTTAATGGCAGCTTTGCTGAATATATTATTGCTAATCCTAATTTTGTAGGTCATATCCCTGATAATGTTGATTCTATTGAAATTGCCCCGATTTTATGTGCTGGAGTGACGGTATATAAAGGTTTGAAAATGACAGATACCAAACCAGGAAACTGGGTTGTTATTTCTGGAATAGGTGGGCTTGGTCATATGGCTGTTCAATATGCTAAAGCGATGGGATTAAATGTAGTTGCAGTGGATATTGATGATAAAAAATTAGCCTTGGCGAAACAATTAGGTGCATCACTCACGGTTAATGCGCTTAACGTTGATCCGGTATCTTTTCTGAAAAAAGAAATTGGCGGTGCTCACGGAGTATTAGTTACGGCTGTTTCCATAAAAGCGTTTGAACAGGCGCAAGGGATGCTTCGACGTGGCGGTACGGTTGTACTTAATGGCTTACCCCCAGGTTTTTTCCCGGTATCCATCTTTGATATGGTCTTGGAAGGAATCACACTAAGAGGTTCTATTGTTGGTACTCGCCTTGACTTACAAGAATCGCTTGCTTTTGCCGCGGAAGGGAAAGTTAAAGCAACCGTAATGACTGAAAAATTAGAGCACATAAATACTGTATTTGAACAATTGAAACAAGGGAAGATTAATGGGCGTATAGTGCTTGATATTGGTTCTTAATCGCAGATAATTGCGAACTCAGTTTTCGCTGAGTTCGCAATTGACGGAGTTAATTTCAGATATTCAAAGGTTTTCCATTAAGCTGTATTTTTTGATTTTCCAGTGTAAAATCAACCATGTAATTATCGCCATCTACCTTTAAAAACCCTTTGTTAGTCAAATCAGCAAGTAACTGTTCAGCCTGCTTTTGTGCTTCTGTCTCAGGATTTTCGGTAGCAGGGGCAGGGAAGGCTGCTATTGGATTTGTTATTGGTGCAGGTTGCTGCTGCTGTGCTTTCTTCACCAGCTCACTCTTAATGGAGGAAGTCACTAAGGACTTAACTAAGTGAATAGGTGCTTTAAAATGGCCTTCACCACGTACTTTTTGCATTGCCTGAGATGAGTCCTTCGCTTCATTCTCAGGTAACCATATTTTAAAGTTACCGTTAATTTGGCCTTCAGGTAAAGTTAAATTCATCTCAGAGAGCTCAATAACCGGCCCCTTCGACAATAGCTTGGGTAATTCGGTAGCTATAGCCAGCATCGCAAGATTAGGATCCACATTATTCTCAACCATATTGGCTTCTTGCTGATTGAGTTTGGCCATTACATTAGGCTCTAAATTTTTAATACTGAGTGTAAAAACACCAGGGCCATAGTTTTGATTATCGACCATGAGTTTTTCTAGCGATAATTTACAATCAATCCCCATTTTATTATCAGTCACATCTGACTTAAATCGTAGGTCAAACCCTTGCAGTTTAAAATTCTGAGAGTCTGGTGCATTAATTGTCGCTGAAGCGAGGCCTAAATGAGATTGGCCTAGCCATAACCATTCCTGATGACGCCATAGCTGTACATCATGCTCTAATTTTCCAAAGTTAAAATCAATATGGCTGGCAGAGCCACTGAGGCCATATATGTCAAAATTGGCATTAATCTTGTCAAGATTTGATGAAACACCCAGTTCTGTCGTTAAACCTTCCCAATTGATTTGCACGGCTCCATCTGCCGTGCCATCAGTACCTTTGAAATTTAAAGAGGGGAGGGAATATTTAATTACAGTTTCCCTTAAATAATTGATTAAGGCTTTATAGTGGGTCTCTGGACGTGTTGCTATTTCAGCAATACCAAAACGGAAGCCATTATCTGTCTTAATGAATGGTCCATGTTTGATGCTGAGGGGAATGCTTATATCCATATCAAGAGGCGTATCCATTTTTACAACGCCACTTTGATCTGTAATTTTTTGGGCAGGTATATGTATTTTTACATCTAATCGGGCTTTAGATGAAAACCAGCCTTGTTGGTATTGATCCAAATGCAGGTTTATTACGGATGATTTAGGAAATGAATCGATATTTTGGGTGAACGTGGTTTTTGCCATAGCCCCCATAACGTAATAAGCAACGAGCACAATTACAACGAGAGAGAACAAGCCAATCCATTTTTTCATGATTATATTTTTATAGTAGTCCTTATGGTAATTAATTATGTAGCTTATAAATTGTTGTTTGTAAAATGAATCAGATCGAGCTGATGAGTTGCGAACGAGCGATTGTTATTGTTAGCCTCTGTTTCAGAGGGGGGGGATGAACGCTTAAGTCTTTTCACCAATCTTTCCCGCGCATATTAACAGACTTATCCACAGATTTTGTGGATAATTTTTCAGGAATAATGGGTACACAAGGTCATATAAATACAGGGCTAAAGGTTTTTTTTGATTTTCACTTAAATAAGAAGATTGGAATAATTTGAAAGTTATACACAGGTATTGTGTATGGATTAAGAAGATTTCCTGCGCATGATAACAAAAAAAAAAATGAAAAAACAGCTTGAAAAAATTCTTTTTTGTACTACGGGTTTTATGGTTAAAAAAAGTCCGCACTTTCTTAGGGCATTACCATTTTTCTTGACCCAGCTTTATATTTTGATTAATTTTAATGATGCATTAAATAAAAACGCCCCAAAAAGGACTAGCAATAAATGGAGTTATTAGAAGAACAATGCGCAAATTCCAAGACATCAGTAGGCGTTCTAATTTTAGTAACCATTGGTGTAGGTATTGGTTCTGGTTTAATAGGAATGTTACTGGCGTTATTACTCCATTATTTACAACATATTGCTTATGGTTATAGTCCCTTACACATCATTAGCCCGGATAGTTTTTTAGAGGGGGTGAGCGCCTCTAGCCCAACACGTAGACTTTGGGTTTTAGGGACTTGTGGTTTAGTCGCCGGAGGGGGATGGTTAATTATCCAGCGTTTTGGTAAGCCCTTAGTTAGTATCACCCAAGCCATCAAAACGGGCAAAATAATGCCTCCGTTAACTACGACATGCCATGCACTTATACAGATCATTACGATCGCATTAGGCTCTCCTTTAGGGCGTGAGGTTGCTCCGCGAGAAGCTTCCGCGGTGTTTGCTACCTGGCTTTCTCACAAGGCAGGCCTCACTTTGGATGAAACGAAAGTTATGCTTGCTTGCGGTGCAGGCGCAGGTTTAGCGGCAGTTTATAATCTACCGCTGGGCGGTGCAGTTTTTGTAATGGAAGTTCTGCTGTTTAATTTCCATTGGTCTATTTTGCTGCCGGCATTTGTTACTTCTGCTCTTGCTACAGTGGTGTCTTGGTGGGGATTGGGGCAAGAAGCTACGTATCATATTCCTGAGTTAACCTCGATTAGCGCGTCACTCGCGATTTGGTCTGTAGTCGTTGGCCCTATTTTAGGTTTTTTTGCTTTTTGGTTTATTGATATTGCAAATAGGCAGCGAACTAAGGCATTTCATGGATGGCCTATGTTTTTTATTTGTTTGGCAAATTTCATCATGATTGGTTTTCTGGCTATTTATTTTCCTTCCTTGCTAGGGAATGGGAAGAGTGCCGCTCAGTTGGAATTTAGCCAGTTGTTATCAATAGGTATGAGTGCGTTGCTCTTAATACTAAGAAGTTTCATTGTGTGGAGTAGCTTGCGTTCTGGTGCCTGGGGTGGGCTTTTAACTCCTTCCCTGGCTAATGGTGCATTATTGGGCGTGTTTTTAGGCGGTATTTGGAATTTCATTTGGCCTGGTGCTCCATTAGCTGCTTATGCGGTGATTGGCGCTGCGGCTTTCCTTGCCGCAGCTCAGAAAATGCCTTTAACGGCAACTATTATCATTTTTGAATTTACTCGGGTTGATTTTGTCTTTCTAGCACCCGTGATGTTTGCTATTTGTGGGGCAGTAGGGGTTGCTACTTTAGTGGAGAAGTGGCTTGAAGGGGGCAGTAGCTCACGAATTACCGCGGTATCCAGACTTAATAATTTTATGCAACCTAAATGAATGGTTGCTGTATTCCCAGGCTTTGTGTAGGATTGGTTTTTACTTCCATCCATCTTCGTCATGAACTATTTAAAATCCTATTTTCTTAACGGAACAACCCTAAGACAAGAAATTCTGGCCGGTATTACGACCTTTTTAACCATGGTTTATATAGTCTTTGTAAACCCAACGATTTTGCATGATGCGGGTATGGATCAAGGAGCGGTGTTTACTGCGACTTGTTTGGTGACTGCATTTGCTTGCGCCTTAACGGGCATTATCGCCAACACGCCGATTGGTATCGCTCCGGGGATGGCCTTAAATATTTATTTTTCCTACAGTGTGGTTCAGGGAATGGGGATTGACTGGCAACATGCCCTGGCTATGGTGTTTATTTCTGGGGTATTGTTTTTTGTCGTGACCTTAACCGGGATTCGGCGCTTATTAATTGAAGCAATTCCCTATAATTTGCAAATAGCAATTTTGATTGGTATCAGTTTACTAATTGCTTTAATTGCCCTTCAATCCAATCATATTATTGTAGATGATGCACATAACTTGATGCGCTTAGGCGATATTCGTAAGCCGGAAATAGGCTTGTTTTTTTTGGGTTTTCTCATCATTCTCGTGTTGGATTATTATCGTATTGCCGGGGCGATTATTATCGGCATACTCAGTATAAGCATTTTAAGCTTGGTATTGGGAATGACCCAATGGCAAGGTGTGTTCGATGTACCTCCTTCAATCGAACCGACCTTCTTAAAATTAAATTTTTCTGGGATGACGACTGCGGTTGCTTTAAAAGCTATGTTCACTTTTTTCTTAATTGCTATTTTTGATGCGACTGGAACCTTAATTGGTTTACTTAATCCCACCATTTTTAAACACAAAGAGGATTACACTCGTCGCATTAGTTATACCTTAACCGCTGATGCCGCAGCTTCAACCTTAGCCGGGCTTTTAGGCTCAGCGAGTACCTCTCCTTATATTGAATCGGCAACGGGTATTGAAGCAGGAGGGCGTTCTGGGCTAACGTCTTTAGTGATTGCTCTAGGATTTCTTCTCATGCTGTTTTTCTTTCCGTTGGCAAAAATGATTCCTGCTTATGCGGTAGGGCCGGCATTACTTTATGTGGCTTGTTGCATGATGAAACATTTAACTGATATGAAATTAACTGATATCAGTGAAACTGCTCCAGGCATGACTACAATCATGATGATTCCTTTTACTTCATCGATTGCCAATGGTATTGGTGGTGGAATTATTCTTTATAGTGTTTTGAAGCTGTTAACCCGACAAAAGTTGAATCCTTTAGTGATTATTTTGAGTCTGATTTTTGTACTCTTTTTCTTAATTAGTTAAAGCGGTACGGCCCTAGCCATAAAAGTGGTTAAAAACTGTAGGCTTTGATGAAAAAATAAAGTACACTATGGTTTTGTTTTATATTTTTTGGGGGCTTGTTGTGACCTTTGATGACAAAAATAACATTATTGACGTTTGTATTTTTGAAAGTTTCTTAGCGAAGTATTTTCTTGAGCATCCGGAAGTTTTTGATGCACTTTTTGATAAAATATACACTGGACTTGATGCCTTGATCCTGGCTAATGAAGAGAATAAGGACTTTGAACGAAGACTGTTTATGTCGCTAAGCGCAGTAATGCAAGACTATCCGACGATTACTGATTTGCAGGCGCTGAAAGAATCAAATTCAGTGCTTGTATGGGATACATTTTTAAAGTTTTTCACAGAACTCACCATGAGCATGAAGGGGTTACATTATCCTCCATTACAACCAGTAAATTCTCTAAAGCCTCTTAATGCGTTGGCACATTATGGCTTATTTAGCAATGATCCTGTTCAGTCTCAGAAACTAATCTTGGAGAAAATGCGTCCAGATCATTTGTTTTCAGATGCTGAGAGGGGATGTACTGACGTGGAAAATGCTCAAGCCAAGCCAAGTTTTAATCTAGGGATTTTATCCGAAAGTATGAAGACGGCTGTGCCTGAGAAGCTTGTAAATTATTTAAAGTTTGCAAATTACCCGAGTAAACAAATTTATGCACCCAAAGAAGATAGTGAGATGGCTGATTGGCTTCGCGATCGTTATTTGCCGGTTATCAGTGGCGCCTCTGGTTCTATTGGTAAGATAGTAAGTGCTATGAGTCCATTGTGCCTTTTTTCTCCCGAAGAATATAAGCTCTTAGGATTATTAATCGCTTCAGCAACGGTTGCTTTAGGGCATCATTCCTTTTTTGAAGTACTGAGACCACTGAGTTTTATGACCGGTTTTATCGAAGAGCAAAGTACTCTATTAGCGTTTTATGAACAAGCAATTCCGCAAGAGATTAAAGCGCTTGAATCCTATAAAGAACATATAAACGGTCCTGACGGTGCTTCGTTGATTAAGGATATGGGATTTGATGAAACAGATGAAGAGGAAGACGCATACGAAGAAAATGAGGCATCAAATCTCAGAACTTCCTGGTAATGATGGAAAGTAGCCTGTTGCGCAAAACAGGCTACGCTTAATAAAAATCAATTGTAGTCGTCGTTATATCAACGGGGCTTCTATATGGATACCTTATTAGCGGTTCAACTACCGTAGCAGAGGCTCGTTCCCTACATATAATTTCAGAGCGAAGACAACATCCCTGAAGCGATAAAATCGTTAATGCTAAAATGGTCCATTTCATTCTCAATCTCTATATTTATCCGTGTGTAGAAAAAATAATAAAAAATTTATCTATATCAAGTATATACCATAAATTAAACAAGCAAGAGCTTAATTATGTGCTGATGCTGGTGATACGCAAGCATGGTGTAAGGGGGGGATTCCCAGCAAGCGAAGCCCGGTTAATATCTGCTTTTTGTAATAAGGTCCAAACGATATCAATAAGTCCTAGGGAAGATGCTGCACACAATGGAGTTACACCTTTAGCGTTGCCTTGGTCGACAAGAATATCTTTGTGGTCTACCAGTTTTCGGACAATGTTATAATATCCATACATCACAAGCGATGTACAAGGGCGGTTTTTTCTCCTCTTCGATCTCCGCGAGAATGGCTTGTGCCAGTATCTGATAGTTGGTAACCAAGTAAAGTACCTAATTTATATAAGTCTAAATGGGTTAGTTTGGCCATAATTCCTTCTTTTTTTTACAGTGAAGATTGTTTTTTGATTCTTTTGGTTTGTTTTAGAGCATTAATGGGGTTGCAACAAGACTTCATCTCGACACGTCATCCTCAACTCAGCAAGGATGACGTAGTTTTAAAGGGGGATTTATGCAGTCAAAGGATTGCTATAATGTTTTAAATAGCTGTTTGCCAAATGATAAGAAGCGTAATCGCTTAGATGCCCGCTATCACGGAGCAAGGGCATGCCATTTATCTCCGCGCCACACCGGCCATTCGGGCATTGTACTTTTACGGGGTCGATAATGATTAACTGAGCATATTTATTTTGCATCCTCGCAAAGAGTTCCTCCTGCCACTGCGACTTCTTCGAATTGATATCAAACTCACATTGCTTCGGGTCGTAGTTTGTACGTGTTTTTAGGTGATGCAGAAAACAATGATATGAATTATTGGTTACAATGGATTTAATTAAAACTGGCTTTGCCCCCGAATCAATAATAATTTGCAGCGCTTCATCTAACGCCTGTTCAATACGTTTTTTTACCATTGCGGCAGATTCACTAGGAATTAACCGTTTGCCTAAATAGCCATCCCAATTTTGGCCTAGGAGCACGAAATCGTAATGATTTTTCCTGATCATCGAATAGTAACGTTGAGTTTGCTCATAGCAGGCGGTGTAATCCTGGGCATTCCAATCATATTGACGTATTCCAGGTAATGAAAGACAAGCTGAAGTTGCATGGGATATTATAGAGATATTGGCTTTTTGGGCTAGTGTATCTATAAATCCCCAGAAATGATTTGCATGAGAATCCCCAAACAAAAAGCCGGTTTTACTGTTGGCGGTGTGTGCGCCAAGTACACAATTGGCATTGATTGCCACATTTTTTTCGCCAAGACATAATGGTCTTTGGGCATTATTGTAACGTTTAAGTTGGCTTGCGATTCGAGCTGTTTCTTCAAAACGCTGAGGATAGCCTTCATGATGTTTGACTAAAGAGCTACCCAGATGAATTAGTGCAAGAGGCGTTATGAATAAAAGCATCAGACTGTAACCGAATTTAAGTGTGTTAAACTTTTGGGCCGGCTTCTCAATAAACTTCCAGGATAAAAAGGAAATAATAAAAATCAAGCTAAAGGCGAACACTAAAGCGGAGGGGGTTTCGGCAATCTCTAAGTAGTGCATTAATACAAATACAGGCCAATGCCAGATATATAAAGAATAAGAAATTAAACCGATAAATACTAAAGGTTTTATTGAAAGTAATCGGGTAAGCAGGGATTGTGAGTTATTTTTACCTGCAGCGATAAGGGTACTTACTGCTGCGCATAAAATAAAAGCATAACTATTAGGAAAGCCCCAGCTAAGGTTACTGCGTGTTGCTATATAAAATATCACCAAAAGTGCTGCGACATAGAGCAATTCTGAAACATATTTATTTAAGGAAATCCGATTTGAGCCAAAGGCAACGCATGAGCCGATTAAAAATTCAAAGATCCGGCTGGATAAGTAGTAATAGGTTTTGGTGGGTTCCTTTGCTGAATAATATAAAGCAAGTACCAAAAAGCATAGAGTGAGTGCGTAGATGATCTTGCTAAGTTGTCGTGGGGCAAAAATACGATGTAATGCGTACATGATAATGGGCAGGATCAAATAGCATTGCCATTCTATGGATAATGACCAAGTATGTAATAAAGGTAATTCATTCGCTTTAGCTGAAAAATACCCTTTGGTTGCCTTTTCAAAAAAGGCATTGGAAGTAAAAAGCGTGGTCTTACGAGCACTTTTGAAATAATTTATAAAATCTTCAGGTAAATAAAAAAGATAGGTGGCGCAGATGGTGGCAAGAATTAAACAAATAAATACGGGCTGTAATCGCCATAGTCTTCGGCTATAAAATTCGATGAATGAAAAACGATTTTTTTGCAAAGAATTGTGCAGAATACTGGTAATTAAAAAGCCTGAAATGACAAAAAATATATCAACTCCAATAAAACCTGATGGAACTAATTTAAGGCCGCTATGGAACAATAAAACAAACAGAATCGCAATTGCTCTTAATCCATCAATATCTGGACGATAAGTCACGTTAATCTACCTTAAAACTCTCGTGCGCGCATTCTATAGCATAATTTTACTTGTTTATAGTGGGGGTAATTTTGAGGGAGCTGTTCGATTTATAGGAAGTGTTTTACAATCTGAACCTCGCTTTAACCTACATCAAATTCAAACTATTTATAGAGGGAATTATGAAGGAATTAATACAGGCTCTAACCACTAATCCTGACGTCAAAAGGAGCTTGGACATTTCGTTGCAGCAATCCTTCACCGGTAGCTATTGCCTAGTCAAAACCTACGTCAATGTGATGAGTCAGATAGGGTGGGATAAACTTCAGGCCAAATTAGAATGCCTTACACGTTCTATGCGTTGGGGCGATTTGCAGAGATATACAAAATGGTTCTAAACTTAGAATATGTGGTTTGTTTGTTATTTGAGCAAAAAGGGCGGGCAACATCAAGACAGGGAAATGGTTTTTTTGATAAGCCCATAAGCCTAGAGCGAATAAAACAAGCAGATATGTCGGTGCAAGATACGCGCTTGGTGGGCGATGACTGGTTTTTATAAGGAGATTATGGGCGCTCGTTCAATACTAATTAAAAAGATCTCCATTTATAACGCGGTTGGAATTAAGGAATTAAAGCATGTGCTGATTACTAATTAAAAATAAGATTATTCTTGTAACTGAAATACTAAGGGGCAACTTATTTTAAGCTCATGTCACGGGTAAATCATCGAGCATCAGCCATTACACCTAAAATCAGGTTTGTATCAGTACGGATTTTTAGCGCCCTTACTAACAACCGGAGATAATAAAGACCCTGGACAAAATAGCTCATATAGCTTGAAGTAGGTAATTAATGTTTTGAGCTATACTCAATAGTAATTGATTCCAAGCAGGAAAAAAAATGAGCCTAAATAAATTGGATGATCAACCGCTAATTTTTTTTCAAAACTTAGTTCCTGGAATACAGAATTCTCCTTTTATTGACCGTTATAAGGATGTTTATTTAAAGGATGAAGCACCTAATAGTGAGCGAAACCTATTTTTAAATGCATTTCCGCCAGTTTTATCGTTTTTCGAAAAACAGAAAAAAGAATTTTATGCTCAAGAGGCGAAAAATTGCTCGCAATTTTGTTGTGGGGGCATGGGGATGTCCCATGGCATAGAAGGAGATGTGAATTTTAACGCTCTGGATAATTATATGTTTTCCGCAGGTTCTGGTACTCTTTATGAAGGAAGTGCGAATAACATCAAGTCACAAATCCAGAATGATATTCAACAAAGTGGGTTTGGAAGTCAACAGCAGAATGATTTAATCAGTGGCTTAAAACAGTTTAATTCTGCTATTTCGGATAGAACACTGCGTATGGCGATGGAATCTCCTCAGATGAGTGAAATGACTGGCCCAGAAGATAGTTCATTTAATCCATTTAAAACATCCCCTACCCCACCCAAAGAGTAATGTAAGCACGGTCAAAAATAGTAGCTTGGCCCTTGCAGCAGCCCAGCTACAGATAAGCCCAGATTAATAATAAGCTATGGCTTTTGTTGATGACCTTTCTCTTGCTTTTCATCATTACCACAGGCATCAACCCAAGTAGATAATAGTCGACTAAAAAAGGCTAAACCCTCAGCCAGGGCATTGATTGGAGTCATAATCGCCAGGCTCAAAGATAGGCTAAAGCGAACGCTTAGATTACGGGTATCTTCCAGAGCATGTCTTGGTTTGCATATGGCTATATTGGTAATTAAATTAATTGCTGCAGCAATGGCCCTAGCTGCTTGTACTAACGAACTAAAACCGCTTTGAAACGCAATCCCTGCTGGAGCAAAAAACTGGCCGATGAGATCTACTGCCTCTTCATAGGGGGCGAAAAATTTGGTGCTTTTGAAATAAGCTGCTGAGGGAAGTGTCGTTGGGTGCTTATTAACTTCTTTAGAAAATTTGTCGATTAATCCGCGGTTGCTTAAATTTTCACGAGGTTCTTCACCAACAAACCATGAGGCAATGAGTCGCGTCAGTAGTTCAACTGAATAAGTTAATGCATGGATTGGTGCCATCACTGCCGCACAAAGGCCAAGAGTAATATTACTAGCAACATCATCAAGTGCCTCAGCCATATAACGAGGTTTTAAAATTAATAAGTTACCTACTACACGCATTACTGCCCACACCGCTCGAGCGGTGTAATAGCACGTTGCTAAACCATTCACTAGAGTGAGCCCACATGATAAAGTGACGTGAGACCAAAACTCACCACTACCAGTAAAATGAGTGGTAAATCGTTGAGGAGAAAAGTATTCACTGTCAGGTAGAATTCCTTTTTTGGTTAATGCACTAAATTCATCATGATAGTTCATAAGTCTTCTGGTGTGGATATTTTAGAAGTCGGAAGTATAACAAAATCCCATTGATGGTCAATATTAATTCATTTTGTGTCTATGGAGTATTTAGAATAAACGCAGCAGCAGAACGCATTATTTTGCCAATATTAAGTATCTTGTGGTTTATCGAAAACCGAATTACTGCGCTTGACTACTCATTACCATTGCCATAAGTAGTGTGCCAACAATTGGGGAGCAAATGTCATTATTTTTGTGCTATAGGCCACCGCCCCTGAGCCTTAGGCCAGCTAACAGTAAGTACTCAGGTTACGGTGTTTGTTACAGTCTAGCGTCTACATAAAGTTGTTAACTTCAGGAAATTTTTCATCATCACTATCTTCGTTACGTTCACTGCGATTACCTTCTTTCGGGGACTGAAACATAGTAAATAAATTACTGGTAGTAGTTAAATTCTTTATTGCTATTTCCCATTCTGTTGTATCCAATAAGGTTCCTATTGGTATTGTATCAATAGCTACCGGAGCGTCAGATCCATCTGTTAATAACTCAGCATGTTGTCTGTCGCTTATTCTTTGGTGTAGCGCGTTCGCTTGTTCCACCACTTTGTTCATACTCTGCACCAGTTCCTGCAGTCCTTTAATCGCCTGCCCCACGGTTTGTAATGCTGCAGTATATGATACGTCATTAAAGAGAGCAGGTTGATGATAGGTGTTTGTATAATTTTGAAGTTTATGAATCAGCTCATTTTGTTGAGTTGCCATTTTTTTCTGAGCACGACCAGGCCTTTGTACCCGAAGATGCTCCTGTAGATCCGATAAAAGACGTCTATTTTCAACCATATTAATAGAATCTTTCAAATAAGTAATACTAGCACGTCTCACCATTTCGAAAGTAAGTAATTCAGTATTGCAAGCTGCCAGCAGAGCCTTCTCCATATTCTCGAGTATCTTCATTCCGCTTAACGCAACTTGTGTTTTTTGGCTATGAGCCAATGTGTTTATATAATCATTAAAGCTACTTAAAAAAGTAGAGCTAAGTAACTTTATTTCTGGGTCAGTTTGCAGTTGTTTTATAAATTGACCAACGTGTGTACCAGCAATTTTTTCATTGTAGGCTACTTGTTTCTCATCCAGAATTTTCCCTATGGGTTTCGAACAATCGGGCATCAGTTCAATTTTTTTTATCGCTTCAGCGTAATTTATGAACCATTTATCGAGTTGTTGGCTTTGACTCTCATCAAGTTGATTTATCTTGCGATAATGCTCCAAATCTCTCATTAATCGTTTGTAGAAAGAAATTGAATTCAGTGTTAACACTCTATTGCTATCTAACGCTTTCATTAAAGGATGATCGGCAGTGGAAAGCAAAATATGTGCTAGTGGTACATGCGGTTCACCTACCACAACATGAAGAGAGGCACCGTTTTTTATCAAAATGTCCAAACATTCAGCCATAGGCTTCTTCTTACTGTCACAGCTAAAACAGTAATGAACTGCTGAAGGGTAACGGATAGTGTTGATATTCAAAGGCTGGTTATTAATATTAAAGTTGCCTGTGCTGAGAAGAAAGTTCAGTAGGGCATGATTTCGGGTTTGTAATGCCTCATTGAGATAATTTCCTGTCAGGATATAGTGAAAAGCAGACAATTGTTGAGCCGAAGAAAAATTGCCATTTTTTAATGCTGTGCGAAGCTGTTCTTCCCCTGCTTTTTGAATTTGTCCATTGAGACTTTTTAGTTTTTTTAAAGCAGAAAAATCTACAGTTTCAATTTCAGAACTTATTAAGAGTCCATTCGTTTGTGCATAGAGCTCTGCAAGTATCTTGCTCTTATCTTCACCATTATCGTCATTAAGGCTAGAAAAAATCTTGGATATACCAGAAAATTCCTTATCAAAAGCAAAAGATAAAATATCTTTTTGAGATTTTTTTGCCTTGGTACTGCTCTTTTGAAAAAGGGTATGTTTATTATGTGTGTTTTTAGCTGAGTTTACGCTATTTTCTTTGGGCTTATTCATCAGTTCAGAGGAGGGAGTATTCGGGCTTTGTTCCACATTTTTTTTCAGATTGCTAATGAACTGATAAATCTGTTCATAATGATTATGCTTTACCAAAGGAATAATATTGGCCAAAACTTCCTGGATCTTTGTTAAAGAGACAAGAAATTTAGTGCGATTATCTTCTGGTTTTTCTGATATGGTACATGCATTTTTTTCTAGCCGTTTATATTTTTGCTCCAGCAATTGAATGGTTTGATTTTGTTTCTCTCTTAATTCACTCATGATAGGTTCAATATAAGATTGCGCCAACAAGGTAAAATCATCATAAGGCACTGCTGCATCAATGAGGTCATATTTTTGGGTTTGCTTGTTATAGATTGAAAAAACAGGGTCGGCTGTCAGGCTATCATTAGCGTCAAAATAAACATGTAATTTGTAATTAATACCCGTTTCATCTTCAAATAAAGCGGTATAATGGTGTTGGCCAAATAAGAAATTATTTTCTTTTTCATACACACTGATATGATGTTCTAGCAGAGTGAAGCCACAAATTTTAATCGTATCTTTCTTAAGCTGCTTGAGATAATAAGCAGCCCCTTTTGTATTGCTTTTAAGTTCAAAGGAGGATTCTTTTGTATTGTTGTTACGATCGAAATTGGAAGAATAGCTGATGTAATTAAAAAGTGTATTTTGAACCATTGCTTAATCCTTATAATAAGATGCAGTCAGAGTAACAAGTTCATATTAAGGAAATATTAACTGCTTATAGAGGAGGGGCAAGCAACCTTTGCACAGGACAATTTTTTAGAAGACAGTCTCTATTGATTAAAATAAATTCAGTCCGAGTATTTTGATGTCAATTTTAGAATTGGTTGGCAAATCATCTAAGATGATCTAAGCCCAATCGGAAAAAACTGTTTTTGGGTCTTTTTTGGCACCGTCAACTAAACTTTTGTACTATAGTGTGGTTTATTTAGAGGAAGAACCGAATGTTGGAACAGAAGCCGAAAAGATACCGTTACCCTTTAGAGCTCATCAGTATTGCGGTGTGGAGTTATCGCTGATTTAATGACAGCTATCGAGACGTCTCAGAGCGCTTAGTGTATCGTGGTATCGAAGTAAGTTATGAGGCAGTGCATCAATGGTCTCTTAAGTTTGGAACTCACTTTAAGAACGTGATTAAAAAATGCGAGTCCCGACTTTCGAATAAATGGCACATGGATGAGCCGCCTTCCGAACACATCGAGGGCGCTCTTGAATTACCTGGCGTTAATCCCCAAGATGTAAAAAAATATCTTTTATATGGTATTTAAATTTGGGTATTTCTATCTATTTTTTCAAACTGATAGTGATGGGGGATTCTTTGTAATAAGGAGGGGAAAAATATGCCACGTCCTTGTGGCGCCACCTCGCATCCCTGAGGCGTTGATACTCCCTGTGCCGACATCCATTGTCTCTTCTTACCCTATAAGTCTAGAACACGCAGATTAAAAATGCATTATGTAAAATGATTAAATTTTTGTAAGATATTTCTCAATTATTACAAAAAGGACTCATTTTTACATTGGTGGATATTCTGGTGTAAGTGGAGCTTCCTGTTTCTTTTCATTTTTAGTACGCGCAAATAAATAACTAGAGAGTGAGTTGAAATAGGATTGTTCTTGCTTAGGTTGAGCAGGTGTAGACAGGGCTAATAACCCGCTAGTAAATGGCGCAGGTTAATAATATCCATCAAAATTCCGATTTCCCTGGTCAA
>NZ_CBCSKT010000127.1:0-1287 GCF_965140895.1 Legionella sp. | reverse complement strand
AGGCGATGTTCAGCAGGCAAAAGCCATTATCTGGGCTAACTTTAAGAGCAGCCTGGCGGTTGATTCATATTTTGAATATCTGAAACTGGCTGACAATCATGAAAAAGTACTTGCAGTAAAAGAAGCCTTGCAAATAGCAAAAGAGAGCCCACACCTTGCCAGTGCATTCCAGTTCTTACAGGACTTACAACAGTTTGATGCTATTGAACAATTGTATTTTGCCAGAAAGGAAGAAATCGATGGCAGTGATTATTCCATTTACCGAAAATTATCTACCGAGCTGAATAAACAAGGCAAAAGCCTGATCGCAACCTTATTGAGAAGAAAACTTGTTGAAGACGTATTGGCAGCATCACGTTCAAAATCATACAAATATGCAGCAAGTGACTTAAAATTGGCCTCAGATTTTGCAAAACATATCTCTGACTGGCAGGGATACCCTACCCATGCTGATTATATTAATCAGTTAAAATCTCAGCACCCAAGAAAAATGAGTTTTTGGTCTCTAATCAACCCTGATAGATTTGAATAATATGCTTGAATATGTAATTTGCGAATTGCGAATCAGGGGCATTTTTTATTAAGTCAAAATGTTATTCTCTATTTGTCACGAATTAGAGCATAAAACGTGACAAAATTAAGTTCGAAAAATGATCCGAGTCCCCACAGTCCCAATTTGAAAAATCAGGTGGGGACGGAACTAGCCCAGTAATAACAAGGATGCCCCACTTGTCCCTA
The DNA here is from genome assembly GCF_965140895.1 of Legionella sp. Lineage (GTDB taxonomy): Bacteria > Pseudomonadota > Gammaproteobacteria > Legionellales > Legionellaceae > Legionella. The sequence continues at coordinate 549 of NZ_CBCSKT010000127.1, read as the reverse complement.
TGGTCCCATGCATTTTTTATATGTCTGCAAACGCAGTCATCAATTCCTGAACTTGATTTCATTTTGGACGGTCAAATAATCCATATTAGACGCAACCCAGGATACCTAGTAAATATGAATTATCTCTTGTATCGCAGGCTTGTAATATTCAGCTTTACCAGCCTTCACAATTAAATTACTTAGTGGCTGATATTCGGCATCACTATGCGTGTGCCCACAAAGCACTAAAAAATCGATTGAAGGATTCTCAATTGCAAAAGGCATCAATACATCGCCTGTCGCTTTACAGCTGAAATAAGGCAGAAAATTATCATCACTCACTTGCCCCACATGCTGAGAAGCCTCCTTGAATGGAGGGACGTGGGTTAACACCATGATCTTTTGGGGTTGTTGCTTGATGGCTTGAGTTAGATCATTTTTCAACGCACTAGCATCAAAATCAGCCAAATCCTGCATTTTTTGTAACAGATGCTGTCGACTTAGCATTTTTTCCTGAAACAAATCAGCAATCATTCGGCTGTCATTGAGCGAAACAGGGCTATTTTGATA
>NZ_CBCSKT010000126.1:0-1288 GCF_965140895.1 Legionella sp. | reverse complement strand
TCCAAATAACATCCCTAAAGGCGGCCTTGTCTTCATTGGCAACAGCATAAAATTCATCGCGAATAAAGGGATGGCATGCCATAGAACCTTGACCAAAGATCAACAAGTTACGCGACATAACATTCGCACCTTCAACGGTGATAGAGATGGGAATTCCTTGGTAGAAATTCGTTAAATAGTTACGTGGACCAACCACAACCGCACGTCCAGCATGTACGTCCATCGCATCGTTAATCGTGGCACGAGCCAATTCTGTATTGAAGTATTTGGTAATCGCAGAAGCTACCGAGGGTTTTTTATGTTCATTAACTGCAGCTACCGTGAGTAAACGGGTCGCACTGGTTAAATAAGTTAAACCGGCAATTTCTGCAAGTTTTTCTTCAATTCCTTCGAACTGTGCAATTTCAATATTGAACTGACGGCGAATACGAGCGAAAGCACCTGAAGTAAGATAACAAATAGCCGAAGAACCAGCCCCCATTGCAGGCAACGAAATAGAACGACCAATAGACAAACATTCAACCAACATTTGCCATCCGCCCCCTACTCGTTTTTGCCCACCAATAACCGCTGTAATCGGAACGAAGATGTCTTTCCCACGAACGGTACCATTCATAAAGGGTTGTGCTGCAGGCAAATGACGATTACCAACTTCTAGATTTGGCGTATCACGCGGAACGAGAACGCAGGTAATTCCCTCCATTCCTTCGCCTTGTAATAAACCATCTGGATCGCGAACATTAACGGCTAAACCGATCAAGGTTGCAATTGGTGCTAAAGTTATCCATCGCTTGTCTATAGTAATTGACAAGCCCAGCACGGTTTTACCATCCACTTGTTTTTGCATCACAATTGCATCAGATTGAATGGAAGTAGCATCACTACCCGCACCTGGCTCAGTTAGTGCAAAGCATGGAATATCGATGCCTTTTGCCAGTCGAGGCAAATAATGGTTCTTTTGCTCATCTGTTCCATAATAATTGATTAACTCACCTGGGCCTAATGAATTAGGGACCATCACGGTTACCCCAGTAACTCCTGAACGGCTAGCAATTTTTTGCACCACATCAGAATGCGCTCGAGCCGAAAAGCCTTTTCCGCCATATTCTTGGGGAATTACCAAGCCAAAAAAGCCATTTTCTTTAAGATAAGTCCAAACATTTTCAGGCAAATCATGCTCTTGGCTAATTTGCCATTCATCCACCATGCCGCATAATATCTGCGTTTCATTATCAAGAAATGCCTGCTCTTCTGCGGAAAGCTCGGTAGCTACTTTTGATAAGCGCTC
>NZ_CBCSKT010000125.1:0-1313 GCF_965140895.1 Legionella sp. | reverse complement strand
TAATCCAATGAGAAATACAGTGTCCCAAGATCCTGCTGTAAAAAAAATACTCCAACGAGTTAAAGAATTGGAACTCACTATTAAAGTGCAACAAAATAAAATCAGTCAACTTGAGTCAGAAAGTTTTCAATTAAAAAACCTCATTGAGAATCTTCCTGGCGACATTTATTGGAAAGATAAAAATGGCATTTGGTCTGGTGTTAACAAACGAGGGGCGCAAAGCTTAAATCAAATGGGCTTTATTACTGACCGCTCTGACGTAATTGGTAAATCCGATTATCAGTTATTCAGTAAAGAAACCGCCGATGAATATCGAAAAAATGACCTTGAAGTCATGATGAACAAAGTCGAAATTACTCGCGAAGAAGTCAACAACCTACCCAATGGTGAAACCTTGGTACAGCTCTCTGCCAAAAGACCGTTATGGGATAAAGATGGCAATGTCGTTGGTGTTGTTGGTGTTGTTGGTAATACCGTTGATATTTCCTATTTAAAAAATAGTTGAGGCTGAATTAAAAACAGCCATGGAGAAATCAGAAATAGCGAATAAAGCCAAAACCGAATTTCTGGAAAACATGCGGCATGATATTCGTACGCCACTAACCGGTATTGTCGGTTTTGCAGACATACTGAAACTGGAGCTTACACTGAGTTTTGATTCATCAATTCCAGAACATTTAATTGGTGATAAGATTCGTGTACACCGAGTTGTTCTCGAGCTGATCGCCAACGCGTTAAACTTTATTGGAAAACGGGACACTCCGAGTTGCTTGAAGAGTTATACCAACAGGCGATTGCGGTGATTCATGAGAGTATACAGGAAGTTAGCCGTTGGTTGAGTACTCATTGAGCGCTGCTAACTATTTAAATGCTCTCGCATATGTTTAGTTACGTGAATGATTACACACTCGTCTGCAATCGCAGGTTGACGCGCAAACATTCACGTAGATGACTCTCTATTCTACGAATAGTAATCAAAAACGATAATACTTAACCATACGCGGATTAAAAATCATTAGTCTCATTACTAGCTGCAAAAGGATCTGCCGGCTCACCAGGAATTTTTCGCGATTCATTAGCCCATTCGCCAAGATCAATTAATTTACACCGTTCAGAGCAAAATGGTCTGAATTTATTGTCTGGTCTCCAGGTATTTGATTTGTCGCAGGTAGGACATTTAATTTTCTGTGGATTTTTCATAACTACATTTATTCGTTTATTTTGGAACGCATAGTATATATCAATCTTTATAGACGAATAAATCTCAAATATTAATTTATATTTCCCTAAGTGATATGATATGCAACAATTAG
>NZ_CBCSKT010000124.1:0-1316 GCF_965140895.1 Legionella sp. | reverse complement strand
ACAAGTTTTTATGATCTTAACCCTCTTAAAACCACGTTAGAACGTTTTGTAGACTTTGACAGAATCAATAATGAACCGATTCGTTTTAGTGTAGGAGCCGTCAATGTAACCTCTGGCAATTTCATCTATTTTGATAATACAACGCACACTATTCGTCCTGAACATGTCATAGCAAGCGCATCACTGCCCCCAGGTTTTGCCGCCACTGAAATTGATGGGGAATTCTATTGGGATGGGGGGTTGATTTCTAATACCCCGCTAGAGTGGGTAGTTGAAGGTGAGACGCGTCAGGATACTCTTGCCTTTCAAGTAGATCTTTGGAATGCTCAAGGCACACTACCACGTTCTATTGCCGAGACCATGACTCGCCAAAAAGAAATCCAATATTCCAGCAGGACACGTGCCAGTACTTTTCATTTCCAAAGACTCCAAAGTATTCGCTGCGCACTTGCCAGTCTGCTTTCCAAATTACCGCCTCATTTATCTGAAGGCAAAGAAGCGTCCCTTCTTAAAGAAATAGCGGATCACAAAGTATATAATATTGTGCAATTGATTCATCGCCCAAAACAATATGAAGGACATTCCAAAGATTATGAATTCTCTCTTTTAACCATGAGAGAACATTGGAATGCGGGTTATGCAGACACGGTGAGAACGCTTCAATACCCCCAAATTTTTAAGCGTCCAAGTCATGAAGAAGGCGTATTAACCTTTGATTTATCAAGAAAAGTATAAATCTTAAAGAATAAAAAATTGGGAGCATGATTTTCACATCACCCACCGGATATTGGTTTTTTTCCCATAGGGTTTTGTAATAGCCGCGCGTAGTTGGTGGTACTAATCCCCGCAGTTTTATTACCGTGTATATCACGCGGATTAGGGCAAATTTTTAATCAGATACTCAGAGCAATTTCTTTGATTAATTTATCGTAATAAAATAGAAATAACTAGATGTCAACGTAAAGAATGATTGTCACGTATCATCGTAACAGGCACAATAAAATTATCATCCCAGTTTAACTAATTTAAATGGAATAGATATGGAGAACCTTTTTGGTTGGAGCGAGGTGTTTGATTATAGGCTTTATTTCAGAGGGATCATTATCACACTCTATGCGATAATTCTCTTTAGAGCGAATTCAAAGTAGCGGTTTTAAAACGTTGCCAGAAAGTGCAAACGTTCTGTTTAAAGCAGGTAAAGGACAAAAAGGTCTGCAGGCAGAAGAAGTTGAACTCATATAGGGGTCCTGTGGAAGAACTGACAAAAAGTGGGATTTCAAGATTTAGCCCAACAATCCGTGCAATTTTATTGCAAA
>NZ_CBCSKT010000123.1:0-1317 GCF_965140895.1 Legionella sp. | reverse complement strand
CCCCTAAGTTAATTTATTTCCGATTTTTTACAAGAGCCACATACGGAATAATTATACCCTGTGTTAAAATTTTTCCTTTTTAATGCGAGGAATCTGAATACTATGAGCACAATGCGTATCGAATCAGACAGTATGGGTGAAATTGAGGTCCCAGCGGATAAATATTGGGGTGCACAAACCGAGCGTTCGCTACACCACTTTAATATTGGTAAAGACATTATGCCACGTGAGGTGACTCATGCTTTTGGTATTTTGAAAAAAGCAGCAGCGCTCACCAATTTGGATTTAGGAAAATTACCTCAAGATAAAGCGGATTTAATCGTTAAAGCCGCAGATGAAGTCAGTAAAGGCTTATTGGATGCGCATTTTCCACTGCATGTTTGGCAGACAGGAAGTGGCACGCAATCGAATATGAATGCCAATGAAGTTATTTCCAACCGGGCGATTGAAATCGCTGGCGGCATCATGGGTAGCAAAGCGCCTGTTCATCCTAATGATCATGTCAATATGTCCCAGTCCTCTAATGACACCTTCCCAACTGCCATGCATATTGCCGCAGCACTTGCGTTGAATGAAAAATTAATTCCTACGGTTAAAAGCTTACGCAATGCATTTGCTGCAAAAATGGATGCCTTTAAAGACATCGTGAAAATCGGTCGAACTCATTTACAAGATGCAGTGCCCATTACTTTAGGCCAAGAATTCTCTGGCTATGTGGCGCAACTTGATGCCTGCATCAAACGCTTAGAGGAAGTACTTCCTGAATTATATGAACTTGCTGCCGGTGGTACTGCAGTAGGTACTGGTTTAAATACCCACCCACAGTTTGCCACTAAAGTAGCCGAGCATATCGCGCAAATCACGAAATTGCCTTTTGTCAGCGCTGAAAATAAATTCGCCGCTCTTGCCTCGCATGAGCCTTTAGTATTTGCTCATGGTGCGATGAAAACGTTAGCTTGCGCTTTGATGAAAATAGCGAATGATATTCGTTGGTTAGCTTCTGGTCCTCGTTGCGGAATTGGCGAACTCACTATTCCTGAAAATGAGCCTGGTTCATCGATTATGCCTGGTAAAGTAAACCCTACTCAAGCTGAAGCCATGACGATGGTCTGTGCGCAAGTGCTGGGGAATGATACGGCTATTGGTATTGCCGACAGTCAGGGGAATTTTGAGTTAAATGTGTTTAAGCCGGTTATGATTTTCAACTTCCTGCACTCACTTAACTTATTAAACGATACCTGCCATTCCTTCCAGGAATTCTGTGCTGAAGGAATTGAGCCTAATCGCACGATGATTGATTACTACTTACATCATTCC
>NZ_CBCSKT010000122.1:0-11545 GCF_965140895.1 Legionella sp. | reverse complement strand
GTTAGAATCTTTTTTGATTAAATTTAAAACACGCCTGTGTTTTTTAGGCTGGCATACTATTTAAGCGGGAATCGCTGATCTGATTGTGACTTGCTTGCTTTTTCTTTTTTTTTTTGATTTTTCTTCTTTTTTAAATAAGGCTGAATCTAATTCTTTCGCACGGCGCTTCATTTCTTCAACTGATAATGGTTTAACAAGGGTAAATTTAAAACGCTCTTTATCTGAGATAAGGCGATAGACCCTACCATCATTACTCACAATAAATTCGCGCTTCATTGGCCATTCAGTTGAACTTGGTTCCGTATCGCTGGCAAAACGATATATACTTAATATTTCTCCTAACTTATTCACTTTCCAGAGATAGTAGAGTGGAAGATTATTAAGCATAATGAAGTTGTCAATCCATGCGGTGCCATCCGGATCTACTTGAATAATTTCATACGAATTTGTTTCATATTTTTTATATAATTTTAAAGGGATTTCTTTTTTTCCAATAAAAAAAGATGAATTTTTTCCAGGTGAAATATGGTATAGAAGTCCACCAGCCTGTATCCCATCAACGGGTTTTGGTCCACAGGAAATACAATTACGGTCAATTCTATCTTGAAAATACACTGGTAAATCATCAAGTTTAAGGTGTAAAGCAGATTCAGCTCCTATCATAATAAGGCCATAATCATCTGGAATAATGTAATCAATAAAATGTTTTATTGTTGTTTTATAATCGGTTTGTTCGGTTATGACTTCATTTTGAATATGGACCACCCTAGTATGCTCACGGTCAGTACCGAATACATATAATGAATTATCTCTATCCCTGACAATATTTTCGAATTGAATGCCTTGAGGCAAAGAAACTCTATTTAGCAATGTTCCATGAGAATCAAAAAAAGAAACCCCTGAGCCATAGGTATCAAGTACTACAAATTTGTTATCAATCACTGTTGCATCAGTTGGCCCTACTGGCATCCCAGCATCTTGGACAGGAGGAGGAAATTTTATAGTAAGACCCGGTGTTTTATTCGAAAGCACTAACTGGGGAGTATAGAGATCCGAAGCCAACAATAAATTTGAAAATAAAAGACAATATAACCCCAAAGATTTTTTATACATAAAGAAACATCCTTATAAATTAATTTTACAGATACACCAAAATTATCAGTTACAAATAGTGCTTATCTTGCAACTTAATTATATCAAAAACTTCACCTTCCATCGATTGATTTACCGCTACCAGAGTGATCCATAATTATAATCCATTTAATCATACTCAGTAACCGCCGTTGAAATATTAGTCATCCTGATTTTTCTTTTTTTTATATACGTGTTAAGTCCTATATGATTGGTGTACCCTAAGAAAATTGCAATCTTTCTAACGGATAATCCCAAGTCCAATAGTTCTTTGATTTTGAGAGCATGCTGATCAAACTTACTTTTTTGAACCGTACCTTTCGGTTTCCCTAGCTGAATCCCTTGGGCTTTTTTGCAAGCTAATGCTTCCTTTGTTCTTAGACTAATCAAGTCGCGCTCAAGTTCGGAAAATAATGAAAATAGCGTAATCATAACCTTTGAAGTCATGTCATGCTGTTTAATATCCAAATTTTGTTTAATGGCGATTACTCGGACTTGCTTTTTAATTAATTCATTAACTAGGCCGATAACTTCAGCAGTGCTTCGGCCCAATCTACTTAATTCCGTAACTATCAACGTATCTGCATCATTAAGCGCGCAGAGCATTTCATCAATACGGCGTTCTTTAGTATTTTTTCTACTTGAAATTGTCATCTGAATAAAATCATCTACTTCAAGTTTATTTTTTTTAGCAAACTCAAAAATCTCAAGCTTTTGATTGTTCAAATCTTGCTTATCTGTTGATGTACGAATATATGCGATTGTCTTGGCCATAATTTACTCAAAAAATAGTCCGTTAACTTTTAATCTTGTATTGAACAATTAATTATACAGTTAAATATAAAGATATAAAGTGTAAGTCTACAATAAATCTGATGTGCAATAACGCCCGTTTTGCGCTATACAAAAGGTAGCCTGTGGCTCGACTAAAAATACTCTCAAGTGATGATTTTAATAAATTATATAAATTACCTTCGCTTGTTGATAATGACAGACCTTTTGTGTTTGAGTTGGATGAGGAAGATAAAACATACCTTGGCTCTTTTAACGATGTCCCCAAAAAGATTGATTACATTCTGCAAGTTGGTTTTTTTAGAATCACACAATTTTTTTACAAGTTTACGTTCCAAGGAATTCGGCAGGACACATGGTATGTTATCAAAACATATTTTCCTACAGAGAAATTTCCAAAAAACAGGTAAGCAAGCGGTACCACTACGATAATCGTAATGCCATTTTAAAAAAATATAACATGTCGATTTATTCGAGTCTGAACAAAGCTAAAGCGGCTCGTTATGCTAAGGAATTGATTAAGCAACATGCTGTGCCCAAATACGTATTTGATTCGCTATTGGAATATTTCCATCAACACAAAATTGTCAGGCCATCGTACACAACATTGCAAGAGATGGTCTCGGATGCGCTGAACAACGAAAAAACCAGATTAAGCAATAAAATATACACGTTAATGGACAAGCCACTCAGGGAATCATTAGCCAATTTTCTGGAAAAGGATGAACTTTTTTATCAATTGACGACCATAAAAAAAGATCAAAAAGATTTCTTTACTGGCGAAATTAATGCCTCAGTCAAAAAGCATCAGTTTTTATCAACCCTATACCAGCGAACCATTGAAATAATCAAAGAGCTGGATATTTCAAAACAAAATATAATGCACTATGCTTATCTGGCTGTGTACCACACCGTTTACGGCCTGCGCGCTATGAAGCAAAAGAATTTATCCAGACTATACCTTATGTGCTATGCGCATTATCGTTATTTGAAAATCAGTGATCACCTGGTTAATAGTTTTGCTCACAAAGTGAATTACTACAAAGGCGAAGCTGAAACTTACCAGACAGAAGCCATTTGTAATGTTAAGGACAAAGACAAGGCATTACAGACTGCAATTACCTTCATGAAAGAGCATTTTGCCAATAATAAATCATTTGGAACTTATCAATTCAAGGACGTTCCAATCGAGTTTATACCTAAGGCGCTTCAACGCCATGTGATTAAAAAAACCAAGAACCAGAAAAACAACAAAAAAATTAAAAGCATTAATGCTGATCGGTATGAGTTTATGCTTTATCTTCACATCGAAGATGGCATAAAAACTGGCTCGGTCACCATTTATAATAGTCTGTCATATCGATCGCTAAACGATGAGCTGCATCCCAAGCAGGACTGGGATAAAAACAAAAATTCAATCATTAAGTGCTTGGAAAATAAGCTGCTTGCAACAGATATAAATGACATCCTTAAAGATCTTGCTAGCCTATTATCCCCACGCTACAAAGAAGTAAATGGTAAAATCACATCAGGAGAAAATAACAAAATAAAACTTAAGCAGAACAAACAAGGCGAAGTCGTTCGCTGGCATTTTCCTTACAAGAAATCAGACGACGGTGTCAATAATCCTTTTTATGAGAATATACCCCTAACCAGTGTTGGTGAAATTCTGCAATTTGCTAATACTCATACTGGATTGATGAAAAAATTTACTCATATACTGCCGATGAACAGTAAAAAACAAGCAGACGAGGCGGTTATTTCAGCCTGCCTTGTAGCGAAGGCAACCGGCATTGATATTGATAAAATGAAAGATATCAGCGATGTTAAAGAGAATGACCTAAAGTCAACTTATGCTGACTTTATTCGACACATGACTTTAACGCAAGCAAGTGACGTGGTGATGAATCACTTGAAGGAACTTCCCATATTTGAAAAATAGACTCTTGCAGACTACGGGATTCATGCGAGCATTGATGGTCAGAAATTGGAAACAAAATTCAATTCAATTATGGCAAGATTTTCAACAAAATATTTCGGTTTTGGTCAGGGCGTGTCGGCTTACACATTATGCGCGAACTGGTTACCTTTGTGTACAAAAATCATTGGTGCAAACGAACATGAAAGTCATTACCTGTTTGATATACTAAACAGCAACACGAGTGATATTGAAATAGCTGCTGTGTCTGGGGACATGCATAGCATAAATCGAGTGAATTTCATTATATTGTATCTTTTTGGTTACCGCTTCATGCCACGATTTACTCAGTTGGATAAAAAGGCACAAGCAAACCTTGTCAGTTTTGATGATCCTAAACTTTATGACAAATTTTTGATAAAGCCGAATAAACAGGTAAATGTAAAGTTGATTGTTAAAGAATGGGACAATATTTTAAGAATCATGGCTACGCTGGGACTTAAAAAGAGCAGCCAAAGCGCCATTGTAAAAAAATTATCGTCTTACCAATCGAATGATACACTGCGGGCGTTGATTGAGTTTGATAAAATCATCATGAGCTTGTACATGCTTGACTACATTGATGACGAGGGGACGCGCAAGACTGTTCATCGTTCTTTGAACCGTGGTGAATCGTATCACCAGCTAAGATCGGCCATTGCCAAGATAAGTAGTAGAAAATTAGCTGGAAAAACTAAGATTGAGCTTACCATCAACAATGAATGCGCACGCTTACTGGCCAATTGCATGATTTTCTACAATACATCGCTGCTATCGGGGCTCTATGAACACTATAAACTGAATAACATGGAGGAGGAGTGGTTGAAAGTTATTCGACTTTCGCCGGTTGCATGGCAACACATTAATTTGATCGGAATATATGAATTCTACAGCAAGAAGGAATGCCTTAATTTACATGAGGTTATAAAAAATTTAGTAACTAATAAAAAAATCAATTTATTGGCTACAGCCTAGACTGGCAAAGGGCTTCAGGGACATGCTGGGAAATTTCGTACCTTCCCGCAAAGAACCCCAAGTGGAAGAGCAAGGGGTATATTTTATCGGAGGAAGAAAGAGCGGTACTTAGAGCTACTGCGCTTGAGAAAATCAAAACAAGAGAGGCTGAGATAGAAGCGCTCCACCATAAAACAGCAAAGCAATTAAAGCAAAAACTCTCTCGACTACAAGAACTTTCCAGTACTACCCCATATTTAACATCTAAGGGCATAGAAATACACAAAGGTGTATTCACTGATGAAGAACAAAAAACACTATTTGTACCTGTAATGGATAAAAATGGTGATATTTGGACGATGCAGTACATTAGGGAAGATGGGACGAAACGTTTTGCCAAAGACAGTCGAAAAGAGGGGTGTTTTCATGTTGTCGGTGGTTTTGAAAATCTTTCTCAGGCACCTGCAATCATCATTACTGAGGGATATGCTACCGCAGCAACCATAAAACAAGCTTTGGAATTTCCAATAGTATGTGGATTTGATTCGGGTAATTTAATAGCTGTTGCTCAGGGTTTAAAAGAACGCTTTCCAGATAAAGCAATAATAATTGCAGGGGATGATGATAAGCATCTCGAAAATACCAATAGTAATAGAAAACCATGTAATCCAGGAAAAGAAAAAGCATTAGAAGCCGCATCTTCAGTTGATGGGCATGCAATTTTTCCAATATTTGCACCCAATGAACAACAAGTAAATCCCAGAAAATTCAGTGATTTTAATGACCTGGCACAAAATAGCCATCTTGGATTTGAGGGTGTAAAACGTCAAATAAAACCTGTGGTTAAGAAAATTATTCAGAAACAACAGGGAATAAAACAAACGACAGCAAAAACATTAGTTCAACCTGTGTAAATGAACATCAAGGAATAAGGGGTTCGACAATGAATGAATGTGAGCAGGTACTGGCCTTGAGGCATTATGAATACTCATTTTCTTGAAGTTGAACCTCCTTATTGATTTAAATCGAGTGGCAGAGTACCTTTACTACCAAAAATGGCCAGATAACCTCATTCATGAGCTTAAATTGGTCTTTCTATCGTACTATTTTATTTCCAACCCTAAAAAAGGAACTTTAAAAATGAAGAAATCGGTTATATCTCTAATTGGTTTGATGTCTTTACTCAATAACATCGCGGCTCAGGCTGAAGTAGCAAGCGTGGCGTATCGCTGCCCAACCCTTAAAGAAATAAGCCCATTTGAAGTGAGAACCTCGCTTAACGAAAAAACAGTTCGATGGGCAGTTCAGAGTAATCATAATGCCAGTGATGATCCTACAGAATTTATAGGCGTTATTTTGGAACGAGTAGGCTCAGACTCTTTTGATAAACACGTATCATGCATCTATAGAACCAAGAAAAATATGAAATATATTTTAAATCCTATAAAAAGTTTTAATTGGTATGTGGATGGTGCAGCAGAAAAACCTCTAGGAAAATATTGGACTTTGGCGGCTAATGGAACTCTGGAATGTAGAAATACACCGCAAAACTGTATGTTTATGTTTCGATAGTTAAATCTTATGAAATAAAATGGGTCAATTTATATTTAATCCCCACACCAAAATGTTCGCAGAGAGTCAAGTAAGATTCTCTGCGGACGTTTAAGTTATTTGATGCGATTTTTACTTTTCAGCTGTTTTACACCATAAACTGTCCGTCGCACTGTGTGATCAGATTGGGTTCCTTTGCGCTCCAAGTTATTGTGTACATGACTCTGCAGTAACACTTCACCTCCTCGGGAGAACTGAACCACATGGAGTTCGGACAGGCTTCGCAAGCGGTTTTTTTTCGGGCGGCGGGCATTGTCCAATGTGCTCAAAGTGGGACTTGGGTTCTGAGTTAATGCGCTTATTTCTTCCTCGTGTGTTGGGGTATCCAGTGGACTTTCTTGTTGGAGTAACTTCATTGCCTCTTCCAGTTGTTGTTCCATGGATAATTCCAGATGATCTTGACTGCTCATTACTACCTCCGTTGCTCTTAATTAGATTTTGGCGCTGTAATTCCAAATTGAGATCATCAAATCTAATGTCTAATTTAAAACGGACAGCAACCATTAAAATAGTGTTTTGAAATAATTTTGAGCCATTAACGGCAATGCAATCACCATATTGTTTTTTTGCCAAGATGATTGCTTCTATAAGACCCTCCACTGAAACTCCTCGCGAAATGCTTATTTCTTTGCCATTATCACGAATCGTGCATTGGTTTATTTTTTGGATGACAGTTCCTTCTTTAGTGATGCCGTCTATTGACGTGGAGTTTTCCAACCTATTTTTATTATTATGACCCGATAAAGAATAGTGTTTGTTTGTTTTCATCGCTCTTTGTCTCATCAGGGTTAACGCATCCTCATTGCCATCAAGAGCTCTTCTTTGAAGCCAATCCGCCCAGGTGCTTCCTTTACTTCGGGCCAACTGATATTCGCATTCTACACGATATTGCTCCATGACCTTGCCTATTTCATCTTTTAGGGATTGGCTGATGAATTCATATAACAGCTTCTTGTTCTCTCGTCCGCCCTTGGTCATTTTAACCGCGGCACGTTTTAACTTTCCCTTAGTTTTCGCCTGGCGAATCAATCTATTTTTCTTATCACGTAGAACTCGAAGTTTTTCTGCTATTACTTGTTTTTCACGTATACGGTCTGCCTGATATTCGATGTAGAGTGCTTGAGCTTTTTTTCCCTGATGAAGTGGTTTGGGTTTATAGGAATAATGTTTTGTTAGTTTTTGATTTTTGCTGGACTGAAAAATCCCAAATCGTTCTTCCAATTTCTTTTTGGAAAAATTTCTCGATATAGAGCTGGGTTTCACACATATTCCAGAATCACTTTCAAGTATCAAACCGTTCCCTCGTAGGCCAAGAGTCAAACCGAACCCAGATAAGGTGTTATGAAATGATAACCAATCAGGGCATTTCTCTAATTCATCCATGCAATGACGTTTAACCCAATTAATTAAGCTTTCGATTCCTGAATGATGTTCCATATCATCTGCTAGATTTTCAGAACGTCCTTTTTTGCATCGATGGTTTGTTTTTATCAAAGAAAATTCTGATTCAAGCTGTTCGGCAACTTCTGAAAACTTTTTGTATGCTTGAAAGGGCTCTACCATTGTATAATGAATGGGATGAATCTTATTCACTGCAATGTGGATGTGTAGATTATCTGTATCGTGATGTACCGCGCTGATTCGTTGATGTTCTGATAAACCAATCGAGGCGATAACTCGGTCTTCGATGGTTTTTAGTACCTCGGGTGTCAATGATTCTCCGTTCGCGAATGAAATAAGGAGGTGGTAGGATTTATCGCCTTGAGCTCGCTTATTTCTATCTTGTGTCGCCTTTACCTCAAGCCCTGCCCAAACAGGATCGAGACTACGGCAATTGGATATTCTTATGTCTCCCACCCGTTCCTCTTTTCCTTGTCCATTAGTCAAATAGCGCACCAGGCGCGCATAGCTACTTTTTTTTACGGTCTTCATAGGTATGTGACGAATGATCATATTTTTTTTACCGCCGTCAACAAAGCATCTTGGGTTATTTGGATGCGATGTACTAACTCGGTGATCATGGACGGACTAAAACGAGATAACCGTTCGTCATTTGTCAGCCACAGTTTAAGTAATCCTCCAAGCCGACCTAAATCCGCGTTGATCTTGGCCAGTGTTTGTATGTTTTCTTGATCGATAACGCTGTCAATGTGATATCCCAAACCTAGGCGCCGTAGATATTCCGCAACGGAAAGACCTGCTCTTTGGGCGTTATTTTTTATTTCGGATTCTTCAGAAAGAAGGACTGGGACTCTTAGGTGTTTGCCATGTTTTCTTGTGTTGGTACTACTTTTTGTACGCCAAAGGGAATTATACCCAATTAGATAGTTAATAGGCACAAATAAGCACTTAAAGTAATATAAAGTTCAACTAAAAACAAATAAAAGGCATAAAAGAGCGGAAAAGGGCAATAATTAAATCGCAACCTCTTGAGAAATAGCATAAAACAAAATACACTTTAGCTTATTCAAACTACCACTGAATCACTTTATGGCACTCTCTTTAGCGAAACGAATTGCCGAGCGGGAAGAAAAAAAAATGAAATCCGCCAACTCTAAAAATAAAGTAGCTTTTCTTGCATTAAAAGAGGAGATTCACGAAGCACTATTGGTTGGCTGGTCTAAGAAAGTGATCTGGGAAATCTTAGTGGAAGAAGGTAAGATTGAATTCAGCTATAAAACGTTTAGGACCTATGTATCGCAATTAATCTTTTCGTCTCAAAGTGCAGAGCAACCTGCTCAAACTCTATCAGAAATAAAAAAACCCAAGGCAGGGGATAACCATGAACGTAAACCAAAGCAGGGAATTCCTGGGTTTACTTTTCGACCAACACCCAACCCGGAGGAACTTTTATAATGAGAATACACATAACAATGCAAGGAAAAGGTGGGGTGGGAAAATCCTTTGTATCGGCCACTACTGCGCAATATAAACTGCATAAAGGGCATAATCCTTTATGCATTGATACCGATCCGATTAATGCCACATTTCATGGGTTTAAAGCACTTAACGTACAACGATTAGAAATCATGGATGGAGATGAAATTAATTCACGCCATTTTGACACACTCATCGAATTGATTGCATCAACTCCATATGATGTGATTATTGATAATGGGGCCAGCTCCTTTGTCCCGCTGTCCCACTATTTAATAAGTAACCAAGTTCCTGCTTTATTGAAGGAATTAGGACATGAACTCGTTGTTCATACGGTAATTACAGGGGGCCAAGCGTTATTGGATACAATGAATGGCTTCGCTCAACTCATTAATCAATTTCCTTTAGATACACACTTTGTTGTTTGGTTAAACCCATACTGGGGTTCCATTGAGCATGAAGGTAAATCCTTTGAGCAAATGAAAGTTTATCGTGAGAATAAAGAGCGCATTTCTTCGCTCATTCATATTCCTGTATTGAAAGAAGAAACCTATGGCCGTGACCTAACAGATATGCTCCAGAAAAAAATAACTTTTAATGAAGCTCTAGAAGATACTCGAAATAATATTATGACACGGCAGCGTTTAAAAATTGTTCGGGATCAATTATTTTCTCAGTTAGATAATGTCGTGGTGCTCTAATGTCTGAAGAACTTGATCACTTAATTAAAGAAATTGCCGTAAAGCATGGCACTTTCCTTGGGAAGGATGATCCCATCCTAATGCTTCATACCGTAAATCAACAGCTAATCGAAGACAGTAAAAAAGCACACCAGGAACTTCTGATAACGTTTAAAAGTGAATTAGAACAGTGCTCCATGAAATGGAAAGGGGATGCTCATGAGAAGGCTGAAAAAATAGTAAATGCCTCTTTAGCATCAAGTAAAGAAATCATGTCCAGATTAATGCAGCAAAGTTCGGAGCAAGCAATGAACTCCATTCAGGAGATTATGACAAATACGATAACCGAGCTGAACACAATTAGATCAAGCACTAAAATTTACTCGATAACGGCGTTATTTTCTTCGGGAATAATGACTATTTTAATCACACTATTAATCGTATTTAATTTGATTTAAAAGTCAAAATTAATCAACATATCATGGAAAACAAGGAGAGAAAACATGACGAACGTTGTTTTGTTCCCTCAAAAGTTAAAGCAATGCAATGCTGCTAACAATACACCAGGTCAAAACGCCAAAAAAAGGAATCGGGTAAGTTCATTCGTTATCTCAATGCTCACGTTTCTTCGTACAACATTGTTTTTATTATGGCCATTTATTCGGTGGTTTGTTTATTTGGATTTATTATTGTCCTTTCTAAAAATGTCATTACATACAAATAATCATGCTACATACGACTTCGTAGTTCATGGCCTCATTATTTTATTAGGCGTGTTGTTCACGCTTTTTTATAATCCAGGCTACTTCAAAAGGAATAAAGGATCCCAATAGAAAATAAAAGGGGAATATCTCAGTTTGATTAAAGTTACTATTTATGTACTCACAATCGATCAATTAAAATAGAATGTTACACTGGAAAAAGCGAAGCAGCTCGACCGAACTGATTCATTTATCATCAATTTGCTGTATAATTAAATTTGCTTTGCGGGTTTACAACTTGGGGCTCTGCCCAAAACCATGGGATATTTAAAAAAGGGGTGCGCTACCTCGTGAAAAATTCCAGGGCATCCCTGCCCCCTAAATCGACTCGCCAACGCGCTAAGCCAAAGGCAGCGACCGTCCTGAAGGAAGGAAGCCTATCTTGACCGAATATTAGACACGGGTGAGGAATTAATACTTATGAATCCGAATTATTCATTTTTTGAGACGACATCAAACCAAGTAGAAAAAAAAGTTTCTTTTTTTATCGATAACCTTCTAAACGAGGGCTTTGAATTCAAAGCGATGATTGATCCGCATCAAACCTGGTTAAAAGAGAAAAAAGCGGATATATCTAAAAAAAATATTATATATCGCCTGCAACTTCATTTAGCGCCACCAAGACGTATCATTAAAGAAAAAGATTTAAATGACGAATATTATAGCAAAATAATGAATTTTATTTACGGAAATATGGATTCTGTTCAGGGTGAGATCATCAAAATCTTTTAATGAATAGTTAGTTATGATCAAATAGCCCCTTATTTTGAATAAGGGGCTAT
>NZ_CBCSKT010000121.1:0-1338 GCF_965140895.1 Legionella sp. | reverse complement strand
TAGTTGCACAAAAGGCAGCAAATGCTTATAACAAAAACGAATATGAGCGCCAACAGCGCATGTTCAAGCAAAATGCTACCTCCAAAAATGAAGTGGAAAAATGGTTGGCAAAAACTCAGGAAGTTGGCGCGGAAATCGATAAATCCACTGCCGAAGCGGTTAATGCAGAAATCACTTACAGTTATACCCACGTTTTATCACCCTTTGATGGTCGTATTGGCCGACATTTAGTGGATATCGGCAACTTAGTGGGTAATGGACAAGCAACTAATTTAGCAACGGTTGAGCAAATAGACCCACTCTATGTTTATTTTAACTTGAATGAATTAGATCTGCTTAAATTAAGAGCCGCGGCAAAAGAAATGGGTATTACTCCTAAAGATTTTAACAAGGTCCCGGTTTACGTGAGTTTACAAAGCGATCCTAATACCGAATATAAAGCGAGCTTGGATTTCGTAAATACCGGTTTGAATGCCGCCACCGGAACGATGGAGTTACGTGCCAAATTACCCAACAAAGATCACTTATTTCTGCCTGGTCTTTTTGTACAAGTACGTATTGCCGTGACTAAGCCAGAACAGCAGTTGGTCCTTATGTATTCATTGTTGATAAAGAGGATAAGGTGATTTTAAAGCGGGTTACTCTGGGTAGCGCGAAGCAAGGAGTGCGGGGAATTGTTAAGGGTTTAGATGCACAAGACAATGTTATTGTTGATGGAGTACAAAATGCGACTCCAGGCAACAAAGTGCAGACTCAAAAGCAAGCAGACTCATCCAGTGAGAGCAAAGCGAAATGATTTCCAAATTTTTTATTGAACGGCCTATCTTGGCGAATGTTATTGCCCTCTTGCTGGTCTTGTTGGGCTTGGTAGCCATTCTGGCTTTACCGGTAACGCAGTACCCGTCGATTGTACCGCCTACGATTCAGGTAACGACGACCTATCCCGGGGCGGATGCGAAAACCCTTATTAATACCGTTGGTCTCCCTATTGAACAGCAGGTCAATGGGGTGGAAAAAATGCTGTACATGCAATCTACCAGTACGAACAGTGGTACCTACACACTTATTGTTACCTTTGCAATTGGTACGGATTTGAACTTTGCGCAAGTTCTGGTACAAAACCGGGTACAAGCCGCGATGGCACAGCTTCCTGACGCAGTACAGAAGCAAGGGGTGGTTGTCCAACAAAAGTCGACGGCTATTTTGCAATTTATTACTCTAACCTCAGAACATGGCGAGTACGATGGCCTCTTTTTGAATAACTACGCCACCATTAACATGCAAAATGAATTGGCGCGTTTGCCCGGTGTCGGTAACGTACTGATTTTTGGTACGGGA
>NZ_CBCSKT010000120.1:0-1367 GCF_965140895.1 Legionella sp. | reverse complement strand
CTCATCGGTTATAAGGCTGCAGGCTTTACTGGTTTATTACTCGCCGTTCTCTGCCTTAATTTACCCGGATTAATTATGACCATTATTGGTTATCAATGGCTAACCAGCCATGATAGCCCCGCAACGCGCAAAATTATGATTGGCGTTCAGTACGGAGCCTTAGCTTTATTAGCAGCAGCCAGTTATTCGGTAGCTCAAGGTGTTGTGGGCATGTATTTTTCTATTCCTATTGCCTTGTGTTGCATTGTATTTTTTTTAGCCTTAACTTTTTGGAACTTATCGCCTTTTTACGGTTTTTTAGGCTTTATCGCCGTTTGTTTTTTCCTCGTGCGTTAAGTAATAATTAAAAGATAGAAATTAAAATGGAGTTTCCTTTTGGATACAGTGTTGGATAATCCCGAGTATTATATTAACCGCGAGTTTTCGGCCATTGCCTTTAACCAACGCGTTCTTGCTTTAGCAAATGACGAGCGAGTTCCCTTATTGGAACGGATGCGTTTTCTTAGTATTTGCAGTAGCAACCTGGATGAGTTTTTTGAAATACGCGTTGCCGGCCTTAAAGAAAAAATGGCCTTATCCACAGGGAAGCTCACTATTGATGGCTTGCGTCCAGATGAAGCATTTAGTTACATCAGTCAAAAAACCCATGTGTTAATCGATCAATTGTATTCAACATTTAATAAGCATTTGCTCCCTGCCTTATGTAAAGAAAACATTCATTTTCTTGAATTAGAGGAATGGACTGATGATATTCATTTGTGGGCCAAACATTATTTTAAACATGAAATACAACCTGTTATGAGCCCTATCGCTTTGGACTTGGCTCATCCCTTACCGCAACTGATCAACAAAAGCTTGAACTTTATTATTTCATTAAGTGGAAAAGATGCCTTTAATCGGAATATTAACTATGCGGTAGTGCATGCGCCACGCTCCATTCCTCGCGTAATCCATCTTCCCTCAGAACTCTGCGGTGGTGCGGATTATTTTGTTTATTTATCATCAATTATTACTACTCACGTCAATAGTTTATTCCCTGGGATGGAAATCAGTGGCTGCTATCCATTTCGCCTCACTCGAAATAGTGACCTATTCTTACGTGAAGAAGAAATTGATGACTTAGCCAAAGCAGTGCAGCGTGAAATTTTTTCTCGTCATTATGGGCATGTAGTGCGTTTGGAAATTGACAAGAACTGCCCAGGAAAGATCGTTGATTTCTTATTACAAAAATACCACTTACGTCATGAAGACACCTTTTATTGTGATGGTCCGGTAAATATTCAACGCTTTCTGACCGCAATTAATAACCTGGATAGACCTGATTTAAACTATCCTGCCTATACCGCCCAATATCCTCATTTTCCCAA
>NZ_CBCSKT010000119.1:1048-1375 GCF_965140895.1 Legionella sp. | reverse complement strand
GGTTTGCTTCCGGGTCTAAACCCGTCATTTCCAAGTCAATCCAGATTAAATTATGATTGTTTTTCATTTGTATTCCAGGAGTTTAATATTAAGTCAACACAGGCTACTCGATGCTGGTGTAAAGCATGCTTAATCGCCTCACCAGTATACCCCTGCGCTATTATAGTTTGTACATTTACCTTAGCACATTCTGCTAACAAGCCACTCCATAGCTTTGCTTGTCGATAATCAACCGTTCGTCCACACCCTTCGGCATCTGCCTGGCAGGCAATAATCATCTTATAAAAAAGCTGCGGACGTCGAAAGGCATCCGCTTGCTCTAAAACT
>NZ_CBCSKT010000119.1:0-1038 GCF_965140895.1 Legionella sp. | reverse complement strand
ACTATGGTCGCTGCACGTAACTCCGATAAACGATGAATAGTTAAATGATAGCGTGAAACACTGATTGCCAATGTACGATATTCATTTGGAATTCGCAAACGCGCACATAAGGCATCAATAATCGGCACCCCACGTTCTTCATGGCCATGATGACTCGGCCAATTCGACATAGGCGATGTTGCTTTCCCTAAATCATGAACTAAGGCTGCAAAACGAATCACAGGATCCGTAGTTAAAGCAACCGCTGCGTGTAAGACCATGAGCGAATGCACACCGCTATCTACTTCATGGTGATAGCGATGTGGATTAGGAACACCAAATAAAACATGTAGTTCCGGGAGGATAATACGCAATGCATCGCAAGCACGTAAAGTACTAATAAATTGCTCTGGATTTCGCTCTTCCAAACTTCGTTGCCATTCCTGCCAAACTCGTTCTGCAACCAAATGCGCCAGCTCACCATTACGCACCATAGAATACATCAAAGAACGCGTTTCATCAGCCACCTTAAAACCTAAATGATGAAATCGTGCCGCAAAGCGTGCAACACGTAAAACACGTACGGGATCCTCAACAAACGCAGGGGAAACATGCCGTAATACTTTATCGCGTAAATCCTGCTGTCCTTGATAAGGATCAATTAATTGACCGTGTTCGTCCATAGCCATGGCATTAATCGTGAGGTCGCGACGGGCGAGGTCTTCTTCTAGGCTAACGCTATTGCTGAAATCACAGGTAAAGCCATAATAACCGGGCGCGGCTTTGCGCTCTGTTCTCGCTAAAGCATATTCTTCATTAGTTTCAGGGTGCAAAAATACCGGGAAATCCTTCCCAACCTGTCGAAATCGTTTGTTTAATAATTCATCAGGGCTAGCACCAACGACTACCCAATCCCGCTCTTTTACTGTTAGACTTAACAATTGATCGCGAACAGCCCCACCAACTAAATAGACTTTCATTATATGTAATTTGCCTTCATACTGTTTAAATAAAAAGTATTTGTTAATTTTGCATTTTAAATTTGCAATAATGGTATTA
>NZ_CBCSKT010000118.1:0-43460 GCF_965140895.1 Legionella sp. | reverse complement strand
TGTTCTCGAAGCAGACTGTGTTTCACTATCGTGTGTAATCCATCTGCAGACAAATGTTTCCGTACAAATCCCAACTGATTTCCTAAGTAAAATAATAGTGTGGCGATAGTCTACGAAAAATTAATTCCTAGAGCACCTATGAGCCGCTAATTTACTGGATATTTTTTAATGGCGGGAATTGCTGAGAATTAATGAGTAGTGAAGCAATAAACTACCTTGCAGCCAAAAATAAAATTGAAGGTAATTCCTCAGAACCTTTGTTAGAGGAAAAAAATAGTACACTTCCCTTTTTATTAAAAGTTTTGAGCCGAGAACTTGGATTCAAGTTAGATTTTGATGTTCAACACGACTTGGAACATAATAAACCCGCATATACCCCATAAAATAATTTAAGAAGTTTAGCCATAAAGCAAAAGGCACGAAATAAACTTCGTGCCTTAATCACATCAAGATTGATATCAATAGGCTAGCTGTAATGCAAAACCTAGGCCAAAAAATAAAGCCAACGTAGGTTTATCAGGGGAGGTCTCCATAAGATTAGCAAGTATGGTCGCTCCCGTAGTTGCGTTCATATTCCCATAGTTGTTTAAAACAGCGCGCGAGGGCGCGACTTGATACTCAGGAAGATCCAGATTATGTTTGATATTATCTAATATTTTACTTGAACCAGTATGAATTGCCATATTGAAGTCACTTAAGGTGATATCAGAAAGAACCGTTAATACTTTGGGTAGATAATTTTGAAATAATCTAGCCACCAGTCTGTGCGGTTGTTGATAGAAAAAACCAAAAGGCGGTAAATGAGGTGGAGTTTTAGTCCCTAAACCAATAACCTCCAAAAGATGGATGTCATCTGGAGCTAAATTAGACCATTTATGAAAATGACTGAAATTTAATCCTCCCTGCTCATTGGAGCATAGAGCAGCAGCACAGCCCTCACCAAAAAGATAACGTTGTATTGCTAATCCAAGTAGTTTACATGATAAACCGGCCATTTGTTCGGAAGATACTGTTTTGCTATAGGCAATTAACTCACTTTGCAGCCACGGGTTTAACAGTGGGGTTGCCATCATTTCTACCGTTAATACAACGACACGTGCCTGAGGATATTTATGGAGATAAAGCTCCGCCTCGCGTAGACCGGAGATGAAACCGGAGCATCCTTCTCCCGTGAGGGCGATTACCGAAGGGCAGATAAACTGCTCATGCCGTTTTTGTAAATGACTAATTACCGAATAGCCAATATGAGGGGCGGGGGTATCGGTTATATTAGCAACCAAGATTAGTCGATCCATTTCGCGTAAAGGCTCTTGGTTCATCATCAATTTATCATAGGCAATGGCTCCTTGTAATGCAATAACGTCCGTTCCGGAATGTTCCATCCACCAGTCCATTGTGGCTTCTGGCGTGCATAAAATATTTCTGTGGCTAACTCCTAAATTTTCAAAGAAATTGTCAGTTGATTTAATTTCATCGACAAAGTGTTTGCCTCCGAGTTTTACCATTACTTCCGAAAGTTCGTTGTCTTGAGTGGCAAGTAATTTTTCTAATTCGGGAGTCGAGTATGATTTCCCGGGGAAGTACGTTTTTATCTCATTGATGTTCATATACAACTCACAAAGTACAAAAATCACATAGATTATAGGTCGCTATTTTTTGCAGTGCACAATATTTGTTGGTTCTTTGCGAAATCTTATCAAAATATATTCATTATCTGACTTGTGTTCCTATAAGCTATCTGTGATTGCATTTTTTTACGCTATTGAACTTTCCTGTTATAGGAACCAATTTTATGGAGTTTCGCGTGGCAGCGTCGCTGTATTTTAATTATTCCCCATCAACAATATGAATTAATGTATTGGTGTGTTTAAGTAATGAATCGATCTTAACATCTTCCATTTCTGCTTTTTGGATAGAGGTAAGCGTTTCTTTATTGCGAAGCGCTTTATCAATCCAAGTTAACGAGGATCTAAGGCCTAATAATGTAGGATAGAATCTAATGTTATGATTAAGAAGAGAAATTGCATAAAACAAGTTATTTTTTTCCCAGGAAAGATCACGGGTTGACTCTTCCTTTTTTAATTCTTGAAGAATGGTATTTAATAATTCTAATTCTTCACTTTGTATTTCTCGTATCTCGTTTTCACCAAGTTCATCAGAAATGGCTCGTTCAATGCGAGCTTTTTCGCTGAAAAGTGAATCTAATATTTGCTCATCCATGAATGCCTCTTAAAAAGTATAAGTCTTTAATTTAAATATAGACCTTTATTCCAGATTAAGCTTGACGATTTTATGACGTTTATTGATTATTTATACATCAATAATGTGCTAATATCATTCGCCCCAGTCGTGAAGACAGTATGCTTATTGAGCTAAAGACACGCATATGTGCCGCATACTGGAATTATTCATTTTACAAAATGAGGAACCAAGGACGTTTTACTCACCAACGGGTGGCATACATGGAAGAATTGGTACCCAAAAACGCCGCAGAAAGTAACTCTTGGACCTCATGGGTGGCTCGTTTTTTGTCCATCCCCCAAGAACCCCAGAGGATTGACTTATACTTAAAATAGAATAGAACATCGTAGTGCGCACTTTGATTTAACCCCATTGAAGCCAGACATTACAAGATTATCTTGATGCCTACGCATAATTAATTTAAAAAAATTTTAACCAATTTTTCATTCTGTTAGGTTTTTACGCAAGTTAATAGGAGGGTGTGATTTTTGCAAGAGGACAATTTTTGGCCTAACATTAAAGAATATGGACTTTTAAAGGGAACTATCATGACCTCCCATATTCAAGATGATCCCCCCACGGATTACAGCTCTAATTATAAACAAAGCTATCAACAAATGAAGCGTAGCCCAGAAGAGCAATTAATTGTAGATATTCAAGCGCAGTTACGCTCAATGGAAGGAAAAGGGCAGCCTGGTGGTACGCGCGAGCAAAAGCGGGCTGTGTTAAATGAAGCGTTATCTGTACTACAAGGGGAGCCGGGACACGACTCTAACTCGCTTAAAACAGTTATGGAAGATAATCCTAAGTACGATAAAGGTTTTTCATTTAGAAGTGCAACCGGCAAGCTCCTTGATCGTGTGCTCGAGCTCACAGAGCAACCGAATTCGCCTTCATTGCAATAAATGAAAAAGCAAATCAATATTCATTCAAGGACGGACTTGAATGAATATTTTTATAGCACGGTGGTTCAGGAGTGTGTGGGTAAAATCGCCCATTTTTTGGGTGCCACTCATCAGGTTCATTTATTTCCCGAAGCAATGATGAAAATCAATAAAATGCCGAATGGGATTTTAATCAAAAGTGAGTCCCAGGACAGCATTCTGATGCCTTGTGTATTACGTGACCCAGGTTGTGGCTTTTTAGTCTTCCAAATCAATCAAGTGAGGAAAAAGGAAATCCCTAAATTGGGACAGGCGTTGCTCGACTTTTGCCTTAGCTTAGAAAAAGCTCCTTTTTCTGAAGAGGAGTATTTAATTGAGGGAGTTAAGCAGGGGGTTAGTCATCTGTCTTTAAATAATGCTCGCTTTTTAAATAAGGTTTTTCCGCTTGACCTCGATAAGCTTTATATCGATCTCCCCATAGACGATTTAGTTGAAGACATCAAACAAATCACCAATACGTTGGAATTAAGACTGATGCATCATTCTTGGGAGGATTCTGCTGAAGAAGTGGACCTATTAGCATGGATTCATACAGGTAGTGAATGTTTTCCTAAGATTATTTTTGACCGCTGGTTCTTTGAGATTGCGGACTATAGTTTTTTCAATAAATTAGCCAGTGAAGATGAGATTAATCAAGGTTTTTGTGGAGTAAAAAACGACTGTGACCAGGCGGAAGAATACAAGCAATGGATTTTTGCTTCCATGAACTTTTGTCTTTATAAACGCTGGTGGCTCTACACTCAATTAGAAAAGTTTTTTAATGAGACGTTTAACCTGGAGCCTAAAATAATTAATGACCGATGCCACGCAGGGCTTTTTAGTGTACAAGAAAATGGTTCTAGTTATGATCTGCAAACGCGAGGGGTACAACTCTTAGCGGCTCATCAAAACGAACCTTGCTTAATCGCAGGTCAAAAGGAAAGTATCGCCTATTTATTCTTGGATGTACTTGAATCCTTTGTGGGACATGGCACCAGTTATTCTTTTGATGAGTCAATGGATTACAGAAAAGAACTTCCTAAACCGCTTCATACTAACATCGACCATCTTATTATTAATGTGCCCATTGAACCTCAGAAGAGTCTGGCTTATAACTACAATATTTATCACCAATGCCGTTATGTAAACGCCAAACAGGAACCTATTATTCTTTATCCGCTATTAAATTATCACGGAAACTATCTACGTAAGGTGGTGCTATGAACACTACAGAGCTCCCATTTTCTTTCGGCGAGCTCAGCCAAAATAATTACATCTGGCTGACGCTTACTAATTTATGCAATATCCATTGCAAATATTGTTTTAATTACGTGCATAAAAATAATGAACATATGCCAGAAGAATTGACCCTTGATATCATTAAAGCTCACTTAAAATCGCGTGGCTTAGGTGCTAGCCAAAAATTTCAGGTTGTTTATTTTGGTGGTGAGCCTACCGTCAATCAAAATGCACTTCTTGCTGCGGTGAATTTCTTTATTGATGAGGATATAGATTGCCAGCAATATTTAATGACCAATTCCATTTTTAATCAACATGTATTTAATAATCTGCTGTCTAAAAACATTGATTTTCAGATCTCTTATGATGGAGCCTCTGGGAACTTAAGATTTCGCAAGAATTCTAAAACTGTAGTGAATGATGAAGTAATCAATACGATCAAAGGACTAACCGATGCAAACGAATCAGTGAAAATCCGCGCTACCATTCATAAAGAAAATGTAGCTTACATCCCTGAATTAGTGCAAACCTGTGCATCCTTACAAATAAATAAGCTCATGTGCGCACCCACTTGCGATTTTGGGGATAATAAACTTAATTCGGTATCCCAAGCAGATGTGCAAGCGTACGTGGAGTCGATGCAAAAAGCTTATGAGCTGTCCGAGGAGCTTGGAGTCAATCTGGAAATACAAGGCGAATCCTACTTTCGTAATGGCTTGCTACACAAAATGGAAATCCCTTTTGTTTGGCTTCCAGATGGTTTTGTTGCGATGACAATCACTTACGCTACCTCAAAGGCAAAAGGAGCCGATAAAATAATTATCGGTAATATTAGCGAGGGACAAATCAAACTAAATCAGCCTTTAATTGAAACAATGAAAAGCAATTTCGCCAAAAACGTTAGCATTTATTGTGCCGATTGTCCCATACAAAAATTATGCCGAGGCTCCATTCATTTTACTCCCTTTGCAACCGATACGTTTGTACCAGAGCGCGATGGCTACTTTTGTGAGGTGGCTAGGAATATGGTTAAAGCCTTCCCTCACTCTGTGTGATTGCTCATTAAGGTTTAGATTTTTTTAAGTTAGGCTCATCAGAACTTTCATCCTGTTCATCCATAGTTTTGCGTTTGAATTCATTATTATTGACTACATTAAAGAAGGCTGGGGTGTATTGAGTGTTGGTACTTAATAAGTTGTTTTCCTCCGGAATGAGGTGTTTCTGTTCTGCGGTGAGCAAATTTTGTTGCAAAAGAGTGTCAATTAAAGCCCATTGTTGCGCATTAATTAAGAGCGTGAGTACATCAGTTCCTTGATTTTCCCCTCCTTGTGTTAGGGGGGCTAACAATTCTGAGGTAATTATCTTTTGCGATAGCAGCTCTTTGATGATATCCCATTTCTGCCCTTGAGCGCATAGATACAGCACACTAATTCCTTGTTGCACTCCTTCAAAAGACATAGCTGCCAGCATGGGGGCTTTAATTAAGCCTTTCAGTAAAAGCATGTTAATTAAATCCCATTTCTCTCTTTTTGCTAAAATCCATAATAGATTGGTTCCTCGAGTGATTCCTACGAGTGAGGTAGGCTCGAGTAATTCCACAGTAATTAATCCTTCCCGGTTGAATAATGTTTGAAGTGTATCCCATTGCTTATAGATGCCTAATTGATACAGCACGTTTATCCCCTGAATATTACCCTCCATAAGCTTAACTGCCAGCATGGGCTGATTAATTAAGTCGTGCTGTACAACAATGTTAATTAAACCCCATTGCTGATGGTTTGCTAAAATCCATAATAGATTAAGTCCCGCATTAACTCCTGTGGACTCTGTAGACGTGAGCAATTCCGTAGTAATTAATCCTTCCTGGTTAAATAATTTTTTAAGCAGCTCCCATTGCTGATGATAAACCAATCGATGCAGGGCTTTGCTCCCCTGAGAAGGATTAGCGTCCATAGATGTAGCCGCCAGCATGGGGGAGCTAATTAAGTTTTTCTGTAGAAGAATGTTAATTAAATCCCATTTCTGATTTTTTGTTAAAACCCATAATAAATTAACTCCTTTGTGTGCTGAGGGAGTGAGTAATTCCCTGGTAATGAATTCGTATCTGTTTAATAATTGTTCAAGAAGCTCCCATTGCTTATTGAGAGCGAATAGGTACAATACATTCCGTCCCATAGAATCACCGACCGTAGGCATAGCTGCCAGCATGGTGGGGCTAATTAAGTCGTGCTCTACAAGAAGGCTAATTAAATCCCATTTCCGATTGTTTGCTAAAATCCATAATAAATTAATTCCTTGATTGACTCCCTGGAGTGCTCTAGGTTCGAGTAATTCTGTGGTAATTAATTCGTTCTGGTTGAATAATTGTTTAAGCAGTTCCCATTGCTTCGAGCAACCTAATAGAGACAGCACATTCATCCCCTGAAAATCACCGACCGTAGGCATAGCTGCCAGTATGGTGGGGCTAATTAAGTCGCGCTCTACCAGAATGTTAATTAAATCCCATTTCCGATTGTTTACTAAAATCCATAATAAATTAATTCCTTGATTGATTCCCTGGAGTGGAGTAGGTTCGAGTAATTCCGTGGTAATTAATTCCTTCCGATTGAATAATTGTTTAAGCAGCTCCCATTGCTTAGAGTAACCTAATAGAGACAGTACGTTCATCCTCTGAAAATTACTGACCGTAGGCATAGCCGCCAGCATCGTGGAGCTAATTAAGTCGCGCTCTACCAGAATTTTAATTAAATTCCATTTCTGTTTGGTTGCTAAAATCCATAATAGATTGACTCCTTCGAGTCCTGTAGGAGTGAGTAATTCTGCAGTACACCCGCGCAATAAAAGTTTTTCAATGGTATCCCATTGCTGATATTTACCTAATAAATGCAGTACATTAGTTCCCTTCAGGCCACTTTCCTCATTCAGAGGGCGGGAGGCAAGTTGTGTTTCAGTAATTAAATTATGGGCGATCAGTTCATCCAATAGCTCCCACCGTTGTTCTAGAACGAGAATCCAGAGCAAATTAACTTCACGATGGGTTTTATAATGGATTGGGGTTAAGAGATGTTTTGTTGTAAACCAATCATACTCGGCCAGCTTCTCAATAAGTCCCCAATAGTACGCATGCACGGCATATCCGAGTAGGGTTGTTTCTCCTATACCTTCACAATGATAGTGTATGTTGAATAGGGACTCAAAGGATCTATCGTGCTCTGGATATACATGTAGCGCACATAAATAGCTTAATAGTTTATCGGGATAACGAGTTATCAGTTTCTGTGCGCCCGGTTGATTTTCCTGGGCGTAGCGATTCAGAAGACGTCCTTGTTGCCGGAAATCTAAATGCAAGATGCAATCAATTAATTCCTGCTCCCAGATCAGGTCAAGAAGTGGTTTATCTAAAGCATGTACTCTGTGTGACAGTTCGACTCGTTCCTCTGGAAGTTGTTCAAATAATTGATTCAATACAAAGCAATATTGAACTTGTTCTTCCAATGATAAGTGTTCTGGATTGATCTTTTTGACGTGCTCCAGCGTGATGACTTCCGGTATTTGCGTGCGTTCACACCAAAGCAGGCCATGATGAGCACAGAGGGTGAGATTGGGTTCAATTTGCAGACGGAACTGGTTGCCAGCCTCTAGGTACTGTTGGCTAAATTTTTTAATGATTTGGGGTTCCAGGAGCGTGGTTAAGGTGGGTAAATCATGGAGAACAATCACACCATTGTCGTCAACTTCACTCAAATCATAAAAGCTCAGTGTAATTAATGCCCCATATTTTTGGTTCCATTGTTCCAGTGCATTGGTAAAGAGGATTTGTTCTTGAGAAAATAAAGCGTTTTGGCCCATTATTTGGAGCAGTTCAGGATTTGTTATCGTGTTCCAGTTGGTTCTAAGTTCTTTCAGTTTGTCGCTCAGTTCCGCATGCAACCTAGTCCAATCATCTCGAAGTTTAACGAGTAAAAGCCCCAGCATTCTATAGGGCGTGAATTGTTCCTGTAATCTCTTTTTGAAATGCAGTCGGTTAAAAGGAGTAATATTTCTCTCTGCGGCAGGAATGTAGCTGTCATCTTGCTCAGATAATCCAAAGTCTTTAGCGACGTGATTGTAATAGGCATTGACATAGTGAATCTCAAAAGCCTCATAATCTTGATTGTCGCCAAATAGAGATTGTATTGTTGGAAGTGCATGCTGCTGAATGAATTCTGTTTTAATTTGTTGCAAAGCCTCATTGATACCCAAATGGGCTTTTAACTCATTTGTTGCATTGCGAATGTTGGTTTGGATTCCATCGGCACATACATTCAAACCTGTTTGTAGCTCCCTGAGTACCTTGAGTTTTCCATCAAGCGGAATGTGCTCGTTTTTCAATAACAAACATAATTCTTCCAGGTTCTTTTTGCCTTCATTAAAGAATGCAGCCTCATTCTCCTCAAAATAATGATTCGCTCCAAATAAATAGTTTTTGAGGAGCGCAAAGGCAGGAGATGGTTCTCCATTGTTTGTAAGTGCATCATTGAGCAAGATGCCACACTCATGCCGGTCACACCAGGTTTTAAGATTATCTAATAACGTCTCGTATTGACGTTGAAAAAAACTAAAATCAGAAGTTTTGCGAAAAAATGCTAATTGTTCTTTGAGTGCTGTTGCAGATGTGGGGGTAAAATAGAGAGGCACCTCACCATAAAGTACAGAATAATCAGTGATTTTATTTTGTCCAGGAGGAGACATAAATGACGCATTAAAAGTGTTTTGTGGCATGAAAAACCTTTGGTTAAAAAATGAAACAATATGCGCATATAATATCCCTATGCGTGTTTTTAATCAACGGAGGTGTACGCTAGTTTTCCTTTGCTACATTAATGTCTGGTGTACATGAAATGTTTCAATAATGTAAAACTCTAGTTAGCCTAAGATATTTATGATTAGTTACACCCGCAGGTTTTAAATAGACCATACATAAAATGGCAGCATACAATGCGATAATGCAGCAAAAAACGATTGGTAAAATGAGTGACGCAACAATTAAAAAACTACCTGCAATGCAGATGATAGCATCACCTAACGTACGTAAACTTACTTGAGTACCCATGACTTCTCCTTGAATGGCCGTATGAGACATGTTTGATATATGGATTGTCATGGTCGTCGTAACACGGGTGATACTAAAACCAATGAAGGCGAAGAATAGAAACATTGTTATAGGGTGTTGAAAAATAATCATGGCCGCAAAAATTAACGCTGTAACCATCATCGCTCCAATAATAGCTTGGTGAATCGGCATGCGTTTGGAACGATGGTGTGGAAGCCATGAAGCACCGAAGGCTAGAGTAGCCGACAACGCCGCATTATAAAGCGCAATCATTCCTGGAGACATAGTTAAGCCCAGCCAACGAGCTTATTTAAATATTCTGTAATGCGCATGCGTTGCATAGGCTAACATTTCTGCATCCCCAGAGCTGTCACCGTAGGCATAAATTAAACGGGGTTCATTTCCAATGATCTCTAAAACACGAGTTAATTTCTCTGCACCGTTACAACTTTGCCCATGAATTGTACCACTTGCAACATCATGCGAATTAAAATCAATTTGCGTGGAGACTATCGCGTCAAAGCCACTAACGTTAGCCCAATAATCGATATAAACATTAAACGCCGCAGTTGCCAAGATGCAATAGTGACCTTGTTCTTGATGCCATTTCAGTCGTTCCAAAGCAGTTTCTTTGACCAAAGAAGGAATAATTTGATTAGAAAAATGCTCACCTGCTTGGTATAAATGTTCACGAGGCACGCCTTTAAAAAAGGTGTGCGCAATGACGTTATTTAATTGATCCAACTCACTAAAATGACAATGATAACTAATCAGCGAAGGGAGCTTGGTAAGCAATTTTAGTAAAAAAGTGTGTCCACTAATGAATTTTAAAAAAGGAGTTGTAGTACTTTTTTTAGTAATCGTACCGTCAAAGTCAAACAATGCAATTGTTTGATTATTAATGATTTTTTTTGACATGATAAAAATCCAAAATAAATCGTGTTGGCTCATATCAAGTATAGCTGGAATAACAATGTATTTTTAATGGTATATAATTAACCTTATTGGCAAATTCTATTCCATATATTTCACCAAGTGAGTATGTATTATGACTTCCGAAAATAATTTACTAAGTATGATTTTTCATTTCGCACAAACCCAACCGCAAAAAATGGCTTTAAAATTCTTGGAGTCTGATTATCAACGCTGTCAGGTGTTATCTTACCAACAACTCAGAGAAAAAGTTTCATCTTTAGCACAAAAATTAGCGGCTTTACGCGCTAACGAAAATCAAACAACGCAAAAACCAATATTGCTGTTGTTTGATTCCAGTATTAATTATATCGTATCCTTTCTTGCAGTATTGTATTCGGGTAATATTGCAGTCACCGCCTATCCTCCACGCCAAGTGCGGCATTTACAACGCTTATTCAAAATTATTACGGATTCTTCCGCTCAATTGATTCTTACAACCAGTGCAGTAAAAAGCTATTGTGACGAAAATCAATTTGAATTTCCCGAAGGAACTACATTAATTTGTGTGGATGGCTTAGAGCAGAGGACATCTAACTTAAGTATCGCGTTGCCAGAGGTTTGTTCAGACCATATTGCGTTTTTACAATATACCTCGGGTTCTACAGGCTCACCTAAAGGAGTGGTAGTAACTCATAAAAATATTTGTGCTAATCTTGAGCTTTTAGAAAAATATTTAGGACATGAATCGGTAAGTATCTGTGTTTCATGGCTTCCTATATTTCACGATATGGGATTAATTGGAAATACTTTATTACCTTTATACACTGGCGGAACCTGTGTATTTATGGCGCCGTTTACATTTTTAAAACGCCCATTTTTTTGGCTAGAGACAATGAGTAAGGAGCGGGGAACTTATTCAATGGCCCCTAATTTTTCTTATGACTTGGCTCTTAAAGCATTAACATCCAAAAAATCATCCGTAGAACTTGATTTCTCACACCTGCGTTGCGCGGTCAATGGTGCTGAACCAATTAAACCGGAAACGATACGACACTTTGAACAAAAACTTGCGCCTTATAATCTTAAAAAGGGCACGATGAAACCTGGTTATGGTATGGCAGAAACAACTCTTTGTATTTCTGTCGGGATGACTAAGGAGTGCACATTTCAGATTGACAAAAATGATTTAGAAAAAGGTATTGTAACACAGACTAAAAATAGTGAGCCTGGTACTTCTGTCGAGTTAGTAAGTTGTGGGCCTGTGCCAGAAGAATATTTGGCTCGAATTGTTGATCCTAATACATTGCAGGCGCTCCCTGCTAATACGGTTGGTGAATTGTGGGTTCAGGGCGATTCAGTTGCCTCTGGTTATTACAAAAATCAGGAAAAAACTAAAGAAATATTCGGAGCGTTTACTGCCGGTACTCATGAGGGCCCCTTTTTAAGAACAGGGGATTTAGCTTTTCTGGATGATGGTGGCCGTTTAACAATTTGTGGGCGAGTAAAAGATTTAATTATTATTAATGGGCGCAATATTTATCCTCAGGATATAGAGGCTGTGTGCTATCAAAGTGATCGCGCCCTGATGCGGCATTGTGCCGCAGCTTTTTCAATAACTCAAAATTCGGGTGAAGCTTGCGTATTGGTCGCTGAAGCTAAAGCAGCGCTTGGTGATATCAAATATCGAGAGATTATTGCAAAAATCAAGAAAGCAGTTCTTGAAGCTACGGATATTGGTTTATTTGATATTGTCTTAATACCTCCGCAAAAAATATTAAAAACCAGTAGCGGAAAGATTCAACGCAGTGCCTGTAAACAAGCTTATCTGAATGATGAGTTTCAACAACTAGCATCGATGAGACAATATACAGAGCAAATTGAACATACTCCGGTAATACATACAGATGAAATGGAGAACAAGCTCATACTGTGGCTGAAGGAGTGGATTGCTACTCAGACAGATACTCCTTTTGAGGCAATTGATGTGAATGGGGCTTTTTCTGAATATGGGCTTACGTCAATCCAATTAGTAACGATGATGAGTGATTTGGAAAAAGCCGTTGAGCAAACTCTTGATCCTTGGTTAGCCTGGGAGTTTCCCAATATCCATAGTTTATGTGCGCATTTAACCCAACATCAAGCGACTAATAGTCACGGTTTAGAATCCAAAAACTACGAACCTATTGCTATTATCGGAATGGATTGCCGCCTACCTGGGAAAAATTATCAGGATATTAATGGCATTGATGCGTTTTGGCAGAGTTTGTTAAAAGAGGAAGGCAGTATTGAACCTATTCCTCCATCGCATTGGGATAATCGATTGTATTTTGATGCCAAGCCCGATACTAAAGGTAAAATGTATTCTGCTAAAGGAGGATTCTTAAATGATGTAAAACGCTTTGACGCAAAATTTTTCAACATTTCTCCTCGTGAGGCAGAATACCTTGATCCGCAACAGCGTTTGGCATTAAGTACCACCTGGCATGCATTAGAAGATGCCGGTTTAGTCGAAAACGAATTAAAAGGTACACATACCGGCATTTATCTCGGCATTAGTACTCATGATTACGATCAATTAATTCAAAAACAAGTACCTATAACCGAATTAGGTACTTATCAGGCCACAGGCACTAGTTTTGCTACCTCTGCAGGGCGCATTGCCTATTTCTTAGGAACTAATGGCCCTTGTATGGCTATTGATACAGCGTGCTCTTCTTCTTTAGTCTGTATCCATCAGGCAAGTCGCGCACTACAAGCAGGAGATTGTGAATTAGCGATTGCCGGTGGGGTTAATTTAATTCTGTCACCTGAAAGCAGCATTATTTTTTGTAAAAGTGGCATGCTTTCACCTCATAATCTTTGCAGCACTTTTGATATTAGTGCGGATGGTTATGTACGGGGTGAGGGATGTGGTATTGTAGTGCTGAAAAAACTAAGTGATGCACTGAGCGATGGGAACCGCATTCATGCAGTGATTTACGGTAGTGCCGTGAATCAGGATGGAGCTAGTAACGGTTTGACCGCTCCTAATTTGGCGGCTCAAGTGGATGTGATTAATACCGCATTAAATTTGGCTCACTTAAAACCTGAGCAAATCACTCATGTTGAAGCACATGGTACTGGAACTGAATTAGGGGATCCGATTGAATGGGAAGGAATTCGCCGCAGCTATGCTCAAGAACGTACTAATCCTTTGTATGTTAGCTCGGTAAAAACACGTATTGGCCATCTTGAGGCCGCTGCTGGTGTGGCAGGGTTCATTAAAACGGTATTGGCAATTAAATATGGACAAATCCCTGCGCATTTAAATCTGCATCAGTTGAATCCAAAATTGCATCTACACGATGCCATGTCGATTCCAATACATAGTATACCTTGGGGACATGAAGAGCGTTATGCAGGGATTAGTGCTTTTGGTTTTAGCGGCACCAACGCACATATAATTTTAGGTAACACACCAATGGAGGAGCCTAAGAAAGAGCAGATTAATCGACCTGAACATTTATGGGTTGTTAGTGCCAAAGAACCGATAATTTTGCAGCAATATCTACAAAATTATCGTACCTATGGTGAACAGCATTCTGCAATTCATTTTCCTTCGCTCTGTCATCAATCCTTGACTCAAAGAACCCATTTTCCTTATCGGGCCTTTATTAGTGCCAAAGATCAGTCTGGTTGGCTGTCTGCTTTACAGCAAGAGCAATGGAATGAGGGGAGTATTGCGAAAAGTAACCAGTTGGCCTGGTTATTTACTGGGCAAGGTTGTCTGTTGCCAAATGTAGCTACGTCTTTATACCAGACGATCCCTGAGTTTGCTGCGGTTTTGGAACAATGTTGTGCTATTGCCCAAAAATGGCTTCCTTATGATTTACGGGCCATGTTATTAAATACACCGTCAGATGTAGATATTAATAATACCTTATATGCTCAACCAACCCTGTTTGTTTATGAATATAGTTTAGCTCAATGGTACTTACATTTAGGGTTAAAACCTAATTTGTTGTTGGGACATAGTTTGGGAGAATATGTTGCCGCCAGTATTGCGGGGATATTATCTCTTCATGACGCCTTATATTTGGTGTGTAAACGTGCGCTATTAATTTCCTCCTTACCTGTTTCAGGAGGAATGTTAGCTATTAATGCTTCAGGACCTGAAGTAGAGCAGCTGATTTCTCGTTTTGATGATTTGGTTATTTCTTTAAAAAATGGCCCAGTACAAACGGTAGTTTCAGGAACAGACGCTGCAATTTTAGCCTGCCAAAATTATTGTGACGAACATGGAGTTCGATGTAAAAAGGTGGCGACTTCCCATGCATTCCATTCACCATTAATGAAACCGATTGTTGATGAATTCGCCAAAATTGCTGCTGAAGTTACCTATCACCCAGCAAAAATGGCCGTTGTTTCTAATGTGACCGGCGAACTAATGCAGGATGGGCAAGTTACTGCGGAATATTGGTGTGCGCACATGTTGCAAACCGTGGAGTTTTTACAGGGAATTCATACTTTGGTGGCCCATGAAGTGGAGTTATGCCAAGAAATAGGACCCAAACCTATTTTAGTAGCTCAAGCACAGATGGTTAATGATTTTATCATTTTACCTTCGGTGAGTGAACCTGAAAATCCCTGGCCTGGTATTATGGAAACATTAGGAACCTTCTATTTAAGAGGGGTGGATATCAAATGGCAGCAGCTGAATAAGCATGTATCTTTTGTTCATGAAGAATTACTTAAATACCCCTTTGGTGGTAAAGAATATTGGCTTCCAAAAAATGGAAATAATAGCCCTCAAAACGATGAGATGTGGAAGACTTATTTATATCATGAACGATGGCTGCAAGTAGAGCCTCATTTGCCTTTGATTAGCCTAAAAGATGAGCATGTACTTTTGAGTGGTACGACCTTAGTCGAACCTAACGCTCTATTTTTATTTAAGTCGATTAATTTTCTTCCTGCGAAGAATGTTGTGGATTATTCTCATGAGAATTTCTTACAACAAGCAGGCTGGATTGTTTATTTTTGTCAGTCTAAACCGGAACAGCTTATCTCAGAGACTACTTCATTTACCCATTTTGTCCAATACCTAGTGCAGCACCACCCGGAAAAACCAGTTCTATTGCTTGCGGAGAATGATTCGTTGGTTGCTCTTTCTCTATTGGCATTACTGAAATCAGTAAAACAAGAATACCCACTATGGTCTGTTCATTATTTAGAATTCAACTTAAATGATGTAGATAATAATCCAATGCAATTTATTGGCAGTAAGGACGCAAATTATTGGGCTTTACGTAAGGAACAGGAAGTGTTTTATCGTCAGGATATTAGTCCTGTGGAAGCAGATCATATTGACGGTGAACGAAAAATTAGTGACGATTATTCATGTTTGGTTACCGGAGCAGGTGGTGATGTGGGGCAAGCGCTCATTGAATCATTATCTGCATTAGGAGCCCGTTATATTGTTGCGATTGGACGCAAAGAGCAGGAACCCATTTGGAGTGAAGCAATAGTACAACAACAAATTAAAGGAACTCAAATTAAGTACTATTCATGTAATATTGCAGATTATGACGTTCTTTTGCAATTGATAGAGACGCTTCCTGAGGATTTTCCTCCTTTAGGTATGGTTGTTCACGCAGCAGGGGTTGCGCATGACAAACCTTGGCAGAAAACTACAAAAGAGGATATT
Source organism: Legionella sp. (assembly GCF_965140895.1). Classification (GTDB taxonomy): domain Bacteria; phylum Pseudomonadota; class Gammaproteobacteria; order Legionellales; family Legionellaceae; genus Legionella. The sequence continues at coordinate 27,364 of NZ_CBCSKT010000118.1, read as the reverse complement.
CAAGAGATACTGGGCGCCAAAGCCATTGGTGCTTGGAATTTGCATCAAGCAACCCTGAGTCATCCACTGAAAGCATTTATTACCATTTCATCTCTCAGTGCGGTATTAGGCAATCAAGGACAAGCGGCATATGCTACAGCCAATGCATTTTTACATGCGTTGAGCACCTATCGCCACCAAAAAAACCTACCTGCACAATCATTAATTTTGGGTCCGGTTAAAAACACCGGCTTATTTAAACGTAATGAACAGCAATTAACTTCTTATTTAGCTGAAAAGGGGATTGCTCCGTTGTTAAAATCAGAATTACAAATGATTTTTCAACAGCAAATTAATGAACCTAATTTAATTGTGAATAATTTCTCAAGGGATCCCTCACTGATTATTGCACCCATAGCTTCTTTGCCTGATGATTCTGCGAATGCTCTGGATAATAAGTTATGTACTGCAGAAAAAATCCAGAGGATTGCCGAGGACGTTCTAAAGTTGTCTTCGGGAGAACTCTCGATCACCGATAATTGGTTTGAGTTTGGTATGGATTCCATTATGGCGACTCAACTTATCTATAAAATCAATCATAGGTATCCCAATACTCATATTTCAGCACTGGATGTGTTTAACTATGCTTCTGCGCAAGAGTTGGCGCTAAAATTACGAGAGCAGTCTCGAGATAACGAGTACGATAACAGCGTAGTTCATGCTCCTGTTTATCAAAGCAGACATACGTTTCCTTTATCGTTACAACAGCAGGAAATTTGGAATTTTATCCAAAACTCCCCCCAAAGTCTGGCCTACCAGATTCCTATGGAGCTTGCAATTACAGGTAAATTATCAGCAGATAAATTGCAGCATGCCTTGTCATTTGTGTTGAAGCGACATGATATTTTACGTTGCAGTTTTCATGAAATTTTACATCAGGTCAATCAGCATGTGCATGATGATTGTTCGCTCGCTCTAGAGTTATTTGATAAATATGATGAGCAACAGGTTACTGATTTTTTGAATATGCCGTTTAATCTGAATAAAGCCCCCTTGCTCAGAACCTGTTTAATCCGAGATGGAAAGGACAACTATCGCTGGTTGCTTGTTTTCCATCATTTAATTTGTGATGGTCATACGGCAACATCCTTTATCAAAGAAGTAATTGCCCATTATGAAGATGAGCAATTTGAGGATGAGGTAATTAACTACAGTGATTATGTCAGTTGGCAATGGGATCAGGTTTTAAATCGTTTTGATGGCGAAATTGAAACTTTTTGGTCGCAGCAGTTACAAGGAGTTTCTATAGGCGTTCCGTTAGCGATTGAGACAAAGCTTCCTCAAGAATCAGGGGTGATTCATGCAAATATTACCCTTAAAGACATAAATTCATCTTTGGCATTAATTGAACAGAATAGACTTTCATTGAGTAACTACATTTTAGCAAATCTGTTTACTATGTTGTTCGATAAATTTAAGCAAGACAAGCAAGGAATCATCGTATTTTTCTCAGGCAGAGAAAATGGGGACTTTGCTACAGTTTTTGGAGACACATCGAATGATGTTCTGTTAGTGGGTGCTCGCGATGCGAATATCTTTAGTCTCGCGGAGCGATTACAACAACAAATATTTTCCTTACATGAAAAACAATATTTCCATATTCCTGTATTCAAAGAGTTGGGCTTGGCTACCCCTATGATTTCATTTGATTTTCAACGGAGTAGCGATCTAAATATTAATACTCACTTACAAATAAAAGCGTTAAAAAATGGCAATATCCAAAATTATTTATGGGGCGATGAACCCCGTTTATTGTCATTTAAAGTTTTGTTAAAAGCCCAAAGCTTAGAGTTAAATTTGAAATATCGACGTGATCGGATAGATGATGCATTAGCGAATACCTTATTAGATGCTTGGGTGAATACCTTAAAAACCCAGGAACAAAATAATGCTCATTTTGTTAAAGAGACGCCCTTAGCTTTATATGATGCGTCAGTAATGCAGAGCAATTTATGGTCATTATTTAAAGGGCATCCTGATAGAACTCCTTATTATGTTCCTGTATTCAAAGAAGTTGATGGGGGGGTGGAAATCGATCGCCTTAATCAAGCAATCAATAAAGTGATTAGCGATACTCCCGCACTACAAGTCTTTTTTATTGAGGATAATGGAGCACTTAAATGGAATTTTAATCCAAAAGCAAGCAACGAAGTGCTCGTGATCAATGCGAAAAATATTTGTGAAACTATAGGAGGATTATTAGTCGATCCAATTGACATAACACAGGCCCCTTTATTTCGTTGTTATTTGGTTCATTGTGAGGATCATGAGAAATCGATTTTATTAATTCGTTTTCATCATCTAATTGCAGATGGTGTTGGTGCAGAATTATTTTTTAAGAGGTTGGAAGAGGCATATATTGCGAAAAACAATAGCTCGGAATTTCATCTCCAGAAAAACAATTATCTGCATGATTATCATCAAGAAGCGATGCTGTATGAGATTAATAAAGCAGAATATCATCGTTACTATAGTGAAATTAATCAGCAGATGGAACCACTGCATTTCATTAAGCCACCACAAACAGTAAATTATGTTGGCGGGGTAGTTTATCAACTGTTACCTCATGAAGATTCAGAAAGGGTACATGCATTTTGTCGACGACATAGTATTTCCCTTTATACTTTTTATTTCCATGTCTTTTGTCTTACTTTGGCTGAGGTAAATAAGCACAATAAGATTTATATTAGTATGGTGAAATCAAATCGAGGTCGATTAAATGATCCAGAAATGATCGGATATTATGCGGATAGTGTTCCATTCCTTTTTGAAGTCAAAAAGGAATGTGCCTCAACACAAGCACTTAAAAATACTCAGATGCAAGTGCTTCAACTGATTGAGCGTTTTCAATATCCTTTACGTAGCGAAGATGCGGCTCATTCGGAGTATATACAACCGCAATTTATTTTTAATCAATACAATCTGGAGTCCTCACGCGGTTTACTTTCTTGTGCCGATTATTTGATTGAGAACTTAATTAAGCTCAGCGGAAATAAGGTAGGACTATGGAATTATAATCGTCCTGAACAGTTTAATTTATTGGTTCGTAGTAGTCATCTGAATCACATGATGGGATTGGTTTTTGATCAATCTTTATCAACAGAAGCAGAGGCTGAATTGTTATTACAATATTTTAGAGAGAAAATATTAAGTTTTCTTTAGTTGATGTTGTCTGGAGGATGGTTGGAGTAGCAAGAATATAGTGAAATTAATCAGGAAGTTGAAACTACAGCATGTCATTAAGCCACGGTTTATAGTGAACAATGCCCGTTTTTTTCAGGGCAGGTTCACAGACATGGAACAAGATCATCGACTCATATAGAGATATCGCTCTTTCTTATGTTATCAAAAGTTAATAGACTAAATTATAAACTAATTTCTGTTTTTGCAACGAAGCCACATTTTACTACTGAAAAATCTTATTGGATTTTAATTGGTCTTATGAATTAAGATGAAGACTATATTGCTCATTTACTAACTATTTATGAAAATTTCTTTTTTTAGCACACAAAAATATGAACGATCCATCTTCGATGAAGTAAATAAACTACATCATCATGAAATTAATTATTATGATTTCCATCTGAATTCAGAAAGCATCGGGGCAGTAGCTCCAACAGATGCCGTATGCTGTTTTGTGAATGATTCCATTAATGTTAAAGTGATTGATGGACTTTATGAGCGTGGCGTTCAGCTAATAGCTTTGCGATCTGCAGGATATAACCACGTTGATTATGCTTATGCACAGGAGAAAGGGATAAGTGTATGCAGGGTTCCTTCCTATTCACCACAAGCAATTGCAGAACATACAGTAACATTAATTCTATGTCTCAATAGAAAAGTTCACCAAGCCTATAATAGAGTGAGAGAGGGGAATTTTTCTCTCAATGGATTAATGGGATTTAACGTACATCAAAAAACAGTAGGAATTATTGGTACAGGACAAATAGGCACGGCCCTAGCAAATATTCTTAATGGTTTTGGTTGTAAAATCCTTGCTTTCGACCCGAAACCTAATGAATGTTGTATCAAACTTGGAGTAGATTATACCAGTTTAGACTCATTATTAAAAAATTCAGATATAGTGAGCCTACATTGCCCATTAAACGACAATACATTCCATATAATCGATTCCCCTGCTTTAGAAAGAATGAAACAAGGGGCGATGCTTATTAACACGGGTCGCGGAAAACTCCTTGACACCAAAGCAGTTATAGTGGCACTAAAAAGTAAAAAATTAGGCTATCTTGGAATCGATGTATATGAAGAAGAAGAACCGTTGTTTTTTGAGGACCATTCCTCTGAAATTATTGATGATGATGTATTTTGCAGGTTACAAACTTTTCCAAACGTACTTATTACTGGTCATCAGGGTTTCTTCACTCAAGAAGCCATACAGAATATTGCATCTACCACATTGGAAAATATAAGTAATTTTGAGAAAAAAACAGGCCCAATCTATTTGGTCACAACCACATTATAAAATCCAGGTTTTTATGAATAGTATATCGAACAAAATTGATCATTTAATGAATGAGGCTAAGTTATACCTTAATGAGACTCACTCTCTATTAAGTAACCTTCTGCAAGTAACAACTGATACTGACGATGACGGCTCTTCTGATGAAGATAAAATTCTCAAAATTCAATTAACGCTGCAATATCGTTTAAGCTGTGAAGATGCTTTGGGCTTTTTATTAAGAATGGATCATAATTTATTGTATTATCTTGGAATTCAACCGCAGCAGTCCGCTAAAATGAATATGGATCGATTAGCCTATGTAATAGGAAATGAAGATTTAAAACAAATTTTAAATATTTTAGCTATATTAACTGGTTCGCTGTCTAAAATTGTTGCACGATATAAAAATACCCATAGTTCTTTTGCATTACGGGATAGAAGCGTTCAAAAGCATCATGCTATAACCACAAAATTCTCCAGACTCCTGGGCAAACAAAATCAGTTTTTAGAGCTGTTGCATAAGCTTGACTCAGAAATAGAGCAACTGATAAAACTACAGGCTGGAGAGCCTATTCTTGATTATATTGCTGCCTTAAGGGGGCCCATTTCACATTTTCACCAAGCCATCATGCATGGTCTTGAACAGGGAAAGCAGCTTTACCTCCAAGTAAATAAAGAACCTTTGCTTGACTACCAACTCCAGACTTTGCTAAAAGAAACAGAGCAAGTACTGCATTTAATGCCCAGTACCTGTAACTCGCATCTCAATTACCCTATTAAACAGTTTGATCACCCAGTAACCTCTGAACAATTAGAACAACGTGCTGCCGCAAAACGATTACGGCCTTTTTTTGGATAAATAATTTGACTTGAACATAAATTGTCAGCCCTAATTTAACAGGTCGAGTTAAATTATTTTTTAATGATGACCACTTTTTGTGCTTTGCCATAGTAACCTCCAAATTAGAGGCTATTATCTCCAAAATTTTAAAATTTTGGTGGTCTAAATTGTTGGGGGCATTATACTTTGTTAACAGTGCCATAGTTCTTTATTGCGGAATACAAATCCTTTGCGCTAATTATTTAAAATAAGGCAGATGAGGCAAGAAAAATAATTAAGGATTATACTTAAGCTATTGCTCATGGAAGGATAAAAATCATGTACGATGACTTGCGTGCTCCCTATAAAGTAACCGATACACCGGCACTGCAATTAGGTGGAATTGTCGTGGATAATAAATTAACTCCCGATGCCCCTGTATTTTTGGTTTTAAAATCATTAAATCGACACGGTCTCATTGCCGGAGCAACGGGCAGTGGAAAAACGAAAACCATTCAAGTCTTAAGTGAACAACTGTCCTTAGCTGGGGTTCCTTGTTTGGTGATGGACATTAAAGGAGATGTATCCGGCTTAGCAAAGCCAGGCCAAATGAGCGATACACTGAAAGCAAGAAGTCAGTCGTTAAACCTCTCCTACACACCTAGAGGCTATCCGGTCGAATTTTTAACCCTGAATGAGTCATCTGCTGGAGTTCCATTACGCGCTACCGTAGAAAGCTTTGGTTCTATCCTTTTTTCTCGGATGCTGGATGTGAATGACACGCAAGAAGGGGTTATTGCTATATTATTCCAATACGCTAAGCAAGAAAAACTACCCCTCATTGATTTGGCCGATGTTAAAAGCCTATTGCAATTTGTACAAACAAATGAAGGAAACGCCAAAATTGAATCCAGTTACGGTTCAGTAGCTACCTCATCAACCAGTACCATTATGCGTAAAATTGTAGAGTTAGAGGCTCAGGGTGGCGGAGATTTTTTTGGCGAACCCGCATTTAATGTACAGGATTTATTAAATATAAATGGGCAGGGTTTAGGAGTGATTTCTATTTTACGTTTGCTGGATATGCAAGATAAGCCTAAATTATTTTCAACATTTATGCTGAAGCTATTATCTGATGTTTATCGCGTAATGCCGGAGTTAGGTGACCCTGAAAAACCCAAATTAGTGCTGTTTATTGATGAGGCGCACTTAATTTTTCGTAATGCGAACAAAGCGTTATTAAGTTTGTTGGACACCGTAGTCAAATTAATTCGCTCGAAAGGAATTGGCATTATATTTTGCACCCAAAGCCCCAATGATATTCCGGAAAATATTTTGAGCCAATTAGGGTTAAAAATACAACATGCCTTACGTGCATTTACGGCTAAGGATCGGACAGCAATGAAACTGGTGGCACAAAATTTCCCACTGTCAACGTATTATAAAACCGAGCAGCTATTAACCGCACTGGGAATAGGGGAGGCGCTCGTCAGCGGATTAGATGCTAAAGGACAGCCTACACCGTTAATTCAATGCATGATAAGAGCCCCTGAGTCGCGAATGGGGGTCATAACCGAGCAAGAACTACAACAGATTGTTGGCAACTCTGGTTTATATACTCGTTACCATCAAAAGCAACATAGAAACTCCGCTAAAGATATTTTGGCTGCGCAAAAAACAACTCAGATAGACCAAAGTGCATCAGCACCCGATACCGAAAGTGAATCATCTGCCACGGAACTACTCAAAGCTGTGACTAAAAGTACGTTGTTTCGACAAGTGGTACGTCAATTAGTACGTGATTGGACGCGAGCCATTATGTCAGCACTAGGGATTAAAAAGTAGATGCCATTATTATCGGCTGCTTCTGAATCTATCTCAAATCAGGATATGATATTTAAAAATAGCAGGACCCACGAGTAAATTCTAATACAGTTAAAATTATATGACTAGCGAATTAATTATAGAAAATAAAATCAAATTGAACTAAAATACCTCCTTTTTTTAATTAATTATTATGCCGCAATCAAAAACATCTATTTTACTTATCGGATTACTCTCTGCTTTTTCTTTATTAACATTTGATTTGTATCAACCCTCATTGCCATACATTACGACTTACTTTGGCACCACCCATGATTTAAGCCAACTTACTTTAAGTATTTATTTATTTGTTTTTGGGTGCGCTCAATTAATTTGGGGGCCATTGATTGATCACTATGGTCGTCGGCGTTTGTTACCAGGCAGTCTAGTGCTTGCTGTTATTGCGAGTTTAATTTGTGCTTTCGCCTCTAACATAGAGGTGTTGATTTTAGGACGAGCTTTACAAGGTTTCGCTTTATGTTGTGCTAATTTAGTAGCTTTTTCAACATCTAGAGATTTTGAAGATGCAGTAGAACGGGCAAAAATCTTGTCTTATGTTTCCATGATTGTCTCAATATCGCCAATTCTTGCTCCCGCTTTGGGATCTCTTATTTTTACTTATTATGGCTGGCAAGCAAATTTTTCATTGATGGCTTTTATCGGCATAGCATTACTGCTGCAAACACGTAAAGGACTTTTTGAATCGCCTTTTTGGACCGCACCTCAACAACCTTTTTCAATTAAAAAAGTAATAAAATCATATCAAGAAATTTTACCCTCTTCTTATTTGTGGAGTGGTTCATTGATTATGATGTTTAGTTTTGCAGCAGTAATGCTCTCGGTAATTAACTCATCTTATTTGATTATTGATCAATTTAGTTTTTCACCTTTTGCCTATGGAGTTATTTTTATTTTTAATGGATTAAATATTATCGTAGGTAATTATTTAGGAATTCATTTACGAAAGTATTTTAGTATGGCATCCACTATTTATATCGGAAGCTGGTTTATACTCCTAGGTGGTTTTGCGATGTTGATAAGCGCCACTATCTATGGGTTTAATTTGTATGCCTTATCGTTTGCTCTAATTTGTAATTTAGGGATTAGTGTTATTGCGCCGGCAGTAATGTCCTTAATGCTAGCCGATTTTAAAGAAAATACTGGAATTGCTCTGGCTTTTATTCATACCATAAGAATGTTTGGCTCTTCGTTATTAACCATTGTTAGCGCTTATTTTCTCATGCGATCACTTAATGCATTACCTTTAGGCTTAATGGCGTGTGGAATCGGGGCTCTTTATTGCTCTTGGCATTTTAATCGTTTGTCTACTACTGAATCTGATGACAGTGAATTGGATGGAGCAGAAGCAGCTTAAGTGAAAGAGGGTTTTACTTAAGCTATCCTGTTTAGGAGTTATACAAGCAAGTATTTTGGGCAGCCTAGTTGCGATTAGCTTTGCATGTGCTACAGTAATTGCTGGTCGTTCTATGGATTGGTCTGAGGATATGAGGCCTTAATGAAAAAATTAATACTCTTTCTTTAAATTACTAAACTTTAGAAAATCTTCTTTTGTGATAATATCGCAAGAATTTTCTTTGGAAGAAAATACAATAACAGCGTTACCTGATTGGAGGTTATGCACTAGTTGTTTTTTCTTAGCTTGAATCTCCATTTCATGCTCCCCATAATCAGTACCTTGGCGAGTTATCTCTTATTTATTTTGCTCATTTAAAAAATTGTCCTGTGCAAAGCAGAGTAAGTGCATAATATATTGATACATCGCGGAATGAAGTTTGCTATTCAATCCGCTTATGAGATAGCGCACTCCATGAATAACATCGCTGATATTATCAATACAGTTATTGAAAAATTAGTGGAGGTTCAACGATGTTTCGTGGCATCGATAATTGCGTGATAAGTTCTTCTATTTTCTCTGCGCATACCCTTGGCAACAAAATAGTGATGTATATGAAGATTAAATAAATCCAAGTGATTTTCGTTGCTAGTTATCTGTCTAGGGTAAGAAAATACGATAATATTGGGTTTGTCGCAAAAAGATTAGTTCTTGCGACAAACCTTAATTTAGCAAGTGCAAGTTACAATTATAGAACCACTACCAGTAGCACCAGCGAACCCATTTATAACAATATCATAAAATCCCCCTCCGGCACTCCAGGTAACTTCGCTTTCCGAGCCTCCTCCGCTGCAACCATCATCATTACCTGCTATACAGGCTCCGAAAGGAGGTTCTTGTGCTTGAAATATTGAAAGTTGGGAGTCCATAGATGTTTGGCCGCAGGTGCTTGCTTTTAACTGCCCTCCGCTGCATGAAATACTGTTGTATTGAAACAGTTTATAGCGGCCTGAATTGCCACCAGCGTCTCCACAAGCTGGTGCCCCCGTTCCTGTAAAATCATTATCTAAATCAAAAGAGAGAGAGGCTGTGCTGTTTATGCATAATGAGCTTGAAATGGCAACAGAATAGCCTCTGGAACCTGTATTTGCATTGGCATCGGTTGCTCCTATAGTGAAAGAGGATGTTCCGGCAGTAGTAGGTGTTCCGGTTATTTGTCCGGTTGAGGTATTTAAAGTAAGACCGGTTGGTAAGGAGCCAGAAATAACAGCATAAGTATATGGAGCAGTACCACCGCTTGCGATAATTGTTTGGCTATAAACGACATTAAGTGAGGCCGCTGGTAAGGACGTCGGAGAAATCGACAGTGGCGTATTGGCAACTACCGAAATATTCCTACATGCTGTATTGCTTACTGGGAATAAACAATATCCATTACTCATTGGTACACAATCCATGCCTAAATTACCTATTTTGTAATCTGGTGTGTTAACCTTAATTCCAGCATTTGGATAAGAATGTTTTGGTGTCGCGCATATATTTAAGCTTAAGGCAGAGACATTATAATTTTGACAGGATAAAGCCCCTTTTCCATTTAAGCAGAGAGTAATTTCCACATCAGCTGGCGTACCTGTTGCAGAAACATTAAAAAGAAGACCACTTCCGGCAAATAGGGTTTGACATGCCATCATTAGCAACACAACACTTATATTTCTTATATACTTTGTCATAATTCATCCATTGAAACTAATAATTTGAGTTAAATAGCAGGTTTTGTCGCAAATCATTCTAAGACAAAACGAGATTATTCTGGGCGATTTAATGCGGCGAGTCCATAGAATTATTCGAAATAGTTTAATTTTCCGACTTATTGTACTGAATTTTTTATAATATATGTATTCTCTCGCATATCCAGCCCAAGATGAAAAAATGACAGAGATTATATCCGCATTAATCTCTATGGCCTCGCACGTGAAATTAAATTTAGATATTACTGACTCACCTTACGCACCAGTTATTGATTAATTTATAAAAATGCGTATCTTTTGTCCGTTGTTGGCATTTCTCACATGCTAAAGGCCGACACGTGAAAGGCCACCATCAGCAAGAATGAACTGTTTCGGGCGCGGCTCAAGCAAGCTGTTAACAATCAGGTGCTTTTTGATTACATCCTATCGGATAATTGGTTTGGCTCCAAAGCAAACATGACCTTGATTCATCTAAGCAAAATGCAAGCTTATCTAAATCGCCAACCAAGACCATCAGAACTCAACGCAATCATTTGTTTGCATCAATCATTGCATACTGCAAACTTGAATTGCTGAAAGTAAAAACCTCTTTGAATCACTTTGCTATCAAACAAAAACGATTACTGAAGGCTAATCAAATCATGTTCAATGAGCTACAGTTACTGAGAGCTTCTGCGTAAGGTGAGTTAGATTACAAATATTCTCATCTAGTTTTTCTCCATAGGCTTGCTTGGTCATACCATCTATACCCTTCGCCTATGCGCGCCATTTTCGTTACCTAGATGACGCAAGACTCGCTATGTAGTGGTCTAGCTAACCTTCTACAGTGAGACTTTCACTCACAAGCTAAGTGCAGATTTTCCCAGCGCACTGGAAGAACCCCAAAAGTGTTCGTTCTGAGTTAAGCTGCCTTTCAGAAGCATTGTTTTAATGCATATATTATCCATGAAACTCAACGATTAATATAACCAATCACTGAGTGATTTCAATATTAGATTATTGCTATTGTCTAAGATTTGCTCCGGAAAACCAGCGCCGGCGCAACCAAAATGCAACATTCACAAGTAAAATAAGAACCGGCACTTCAACAAGTGGTCCAATGACCGTTGTAAAGGCAATGGCAGAATTAAGTCCAAAGGTGGCAATTGCTACAGCAATTGCCAATTCAAAATTATTACTGGCTGCGGTAAATGAAGCGGCGGTTGTTTTTTCATAGCTGGCACCAATGAATTTCCCCATTGCAAAACTTACAAAAAACATAACAATGAAATAGATAGTTAGTGGAATCGCAATGCGAATGACATCTAATGGAAGTTGTAACACCATTACGCCTTTTAAAGAAAACATCGCCAGGATTGTAAACAACAGGGCAATCAGGGTAATGGGAGAAATTTTTGGTAAAAAATTAGTTTCATACCAGACTAACCCTTTTCGCTTTATCAATACAAAGCGAGTCAGGAATCCTGCAAAAAAAGGAATGCCGAGGTAGATAAAGACACTTTCTGCAATCGTTATAAAATTGATGTGAACTATTTGCCCGTTCATGCCAACAAGAGGTGGCAAGACAGTCAGAAAAAACCAGGCATAGACACTGAAGAAAAGCAGTTGAAAAATACTGTTAAATGCCACCAAGGCTGCAACATATTGATTTTCTCCTTCTGCCAGTTGATTCCAGACAATCACCATGGCAATACAACGTGCTAAACCAATAAGAATAAGTCCGGTCATGTATTCGGGATATTCATGTAAAAATAAAACAGCAAGGCCAAACATGAGAAAAGGCCCGATAAGCCAGTTTTGAATTAATGACAAGAGGAGAATTCGCCAGTCTTTGAATATCAGTGGTAATTCCTCATATTTTACTCGGGCTAATGGAGGATACATCATTAAAATCAGACCAATCGCAATAGGAATATTGGTGGAGCCAATTGATAGTGCATTTAAAAATGGCGGTGTGCTGGTAAATAGTGAGCCAATAATGACACCTGAAGCCATAGCCATAAAGATCCATAGGGTTAAATATCGATCAAAAAATGAAAGACGGCGTGTGCTACAAGTGGTCATGATAACAATTCCTGTTCTATTCGTAGCTTAAGTTGATTGAATACAGCCTCAAATGCTGTATTAATTTCTATTTCGGTTCCTTCTACTTTAGCTGGATCAGGGATGCTCCAATGGAGTTTCTTGGGTTGGCTTGGGAAAATCGGACAGCTCTCATGGGCTGCCTGGTCACACACGGTAATCACTATATCAATCGCTTGTGATTTAAATTCATTCCAGGATTTACTGCGTGGTGTGTTGCATTTGATTCCATGACAAGCAAGTGTTTCAATTGTCTTGGGATGTACACTTCCAGTCGGGATGCTACCCGCACTAAAAGCCAGATAGCGGCCATTGGAGTAATAATTGGTTATCGCTTCAGCCATAATGGAGCGACAAGAGTTTCCTGTGCAAAGAAACAATAATTTAAGTGGTTCAGTAATCATCAATCACAACAACCTATTGTTTTTGACTTTGTCTCACAACAAGAAGTCGAGGTACTTTTATTAGGCATTGAACAAGAGCCTTCCGTTGCCTTGTCTCCTGAAAAAAACTGAGCATCCTCCATAGTATGATAGGCTTCCCATGCAATTCCGTTAGGATCGGTCACCCATGACTTTTCAGATTTAGCATAACAACAAGTTGTTTCACCCTCGCTATGGGTTGAAATATTAGCTTGAGAAAATTGCTGTCTCAGTGCCTCCAATTCATTGGCATCGTCGACTTGAATGCCCAAGTGCTCCACGCCATGTTTCCCCGCGCGAGTTGAGATTGCAAAATTAATACGCGGATCCTCAAGCATCCACTTGGCATAATCGGATTTAACTTTTGCCGGCTTGGCATTAAACAGGGCGTTGTAGAAACGGATGCTATCAATAAGATTATCAACGCCAATATGAAGATGAAAACGTTTCATGATTTACTCCTCTTTGGAATTACAACAATTAGCTAACTCAATAACAAGACAATTTTTTGTATTAGGTTGTAGAATTTTAACTTGTTGTTTACTACAACAATCCTGAACCATAAAGGCGATAAAATCGCGCATCAACTCAAAATTTGCAGAATAAAAAACATAACGCCCTTGGCGATAGGACCTAACAATTCCTGCATTAGATAAATGGCTTAAGTGAAATGATAGAGTATTGTGTAAGATACCCAATTCATCGCCAATTGCGCCTGCGGATAACCCCTCTGGTCCCGCTTGAACAAGTAATCTAAAAACTTGCAAGCGTGTTTCTTGAGCAAGGGTATCAAATATTTTTAGTACATTTTTTATGTCCATACTTCTAGAATAGTAGAAGTAATTGAATTGGTCAAATTCGAATCTGTTTATTCTGCTTTTTCACCAATCCATACCGATGGACTAATGGTTGAAAAAAGACGCCGAAACGTACTGTAGCAGGGAACTCCTTTGCTTAAATCCACGTATTTGGAAAGCCACTCCCTTCGGAATATATGAAGTCTATAACAAGAAGAAATGTATTAATTTACACTGGGTTAGGGAAGGGGGAGTACCAAAAGAAGTGGTTCCGTTGCTTCAAACTCTATGCCCCTGCCCTTTGATTTTATTACCGTAAGTTATCAGCAATAGATTTTGCAAAATTTTTAAGCGGCTCAACAATATCATGCTCTTTTTTTTCACAATTTCGGCTAAAGAAAACCGATCTATTGATTGAAAATAGAGATAGCTCCGGAATCACTTCTTTTTCTGCAGAATCAAGAAAAACCACTTTATTGATAGCTGAAAGAATAGGTTTCCAAGCTTTTTGTTGTTTTGAGGACATTTTATGGAATTCATCGATACTGATATAAAGTGTTTGTAAGTGGGTTAATGAATCGTTCAAATTATGAATATCTTCAATAGCCAATTGCGCGATGTCATTATCGCTAATATTTAAAGAGGCAATAGTTTTAGGTAATTTTCTAATTGCATTAATTTTACTGCCTAGATTATTGTTGCTTATATCAAGATGCTCTAAGTTTATTGGGAAAGCCGAACATAGGGCTTCTAATTCTTCTTCGCTCTTTTTATCCAATTTGTTGTAACTCATCTTTAATGATTTTAAACCTGTAAGTCCAGTAACTGCTTTGTTGAGCTGTTTATTATCATTAAAGCCCAAATGGTTAGAGCTTAGATCTAATGAAGTTACCTGAGTTGACGCAAAACTTTTTAATCCAATATCTAGCCTGTTTTGCAGATTAAGATCATTAAAACTTAAGTCTACATGAGTAGCATACTTTAATGAGGAGAAAACAAGCACTGCATCTTCCCCTGATTTTTTTCCTAAACTATTTCCACGTAAAGTTACAAATTTTATTTGGTTATTCAAGTGACTCAATGCTCGTTGTAATTCGCAATTTGGTCTTTTATCAAAATTATTCCATCCCAAGTCAAGACGCGTTGTGTTTTTGTCTATTTGAAAAATAGAGCGCATTAACATATCGCTATTTTCATTAGTCAATCCAGAGAGGACGGTTTCTCCACTACTAGCATTAAAATAAAGCATATTGAGTTCCCCTATAAAGGCTATTTACAGTTATAAGTGTCCACAGGATAATACCAAAATGGTCAAATTGATTTGATTTGGATCAATGATTTTTTTGTTGAAAACATTATAACGCTGATAGAATTGAGAAAACGAAGATCTTTAGCGGTATCCAAATCACCGTTTTTACTAAAATAAAAAACCTGAATCCAAAACTTCGGTGCCGAATGAATCTACCTGTTTGTAACATTGTAATGGAAGCTTGTGGTAGTGCAAATTACTGGTCACGTAAATTTATATCCTATGGTCATGAGGTATCACAAATTAGCCCTCAACATGTGAAACCATTCGTCCAAGGGAATAAGAATGATAAAAATGATGCACGGGCGATTGTAATCGCCTCTCAACAAGATGGTATGAGCACTGTGCCCATTAAACCAGTTGAGCAACAAGAGATTCAAATGCTTCATCGTTATAGAGACAGTTTAGAGCAAGAGAGAACAGCGTTATCTAATCGAATACGGGGATATTTACGTGAAATGGGACTGTTTTTGCCTCAAGGATTGCCTCAAGTCCGGATATACGAATGCAAATACTTCACTTTTCACGAGCGTTTACTTGCAAAAACGGATGAGTCCATATACGAGGTAGCTACACGCTTAGGTAGTAGGAATTACTAATTCAGCAGCAGCATGCCCGGGGCTGCCCTATGGATAATATTCTATTAATTGATTTGAAATAGCTATTTCATAACCAACATTCCAAGAAAAAACTCTAAAACCAAACATATTTGAACTCCTGTGAACGTTTACATAACGTTAACTAGTGAACGAATCTACATCGTCAGCATCAGGCTGATCTTCCAAGTGACGAATACGCCTTGCCTCAATAACCAAAACTTTGAAATAATCGTAAGACATATAAAAATCGCCTTTGTCACCTTCTGATGTACCCCATGAATTACGTAATGTGAGTAATCCTTTATGTTCGTGGCCTTGATCATCCAGAGCAACGGCGTCATCATCATATCCAGTGATAATCATTTCATGGGCACCAAATTCGTGATGAATATAAAGCTCACGTGCTATTTCAGGTGTTAATATCCATGAATCATAATGGCTATTATGAGAGCCTACTGCACCAATAATGTTCGGCTCAAAATCCACTAATAAAACACCAAAGATAACTCTATCCTGTTCTTTTAATGCTTTTTTTACCTCGTTTAAAATGATATTGGTATCTACCCTATTGAATGCCGTGGTTATATCTAAAATTGGTAACCAATCGACGACTTGATTAATTGGTTCGCTAAGTTTGTGATATTCTTCAGGGGTAATAAATGAAGTAGGTGCATCTCCAAATTGTTTAGGATAATTGTTTAAACCACCACAACCAAATGCTTCCTGAGCGGTTTTGCTGACCACTCCAAATGCATTCATCTGGTTTAATACATTTCGCCCATTAGAACCATTCCAACCACTTGGATTATAACCATTGCTCTCAAGGTAGTTTCCTAATTGTAATTGGCATAATTGGCTAATATAATCACCTTTCCCCAATACGGCATCTATTGCTGCTGTAATGGAAAATGTAACGCAAGTCCCAAAAGAGCCTTGATCCAATACCGGTACATCATTCATGCCTAGTTCTATTTTTTTCGGTAAACTGGATGAAGATGAAAAACGATTTTTAGATGAAGTTATCTGACGGCGTGCTCTGTTAGCGAGCGCACGTTCTGCGGGCTTGCTTAATTCTACTTTTAATAATTTGATAGAACGATAAGTCTTTGCTGCAGCAGGATTTTGTAGTGTTTTGGTGTTTTTAGCTACGGTTATATATTTGTCTATGGTACCTACTATTTTAACGTCTTGAGCATACAGTGAGGTGTTTATTGTTAATGCAATTAATAACATCCTAGTCATGTGCATAAATCATTCTCCCAAAAACATAAGATGCATAAATAAGGATGGGAATTATACCTGTAGGCAAAAAAAAATCTACTAGGACATTAAAAGGATCGTTCGCTAGGTATGTAATTTTTAACACGCTGTCATTCCCGATAAGGAGAGAAACCATCCATAAAATTAGCACGATGGCTAATTTGCTGGCTCTGTCGAAAATACTATGAAAGGCTGAAAGGTGTTCTAATTTCGGACGAGACTATGCTGCGAGCTCGTAAAATTGCGTCCCTAAGGTATTTAAAAATGGCCGTGAAGTATCCGCATGGCTTGGGTTAACTCCAAAACAACATTCCAGTGGGCATAGAGTCCGATTAGGCGGCATTAGGTTACCTCAGAACGTTACTAATCCATGGGGCACGCACTGTGACACGCTACTGTGATAATAAAACCGATACGAAGAGCCAATCGGTTGCTCGCAAAAAGCTTCAGCATGGGGCCAATAAAGCAGCGGTCGCTTTAGCCAATAAAAATGCACGAATCATCAGGGCTATCATGACAACCGGTGCGTGTTATCAGCCGGAACTCGCGTGTGCTGCATAAAACACAACAAGAATAAAAACTGTGTTACTACCGTCTGGAGTGTGCTTAAGGTAAAACAATAAGTGATAGCAAAACAGGTAAGACCTGCTCTTTCAAAACCTAACATCGTCAGGGGTTCTAGAAACCGATAAGTTGATGAGGAGAAAGAGCGCAGAGACTATCAGGGCTCATGTGCTGACAAGGCACTGAAACAAGAAGCCGTATACATGGCTGCATCTCTATCTCGTTTTCTAACAATTTATTGAATTTCTTCTTGCATCCAGCGCTGGGTCCATACATGACGATGCCCGTATTTATTATAAATAATATGACTAATCTTTTACGCAAGCAAAAGATAGAATCATAAGTACATTACTTCAAGCTAAGCTAAAATTTCGCAATTGATAGTTTGATAATCGAATAAAAAACTATGTCCAGTGACATGGTTTTTTATTCGCAAAAATAGATTAAATATTTAATGGGGAACCGATTAACTCTTCTACCGAACCTTGTAACTCAATAACTTTATTAATGGAGTCGGTATTAATTTTTGTAGAGAAGAAAAATTGACGGTTAAGTGCATAATTAATAGAGCCTGCAACCACATAAGCAGCACCAACTGTCGCAATACTCAGTACTGCCAGTACAGCAAGGCTAGCATAACTTAAAATTTGTTTTAAGTAACCGCGATGATTTTGAAGCTCAGATCCGTTTGCTTCCCTGATTGCATTCTCTGCCGCAGCTTTAAACGCTTCCTTATTATTATCCTGGAAATAAGTTTGCGCCGCATTATAAAGAGAATTATGTAATTTACCGGAGGCCATAGCAGCACTCGAATAACTGTGATAAGAATCGCTTTGCGTAGTAAATACATCGTATTCGTTATAAAGATAAAGCTCATTTGCAGTTTGAGCTAATGCTTTAGCTTTATTAGAAATTGCGTTCAACATGTAATTAAATTTGTCTCTCGCTAACCGTTCTTCCTCAGACACAGTAGGTATTACAGTGCCCTCAATAATACTATCTTGATGTGCAAGAGGAAGCGAATCAGTAGAACGAGCTTTTCGGTTCTTTAGTTCCTTAGGCTTTGCATCAATAGCCACGTGAATTGAGTGATTGTGTCCATCTTTATAATCTGTTGCTGCTTGATGAGATAGCTCTTTTACAGTTTGTTGATAGTTTTCATCAATAAATCCTGTTCCCTTGATCTCGTTCATCAATGTAATCTCGCCTCCAGCATAGTGGTTTAGGCGTAAGGTCACATTTGCAGGTATTAAACCATGATGCGTAGTATAAAAGTCTCTTAATTGCTCAAGAATATCGTGATTTACTCTTGCTCTATTACCGCGATCATCATAAAAATCCAGAATAATGGGCTCATTAGGATGTTGATTAGCTATTTTATGGATTTGTGCATAGATAAGCGTTGCTTTAGTCTCATCAAACATCCAATCATGATGTTCCATCTCATGCTTTTGGCTACTTGTTGCCCGACTATAAGAGGTTCCTATTGGCAAATCACCAAAAATATCGGCCAGAAGGAATGTATCTAGCTTTGTATTGAGATGATCGCTTACTGTTTTTATTGCAGGAAAACAAGAACCCTTTCCCCAAGAGTTAGCTACATCAACGTTATAGGATTGTCTATTGGAACCAACTATACTATAAACGGTAGTAAACTCTTTATTTTCCTTTCTAATGGTTTCTAAAAATGCCTCATTACTTTTGACAACATCTTTATTATCTGAATTAATATATCCTCTATGGAAGAGACAGCCATCAAAATCAAAAGAAAGGACTCTAATCGTCATATATACACCTGTTGGTTGATTTTAAGAATTTCTGCCATTATATTTAACAAATATTAAGGTAATATTAACAGGAAAAAGATTTCAGGTTGAGCTTTGCACAGGACAAAAATTATAAGATAAGTTCCTGTTGAGAATAAGTATTGAAAAATATGATTAATGTTTTTTTAAATTGAGATATTTTTTTATAGGGATATACATGGTTCAGCTCTCCAAGGCGCGAAGCCATATATGCTATAAATTTTTTAATTGTGAAATCTGTATAGTTATACTGTACCTGGCGAAAACAGAAGGCAAGTCTCCTGGATTCAATTTTTTAATGCAACTTTTGTATCTAATTTTTGATTTGAGTATCAAACTGTAACTGAATGAAAATATTTATCTTTTTTGAATCAAACATTTTTGTCAGTTCTTCCCCAGGCCCTCGAATAAATTATCAAAGGTGTTTTTTCATATTTGTATCCCATCTTTCATGGATAGCTAACTGAAAGATGGAGGATAATTATGTTTATTAAGGCGTGTTAGTTTTATTTACTTCTTCAATAATATCATGCATATCTTTGTCACTTAAGCCAGTGGATTTTGGGATGAAGCGAATTATTTCTCCTGTAATTTCCGGTGGTAAACTAGAGAATAATGAGTTATTGGTGTTTCTTAATACATACATTACCCTGGCATTTGTCTTAACTTCTTTAATGTCTTGTTGAATAGCTTTTTTAAGCTTATTAACAGCATCAATCGCTTCATCTCTGCTAGAACAACCAAATATTTCTGCATATTGGGGGAAAAATGGTTTAATTTTTTCCAAATCCTTTGTATTCTTAAAAATCCGTTCAAATTCTTTCACATCAAACTGATATAGAATTAGGTGCATGAGTGGCTGTGTTAAGCTTGGATAATCATTTATTGTACATATAAACTCATCTGTGTTTTTTATAAACATCTTGAATTCTTCAGGATCTTCTAAGAATTTTAGCATTTCTTTTTGGATTAGTCGTTCAAAACGAGCAGGACTATTTAGTGTATACGCTGTAATCTGTTCTTTATATTCAGGAAAATGTTCGATTGTTTTTGCGAGCTCGTCATGACTCGTGATCAATCGTTCAAACTCATCTGGGCTATCTAATACCTGTTTAATCAGGTCGCTTGCTAATGCCGGGTAATTTGTTACCGCGTTTATAAGGTCAGAATTAGTTAGAATAAGCTTGTTAAATTCGTTTACATTTGTTATTAATTCTTGTCGTATCTCAAAGAATCTCATAGTTTGCCTCAAAGGAATGGTTTTGCTTTATTTTATCACGTTTGGATAAATAAAAAACATGTAGGGTTAAAATAAAACCATTTTCTCAACTAACTTAGTTGGAGTTGTAAGCAGGAACCTCAGAAATGTCTGAGAAAGTTAACTAATAGTTGTTTCTTTTAAAAACAAACTCGAAACAGGGTAATACCATCGTAATAATCGTCTGGAAGCAGATTATGGAAAGCTTAAACGGCTCATTAATCCGGTAAGGGAATTCCAGTCTATGAGGACGGTTTACGCTACACATAAACTTTATTGCCCCTTTAGGTTTTTATACCCTGATTATTTGCGCAATTGGGATTTATTTCATTTGCCGTACAAAAAAGAACAACAAAAATCATATAAAAACCCAAAAGAACCTGTTAGTACTCCAATAATAGGCGTCGAAAAGCTGGGCAAGATAAGCGAAGTTAGCTAATCAGTAAACTGGTCAACTCCCTTCACAAAGCTTATTCGCTCCTTCGGTGCTCAATGCATATCTTGGTCAACTGAGATGTTTTCAGCCATTCATATAGAGTAACGAAAGGATAGAGTTATTAAGTTGACGTTTTTTAAGCGATTCTTGAGTGTTTTTGGGTGTTTTTTTTAAAAAAACGGTCAAAATAGCTGCTTACCACACGAGTTATCTGCCTTGCTTTTGGGTGGATTTGAATGACATGTTCGTTAACTGTTACAAGGCCATCTTGGACTAAACCATCTAACAATTTAAGCTCATCATTAAAATAATTAAGCGGATAATTAAACAACGCACACTGTTCTTTGAGATCGACTTTCAAGTAACACATAATCTCATCAATAATCTTTTTTCTTAATTGATCTTCAATGGAAACTTCTATGCCGCGCACAATGGGTAATAGATGATTAAGGAGGTCACTTTTATACTGTTTTAGATCGGAAGTATTTTGTGCATATCCGTTGCGTAATTGACTGATTGATGAAACTCCAAGACCAATGAGATGCGGGGCATTCTCAACACTGTACCCTTGAAAATTTCGTTTTAGTGTTTTTGCATTTAATGCACGGGTCATCGTGTCAGTGGGTTTAGCGAAATGATCTAGACCAATAGGTAAATACCCTCTTTGCTTTAGTTTTTCAGATGCGGTGACGAACATTTCTATTCGTGTGGCGTTATTCGGAAGATCATCCTCTCGAATTAGTTGCATGTGCTTTTTCATCCAATGGACATGGGCATAGGCAAAAAGGGCGATTCGATTTGGATTCAACAGAAAGACTGCATCTATATTGTTTTTAATACTTTCAATAGTTTGTTTGGGCAATCCATAAATCAAATCAAGGTTTATGTTGTTAATCTCATACTGTTTAAAAAGATTAACGCAGGATTGAACTAATTCGAACGATTGCACTCGATTGATTGCTTGCTGAACCTCAAGATTAAAATCTTGTGCGCCAATACTCACTCGAGTTACCCTTGCAGTAGCATAGGCTTTTATTTTTTCTTCATCGATAGTACGCGGGTCGACTTCCATGGCTATTTCGACATGAGGAGATACATTAAATAAATTGTGAATGGTGTGCATCAAATCTAAAAAAAGTTGAGGCGGTAATATCGTCGGTGAGCCACCACCAAAATGAATATGTGTTACTCTATTGCTAGTTAAGAGTGCCGCAACTAAAGCTATTTCTTGCTTTAATAGTTTAATATATGCCTCAAGAGGGGCTTCTTTATTTGTAACTTTAGTAGCGCATCCGCAATACCAACATAATTGCCGGCAAAATGGAATATGAATGTAAAGAGACACGGTGTCCTGCGATGGTAGCGCTCTCAGCCATTGTGAATAAATTGTACTGTTAATCTCCGGAGAAAAGTGAGGGGCTGTTGGGTAGCTCGTGTATCTTGGAATCTGACCTTCATAATTTAGTATTAATTGCTCAGAAACATCATTTGAATACATGCAATCACCTTTGAAATAAGGGTGCCGAGGGCACTGCCATTAAGTTAAGCCAGAATTTATCATCCCCGCACAGGCGGGAATGATAAATCCTTTTGTTCGTATTTATTCATCCATCTATTCTTATAGGTCATGAGTTCTTTTGATCTCTTAACTCCAACCACATTGCATTTAGTATTGCAAAGGAACAGGCGAGTCCCGTTCCAAGAATCCAAGAGAAATACCACATTATCTTCTCCTTAGTGTTAATATGAAGCATGTTGTTCTGTAACGGTTTTTTCAGTGACCTTGCCTCGAAGGACTCGATAAACCCATGCAGTGTATGCCAGAATAATAGGCAGAAAAATTACTGTCGCAATCAGCATAATAAATAAAGTCAGTTGACTGGAAGAACTATCCCACACCGTTAAGCTGTGTTTGGGGTGTGTAGATGAGGGAAGAATGAATGGAAACATACTTACCCCTACGGTTGCGATTAATGAGCCCACACTCAAACTACTTAATATAAACGCGATAAATGTTTTATTGGTTAATAGAATAGCAAGCCATGCGCAGACAATACTCAAAAAAGGCACTAATAAAGTAATCGGTGCCGCTTTATAATTAGCGAACCAAGCGCCAACTTGGATACCAACGTCTTTATATAGGGGGTTTGATGGACCATCGTGAGGCATTACACTTTTCAAGGCATAGCTATCGAGAGCATTAGTCCAAAAACCCATGATGATAAATAAGATAGTCATCAATAAGGCGGTATAACGCGCACTTTTTTTCGCTTTTTGTTGCAAAGCTCCTTCGGTTTTTATCTGGATAAAAAATGCTCCATGCATTGCAAGCATTAACACAGAAAGTACGCCACAGCAGAGCGCGTAAGGGTTAAGTAACTGTAAAAAGGTACCGGTATACATTGCTCTCAAGCTGTCGTCATAATTAAAGGGGACGCCTTGGAGGACATTGCCTACGGCTACTCCGAAAATTAGTGCGGGCACAAATCCGCCAATAAAAAGTAGCCAATCCCAAGTGGATCTCCACGTAGGATTATCCAGTTTAGAGCGATATTTAAATCCAACAGGTCTTAAAATCAAAGATAATAAAACAACTAACATGGCCAAATAAAATCCCGAAAAAGATAAAGCGTAAAGATCGGGCCATGCTGCAAAAATTGCTCCACCACCTAGAATAAACCAGACTTGATTCCCTTCCCAAGTAGGACCTATCGCGTTAATTAAAATACGACGCTCGATATCCGTTTTAGCAAGCCAGGGTAACCACATGGCAACACCTAGGTCAAAACCATCCATAATCGCAAAGCCAATTAATAAAATGCCTAGTAATAGCCACCAGATTATTCTTAAGGTTTCATAATCTAAAATCATGTTACACTCCGTAATGAATGTCTTCATTAATAAGGTTTGGTAAGGTTCTACTCAATAATCATTCTGTCTGGACCAAGCCGAATGTATTTAACCATTAGGTACAGCTCCACTACGGCCAGGATAGTATAAAACAATACAAATCCAGTTAATGAGGTCAGGACCTGACCTGTTGATAAACTGGACGCTCCCATAAAGGTCGGTAAAACTCCTTGGACCACCCAGGGTTGTCGTCCGTACTCAGCAACTACCCAACCTAGTTCCGCTGCAATCCATGGAAGTGGTAAAGAATAAAATGCCATCCGGTGATACCAGCGTGTTGTGTGTAGTTTGTTTTTAGCAGCAAGATAAAAACCTAAGGCAAACAGCAGGATAAAATAGAAACCACAGGCAACCATAATTCTGAATGAGAAAAAGAGTGGCGCCACTTTAGGTTTTAAGTCATTAGCGGCTTGAGTTATTTGTTCCTCAGTTGCTTCATTGATATTGGATGCGTATTTTTTAAGTAAGAGGGCATAGCCTAAATTTTTAACATGGCTTTGTAAGTGCTCTTTCGCATCCTTATTATCAGGATCATTTTGCAACGTGTTTAATGCCTTGTAGGCGAGCAAGCCATCTTTGATTCTGGTTTTGCCATCTTCAATTAATTCATTAATACCCAGTAAAGGTGTGTTGAGGGAACGGGTCGCGATAATGCCTAGTGCATACGGAATTTTAATCGCGTATTTTGTCGTTCGTGTTTGTTCATCAGGAATGCCAAAAAGAGTTAAACTAGCAGGTGCCTTCTCCGTTTCCCACATGGACTCCATAGCCGCAACTTTCATTTTCTGATCATCATTGGCTAGATAGCCACTCTCATCGCCAAGAACAACGACGGATAACGCTGCCGCCAAGCCAAAAGAGGTCGCAACCGTCATGGAACGTTTTGCAAAATCTTTGTTGCGATTTCTCAGCATAAAATAGGCGCTAACTGAGAGAACAAACATCGAGCCGGTAACGTATCCTGCACTAATGGTATGCACAAATTTTGCTTGAGCCACTGGATTAAATAAAATATCGAAAAAGCTGCTGACTTCCATGCGCATTGTTTGATAATCAAAATAGGCACCTACAGGATTTTGCATCCAGCCATTTGCGATTAAAATCCATAGTGCCGATAAATTAGTACCTAAAGCCAGTAGCCAAGTACAAACCAAATGTTGCAGTTTGGATAAACGTTCCCATCCAAAGAAAAATAACCCGACAAACGTCGCTTCTAGAAAGAACGCCATCAAGCCTTCAATAGCCAATGGAGCACCAAATACATCGCCCACGTATCGAGAATAGTAGGACCAGTTTGTGCCAAACTCAAACTCCATCGTTAAGCCAGTTGCCACACCTAGAACGAAGTTAATCCCGAACAAGACGCCCCAATATTTAACCATCATTCGCCAAATCTCTTTACCGGTCATGACGTAAACGGTTTCCATTATTGCTAAAAGAACCGAAAATCCTAGGGTCAGAGGAACAAATAAGAAATGGTACAATGCAGTTAATGCAAACTGTAATCGAGATAGGTCAACTACCTCTGTTGCTGGAATCATTTAAACACCTCTTGTTTCTTGATAAGAACGGACTTTTCTTGTGAGCCGAGTAACCAACTACTCCCTTTTTCAAGTTGAGGATGCATGGTTCGAACACAAACCCACCACAACAAAAATAGAAGTAGTAATTTGATGACTAATGTCAAAGAGATATCGCGTGTAATCGGTTTGATGACGAGTGCTCCGAAATATTGGCTATCAGTTACTAAATACAAGGCTACTTCAATTAACTAAATCGATAACCCATACCTAAACCAACTACCCAAGGGTTAATGTTCACCTTGGTGTTCAGCTGAGCAATAGGTGTGTATACTTTTACATTGGAGTTGATCCAGATTTTTTTTACATCGGCATTAATGAACACATGCTCAGTAATTGCAAAATCAGCACCTACTTGTAATGCTGGACCAACACTCGAACCATAATGAATTTTGTTTGCTACGGGGCCACTATTAACATTAAAGAAATGAGTGTAGTTAATCCCTGCACCTGCATAGGGTTTGATATGAGGGCTAAGTTCAAAATGATATTGTGCCGTTAAGGTAGGGGGTAACACGCTTACTTTACCTAAATTAACCTTACCTAAAACCGTATTGGTCGCTTCAACACTATGTCGTGAAGTTGCTAAAATAAGCTCGGCGGCAATATGAGGCGTAACGAAGTAACTAAAATCCAACTCAGGGACTATTTCATTACTAATTCGAGTTACTTTACCTCCAATGATGCTAATGGTAGAGCTTGATTCACTAGGTAATACGCCAATGCCGCGTATTCGAACGAGCCAGGGTGAATCGGCCATTGCTGGTATCGCGATTGAGAGTAAGGCTCCAGCAACTAAAGTATTGGTTAATTTCTTCATTTTGTTCTCACTTCTGATTTTTATAAGCTAAAAGAATTTTTTTTTTGTTATGTTTTGGCTTTTGCTCACCTCAGTGATCTTTATTAGTTTTGTTTCATTTTATATGCAGCATTCCTATAAATACCCTGATATACATCATGGAAAAATGTAAAAAGTCTTAAAAACAAGCTAAACTATACAAATTAGAAATTTACGGCATCCTGATGTACACAAAAGATACTCAATCCTGCTCGTACTGTGGATTCTCGCCTTTTTGCACGCAAGAGGAGGCTAATTCGCGATGGGTAAATCAAATTAATGCCGCGGTAACCCAACAGCATGTTCTTAAAAAAAAGCAGTTTTTGTATTTTCCCCACACTACGTTCCATAGTTTGTATGCGATTAAATCAGGCTGTTTAAAGACCTACGAAGTTGATAAAGAAGGGAATGAATTACTTCGTGGCTTTTATTTTGCAGGTGAAGTCCTGGGTTTTGAGGCCATTGCGCATGGAAGCTATCTTTACTCAGCGGTCGCGCTTTCCGATGCGCTGGTTTGCGAGATTCCTTATACTCATTTTCTTGAGTTGTTGTGTTCTCATTCCAGTTTACAGAAGCAAATTTTGTATTTAATTAGCCAGCAATTAGCTATAGGTTCTTATTTAAATTTCGTAACCGCGGAGCAGCGTTTAGCCGCTTTTCTCATTGATTTGTCTAAACGATTAGCTGTATGTGAGCAACGCATAGAATTTCTTTTTCCAATGTCTCGTCAAGATATTGGAAATTACTTGGGATTAACTGCAGAAACAATTAGCCGCATTTTTACTCAATTTAAAAATAATAAAATTATTTCTATTGAACATAAGAAAATTCAGTTGCTTCAGCTAGAGCAACTTAAATCGATAGCGGGCATAGTGAATTGATGCTCTCGGATTACCGTGGCTTGATGGCTCTGTCGCATAAAGGATTTAATAATCGGGTGGAAAATGCCCATCAGCCTACATGCAGGAACGAAAAATGCCTTATTGGTTTCAAATCACCTGCTGGTGCACAAAACGTCTTGGCGCTCATGGGGAAAACCCGCTTTATTGATTTTGGTAAGGGAGAAAAATTAGCCACTACCATTCCATGGGGAGATGTCAGTACCGCATTTTATACAACGGGCATACCTAACATTGAAGTATATACCCATTCAACCTGAAGTTACTGGATTTATAGTCTGAAAATCATCATTAATGCGTCCCTGTAGCAACGGAGCTA
>NZ_CBCSKT010000117.1:0-1438 GCF_965140895.1 Legionella sp. | reverse complement strand
GTATTTGAAAACGTTCTTAATCAACAGTTTTCAGTACCTAGGTCTAATTATGCCTATGTCTCTGATATTACTTATATTTTTACTCAATAGGGATGGTTATATCTGGCCGTTGTATTAGATTTGTACTCCAGAAAAGTAGTCGGGTGGAGCATGAGTTCACGAATGAAGGCTCAATTAGTTTGTGATGCTCTTAAAATGGCTATTTGGCAACGCCAACCATCCAAAGGACTCATTGTTCATTCAGATCGCGGCTCTCAGTACGCAAGTGATGAGTATAGGCGCCTTCTGGAACTCCATGGTTATTAAGGGAGCATGAGTCGAAAAGGTAACTGTTGGGATAATGCGGTGGCTGAAAGCTTCTTTGGGAGCTTAAAACAAGAGCGAGTCCAATGGAAAAACTATCAAACACGACATGAGGCACAACAAGATATATTGAATTACATTGCGATGTTTTATAACAGCAGGCGACTGCATTCATCATTGAACTATTTGGCACCAAATCAATATGAGTTGCAGACTCCTCAATTGCTAAAAGTAGCTTAACTGGGTTGTATCGTTTTGATTGACCACGTCAACTTTTAAGCTGCTCATATTCTTTTTTTCTACCAATTTTTTCAGCTAACCACTCTAATTCCCATAAAATTTTATTTTGGTATTTCATAACATTTATCATGTCATTCTTTTCCCAAAAAAAGGCATGTTTTTGAGCCAATGTTACATAACGATTAAATCTACGTTTATCTTGCCACCCCATGTATATTTTGTTTTCAATTAATTGTCGACGAAAAGCGTCAATAAATTCTGCTACTGTTTGATTTGTAGAAGTAGGTGTGCGGCATTCTGGACTCCAACTAGCATACGAGATTTTTAAAAAATCAAATCCTAAATTATAAAATTTATTTTTTTCGCTATTTTTCAGAAGACGCGTATAACCATCGTCAATAAAATAAAAAATCAGAGTAACTACAGCAAGTAATAATGTAGTGGCTGCTACAGCCCAGTCGGCATAGATTGAATTACTAAAAAATTTACAGAGCCATTCTTTCATATATTTTCCCCATTATATAAAAAGTATAGCTAGGAAATGTAATAACAATTTTTTAATTATAGAAAGTGTTTTGTAATAAGGGATATTATTATTGCAGTAATAGCTGAAACTATTATTGTTGTAGCTTGTTTAAATAACCATGAGGAGTGCCAGCTTGTTCTTTTTATTTTTATTAATTGGGAGCCAAATGTTTAACATTCGTATTACTCCATCAAAGTAATTCATCACAAATTAGTGCCAAGCAGAGTAGGTGATGAGGCCCTATTTTCTCCCCGCGAAGGATAGCTTGGCTTGGCGATTATACGATTCAATACTCAAAGATCCCCCCATATTTTTACTAAATTGTCGTCATAAAGTCTTGATATAATATAGAAAAGGATCATTATTCTT
>NZ_CBCSKT010000116.1:0-1464 GCF_965140895.1 Legionella sp. | reverse complement strand
TATCTGTCATTTCTAAGCACGGGAAATGAGCGTGCTCTTAATCGTACAGCTCTCGGCTCCACCCTTCCTTGTCGATTACCTACTTTATTTGTCACAATAAGCTGTAGCATTTGATTATAAAGTACGATTCTTTTTTTATTGCTCACAGATTCAAGCCGTGGGTTAAATTGATTGACCAATTGCAGAGTCGCCTTAAAGCTGATTTTCCAGGGTAAGGCACTATTTTTGTTACACGCTTCAACAATCAATTTTCTAATCATATTGTAAGCTAAAAGATGAATACTTATTTCTTTCCTTACCATTTCAGGAGTTTTGCATGAAACTCTATCCATCCCCATAATGGTCTTGATACTATTCAAATGAAGCTCAATTTCCCACCTACGTTTATATAAAGTGTATAGTTTCTGTTTGGGGTAGGTGGCAACTTCTAGAAGCGTTGTAATATAAACAATGCCGTTCACTTTAAATTCCCGGATGGGTAGGGTATTTGGGTATTCTCGGTAAGCCTCTTTGCTCATCCAATTTGGCCTACGAGGCTTTTTCCACGAAGTAATATGGTCTTTTTTCCCAAGGCGTTTTCCTTGACGAAAATCAGAGTGACGTTGTACATGTCCTGGAATCACCACATCAGCATTCTTTTTTATCAAATCATGAGTTAAAAAAAATTACAGTATAAGCGGTCACCTACAACAATATCATTATCATGAATACTATCTAGAATACTGCGGAGTAAGGATATCTCTCCCGTGCCCTTTCCTTTATTTGCATCCAGTGCATAGTCAATCACTCCCCCTGTACTCAATGAAAGCACCGCTACCAGCCTAATTTGAGGAAAACCAACCGAGTCGGTCTTATTGCTGTGTTTGGGATAGACAGAATTATTGGCTTGGGTATCTGGGAGGGTTATTATCGTCCCATCAAAAGCTTTTAACTCACGACCAAATGAATGACTCTCTCTCTGCTTCTTTAATGAAAAATCCCCCGATAATTTAAACAGTTCATAAAGCGTTTTTTCCGGGAGACGATTCCTCGCCTTTGTATAGGAACCCGTACTGCTGCAGATAACATTCTTATCTTTGAGCAGACCCTCCGCAATAACTCCAGATACTGCGTTTTTACACGACTTGTCGGAAGAAAGTACCTGTTTTATAAAGGTGTATATCGTTTTTAATGGTGTATAGACTCGCTTTCTAAACTCTCTTGAGCCATTGATAAGTCGCATCTGTTCCTCTGAGGACAACAAACGGTATAGTTCATCGTTCTTTGATTCAACTAAGTATTGCTTCTTATTAATTATTTGCAGTGCCGTTGTGTTTTGATTATTATTCATCGGTCAGTTTCCTTTTTTTGTGGATTCGCCTCGTAAACGTAATCTTATAAAAATTGGAAACTGATTTCATTACTTTTCAATAGATTAAACTAAAAATTACTAATTCTTGTACACCTTAAGGCAGCGCCATTAGG
>NZ_CBCSKT010000115.1:0-1482 GCF_965140895.1 Legionella sp. | reverse complement strand
GACATTCTCTATTTGGCCCGAAAATGCGATAAAGAACGGTTGATGCAATTAGCCAAAGCCGGTTTTTGTCTAGGAGTTTTTTCCGGGGATTACAATGTAGTGATGCTATTGGCACAAGAAGGAAATACCTCTTCAGTTAATTTTTTAATAGACGTATTCCACGCAAGCCGTAATTATGCCACTGAAGGTTATGCAATGGGAGGACATTTTTCTCAAGTACAACAACAAATTGCCTTAGGCGCTGCGGTAAGTAGTGCGATTATCGGTTATGCAAAAAAAGGTTATGTACAACAAGTCAATGAATTAATCAGTGAAGGCAAGTATTTAAATGCCGCTATTTCAGGCTATGCATTCGCGGGCAATGTCGAACAAGTGAATCGATTACTTGATTTGGCAGCAAGTAATTCTATGGTTTTAAGTCGTTCTATTGCTTTAGAGTATTATGCTCGTGGCGGCCATTATGCTTCCGCTCAATTGTTGTTGGATCAAGGGGCAAATAGGAATCGGGCTGTATTAGGCTATGCATTTAGTGGTGATATTGAGCGCGTCAAAGAGCAATTAAATTTAGGCGCTGAGACTCGTTTTGCCATTTATGGTTTTGCTTTGGCAGGAAATATAGAACGATTAGAACAATTTGCAGCCCCATCACGCAACGCAACAGATATGATTCTCGGATTGGCATACAGAGGAGAGATATACTCTATTAAAAATATGCTTAAGTCCTATAAAAACCAATACATAGCGATCTATGCTTATGCCTCTGGAGGCTATTTTTCTCATGTCAATCAAATGATTCAACGTGTAGGACGCGATGGCATCCAGTTGGCCTGCGATGGCTATAAAGATGGCGGGTATTTAGGGGCGCAAAATTTACTTTACTTACTAAGCATAACCAGGGAAAACTACTTACGTAGTGCTTTGTTTCAGGCAGCCCAAAGCGGGCTGGACATGAAAAAAATGCTGCGCAAAGCAGAAAAAATTAACCTGCTGATGGAAAAGCATCAACTTACTTTTAATGAGGCCTGTGGCTATTTGGCTGTTGCAACCAATATTTTCTTGTTTCAGGGACAACAATTAGTGATGAGCAATAAGTTAAGCGCAGACTCTTACTTTTATATTTTATCGTTCATCACAGGACTCACCGAACCAGGGACACGCGCCATTTTCAGGGTTGCGAATGTCAGGGTAACTGACCGTGTTCTTAAAACAAGCCACGGCCTCTTTTCCTTTTTCTTATCCCGGGATACTTTAGATAAAACAGATGAGCACATTGTAGCACGCCGTACAAAGAGGCTAGAGGCGGTTGGTATTTCACACGAAACCTTGCGCTCTCAAAATTGAAAATACATTTTTTGACGAGTATTTGATGTTCAGTAACATTAGAGCTGCCATAGGTGTCGCTCAGCAGTTGATGAGATAAAAAATAAAACCGAACAAATTTCACAGAACCATAGTTTTACTACTGTTGCTCAATCTATTCCA
>NZ_CBCSKT010000114.1:0-1503 GCF_965140895.1 Legionella sp. | reverse complement strand
AATTTAACTATCTGATTTAAATTTATTTTTATGATTTTTGGCGCATTATATTCTCTTGCATATCGTCACGAAATATGGGTTAGCAAAAGCTAACCCATGGGACACTTGCTTAAGTTAGGATCGAGTTACCGCGGTCAAGCCTTAGTAATTCGAGAGGGGAGACTTTAAGTAAGTGCAGTGAATGCTACACATAGTTGTATTAAATGCGTTTGCTCAGGTGATAAATTTCTATTGTAACGTTCGGATTACCTGTCTCTTTGGAGATATAAGATCAGCATTCATAACATGATTTAAGAAGAGTTCGGAGCAATAACTTTACGTTTATTTACTAATTTATGATTAATTAAAGCCCGATGTTGTGGTAAATTGCACTGCAAAGATATTTGATTAACTCAATTAGGAGAATACATTGAGGTTCAAATTAGCAGTCAATACTCTATGGAAATCTAAAAAATGGCTAAGAAATCTATCGATTTTAATGGTAATTTCGTTTGCTTTGGTGATAAGTTTTTATTTATTTCATCGTCCAGCATCTATTTCAGACAAATCGCCTAAGGTAGTTGAAACTACACTAGTAAAGCCAACGTCTATTAAAAAGACTATTCAACTTATCGGTACGATACACCCCAAACATGCCACTTTGTTAACAGCGAAAGCGCCTGGTTTGTTAGAGGCAAATTGCTCATCAGGGCAAGCGGTTAAAAAAGGTGATTTAATTGCCCGGATTATTAATCCAGAAGTTGAGAAAAATTATCAATTATCAAAAGACGCAGCGGCAATTTCAGAAGCTCATTATAATCGATTCCTGCAATTGAAAAGCAAAGGATTTGTCAGCATAAGAGAGCTTGAAGAAAAAAAACAACAATGGATAAATGCTCAAAAAGAAGCGGCTAAAACGAAAATCGAAGTAGAAAATTTACGTTTTTACTCTCCATTTGATGGGATTGTTAGCGCGTTTAAAATCAGAGATGGCTCGCAAGTTAAAACAGGGGATGTGGTTGTTACTGTTTATGATCCTTTAAATATAGCGGTTGACCTGGATATTCCTTGCCACTATCTCCATCAAATTAAAAAAAAGCAAATCGTTTATATTAAAAAGCAGAAATACCATCTATCTCATTTACAGCAAATGATGGATGGTGACACGCATATGTGCCCAGCAGAAGTTGATATTCACTGTGACGATTGCATTATCGGCGATACTATTTATGCACAGCTCCTTATTCAGGAAAAGAAACAAGCATTAGTGGCGCCGGTTCAGGCATTATTTCTCAAAGAAGGGAAGCTGTCTATTTACAAGGTCGTTAATAATCGTATTGAGTTGGTGAACGTAAAATCGGGTATTAAAGAAAAAAATCGTGTAGAAATTAGTTCAGGATTAAATCCTAATGATCAGGTGATTATCAAAAGTCCCGAGCGATTATTTCCAGGAATGGAAGTGTTGATTTATCAACCTAAGAATAAAATACCGGGATAAATAACTCAAATGAATGTGACGACCTA